>NZ_JAFLRF010000049.1 GCF_017315705.1 Trinickia mobilis | reverse complement strand
GGTGCAGTGTTGTTCTATCGCATATCCGCGAGTGTTTTGGCACGGTTCCCGAACGCAAGCGTGGACTCCCGCATGGTTATAACGCGCTATATCGCGAATGGCAATGTCCGGGCCGCAGCACTGCAGATGCAGCCATATGGCGGCGGCTTGTCAGTCGCCCGGAGCAGTTTGGCATACGGTTACCTGGGACCCGTGCTTGTTGCCGCAGTGATCGCGCTCCTTTCGGCAGCGTTTTGCTGGCTGTTGATAGATCCTCGCGAGACAGCGCCGCATAGTATGGCGCCGACAGGAGAGTCGATTGCGGTATCCGTCGACTAAACGTGAGTATGGACGCAATCAGGGCTAGCAGTAGGCAGGCAAAACGAAGGCACTGCCTAACGAAGCGGGACACGGAGCACGCTGCGGACAACAACAAGTCTTTCCTCCGGGAGTAGGCAATATGGAAAAGACACGACTTGCGATGCCGACAAAGGCGCGCTGGTACGTCGGCCTTACGGCCGACCACTGGCGTGTCCTTCGGGGGGGCTTTTTGGGGTGGATTTTTGACGGCTTCGAGGCTCTCGCCGTCGTTGTCGTTCTTGCTCCAATGCTGAAATCGCTTTAGACGCCGGAGCAGGCAATCTCGACGCCCCTCTACGCCGGAGCCGTGCTCGGCATCACCTTGCTCGGCTGGGGCGTCGGAGGTCTTGTTGGTGGCATCATGGCCGACTACGTCGGCCGGAAGACGATGATGCTATGGTCGGTGCTTCTGTATGCGCTGTTTTCGGGGTTGACCGCGTTTTCCTCGACATTCGTTGTCCTTTGCGCATTGCGCTTTCTCACGGGACTCGCCATGGGTAGCGAATGGAGCACCCTTCTCACACTGGTGCTCTCGATCATCTCTACGGTGGGCTGGTGGGCGATTTCCACTTGGCTGCCAACCTTCACAGTGAGTCTGGCAAAAGCGCAAGGGATATCCGACGCAGCGTCGTGGGGCACGAGGATATCCATCTTCTACACTACGGGCGCGATCGTGGCCTACCTGTTGGCCGGCTTCATCGTTGACTTCATCGGACGGCGAGTTTTTTTGTTTCTTACCTTCGTCGGCGCGCTTACTACAACTATCATTACGTATCAGTACACCAGCTCCATTGCATCCATGGAGATCATCGCTCCGATAAACGGGTTTTTCACGCTCGGATGTGCATACGTCTGGATGGCGATCTACCCTGCCGAGCTGTTCACGTCGACCGTACGCTCGACTGCAATTAGCTTTGTATTCAACGCCGCACGTCTGATTGCGTGGGTATTCCCCATCATCTCCGGTTCGATGATCAAGACGTTCGGCGGAGTATCGCACGCCGCACTTACGATGGGTGCATGCTATGCACTTGGGCTGATTATCCCGTGGCTGCTTCCTGAGACGACCGGCCAAGGCATGCCGGAATAGCAATCTGGCAGTGTGCGTTATCGATACTTTGGATGGGCCATTGGAAAGTTGGCCGGCGTGGCTGTGTCGACAGCGTATCCTTTATTGACGCAGCAGCGCAGTCGAGTGAGGACCAAAGATGACGATCGCGCAGATAAGGAATCATCTCCTGCATTTCCCGCTTCGCTCGCCCGTGGGCGGCTCAGGTGTTTCAAGCGTGGACGTATTGATAACGGAACTCTTGCTGGCGTCCGGAGCTAGCGGCTTAGGGTTTTCGTACGTCCTGAGCGGCAGCGGCAAGGCGGCCTATACCTCAGCCGAGCTGTTGGCGGAAAGCATCGTCAATACAAAGCTCGACCATCCTGCGGCTACTTGGCGAAGGATGCATGCGACGTTCAACCGAACCGGCCCGGGACCAAACAATATCGCGATTGCTGCCATCGATGTCGCGTGCTGGGATGCCTATTCCCGTGAGCGGGGTGAAGTTCTCGGCATTACATTGGGCGGCACGTCGCGAGCCATTCCGGTGTACGGCAGTGGAAAATACAACGCGAGGCAAAGTCCTCGCGAAGCCGCAGACGTTACCAAAATGCACGCCGAGGCGGGATTCAAGGCCGTCAAGCCGCGCATCGACGGCAGCAGGTCCGGGAGGGAAGTGCTGGAGGCGGTTCGCGACGCGGCACCGCCGGGACTAGAGCTGATGTGCGACATCAACGAGAAGTGCACAGCGTCCCAAGCTCAACGAGTGATGAGCATTGCGCGAGAGTGCGGCTATCTCTTCGTGGAAGAACCGCTACCATCGGATGACGTGGCAGGTTACCGCGCGATAGCTCGGGCCTTTCCGCGTCTGGCCGCCCTCGGCGAACACCTCCAAGGTGTGAAAAGCGCGCTACCCTTTCTGACGGAGGGTTTATGCGGCGTGATCCAACCGGACCTTGCGATGATTGGAGGAATGACACCCGCATTAGAGGTCTCGCGCGTCGCTCATGCGTTCGGCGTCGAAGTTTCCCCTCATTTTTTGCCGGGCTTGTTTGTTCACTTAGGCTACGCTTGTCCAAATTTGACGTGGCTTGAAGACTTTCCCTTGCTTGAGCCGTTGTTTACTGGATGGCCGGAGACTGTCCACGGAAACCTGATCGCACGCGATGCAGTCGGGCATGGGCTGACGCTCGGCGAGGACGTTCTGGAGCGCTTCAAAGCATGATTTTCGCGGGTGCGCTACACCGCAGACAAGCCTGTCTTCTTCGGGCATCACAGATCATCGGAAGGCCGCCCGTTCACCCCGTGTGTGTTGAGGAAATCCCGGGTTCCGGTAACGGAAGTGGGTTCAGCGGGCGGATTGGGGCGTACGTTACCGATCTCACTGACCGTTCATCACGCCCACTTCTTCCCGAGTTCCGGCAGACCGGCCTTTTGCAGATCCTCGGGGCTCATCACAAGGCGGAACTTGCAGTTGGCCTGGAAGTTGAGATAAAAGGGCTCCGCAAAAGCGGGAATGTCGGATGAATTTTGTACGTCGATCAGGAAGATCCCGCAGCGCATGCCGTCTTGCTCAGTGAAGTACACCGCCTCCGGTTTGATAGTTTCCAGGATACGTCCAATAATCTCCTCCGCCTTCCCGCTTCTGACGAGGGAGTTGAAGGGCTCGTGAGGGATCTCGACCGTAAGTAGCATCTTCATAATGCGATTCTCCTTTCAACTTGGTACGCTGTAGCCAGACGTTTGCCTCTGGCTCTCATGTCGCCCGACATGCATTCGACGGATCCGCCGGTCCGTATCGCTAAGAATAGTCGAGTATGAGTTGGCGGCACTGTGTATTTTGATCTTCTTCTTCATCGAGAGGCCGGTCGCGAACGACTGGCTCATGCGCGCGCCAGCACCGCTTGCAGGAAGGTCCGCGTGCGCGGCTGCGCCGGCGAAGTGAAGATTGTCGAAGGCGGTCCCGCCTCGACGATCTCTCCGCCGTCGATCACCACCACGACGTCGGCCACTTCCTTCGCGAAGCCCATCTCGTGCGTGACGACCACCATGGTCATGCCCTCGGAGGCCAGCAGCTTCATCACCTGCAAGACTTCACCGACGAGTTCCGGGTCCAGCGCGGAGGTTGGCTCGTCGAACAGCATCACGCGCGGCTGCATCGCAAGGGCGCGCGCGATCGCGACGCGCTGCTTCTGGCCGCCTGAGAGACTCGCAGGCATGACGTGTGCCTTGTGCGCGAGCCCGACTTTCTCGAGCAGCGCAAGCGCGGCCGCCTCGGCCTGCCCCTTCGACGCGCCGCGCAACATGCGCGGCCCGACTGTGATGTTGTGCAGCACCGAGAGATGCGGGAAGAGGTTGAACGACTGGAACACCATGCCGACTTCCGTGCGCAGCGCATTCAGCGCACGGTCCTTGAGCATCGTCCCGTCTTCGACGAGGCGATGGCCGCAGATATCGATGGCGCCGCCCTCGGGCTGCTCGAGGCCGTTGCAGCAGCGCAGGAACGTGCTCTTGCCCGATCCGCTCGGGCCGATCACCACTACCACTTGCTGCGGCTCGATGTCGAAATCGATGCCGTTGAGCACGCGATGCGAGCCGAACGATTTTATCAGTCCGCGAATGCGAACGATCGGGTCGGATTTCGCGCTCATTGAACCATTCCTCCTGCGCGCAGACGGCGCTCGGCGCGATGCAGCACATAGTTGGTCGTCTGCGTGAGCACGAGATAGACGAGCGCGATCACGAGATACACCTCTAACGAGCGGTACGAAACGCTAATGATCTTCTGGCCTTCATGCATCAGATCGTCGATTGTCAACAGCGAAACGAGCGCGGAATTCTTGATGAGCGCGATGAATTCGTTGCCGAGCGGCGGAATCATGCGAACCACCGCCTGCGGAAGGATGATCGCGCGCATGGCTTGCCCCGACGACATGCCGATGGAGCGCGCTGCCTCCATCTGCCCGCGATCGACGGACTGGATCGCGCCGCGTACGATCTCGGACACGTAAGCGGCCGAATAGAGACCGAGCCCCAGCATGCCGCATACGAACGCGGGCAAGAGGATGTTGAACTGCGGCAGGCCGAAGAACAGCAGAAACAGCTGCACGAGCAGCGGCGTACCCCGAAAGAAGATGAGATAGCCCGTGCAGAAGCCGTAAATCAAGCGCCGTTGCGGCGCGAGCCGGCCGATGCCGATCAGCAGCCCGAGCATGCAGCTGAGCACGAGCGACGCGGCGGTCACTTCCACCGTGACCAGCGCGCCGTGTGCGATGTCGGCCCAACCGGCGATCGCCGGAGAGAAGTCGAGTTGCATGGGTGAGATCGGCGGGGTTACTTCGCGCTCGTGCCGAACCACTTGTTCACGATCTGGGCATAGGTGCCGTCCGCCTTGATCTTCGCAAGCGCTGCGTTGAGCGCTTCACGCAGTTGCGGTTCGTCCTTGCGCACGGCGATGCCATAGGCTTCTTTCGTCAGCTCTGTGTCGAGCACGCGAAAACCCGCGCGAGTGCGCGCGAACTGGTACGCAGCGGGCTTGCCGGTTACTACGGCATCGACCCGGCCGATGCCGACGAGGTCGAACATCTCCTCGTTCTTCTCGACTTCCACGCGCGTGACCTTCGGGTAATTGTCGCGCAGGAAGTTCACTGACTTCGTCCCGACCTGCACCGAAACCTTCTTGCCGTCGAGATCGGCGAGCGTCTTGATCGGCGAGTCGGCCTTGACGAGCGCAACGAGGCCCCCCGCGAAGTACGGTTGGGTGAAATCCACTACCTGGCTGCGTTCAGGTGTGATGTAGATGGCCGAGATCGCGACGTCGAAGCGATGCGCGATCAGCCCCGGAATCAGGCCCTTGAAGTCGATGTCGGTCCACTGGACCTGCTTGCCCATCACCTTGGCGAGCGCATTCATGAGATCGACGTCGAAGCCGGTGCGCTGGCCGTCTTGCGTAAACTCCATCGGCGGGAACGTCGCGTCGGTCGCGACCTGAAGGACGCTCTGGGCTTGCGCGCCAGCCGTGCCTGGGGCAGCGGCGGCAAACATGGCGACGGTCAGGCACGCGGCAGACAGCACTTTATGCAGTTTCATGGTTGGGCTCCTCTGTGGATTGTTCGGGACTTTCAGGTTCAGGTATAGGCATCACTCGGCTTGCAGGCGGGCAGAAATGGCGTTCGCAGTGCGCAACGTCCAGTCGGCGAGTTGCAGCTCTCGTCCCGCGACACGCGACGACGGCGCCATCAAGGTGATCGAAGCGTTCGCGACCGCGCCGCGCGGAACGCGCCGGAACACGGGCGCGCTCACGCCCCATACGCCCGGATCGACTTCGCCGTCGCTCACCGCGTATCCTCTCGCGCGTATCTGGACCAACTCCGTTTCGATCGCGGCACGTCCTGCTGCGTCGCCAGCGAATACGCGATCGAGCGTTTCGGCACGCGCCTTCTCGGGCAGGAACGCGAGCAGCGACTTGGCGGAGGCGCCCGCCTTGAGCGGAACCGCACGCCCTTTCTCGAACGAGCAGCGCAGCGAGTGGGTGCTCTCGATCATTTCGAGGCAGACCACCCGGTCGTTGACCGCGACGAGGAGCCCGACGCTCTCCTGCGACGCCAGTGCGAGCTGAAGCATGCGTTCGCGGCTCGCTTCGACCAGCAGCGAATTGACGTCGAAGCCGAGCGCAAGCTGCAGGCTGATCGGGCCAGGCGCGTAGTAGCCGGCGTCTTCTGTCACGAAGCCCCAGCGCTTGAGCATCGCAATCTGGCGGTAAAGCGTGCTCTGCGCGAGGCCCGTGGAGCCTTGCATGTCCTTGACGCACATGGCCTTGCCATGGCTCGCGAGTGCCGAGAGCACCAGCAGCAGGCGTTCTGCGCCGGTGACACCTGGTTCCTGTTTCACTTGGAGGATGAAAACCGAATCGATGACGCCAGCATGCCACACCACTCCCAGAAATCAAAAAATCGATTCCCATTCAGCGGGAATGATTGGGGAGTGTTTTCCCTGGCATGACGCCGGGCAGGGCAGGTGATTGAGTCGGTCGAACCGTGCGCTGGGTACGGCCCGTCATCGCTGGGGTACCGAGCATCGAGGCATAGGAGGTCGTCAGCGTCGGACCTGTACACGCCGGCCTGGCTTGTCCTGAAAGAATCAGGTTTGCTGGCGACACACAAAGTCGCGGCCGCAGCGCGCATACATGGCCACAGCGTACGACAAGCAAGTGCGGGTGAGTCAAGGCTCGTTGCCTTGACCTGGCTGCAATATTGCGTCCCGCTTGTCGAGCAGGTGCTGGCGAAGAATTTCGGCGAGACGCTTGCCATCGCGCGCATCGAGTGCCTTCAGCATTTCGTCGTGATCGTGAACTGCGCTGTCCCACTTCTGGGTCTGGAAATTCGAGCGGAACCGAAGGGCCTGGAGCCGCCGGTTCACCGCCACGTACGTCTGTCGAAGAACCGTGTTGCGTGCGGCTTCGTTGATCCGGTCGTGAATCTCCTGATTGCGGCTGTAGTAGCCGGGCAAGTCGTTCTGCGCGCGGCACGCAAGCATCGCGTAATGCAGCGCCTTGATCTCCGCGAGTTCGGCCGGCGTGATGCGCTGGCACGCCAGTTCCCCTGAGAACGCTTCCAGCCCGCTCATCACTTCGAATGTCTCCCGGATTTCGGCTTCGGTCATGCGCGACACCGTCGCGCCCCGGTTCTGCGAAATCTCGATCAGCCCCTCGGCCGCCAACACCTTGAACGCTTCGCGCAGCGGCGTGCGTGAAATGCCAAGCGTCTCGCACAGCTCGCGCTCGTTGAGCTTCGTTCCCGGCGCGAGCACGCCTTCGACGATAAAGCCGCGCAGATGCTCGACCACCGTGTCGTGCAACCGCTGCCGCTCTACCTTCGGAAGCAGGCGCAGCGAAGCCTGCTCCTGCTGAGTGGATGTCGTTTGCATACAAAATCCTTTATTTGTCCCTTGTTCCATCTTACCGCATCGCTCACGTTCGAGCATCGGGTCCCGTCCAGCCCCACCGGGTATACCCCTTAGCCGTCGCGGCAAGTTCTTCTTCCTCTTCCCGGATTCCAGTGCTAAAGTATTTTGAATGCAAAATTCAACTGGACAAGACTGATGCTCACGCTAGACTTTCACCCCGCTGGCCGCCACTTCCTGCAGATTCCCGGGCCCAGCCCCGTGCCCGACCGCATTCTGCGGGCAATAAGCTACGCGACCATCGATCATCGAGGTCCTGAATTCGGCGCGCTGGGGCTGAAGGTCCTGGAGGGGATCAAGAAGATCTTCAAGACGCAGCATCCGGTCGTGATCTATCCGGCGTCGGGGACGGGGGCATGGGAGGCGGCGTTGTCGAACACGCTGAGCCCGGGCGACACGGTGCTCATGTACGAAACGGGCCACTTCGCGACGCTCTGGAAGAAGATGGCCGAAGGCCTTGGGCTGAAGCCGGAGTTCCTCGGGCTGCCGGGTATCGAGGGATGGCGGCGCGGTGTCGATGCGCAACGGATCGAAGCGCGTCTGCGCGCCGACACTCAGCGCACGATCAAGGCTGTTTGCGTGGTGCACAACGAGACGTCGACGGGCGTCACGTCGAACATCGCCGCGGTTCGCCACGCGATCGACGCGGCGGGTCACCCAGCCTTGCTGCTCGTCGACACGATCTCGGGCCTCGCGTCCGCCGATTATCGGCATGACGAGTGGGGCGTTGATGTCACCGTCTCCGGTTCGCAAAAGGGATTGATGCTGCCGCCCGGCATCAGCTTCAACGCGCTGTCGCCGAAAGCGATCGAAGCGAGCAAGACGGCCAGGCTACCGCGCAGCTTTTGGGACTGGACGGAGATCCTCGAGGCGAACAAGACCGGTTATTGGCCGTACACACCGAATACGAACCTGCTGTACGGCTTGTCGGAAGCGCTCGAAATGATCCTCGGCGAGGGCCCGGACAACGTATTCGCGCGCCACCAGCGTCTCGCCGAAGCGTGCCGCCGCGCGGTTCGCGCGTGGGGCCTCGAAATCCAGTGCGTCGATCCCGCCGTGTACTCGCCGGTGCTGACTGGTGTGATGACGCCGGAGGGCATCGACGCGGACGCGGTGCGCAAGACGATTTATGAGCGTTTCGACATGTCGCTCGGCACCGGCCTCGGCAAATTGAAGGGGCGCATGTTCCGTATCGGCCATCTCGGCGACTGCAACGACCTCACGCTGATGGCGACGCTTGCGGGCTGCGAGATGGGGTTGAAGCTCGCCGGCGTGCCGCTCGCCGCAAGCGGCGTTGGGGAGGCCATGGCTTTCCTTGCTTCGCAGCCAAAGGCGAACACGCTCAAGGCAGCCGCCTGATCGATCGCTTGACGCGTCACGGGGGGTAGAGATCGCCTCCCGGCCTTTTTCAACTGCACCCGCAGTCGCACGAGCATGGTGCGCGCGTTCTCGCCACGCATCATGCAACGGCATCCCGTAGCGCCGCATTTTCACGATTCAACTCAAGCTACGTCCGGAACGTAGTGGCTTAAAGCGAAATGTTCGTGAGCGAACGCTCATCGAGCCGGACCCGGTGTGCCATTTTGGGCGCGTTGACCTAAAGCAACGGAGACAGATCATGAAGCGGTTTCGTGCGACTCGCGCGACCAGCGTTGTTCTCGTGATGCTATGCATCATGTACTTCATCACTTACCTCGACCGAGTCAACGTCAGTACGGCGGCGGCCGGGTTCGGCAAGGAATTTCATCTTTCTCATACGGAGATCGGTCTGGTTTTCTCGGCGTTTGCGTATCCGTATCTCGCGTTTCAGATCATCGGCGGCTGGATCAGCGACCGCTTCGGCGCGAAACGCACGCTGATCTTCTGTGGTGCGCTCTGGGCATTGGCGACGTTGCTGACCGGTCTCGCGGGCGGCCTGATGTCGATGCTCGCCGCGCGCCTCTTGCTCGGGCTCGGCGAGGGCGCGACGTTTCCCGCCTCGACCACGGCCATGGCGCGCTGGGTAGCGAAGGAAAAGCGCGGCTTTGCACAGGGCATCACGCATGCCGCGTCGCGCATCGGCAATGCGGTCGCGCCGGGCATTATCGTCATCGTCATGGTGCACTGGGGATGGCGTGAAGCGTTCTACATCAGCGGCGTGATGAGCCTCCTCTGGGTCGTGGCCTGGGCCTTGACCTTTACCGAGCATCCGGCGGATCACCCGCGCATCACCCGCACTGAACTCGACGTTCTGCCCGTGCCGAAGCCGAAGGCCCCGCGCGTGCCGTGGGGACGGCTCTTCAAGCGCATGGCGCCCGTCACGATCGTCTATTTCTGCTACGGCTGGACGCTGTGGCTGTTCCTGAGCTGGATACCCCAGTACTTCCTGCACAGCTACCACCTCGATCTGCAGAAGTCCGCGCTGTTTGCCTCGGTGGTCTTCTTTGCGGGCGTAGTGGGCGACACGCTGGGCGGGATCGTGACCGACAAGCTCTACCGCCATACCGGCAGCCTGAAGCGTGCACGCAGTTGGATGGTGTCTGTCTGCATGCTGCTCACGCTCGTCTCGCTCGTGCCGTTGATGTTCGTGCACGACCTGTATCTGTCGATGACGTGTCTTGCCGCGGGCTTCTTCTTCTCGGAGATGACGATCGGTCCGATGTGGGCGATTCCAATGGACATCGCGCAGGAGCATTCCGGCACTGCGAGCGGGATGATGAACACGGGCTCGGCTCTCGCAGCGATCATTTCGCCTGTGGCGTCGGGCTTTCTGATCGATCGCTTCGGCAACTGGGAGCTGCCGTTCGTAGTCAGCATGGCGCTCATGGCGCTCGGCGTAGTCCTCGCGTCGCGCATGCAGCCCGAATGGAAGTTCGAATTCAGCGCCGCCCCCGGCGCTCAGCCGGCCCAACAGGCTGGCGTGTGACTTTACTTCTGCAGCACAACCGACCATGACCGACCAAACCATTCTGAGCCGCCGTCTCGCACAGGCGCGCGGCGATCACACCGTCATCGAGGCCTTGCCTGCCGACCTCGCACCCTCCGACGCCGATGCCGCATACGCGATCCAGCACCAAGTTCTGGCGCTGCGTGGCGCGCGGACCGGCGGTTGGAAGGTCGGTGCGAAATCGCCGACGGGTCCGATTCAGGGTGCGCCGCTGCCGGCCGGCGATCTGCATGTGAGCGGCACGCGACTGCCGCGCCGCGCGTTCACGCCGCTCGGACTCGAGCTGGAAATTGCATTCCGCTTTGCTCGAGCGTTCGAGGCGCGCAGCGACCCCTATCCGGATGAAGAGGTGCATGCGGCGATCGGATCGATGGCGGCGGCCATCGAGATCGTGGCAAGCCGGTACGCTGCGTGGCCCAAGGTGGACAAGCTCGCGCAACTCGCCGATCTGCAGAATCACGGCGCGCTTGTGGTGGGCGAGTGGGTGCCTTATCAGGAGGACTTTCCGTTCGTCGCGCCGGCGCTGCGCTTTCAGTTCGAGGGCGCAGATATCGCTGAGGAGCGCCCTGCGAACCCCGCCGGCGATCCGCGCAGGCTGCTCCCGTGGCTCGTCAACCACTGCACGCAACGGCGCGGCATCGCGCTCACGCCGGACATGGTCGTGACGACCGGCTCCTACTCCGGGATGTTCTTCCCGAAGACCGCGGGCACCGCCAGCGGCCGGATAGCAGGGCTCGTATCCGTGGACCTCGCGCTTTTGTAGCGCTTGTGCGGCATGCGCGGCGCCGCATTGAAGAAACCGATTCTGACGTTTCGTAATCCTGAAATAGTTATGCAAGGCAACTCGCCCGATACCGCTGGCACGCAAGTGCTGATGATCGAACGCTGCACCGGGCGAGTGTGCACGACCGCTTTTCGCTGCCAGCTCCAGGCGGCGCACCCGCGCACGCGGAGGACACGACGGAGCACCACCAGGAGAGGCGGCGCCGACGGCGTCGCCAGGGACTCATGCAGTACCCAAGGAGATGAACGCATCATGCGCATATTTCAGACTATCAACAAAGTGCCCGGCGGCCTGATGGTCGTGCCGCTCTTTATCGGTATGGCAATTAACACTTTCATTCCGAATGCATTGAAGATCGGCGGGTTCACGCAGGCGCTGACCAATGTCGGTTACCCGACGGTGCTCGCCATGTACCTCTTCACGGTCGGCACCAAAATGACGCTGCACGCCGCGCCAGCCATGCTCAAGCGCGGCTTCGGCATCTTGTTCGCCAAGGTCGGCATTGCGATCGCGCTCGCGCTCGCAGTCGCGCACCTGTTCCACGGCAATCTCCTCGGCTTGTCGACACTGGCGATTCTTGCCGCGATGAACGACACCAATGGCGGGATGTTTCTCGCGCTGACAAGCGCATTCGGCAATAAGGAAGACTCCGGTACGTACGTGGCGCAAAGCATCGAGACCGGCCCCTTCGTGACGATGCTGGTGCTGGTGGGAGCGGGCCTCGCGAACATTCCGTGGCTGACGATGCTATCGGTCATTGCGCCCATCTTCGCCGGTGCCATTCTCGGCAATCTCGACCGCGAGCTGCGCGATTTCTTCAGCAAGCACGAGCCGCTTATCGTGCCGTTCATGGCTTTTACACTGGGGCAGGGGATCAACCTCAAATCGGTCTTCACGGCCGGCACGCCGGGCATCGTCCTGGGTATTGCCGTGTTCGTGGTCACCGGCTTCGTCTGTATCGCCGCCGACCGCCTGCTCGGCGGCACCGGCGTCGCGGGTGCCGCTGCGTCGAGCACGGCGGGCAATGCTGCCGGTACGCCGCAGGCCATCGCGCTTTCCGACCACAGCTACGCGGCTATCGCGCCAGCCGCGACCGTTCAGGTCGCCGCGTCGGTGATCGTGACCGCGGTACTCACTCCGATGCTGACCGCGTGGGTTTACAAGCGCACCCGGAGTCGTTCCGGCGTCGCTCCGAGCGCTGCGCTCGTCAATGAAGAAGGTCGAGCCGAGCTCGACGAGTCGCAGCGTGCCGTCAACCAGGGCTAAGTCAGAAAAGGAGAGAAGACCATGCAGAGCCTATCGTTGGAGATTGCCGACAAACTGCTCGCAGCCGCATGCACGCATGCGCACAGTGCGTACAGCAAGCCGGTTTGCGTTGCCGTGTGCGACGCATTGGGTTTTCTGATCGCGTTCAGTCGGATGGACGGGGCGCCCGTCCGCAGCATTCAGCTCGCACAGCAGAAGGCTTACACCTGTACCCGGATGGGTACGAGCACCGTTGCCTTCCTCGAACGGCTGCGGGCCGACGATGTGCCAATCGGCTTTTTTTGCGACCCGCTGCTTACCGCGCTGCCGGGCGGTGCGTTGCTTGCCGACGTGCACGGGCGAGTGCTCGGTGCAATTGGCGTAAGCGGGCTCGCGCCGGCCGACGACCAGGCGCTGGCCGAGCAGGTGGCCGCCGGGCTGCTGGGCCTTGCCGGTTGATCGGTGCTTCTATTTTCAAAATTTCAGTTAGAGAACGATTCATGGCTCACGCGAATATCTACGTTACCCGAATGATTCCGCAGCAAAACATCGATGCGCTGCGCGCCGTTCACCACGTCGAAGTCAACCCGCACGACCGCGCGCTCACACGCGACGAGCTGCTCGAGGCCGTGCGGGGCCGCGACGCGGTCATCACGCTGCTCACCGATACCGTCGACGCAGAGGTCCTCGACGCTGCCGGACCGCAGTGCCGAATCTTCGCGAACTACGCGGTGGGGTTCAACAACTTCGACGTCGCGGCGGCCACGGCGCGCAAGATCGTCATGACCAATACTCCCGGTGTGCTCGACGACGCAACGGCGGCTCACGCATGGGCGCTGCTCTTCGCGGTCACGCGCCGCATTTCGGAAGCGGAGCGCTATGTGCGCGCGGGCCGTTGGGAAGGCTGGGCGCCCATGGCCTTCATCGGCCAGGATATCGACCACAAGACGGTTGGCGTGGCTGGCCTCGGGCGGATCGGCGCGAAGTTCGCCCGTAAGGCGAAGGCGTTCGACATGAAGGTCATCTACACCGACGCGCATCCGAATCGAATGCTCGAGGACGAACTAGGCGCCACCTTCGTGGATAAGGAAACCCTGCTGCGCGAAGCGGATTTCCTGTCGCTGCATCTGCCCCTGACGCCGGAGACCCGGCATTATCTCGGCGCGCGAGAGTTTGCTCTGATGAAGAAAACGGCAGTCCTGATCAATGCCGCGCGTGGTCCGCTCGTCGACGAGCGCGCGCTTGTCACTGCGCTGCGGGAAAAGATGATTTGGGGCGCGGGGCTCGATGTGTTCGAGAACGAGCCGGACCTCGCGGACGGGCTGTCGGAACTCGAGAATGTCGTCGTCGTCCCGCATATCGCGTCAGCCACCATCGAAACGCGAATTGCGATGGGCAACATCGCGGTCGGGAACGTGCTCAGCGTTCTCAACGGAGAACGGCCGCAGAATTGCGTCAACCCCGAGGGGCTCGTTTGACCTTCCGACGGGAAACTTGCTCCCAACGGTCTTTTGCAAAGCCTGAACATTCAGAAGAGGACATTATGGCTAAAGTGGGATTCATTGGCCTTGGCATCATGGGCGCCCCGATGGCGGCCAACCTGCAACGAGGCGGTCACCAACTGTTTCTGCACGACCGCAATCCGGTGCCCGACGCGCTCGTGGCGGCTGGCGGCAAGGTCTGTCTCTGCGGGGAGGAGGTCGCGCGCGAGAGCGAGATCGTGATCGTGATGGTGCCTGACACGCCGCATGTCGAAGCCGTGCTGTTTGCCGACGATGGCGTGGCGAAGGGGCTCGGCGCCGGCCAGATCGTGGTCGACATGAGTTCGATTTCGCCGCTTGCGACGAAGGAATTCGCGACGCGAATCAATGTGCTAGGCAGCCAGTACCTCGATGCGCCGGTATCGGGTGGCGAAGTGGGGGCAAAGGCCGCATCGCTGACGATCATGGTCGGCGGCCCGCAGGAGGCGTTCGACAAGGTCAAGCCTCTATTTGAATTGATGGGCAAGAACATCACGCTCGTCGGCGGCAACGGCGACGGCCAGACCACCAAGGTGGCCAATCAGATCATCGTCGCTCTGAACATCCAGGCGGTGTCGGAAGCGTTGCTGTTTGCGTCGAAGGCCGGCGCGGATCCGGTGAAAGTGCGCCAGGCACTGATGGGCGGCTTCGCGGCGTCGCGGATTCTCGAAGTGCATGGCGAGCGGATGATCAAGCGCACCTTCGATCCGGGCTTTCGCATCGAGCTGCACCAGAAGGATCTCAACCTCGCCTTGCAGGGCGCCAAGGCGCTTGGCGTTTCCATGCCTCATACCGCATCCGCGCAGGAACTGATGAACGCCTGTGCCGCGAACGGCATGAGCAAGCTTGACCACTCCGCGTTGTGCCGGGTGATCGAATTGCTGTCCAGCCATGAAATCGCCAGCAAGTGATGAGCCATGCCGCACTCGCAAGTCGGCGCTAACCGCTGTTCATTCCGATGACCCACCATGCCTCGCCTACGAAAAGCCAAGATTGTTGCAACCCTCGGGCCTGCAACCTCCGACCTCCAAACGATTACCGATCTCTTCAATGCCGGTGTGGACGTGTTTCGGCTGAACTTCAGCCATGGCTCGCACGATGACCATCGACGCCGTTATGAAATCGTGCGGGAGGTCGAGCGCGTGTCCGGCCGGCCGATCGCGGTCCTCGCCGACATGCAGGGCCCCAAATTGCGGGTCGGCACTTTTGCGTCGGGCAAAGTCACGCTGACGTCCGGCGCGCGATTCGTGCTTGACCGAAACCCTGCTGTTGGCGATGCCGAGCGGGTCTGTCTGCCTCACCCGGAGCTGTTCGAGGCAGTGAAGCGCGGCCAATCGCTGCTGCTCGATGACGGCAAGCTTCGACTCGAAGTGCTCGACAGCGACGGCGAGTCGATCCGCACACGCGTCACGCACGGCGGCGTGTTGTCGGACCGCAAAGGAGTCAACGTACCCGACGCCGTTCTGCCGATCCCGGCGCTGACAGCAAAGGACCTGGTCGATCTTGAATTCGCTCTGTCCCTGGGGGCGGATTGGATCGCTCTGTCGTTCGTTCAACGCCCGCAAGACATGATCGAGGCCCGTGCGCGGGTAGGCGATCGCGCATGGTTGATGGCGAAGCTCGAAAAGCCCGCGGCGCTTGAACAGCTGGACGAGATCGTCAAAGTTTCGGACGCTGTCATGGTGGCGCGCGGCGACCTGGGCGTCGAGCTGCCGCCCGAGCGCGTGCCGGGCGTGCAGAAGCGGATCATTCGCGCGTGTCGCGATCACGGCAAGCCGGTGATCGTCGCGACTCAGATGCTCGAGTCGATGATCTCGGCGCCGGTGCCCACACGCGCCGAGGCGTCCGACGTTGCGACCGCGATCTTCGACGGGGCCGACGCGGTCATGCTGTCGGCGGAGTCCGCGAGCGGCAGCTATCCGGTCCCGGCCGTATCGATCATGGACCGGATCATCGGCGAAGCCGAGCGTGATCCGTTGTATCGGAGCCTCATCGACGCTCACGAGGAACTCCCGCTGCCGACGCGTGGCGACGCAATCTGTGCGGCGCTGCGCAATGTCGCGCACACGCTCGGCGCGGCGGCCACGATCACCTATACGACGTCCGGCCTCACGAGCCTGCGCGCGGCGCGGCAGCGTCCGCTGGCGCCGATTCTCAGCATCGCGCCGCGGCTTGCCACGGCACGGCGCCTGGCGCTGGTGTGGGGCGTGCATTCCACCGTCAGTGCGGATATCGAATCAATCGATGAAATGGTCACCGTCGCGCGCGGAATCGCCATGCGGGAAGGCGTGGTCCGTGAGGGCGATCAGGTCGCCATTGCGGCAGGCATGCCGTTTGGCAAGGCCGGCACGACCAATCTATTGCGCATTACAGAAATCTGAGCGGCGCCGCCCGCCAGCCGGCCATCGTGACGCTCAGTACGCACCGCGCTTCCGGGTGATCGATGCCGGCCCGACAACGCAAAATCGTCGTCCACTGCAAGCACATGTCAAGATTCCGTCTCACGCGCACGTATGAGAGTCGTATCGCCTTTGCGACGACTCCGTTCCAGCCGATGGGCCAGGCGATCAAACCACAAGTGCACCACCGGTGTCGTGAATAGCGTCAGCAACTGCGACAGGGTCAGGCCGCCGACGATCGCGATCCCCAACGGCACACGCAATTCCGCACCTGCACCGTGACCCAGCGCCAGCGGCAACGCACCGAACAGCGCGGCAAGCGTCGTCATCATGATGGGACGAAAGCGCAGCACGCAGGCCTGGCGGATTGCAGCGGTGGGCGGCAGCCCCTGCTCACGCTCCGCGACCAGCGCGAAGTCGATCATCATGATCGCGTTCTTCTTCACGATACCGATCAGCAAAATGATTCCGATCATGCCCATGATCGATAGGTCTTGATGGAACAACAACAACGCGCACAACGCGCCGACACCCGCCGACGGCAACGTCGAGATGATCGTCAGCGGATGGATTGGGCTTTCATAGAGAATGCCCAGCACGAGGTACACCACCACGAGTGCGGCAAGGATCAGATACGGCTCGCTTTGCAGCGACGTCTGGAATGCCTGTGCGGTGCCCTGGAAGGTGCCGGTGAGCGTGTCCGGTTTGCCGGTCGCGGCTTCGGCAGCACGAATCGCGGTCACTGCGTTGCCGAGCGATTGCCCTGCTGCAAGATTGAACGAGATCGTCACGGCGGGGAACAAGCCCTGGTGGTTGACGGAAATCGGCGACACATTGTTGTCGATGCTCACGAGCACGTTCAGCGGTACGAGTTCATTCGTCAGCGGCGAGCGCACGTAGAGATGCGCGAGCGCGTCGGTGGTCAACTGAAACTTCGGATCCACCTCTTCGATCACGTGGTACTGGTTCAACTCGGTGAAGAGCGTCGCAATCTGGCGCTGGCCGAACGCGTCGTAGAGCGTGTCGTCGATGGCCTGTGCGGTGATGCCGAAGCGCGAGGCCGTGCTGCGATCGATCACCAGCGTCGCACTCGTCGCCGAGGCCTGCTGGTCAGACGTCACGTCGGTCAGTTCCGGCAGCGTGGCGAGGCGCGCCGTGAGAACCTGCGCCCAGTGGTTCAGTTCCTGCACATCCGGGTCCTGCAGCGTGTACTGATACTGTGCGGCGCTGATCCGGCCGCCCACCTGAATGTCCTGGCGCACTTGCATCGATAGCGTGATGCCCATGACCTTTGCCAGCTTGGGTCTCAGCCTGTCGAGCACCTGCCCGGCACTCGCCGTACGTTGATTGAACAGCTTCAGGTTGATCATCATGCGGCCCTGGCTGACGGTCGGATTCGCTCCGATCCAGTAGTAGACGTTGTCCACCGCCGGGTCGGCTTCGACGATGCGGCCAAGCTGCTGCATTTTCGCCGCCATCGATTCCGGCGAGATATCCGGCGCAGCCTGCGCGACGCCTTGAATCAGTCCGGAGTCCTCCTGCGGGAAGAAGCCTTTCGGGATCACGACGTACAGCGCGCCCGTCGCAATGACGGTGGCGATGGTGACGCCCAGCATCGTCTTCTGGTGGCGCAGTACCCAGTCGAGCCCGTGCTCGTAACGCTGCTCCGCGGCGACGAAGACCGCCTCCAGCCCACGTTCGAGCTTGCCCGGCCCGCGGCCATTCGCGGCCGGCGTGCGGATCAGCCAGCCGCACAGCATCGGCGTGACGGTCAGCGAGACGAGCGCCGACATCAAGACGGCCGCGCTCACCGTCACCGCGAACTCGCGAAAGAGACGTCCGACGATTCCACCCATCATCAGAATCGGAATGAACACGGCGATCAGCGAGATCGTCATCGAGACGATCGTGAAGCGCACCTCGCGTGCCCCGAGCAACGCAGCGCGCATGCGCGGCACGCCCTCCTCGATGTGGCGCATGACGTTCTCGATCACGACAATCGCATCGTCGACGACGAAGCCGACGGCAATAGTCAGCCCCATCAGCGACAGGTTGTCGAGGCTGTACCCCAGCAGGTACATGACGCCGAACGTCGTGACCAGCGACAGCGGAATCGTCAGGCTCGGAATCACAGTGGCCCAGACGTTGCGCAGGAACGAGAAAATCACCATCACGACCAGCCCGACGGTCAGCATCAAGGTGAATTGCACGTCGTGTACCGACGCGTTGATTGTCTGCGTGCGATCGCCGACCACGTGGACATGCGCCGCCGCAGGCAACGATGCCTCCAGTTCCGGCAAATGGGCCGTGATGTTGCGGATGGTGTCGACGACGTTGTAGCCGGGCTGCTTGTGGACGTCGATAATGATCGCGCGCTCGTGCTGCAGCCATGCGGCCTGCTGCGTGTCTTCGGCGGCGTCGATCACCGTGCCGAGGTCCTGCAGGCGAATCGGCGCGCCATTCTTGTAGGCGACAACGAGGTCCCGATAGCCGGCGGCCGTCGTGATCTGGTCAGTCGCATTGAACACGACCGAGCGGTCCGGGCCGTTCAGACTGCCCTTCGGCGCATTGACGGTTTGCAGGCCGACGATCGAGCGCACGTCCTCCAGCGTCAGACCGCGCGCTGCGAGTTTGTCGGGATCGATACGAATACGCACCGCAGGACGCTGTTGACCGTGAAAATCGACGAGACCGACGCCCGGCATCTGGGAGATCTGCTGGGCAAGAAAGTCTTCGGCGTAGCTGTCGAGTTGCGTGAGCGTGAGCGACGGTGATGTCAAAGCGAGCGACAGCAGCGTGAAATCGGCCGGATTGGTTTTCTCGTAAGTCGGCGGATTCGGCAGGTTCTTCGGCAGCGTGCCGCCGGCCGCGTTGATCGCGGTCTGCACGTCCTGCGCGGCGCTGTTGATGTCGCGCGACAGATCGAACTGGATCGCAATGCTCGTTGTGCCGAGCGAGCTCGACGAGGTCATTTGCGTAATGCCGGAGATGTTCGACAGTTGCCGTTCGAGCGGTGTGGCCACCGAGGTCGCCATCGTGTCCGCGCTGGCGCCGGGCAGGTTCGCGACGACCTGGATGGTCGGAAAATCCACTTGCGGCAGTGGAGCGACCGGTAACAGGAAATACGCGACGATACCGACCAGCAATACCGCAATCGCCAGAAAGCTCGTCGCAACGCGCCTCTGAATGAACCGTTCGAGGAGGCTCATGATGGAGCGTCCATACCCGTCACGGGCGCGGCAGCGGCGGCTTGCGCCTTCGCGCTGACAAGGGTTGCCGCCACGAGCGCACCTGGGTTCAGGCGGCTTTGTCCGTCGAACACGATCAGGTCCCCGGCCTTGATGCCGTGGCGAATCTCGGTCATGCCGTCGACGCTTGCGCCAGTCTGCACCGCCCTCATCTGCGCCTTGCCGTCCGGCGCGATCAGGTACAACTGCGTGCCCGCCTGCGTATTGACGATGGCGCGGCTCGGCACGGCAATGCGCTGACGGTCCGTCTGCACCAGCACACGGGCGTTGACGAGTTCGCCCGGCCACAGCTTGCGGTCTGTGTTGGCAAACGACGCCTTCAGTTTGATCTGGCCGGTGGTCGGATCCACCTGGCTATCGATAAAGACGAGCGATCCCTGGGCGACCGTCTCGCCGTCAGTACGGGTCGTGACGCTCACCGGCAGCGGCGCCGTCGCCTGATTCGCAAGCAGCGCCGGCAACACGTCCTGCGGCACGGAGAACAGGACGTCGATCGGTTCCATCTGTGTGAGCGTGACGATACCGGTGGTATCGGTGGGGTGGACGATCGCACCGACGTCAGCTTCACGGGCACCCACGCGGCCTGTAAAAGGCGCGTTCAGCGTCGTGAAGCCGAGTTGCAGGCGGTCGTTCTGCACTAGCGCGGCGTCGGCCGCGACGGTCGCGGCGAGCGATTTGACCTGCGCCCTTGCCGTGTCGACGCTCTGCGAGGTCGCCGCGCCGATGCCAACGAGCTTCGAATAACGCGCGAGGTCGAGCTGCGCGTTCTCGAGGCTCGCTTCATCCTTGCGCTGCGTTGCCTCGGCCTGCCGCAGCTGTGCGGTGAGCGGTCCCTGGTCGAGTTGGGCGAGCAGTTGCCCGCGCTTCACGTCCTGCCCTTCGTTAAAGGCGACGCGTTGCAACTGACCGTCCACGCGCACTTTGACGTCGACGGTATTGAGCGCCTGCACGGTCCCGACGGCCGCCACGCGGATCGGAAAATCGGCGACGATCGCATGGCCGGCGTTCACCGGAACGGCGGCCGCAGGTGCGCTGGCATGGTGTCTCGGCCACTGCCACCACGCGAGCAGCGCGAGCCCCGCCACGATTATCGCTATAGCGGGAAGAGGAAACCGGCGACGCGGCCGGGGCGGCTCTTCCGGAGGGATATCTGCGGCGTGATTCATGGCGCGATGGGATTCGGTAGGGAAGGGCGCTGCAGGAAGGCATCTGTGACGACGACGGTCGTGGCGGCATTCCCGACGGGAGCGGCAGAAACGGCAGGAGCGACGGAAGCGGCACCGCCAGCCCCACCTTGCTCGCCGCTTCCGTCGGTCAGGCCGAAGCCGCCGCCAAACGCCCTGAACAGACTGACCGACGCCTGCAAGCGGGCAAGGCGTGTCTGCACGAGCGTGTCCTCAGACTGATAGAGCGTGCGTTGCGTATCGAGCACCGTCAGAAAGTCGATCGTGCCGAGTTTGTATTGCGCGTCGGCCAACATCGCGGCCTTGCGCGCGGCATCGGCCGCGGCCTGGTCGGCGACTTCAACTTGTTGCTGCTGCGTGGCGGCGCTCAACGAATCCTCGACGTCCTGCAATGCGCTCACGACGGTCTGGCGATAGTCCGCGACGCTCTTGGCCTCGGCTGCCTCGCTTGCGTGCAACTGCCCGCGCAGCGCGCCGCCGTCGAAGACCGGCGCGGCCAACGACGCAGCGAGGCTCGCGAACGGACTCGACAGGAAGTTCGATAGCGACCGGCTGCTCAAACCGCCGTCGGCGGTCAGCACAATGCTGGGGAAGAACGCCGCCCGCGCGGCGCCGACGTTGTAGTTCGCCGCCTGCAACTGCGCTTCCATCGAACGGATATCGGGCCGCGTATCGAGCAGGTTCGACGGCAAGTTCGGGCGGGGTCGCGGCACCGGGATGTCGGCCAGTTCAGCGCCCGCCACGGTAAATCCTTCCGGCGCGCTGCCGACCAGCGTGGCAAGCAGGTGCAGGTTCTGGTCGAGTTGTTGCTGCAGCGCCGGGATCGCCGCCTGAAACGTCGCCACGGCGTTGCGCTGCTGCTGGACCTGCAACTCCGTCGCGACGCCCGCATCCTGCTGAGCGAGCAGCAGCGTCAGGATCTTCGCAGCGTCGTTTGAAATGGTCTGTGCGAGCGCCACGCGCTGCCGCAAGCTCTGAATCTGAAACCAGGTATCGACAACCGATGCGGTCAATGTCAACGCGACCGTGTCGCGGTCAAACACGCTGGCTCGCGCAAGCATCTGCGCCGAGTGGGCGTTGGCGGCATTGAGCCCCCAGAAATCGACCTCGTAGCCCGCTTCCGCGAACAAGCTCTGTCCGTGGGTCGACGAACCCGAGTTGGCGCTATTGCTACGCTGGTGGCTACGGTCGAACGTGCCGTTAAGCGTCAGCGACGGGTACAGCGGCGCGCCGGCCTTTTCGGCGTTGGCGCGCGCGGCGGCCACAGTGGCGACAGCCGATGCCAGCAAGAAATTGTGCTGCAGGCTACGCTCGACGAGCGCGTTGAGCGCCGGGTCCTGATAGGCACGCCACCAGCCGCTTCTGACCGGCACCGTATCGGCCAGCGACGCCTGCGCAGCGCCGCTCCAGGCCGTCGCCATAGGCGCAGCAGGACGCTGGTAGGCTGGCGCAAGCGAGCAGCCGGGCAACAGCGCCAGCGCCAGCGCGCACCCGAGCAGCGGCACCCGCGATACGCCTGGCACAACGCGACCGGACAACCGGAGCATAAACAGGATTCCTCGCAACATGAACGTCGCGAGGATAGCTAGGCCGTCCTGTCCGGCCTTTCGCTCGATTATTAAAAAACTTTAATGTGCGACGGCAAGCGGCCCCGCGCGCTCACGGGTCCGCGCGAAGCACATAGCCCGCCCCCACCACGGTATGAATCAACGGTTTAGGGAAGCCCGAGTCGACCTTGCCGCGCAACCGGTGCATGTGCATATCGATGATGTTGCCGCGCGGATCGAACTGGTAGTTCCAGGCCGATTCGAGCAGCATGCTGCGCGTGACGACTTGTCCAGCGTGGCGCATCAGACATTCCAGCAGCAGGAATTCGCGGTGCTGCACATGCAGATCCCGCCCAGCCCTGCTCGCGCGGCGCGTGCGCCGGTCGAGCTCCAGATCGGCCACCTGCAATACGTCCTGCAGACGCGTGCGATCAGCGCGGCGCGCGAGCGCTTCTACACGCGCCAGCAGTTCGGCAAAAGCGTACGGCTTCGCCAGATAATCGTCACATCCCGCGCGAATCCCGTCGACCCGGTCGGTCAGACCCGCAACGGCAGACAGCATCAGGACGGGCGTCACGCCGCCATGCGCGCGCAATTGCGTAACGAGTTCGATGCCATCCAGCGCGGGCAGGCGGCGATCCGTGACGATAACGTCATAGATACCTTCCCGGGCGAGCGCGAGCCCGGTGGCGCCGTCGGCGGCGGTATCGACGATGTGGCCGCTCTCTGTCAGGCCACGTGCGATGAAGTGACTGCCGCGCGCATCGTCTTCGACGATCAGGATTCGCATGCTTAACAACCGAAAGCGGGTCTGGGTTAAATTTTTTTAATGTTGGCGCGAAACGGATGTTTTTAGCGCCAAGGCATACTGTGAACGCCTAGCGTAGCGCAAAGACATCTGTCCGACCGCGGCGTGTCAGTGCGCCCTTACTCTGGAATTCCGTATGTCGAATGTTTTGGTCGTCGAGGACGACCGCCGGACGCGTGAAGAAATCGTCGGCGCACTCACCGATCACGGTTGCCGCGTCGACTCGGCAGAAACCGGCCGTGACGGCTTGATGCTGGCCGTCGCCGGACAGTACGACGCCATCGTGCTCGACCGGATGCTGGCCGGCGGCCTCGAAGGACTCGGCATGCTGGCCGCATTGCGCAGCGCCGGCGTCGTCACGCCCGTGCTGATCCTGAGCGCGCTCTCCGCGGTGGACGAGCGGGTGCGCGGCCTGCGCGCCGGGGGCGACGACTACCTGACCAAGCCGTTCGAATTCATCGAACTGACCGCGCGCCTCGACGCGCTGATGCGCCGCCGCGAGGCGCCGGCCAGCGTTCAGGAGTATCAGGTGGGGCCGTTGCGGCTCAATCTCCTCACGCGCGAAGTCACCTGCGCCGGCCGCCCCGTTGCGCTGCTGCCGCGAGAATACCGGCTGCTCGAATATCTGATGCAGCATGCCGGTCAAACGATTAGCCGCACGATGCTGTTCGAAGCGGTGTGGGATTACCGGCTCGACGAGCGCACCAACGTAATCGACGTACATATTAGCCGTCTGAGAAAGAAGCTCGATCCTGACGGTTCGATGCCGATGATCCACACGGTTCGCGGTTCGGGATATACGGTCCGTGCGCCTGACTGATCTGCATCGGACCACCAGCTTCCGGCTCGCGACGCTGTTTCTCGCGATGTTCGGTGTCGTCTCGCTCTTGCTATTCGCTTACCTGTACGTCGAGATCACGGGCTTCGAAATGGAACGGGTCGACGACTGGCTGCTGCGCGAGCACGCAGCGCTCGTCCGCGAAGGCCCGGACGAACTGGTCGCACGCTTCAATCATCAGAGCCAGTTCGATCCGCATCACCAGCGCCCGTTTGCGCTGTTCGATGCGCAGGGCAAACACGTCGCAGGCGGCTTTCCGGGCGACCGGCCAGCGCTGCCGTACTTCAACCGGCCGTTTTCGACGCGCCTCGCATTGCCGGAACGAAATGTCCCCGCGCGCTGCATCGCTGCACAGATTCCCGATGGACGCACCGCGTTACTGTGTCAGAACATTCGCGAGCTCGACCACTTCGACGAAGAGCTGTTGCACGCGTTACTCTCGGCGGGCGTCCTGATGCTCCTCACCGGGCTGGTCGGCGCAGCGATCGTCGGTGTCGGTGCCGTGCGGCGGCTGGATGCCGTGACCCGATCAATCGAGGAAATTGTGGCGGGCAATCTCAGCCGCCGCTTGCCCGAGCACGCTAAACAGGACGACATCGACCGGCTGGTGCGCGTCGTGAACAGCATGCTCGAGGAGATCGAGCGGCTGATGCACGAGGTCAAGGGCGTGTGCGACGCGATCGCCCATGACTTGCGTACGCCGCTGACGCGCTTGCTCGCCGGACTAGAACGCGCGCAACGGCGCGCGGCATCGGAGCAGGATTACCGGGTTGCCACCGAAGTCGCGATCGGGGAATTGGGCGGCATCCTGCGCACCTTCAACGCGCTGCTGCGCATTTCGGAGATCGAGAGCAACGCGCGTCATGGCAACTTCGTAACGGTCGATCTCGCTGCGGTTGTCGACGATGTCATCGAGTTCTACGAGCCAACCGCAGAAGAAAAGGATATCGCGTTGGACTATCAACGCACGGCGCGCGACACGATCGAAATACAGGGTGACCGCAATCTGTTATTCGAGGCGCTCGCCAACCTGGTGGAGAACGCTATCAAGTTCGCGCCACAAGGCGGCCACGTGTCGGTGCAGGTGTTCGACGGCGCCGCAAGTTTCGGCGTAACGGTCGCCGACGACGGCCCGGGCATTGCGCCGGAGGAGCGGCAGGCCGTGTTGCGCCGCTTCTACCGGAGCGAGGCCAGCCGCCACACGCCCGGAAACGGCCTCGGACTGAGCCTGACCCACGCAGTGGCGGGCATGCATGGAATGTCGATCCGCTTCAACGATGTGCCGACGGGTTGCAGCGTCACGCTCCTTACGAATGCCCGTCCAGCGATCATCCGAAAGGTCGGCTGATCTTCTTGTTCAGCTAAAGGTCAATCCAGCCGTAATTCGCCGACCCAGCCTGAGCCTTTGTCGTCGGAAATCGTTCGCGATGCTGTCTCGGAGGCTTCAGCGGTACAATCGCCCAGCCGTCGACCGGAGTTCCGTGCGCTTCACAACCAGACGCGACCACGCCGGCGGCATCGGACAATAGGAGTTTTTCGTGGCGAAGGTCAATGCCGAAGCGCAAAAAGAACAGATCCTGAACGCGGCAGCGCAGCTCTTTATCCAGAAGGGCTTCGGCGGCGCATCGATGCAAGAGATCGCAGAGGCGCTGGGCGTGACGCGTACGGCGGTCTACTACTACTACAAGAACAAAGACGAAATCCTCACCGCGCTCGTCGAAGAAGTGACGTTGCAGGCCAAGCGTCTGTCGACTCGCGTCGCGTCCGAAATCGATGGTGATCCACAGGAGCGACTGCACGCTCTCGTCCATCAGCACACGATGCTGATCCTCACGCATCACAACCAGTTCCGGGTGATAGACCGCACCGAGCATCAGTTGCCGGATCGTGCGTACCGCGCGAATGAAGATGCGAAGCGTGCGGTCCTGAACAACTTCACGGCTGCAATCGAAGCGGGGGTGAAGGCCGGCGTCTTTCGCGTCGTCGACGCCAGGATCGCCGCGTTCACGATGATCGGCATGTGCAGCTGGCCCGCGTTCTGGTACAAGCCCGACGGCGCGAAGAGCGCGACCGAGATCGCCGAGACGATCGCCGAGCTGGCCGTCCAATCCGTACTGCGCCCGGGCGATCGTCGATTGAAGCGCGGCGACGTATCCGAAGCGTTGGGGCTGCTGCGCGAGGACCTCGATCATCTTTCCGTGATGATCGAAAAAGCGCCAAAACGGCGCTGAATATTTTTTTTGGGAAAAATTTGACGTAGACGTCAAAAAACATATACTAACGTCAAATGACACGGAGACAGACTCATGAGCAACAGGTCCGACGGGATTGGCGTGGAGCAGGCGCCCGCATTGACGATCGACTGGTTTCCCGAGGCGTTGCCGCTCTCGGCCCGGCAGAACAGCGTGACGCTGCGCACCGAAGACGGCGCGGCGACGAGCGGCGTGCTGTACGTCGGTGCGCCTACGAAGACGGTGGTGTGTCTGATGCATCCCCGCGAAAATTTCACGTTCCACTACACGATTCCCGGCTTGCTGCGCTCGGGCGCGTCCGTCTGGGCGCAGGCGGCGCGCTCGGTCGGAAACGACTTGCGGCTCGAACACGAAATCGCGCTGCACGACGTCGCTGCGGGCATCCGCTATCTGCGGGAAGTCGGCTTCGAGCGCATCGTGCTGCTCGGCAATTCCGGTGGAGCGGGGCTTTACAGCTTCTACATCCAACAGTCGCAATTGCCGGCGGCCAGGCGCATCGCGTGCACGCCTGGCGGCCGGCCTTCGCAATTGGCTGAAGCGGCTTTGCCCACTGTGGACGGCATGATCTTTCTTGCACCGCACCCTGGGCAAGGGCGTTTGCTGCTCGGGTGCATCGATCCGTCGGTGACCGACGAAGACGATCCGCTTTCTATCGACGACAGCCTGAACCCATTCGATCCCGCCAACGGCTACTCGCGCGTGCCGGGCGAAACGCGCTATGACACGAACTTCGTCGAGCGTTTCCGCGACGCGCAACGGCAGCGTGTTGCGCACCTCGACGATCGGGCGCGTCAATTGATCGCCGTGCGGCAAAGTGCGCGGCAGGCTGTGAAGCACGGCGACGCGACGCGACGCCAGAAGCTGGAAGCGAACCACACTTCGATCATGACCGTATGGCGCACCGATGCCGACCTGCGGTGTTTGGACCTGACGCTCGATCCTTCGGATCGGGCGCCGGGCTCGCTGTGGTCGCCCAATCCGGTGACTTCCAATTTCGGATCCGTCGGTTTCGGGCGGTTGTGTGCCCCGGAGGCATGGCTGTCGACCTGGTCGGGCCTGAGCTCGAATGCGGCGCTGGAAAAGACCGCTCCAGACGTCGTGGTGCCGTCGCTTCTCGTCGAATACACCGGTGACCAGACGACTTTCCCGCAGTCGATTGCGCAGATCTTTGCGAACGTCGGCTCGGCCGACAAGACGCACGTGCGCATCCGCGGCGACCACCACGGCAGACCGCTCGCGGCGGGCCAGGAGCCAGGCCGCTACGCCGCGTGTCGCGAGATTGGCACATGGCTGCACGAACGCTCATTCTTGTAAGTTGAGGGACTTCGCAAATGAATCAATCCGCACTGCTCAGGCTCGCCGGCGTCGACCACACGGCGCGTCCAACGTGGAAGTTGAAGGAGACGGTCGAGTTTTACCGGGACACACTCGGTCTTTCGCTCGTGCACACCATCTCGGCGCGCGGCTGGGGGCCCGAAACGCACCCCGACTTCCTGCATTTCTTCTTTGATAGCGGCAATGGCAGCACCATCGCATTCTTCTACTACCTCGGCGAACCGAAGCCGCAGGAGCGAGTGCAGATGCCGCCGACACCCGACGATCACCTGTTCGACGCGACGCATACGGCTTGGCTCGCCGAGAGCACTGAGCAGTTGCTCGAGTGGAAGGCTATGCTGGAGAAGAAGGGGGTCGAGGTGTCCGCGACGACTCGGCACGAAGTGATCGAATCCATCTATTTCCGCGATCCGAACGGCTATTTCATCGAGATCACCGTGAAGTTGCGCCTGTTGGAGGCGCTTGACGCGAAAGACGCGGCGCTCACGCTCGAAGCGGCTATCAAGGCTGAGGAAGCGGCGCACCGGCAGGCCGCCGATGTCGAGCAGATCGACACCGTCTGGCAGGAGAAGGGCCGCTTGCTGAGCAATCTATGCAACATCAACAGCGACGGCCCCGGCATTTTCGTGCCGGCGCTGGCGGAGTTCGCGAGCGTCGTCGCCGCCGCGCGGGGCGACGCGGCGTGCCGCGTCTCACAGCCGACGCCCGGCTACTACCTGATCGAATCGGACACGCCGATCGAATTCAACCGCAAGGCGCTCGGATTGAGGCCGGCAGTGTGGTATGGCCTCTTCACGGGTGGCCTGTGCGGACGCATCGAGACCTTCGACAAGGACCGCGTGCGGATTGTCGAGCAGAAGTAGCAAAGCAATACCGGAGACGAAGCACATGGCTGGCATCCACTACCCCATCGACGGGGTGAACTATGGCAACCCCGACGTTGCGCGCCGCTACCTGGAGGAGGGCGCGTGGATCGATTCCACTTTCGGGGAAGCGCTGCAAGCGACCGCACGGCGCATTCCCGATAAGCTCGCCTTGATCAGCGATGAGCGCAGCATCACATTTCGGGAACTCGACGAATTGAGCACGCGCTTTGCTGCGGCGCTGCTCGATCTGGGGCTGAAGCCCGGCTCGCGGGTCTTGTTCCAGATGGGCACCACGATCGATACGGCGATCGCGTTGTGCGCGTGCTACCGCAGCGGCATCGTGCCTGTCTGCTCGCTGCCGCAGTATCGCGAGGTGGAGATCGGCAAGCTCGCTGAATTGAGCCAGCCGCAGGCCTACTTCGCGCAAGGCGACCTGGGCCACTTCGATCTGGTCGCGTTTGCGGGGCGAATGTGCGATACGCATCCGTCGCTGACCCGATTGATCGTCGCTCGCGGTACGGTGCCCGAGGGCGCTCATTCGATGACTGCGCTTTTGGAATCCCACACGTTTTACACGGCTCGTACGACGCTCGATGCGGTGCGCATCGGCTCCGAGGACGTGCTGAGCTTCCAGTTGTCGGGCGGCACCACGGGCGTGCCGAAGATCATTCCGCGCTTTCACGCCGAATATCTCGCCCATGCGGCGGCATGGGCCGCTCACATTGAGGGCGGCGAGTCCGCAACGGTCATCTGGGCATTGCCGCTATTGCACAACGCGGCACACCTGTACGCGCTCGTGCCGACGATTCTGCTCGGTCAGACCACGGTGCTGATGCCGAAAGTCGACGTGGTGCGGATGGCGCAGTTGATTGAGCGTCACCGCGTGACGCATGCAGTGTCGATCGGTCCGGTCGCGCCGCAGTTGATGGCCAGCCCGGAGGTGCTCGAATCGGATTTGTCGTCGCTGAAGGGTTTCTTCTGCATGTCGCGCGCTGATAGCCTCGAAAGCTTCCTGGGTATTCCGTGTTCGAACCTATACGGAACGACAGAAGGTCTGCTGCTGGGCTCGGCGCCGGACGCCGACGCGTTCATCCGCCACCATACCCAAGGCTTTTCCGGCTGCGCGTTCGACGAGATCATGCTGCTCGAGCCCGAAAGCGAGCGCCCGGTTGCGCCGGGCGAGATGGGGGAACTCTGCTTCCGCGGGCCGTCCAGCCTGCGTGGCTATTACAAGGCGCCTGAGGTCAATGCGACCGCGTTTACCCGCGACGGCTTTTTCCGCACCGGCGACATGATGCGTGCACATGTCGTCGATGGCGTGACCTGCTATTCGTTTGAAGGCCGGATGCGCGACAACATCAATCGAGGCGGCGAGAAGATCGGCTGCGAGGAAGTCGAGTCCTTCCTAAGCCGCCACCCGGCCGTGCTCGACGCAAAGCTGGTGGCGATGCCGGACCCGATGTATGGCGAAAAGGGCTGCGCATTCATCGTCGTGCGCCCGGGCCGGCCGGTGCCCGACGTCGCGCAAATGATCGAATTCCTGACCTCGCAGGGGCTCGCCAAATTCAAGTGTCCCGAGCGGATCGAAGTCGTCGACGCGTTTCCGCTGACACGCGTCGGCAAAGTCGACAAGCCGGCGCTGCGCAAGTGGATTGCCGACAAGCTGGGGTCGATTCCGCACCCTCAGCGTGGCGGTTGAGTGCGCAGCCGTTCGTCGTGCGACGCTGCGTCAAATGGGGCGAATGCGACCCCGCCGGCGTCGTGTACACGGTCAATACATTGATTCGCAGAGGCCGACATGAATATCAACGTCGTGGGTGGCGGTCCAGGTGGGCTGTTTTTCTCATATCTCGTCAAGAAGCGCTTTCCAAAATGGTCGGTGCGCGTGTTCGAGCAGAACGCCGCGGATGCGACCTACGGCTGGGGCGTGGTGTTCTCGGAAGTCGCGCTGTCATTCCTGCAGCACTCCGATCCCGCATTCTTCCAGCGCTTTACCGCCGGCCACGTGCTGTCGGACCACATGGAAATCGTCCATCGCGGCGTGCACGTGGCGCTGCGCGGCAATCGCTTTTCGCGGGTTGCGCGTCTGGCACTGCTGCAATTCCTGCATCGCGAATGTCAGAGCGTCGGCGTGGACCTGTCGTTCAACACGCGCATCGACGAGCTCGACACGCTGCGCGACGCAGATATGGTTGTCGTGGCCGACGGCGTCAACAGCCGGCTGCGCTCGCGCGACGCGGAGGTATTCAGGCCATCGCTCGTTCGCCGCCGCAACAAGTTCGCGTGGTACGGCACGCAGCAACTGTACGGAGCGGTTTCGCTGATTTTCCGTGAGACGCCTGCGGGTGTCTTTATCGCGCACAGCTATCAATACAGCGACCGGCTGAGCACGTTCCTGATCGAGACAGACCCGCAGACATGGGAACGAGCGGGCCTGTCGGAGATGAGCGACGAGCAGAGCCGCGCGTATTGCGAGCAAGTCTTTGCGGAAGACCTCGCTGGCCATGGTCTGCTGTCGAACAAGTCGAACTGGTTTGAGGCCGTGACGGTGAAGAATGAAATCTGGACGCACGGCAACGTGGTGCTGATCGGCGACGCGTTACGCTCAGTCCATTTCTCGCTCGGCTCGGGAACGCGGATGGCGATGGAGGATGCGATCGCGTTGTTCGAAGGCGTATGCCCGCATGCGGACGATGTTCGCGGTGCGTTTGCACACTTCGAAAGCGCGCGCCGTCCAGCTTCCGACCGGTTTCAGCTCGCGGCGGCTAAGAGCCTCGACTGGTATGAAAACGTCGCGGACAAACTGCACCTCGATCCGATCAGCTTTGCATACGACTATATGCGCCGTACTGGCCGTGTCACACACGAAGACCTGCGCGAGCGTGATCCCGAACTGGTGCTGGAATACGAGCGTCTGCACGGCGAACCGGCCGGCTAGGCGCAAAAAAATTTGGCCTCGAATTGACGAATGTGTCACATAACAGACGTATTCGTCGAAACGACGTAAGAAGGACTTCCGGGCGCACAAGGCGTGATCGCAATACGTGCATGAGAACTGCCGGATTGAAATATCGGAGATATCCATGGCTGTGCCATCCATCGACGCGAGGGCGTCGACGATAGACGAGCGTCCGGTCGGTGCGCTCCAACGGCTGGTTTTGGCGCTTTGCGCGTTGTGCATGGTGATCGACGGCTTCGACGTGCAGACCATGTCCTATGCGGCGGCGGCGCTCGTGAAGGACTGGCACGTCGCGCGCTCGGCGCTCGGTGCGGCGTTCGGCGCCGGCCTGCTCGGAATGTTCGCGGGGTCGCTCGCACTTGGCTCGCTCGCGGACGTCGTCGGCCGCCGCCCGGTACTGATCGCGGCGATGGCGTGGGTCGCAGTCTGCATGGGCGCGACGCCGCTTGCGTCGTCGCTCGGCGAGCTGACGGCGATTCGTTTCGTGGCGGGCATCGGGATGGGCGCAGTGGTGCCGAATGCGATCGCGCTCGCCGGCGAATACAGTCCGGCGCGCATTCGCGTGACGTTGTTGATGGCGGTGTCGTCGGGCTATATCGTCGGCGGGGTGGTGGGCGGCGCCGTATCGGCGTGGGTCATTCCGCCGTTCGGCTGGCGCGGCGTGTTCTATGCGGGCGCGCTGCTCACCGGTGCGGTAACGATAGCCATGCTGTTTTCACTGCCTGAATCGCTTCAGTTCAGCGTGTTGCGACGCCCGGGCAGTCGGCACACGCACGACTTGCTGCGACGTCTCGGTCTCGATCAGACGGGCGCCGCTTCGACATCGCGCCCCTCCACTCGCCTGCAAAATCTCCCGCGTCGCCCGTGGGCCGCGTTGTTCGGCGAAGGACGCATTGCGAGCACCTTGCTGTTGTGGTTCGCCTATTTCGCGAACATGTTGTGCGCGTACTTCCTCGCCACGTGGATTCCTGTGCTGATGAGCGGCACGGGTTTTTCGACGGGCAACGCCGTGCTCGCCGGCACCGCCCTTTGGCTTGGTGGACTGGCCGGAAATCTTGTCCTCGGGGTCTTGATCGACAGGCGCGGATTCGGGCCTGTGATGTTCTGCAACTTCGTTGCGGGCGGCGCGGCGATTGCGGGCATCAGCTATTTTCACGAGGCCACGCCGGCATCGATTCTGGCGGTCGCGATTGCCGGCTTTTGCGTGCTGGGCGGCCAGTCCGGGCTCAACGCGCTGGCGGCCGCGCTTTACCCGACCCACGCGCGGGGGACCGGTACAGGCTGGGCATCGGGCGTTGGCCGGCTCGGCGCGGTGCTGGGACCCGTGACTGGCGGTTATCTGGTTGCGCTTGGCGGGAACACCCAGCAGACGCTGCTCGCTGCGGCGGTCCCGACGATCCTCGCCGCGGCTTCGACTGGAGCGCTCGGGCTACTCCAAGGGCGGTGCGCAAAGCTCATGCCGGCAGCCCGCGATCCGGAGCTTGCGGGCGAAGGCTGCGCGGCATGCCACGCGGACCGACATGCGTGAGTGCGGAAAGCAGGCATTCGGCACGCGCGCCCATTGATCGATTATTGATGACCCACGAGGTGAACCCTTGATCAAGACTCCCGCTTTCTCAGCGACGCTCGGGCGGCTCCTGATGAGTGCGCTCTTTTTGTCGAGCGGTTTCGGCAAGCTCGCCAACCCGGCCGGCACCAAGGCATACATTGCCGCCAACGGATTGCCGTGGCCCGACTTGGCGTACGGTGTGGCGATCGTCATCGAAGTTGGCTTTTCCGTCGCACTCGTGCTTGGGTATCGGACGCGCGCCGTCGCTGCCGTCATGGCGATATTCACGCTGGTGACGGGGCTGGCGTTCCATAACGACCTGTCCGATTCCCATCAAGTGATCAATCTGCTGAAGAACATTGCGATTGCGGGCGGCTTCCTGCAAGTGATCGTGCTCGGCGCGGGCGCTCTCAGCCTTGATGCGTTCTTGGCGTCGCGCCGACCACTGGCGCAACCATAGCGTGCTGCGCGTTCCTGAGGTCCTTTGCGTGCCCCCCGGCGCCCGGAGTCGTGGGCTTGCAAGGAACGTGTTGACCGCTGGACTAGCCGCTAGCCGTGCCTGATATCCGCAAACGTGAAATGCCTTCAAAGCGGCATTCGTAAAAGTAGTATAACTAATTAAATTGGAGACTTTTCATGAAACGGATTTGCTCCGCCATTTTCCTAGGTGGTGTTGCTTGCTCTGCCCATGCGCAGAGTTCAGTCAGTCTCTATGGCGTTTTGGACCTTGGCCTCACTTATGTGAACAACACGCAGACGGGAAGAAGAGGTCAGGGGCTCACGGGCGGACATCAATTCGCACTGACAGACGGGACCTCGACAGGCGTGAGCGGCAGTCGCTGGGGGTTGCGAGGGGTGGAGGACCTCGGCGGCGGACTGAAGGCGTTGTTCGTGTTGGAGAACGGCTTCAACGCGAACAACGGTGCGCTTGCGCAGGGCGGAGCCGAATTCGGAAGACAGGTCTACGTTGGCTTGGCGAATAGCGGAATGTCGAACTCAGCGTCAGTTCACGGGTTAGTCCGACACTGCTGTTTGGAACCGCATTTGACTATACGATGCGGAACTCGGTCGATGGCGATGGCGGCGCCAAGTACCTGCAGCTCGATTTTGGGGGCGACTACAACTTGTCGAAACGCACCGATGTCTACGCGCTGGCTGTCCTGCAGCGCGCAAGCGGCCGCGATAGTGGCCTCGATCAGCGGATTCAGCCCGTCTGCGACGAACAAGCAGGCTGGGTTCCGGTTGGCGCTGCGACACCGATTTTAGATTTGCCCGGCGCAGGTGGCGGATCCCGATGAGCTATCGTGAACTGCGGCTATCGACACGGCATTCGAGGGCTAGAGCGCGGCAGAGACCATTCGGAGTTCGCTGAGCCAATCCGGCGCCGTCGGCACTTCTTGGAGGACGCTACGCCGCGCCTAACGCGAATGGCTTTCTTGCCGTGCGAGCGGGCCGCCCGCAAACGGGTCATCACGCCAATCCACAGCTTCTCGACCCGTGCGCCGCAGAGCCACCTTTGGCGACAATTCAAAGTGGTCAACGGATTGACCCGCACTAATCGCTTGCTTGAGCCATTGAGGCATTTCTCCTTCGCCGGTCCACGTGTCTCCCGTCGCACTCAGGTAGCGAGCTCCTGTCTGCTCGTTTGCTAGCGCTGAAGCCAGGTCCTCTGGCTTGATGCCAAACTCGTCTATGCGATGGCGGAGATAAGCAATCATGCTGTCTCGCTTACGTTCGTCCATGAAATATTCCTTCCTTAATGCCATTGCTTGGCGGCTATTGAGCGCCGCTTGTGGAAAATCGCACCGTACGCACATTGAGCCGATGTAACGAGGTAGTCATGGTGGTGGCAAGCTGCCGCATCTCGGCAAGCACAGGCGGCACAGCCTATTTGATTGAGCAGCCAGGGGCCGCCAAAGTATATCAACCGCAAGACCGGCGAAACTTGGAGTGGCCATGCGCGACCGCCGGCGTGGATTGCCAACGTCAAAGACCGCACGAAATTCTTGATTGCAAACGGCACTGGCGCCGCTGTCGCAGCGAGCGAGAGCACTTTGACCAGGACAACGGGTGCGGTCAAGAAAGCCTCGGCAGTTGCGGGGGCAGTTGCTCAAAAAAGACAACGCAAAGGACCGCAGCCTGCGAAATATGTCGAACCGAAGACGGGCGCGACATGGAGTGGGCGCGGTCGAGCGCCGGCGTGGCTCGCCAGCACGAAGGACCGGTCGAAGTTTTTGATTGATCCCGCCGCTGCGGTCGCGGCCGATGCAGCCGTTGCGAGCATTACGAAGCAAGCGACCAAAAAGGCCACTCCGGTTGCAAAGAAGGCCTCCGCCAAGACGATGAAGGCGACCACGGCTCCGGCGGTGAAGAAAGCGGCCGCCAAGAACGCGGTCAGTGCGAAGGTTGTCGCGCCCAAAAGCGCAGCATCCAAGTAAGCCCCTGGCAAGAGAGCAGCGCCGACAGTAAAGAAGACTGCGGCCAAGAAGGCACCGGCGACGAAGGCCGTTGTCGTCAAAGAGGTGGTCGCGAAAGCGGATGTAGCCGCAGCGCCGGAAGGTCTGGCTGAGCGAATTTGCGAGCCGACGATGACTAAGGTTAAGAGTCTGGAGGAGTTGTTCGCGGGGCGGCACTTCGATCGCGAGATGATCACCCTCTGTGTTCGCTGGTATTTACGCTACCCGCTCAGCCTGCGAGATCTGGTGGAAATGATGGCCGAGCGAGGACTGTCGCTGACGCACGCCCCGAAGAGTCGAAGCGCGCGATTTAAACGCTGTGCTCGTCGCACCACTGGATCGCCCACCGCTGCGCGGCCTCTATAGCGTCCGTGTCGAAGTGATAGTCGCCAAGGTCGCCCGAATACTTCACTTCGACGGCATCGCCACTCGCCGAGTCGCGTCGGTAGATCTTTGCGCGGGCGTAGAAATGGCCGCCTTCGGCAAGAGACGACGCATTGATGTGGAACTGTTTGTAGTCGAACTCCAAAATTTTCTCCAAAAGATTGCTCTACTCGTCGTCGCGTTGGACTAGTTGGCGATTCCCAGCGGGGCGGGGGACTTCCTCCGGGGCATGCGCCAGCGACAGACCGCACTCGTCAAAAACTCGGGCGTAACAGACCGACGCATCCGAATCGCACATAGCCGTATCTATCTTATCTGATCATCTGTTCCACGCGAGCCTGCGTGCTCCACAGAGGGGGCAGCGCGCTGAACACGGCGCCCGCAGCCAGAGGCTGTCGGCTACGGGCGCGAGCCGACCTGCCAATTCCGCCTCGGAAGCACCAAAGACGCTCACGATTGCAACAAGTAGAGGCAATTCGCGCACCAAAATCATCGTTTGGGCGGGGGTTCACGCGGAGACCCTGCGAAGCTTTCGCTTGCCGATATCGGGTTCTTGTGCTCATGGAACAGCCGCCGGGGCACATGATAATACGTAGGAATCCATATTTAAATGCCGATCCTAAGACGGCCTGTCGCGAGTCTCCGGAGATGTGACGTGCTCGACATGGATCAATCCATGCCGTTTGCCAAACATCGGAGATACGCGCGGATGGGACCGTTTCCAAAGTCTCGCACGGTGCGATCCAGATTGTTCCCGTTTCCCGGCGTCATCCGTGTCGCCCTGTCGTTGCGGCGCAAGACATCTGTCGCACCGATCGAGTGCTTTCTCCAAGTATTCGCTGATCACCGCTCCGTCTTACCCGCTTATACCTGGCCAAAGAGGCTGGCATGGCACGTGAGTTGCTTCTTATGCCGCTCGCAATCCATGGCGGGCTCGCCGGATCGGTGAGGAAGCTCATTTGCAAAGGACTCGGTTTTGACGAGCAGGACCAGGAGGAATCGCGCGTTGACCCCGGACGACGTGATCGAGCAAGCGATCGAAGCGCTTCAAGTCGCGGCGCGCACGGGGAAGATCGGCGACGGGAAGATCTTCGTCACGCCGATCGAGCAAGTGATTCGGATCCGCACCGGCGAGACCGGCCCGGACGCGCTTTAAACGATTCTGTGACTAGAGGAGGAAACGAAAGATGCGCAAATTATTGATGTCCATGCTGTTGGCCGGGTCGCTGCTTGCGGGCGGCATCGGGGCAGCGCTTGCGGACGACGCGTCCGCGCCTGCCGCTGCGACGGC
>NZ_JAFLRF010000048.1 GCF_017315705.1 Trinickia mobilis | reverse complement strand
GCCGTGAAAATTTTTTTTGCTGCGCTCGGGATGAGGCCGGAAACACTGGCCGACGTCTAGGAACCGCGTTCCTTTCGGTCCGTGCGGCGACGCCAACATCGTTGCAGTTGCAGGTTCATCTGCATCAGCGCTTTCTGCATGTGCTGGATATGGGCCGCGGCGCATTCGAGCGGGCGTTCGCGTTTTCGCAATTAGCAACGTAGGGCAGCCACGTCTCGCCGCGGGCGGAAGCTTGCTCGCAGCAGCCGGTACGAGTGCAGCTTCTGAAGCCAATTTCCGGCGCGGGCGAGTATTTGGACAGTTCGGTGGTTAAAGAGCAGGGTAGGTGACATGCTCCTTACACCTCCGTGCCTCGGGGTCCCTCAAACGAGCTGATGTTTTTTGACGGCCTTTGCGTTCCACTTGATACCATTGCCGGGCTGATCAGAAAGGACAGCCAATCCGTCCTCGATGCGCAGGGGCTCGTCAAGCAACGGGTCCGCCCAGTCGACATATTCAAGCCAATGCTTTGTCGGAGTTGCTGCGAGTAGATGAGCGCTGACCTCCGGGAACAGGTGGGACGAAACCCGTCGCCCTGTTGCCGCAGCGAGACCATTTGCAAGCCGCCACCCCGACACTCCGCCAATGCGGTCGAGGTCGAACATCACATAATCTGTGGCGTCGGCCTTCAGTGCGTCAAACAGCGGCGCCACGCCAACAAGATTCTCGCCGAGCTGTATTGGCGTTCTTGTCGATGCCGCGATCATTGCAGCGTGCACGAAGTCATCATGTCTGATTGGCTCTTCAATCCAATACACGCCTTCGTCGTCCAGCAGGGGACAGTACTCCATGGCGTTTGCAAAGTTCAGCGCTTGATTGAAGTCCACCATGACCGAAACCATATCGGGCAGGCGTTTGCGTACGGCCCGGATGGCTGCGAGGTCGTCAGCAAAGCTGGGACGTCCCAACCGCATCTTCACTGCGCGAAAGCCAGTTGAAATCAACTCTTCGGCCTCGTCGGCAGCGAGTTCCGGCGACACCAGACCAAGACCGTTGCTGTTGTAGGCCGCGATCCGCTGCGTTGTTCCGCCCAGAAAGGTTGCAAGTGGCAAGCCTGCTGCGATCGACAGCGCGTCCCATGCCGCCACATCGATGGCGGATGAGATCATGCAAAGCGGCCCATAAAGACCGGTCAGCTTGAAATATCGTGCGATCGACGTCGAAAGCTCGACCGGAGCCACCGCCTGGCCCGCCAGGAACTCGCTGAGGTCGCTAACCATTAACTGTAGAGAGCGCGCCACCGATTCCAGATAGCAGAAGGCGTATGACCGCCCGGAGACGCCCTCGTCAGTCTCCAGCGTGACCAAAAGCAGCGGTGCGTTGCGAATTGTCTGGGCACTGGTGCCCAAAGCGCGTTTCATGGGTACCGAGACTGCGACCGCAGTCAATGACCGGACCTTGAGGGGGTGAGATGTCATGTTTGGCTGACTCACTCACGCGTACCTGCAGCGTACAGTTCGAGGATGTCAGCGATGGCACTGTTCTTCGGCGTCGGAATATTCAGTTGCGCTCCAAACTCTGAGACGCCGCCGCTCAACCAGGGCAGTTCCATACGATTGCCACGCTCGAGGTCGTGGTGCATGGACGATGTCATCGTCGCGGGGACGGTGTCGCAGAACGCCAGTCGGTCATGTGCGAAATTCGCAGGGAGGTCTACTCCCTTCGCGCGCCCGACCGCCACCACTTCATCCATGACCTGCAGGAGAAACGCCCGGGTGCGCGGGTTTTCGCGAATCGGGCCAATAGGCTTGCGGATCGAAGCCGTTGTGCCCGACAGACCGACGAGGAACACAAACTTCTCCCAGATCAGGCGCTTGATGTTGTCGCTGATTTCAGCGGTGATGCCCGCCTTCTGGCACGCCTCGTAAAACATTTCGACCCGTGCGGAGCGACTACCGTCGTATTCACCAAACACAAGCTTTTGCATTGTGCCGGTGTGCGCGATGATGCCGGGCTCGGAAATCACGGCCGCGATATAGCAAACCCCGCCGATAATCGACTGAGTGGGCAGGTAATCGGCCAGAATTTCATCCTTATGCACGCCATTCTGGAACGAAAGGACGGCGGCGCCTTGATCGACCAGTGGTTTGAGTGCCCTGGCCGCCGTGTCCGTATCCCAGAGCTTCACCGCCACCAGCACGAGATCCACCCTTCCGACAGCATTCACGTCGTCGACCGCCTTGGGATCTTTCAAGAGCACGTCCCCCAGCGGGCTCGATACACGCAAACCGTTTTTGCGCATCGCTTCGAGATGTTTGCCCCGGGCGACAAACGTTACGTCGTATCCAGCCGCGGCTAGCCGCGCCCCAAAATATCCGCCAACACCTCCGGCTCCCAAGACAGCGATCTTCATTTAGCGATCCTTACGACGACTGACAATATAAGTCTGGTCCACCCGTCAGCTCCTGCCCACGGGGCGCTTGCGTCTCCATCAGGTTTTTTGCCGTTCACGTGGGTTCGCTCATCATAGCGCACCGCCCTAATGCGACAGAACCTGCGATCTTACGTGTCCAAACCGCGTGAAGCCTATTCCGAACAGGAATATGTGTTATTCCATGGCTGGAGGTATCCTGGCCCGGGGAGCAGTTTCCGGTTACGGCCCGCCATGAATAACGGTAATTCTTTCCAGGAATAGGCGCAGCAGTCAGTCCACAGGCACACTATGGCCTGGCAGGGACAGCTTTGCCCTGGTGCACGAACGAAGGCCCGGCGCGATCTTGCGCGCCGGCAGATTCAAAATTTGGAGGCCTTAACCATCCATGTCACTGCGAGACGAACTCAACGCGTTCCGTGAAGAATACCAACGCACGGCACCGCCCGAACGAACCGCGCTGTACGATCGGCGGGTCAAGGAACTTAAAACCCGGTTCCAGGTTTCGTCTGCATCGAAGGTGGGCGAGGAGGCTCCAGACTTCGTCCTGCCGGATGTGGCAGGCGCCGACGTCGCGCTCCACGCCATGTGCCGGCGAGGTCGCGTAGTACTGGTGTTCTACCGCGGCGGCTGGTGCCCGTACTGCAATCTGCAACTACGCGCGTATCAACGCCTGCTCCCCGAATTTGCTGCGCGAGGCGCGCAGGTGGTTGCGATTTCGCCCCAGCTTCCTGATCGGTCAGCCTCGACGCTCGAATCGAATAGGCTGGAATTTACCGTATTGAGTGACGCGGCAAACGTCGTTGCGCGCGCATTCGGTCTGGTGTATTCACTGCCGGACGATTTACGAAAAATACTCGACTCACTGGGGAAATCGCTACCGTCGGTCAACGGAGACGACAGTTGGGAACTTCCCGTTCCTGCGACCTATGTCATCTCCCGGGATCGGAAGATCGAGTTCGCGCATCTTGATGTGGATTATCGCGAGCGATGCGAACCCGCGGCGGTCCTCGAAGCCATCGGTCGGCTCCGCGACGCAGAGTGAGATCGGTTTGCGAGCGATGGTGTTCGGGGCGGTACCGGCGCGCGTTGACGCGAGCGATTGCGATAAAGCTTGAGGGAGGGCGCCGCCCGACGTTTTGTGTCTATTTGATGGCGACATGAATCAGCTTAAAAGCAATCGCCCGGAGGGCGTGCGACAGCGACTCGTCGACCGGCTCGGTGCCGTCGGGACGGTATCGGTCGCGCAGCTCTTCGGCACATCGCTGTGGTTCAGCGCAAACAGCGCGGCTGACGATCTGATGCGTGCATGGCATGTCAGTGCTGCAGATATAGGCTGGCTGACCAGCGCCGTACAGCTGGGGTTCATTCTTGGAACGCTGGTCGTTTCAGTAACCGGTGTTGCCGACCGGTTTCGGGCCAGTTCGATCTTCGTATGCAGCGCATTGGCGGGCGCAGTATTCAATGCATGCTTTGCGTTGTTTGCAGGCGGCATCGTCGGCGGCGCGGTGTTCAGGTTCCTAGTCGGCGTGTGTCTGGCAGGCATCTATCCGATTGGGATGAAACTAATCGTCGGCTGGGCGCCAGACCGCACCGGCCCTGCGCTCGCCCAACTCGTGGCAATGCTCACGCTAGGGACTGCGTTGCCCCATGCGTTAAGGGGGGCTGGCGCAAGCCTGCCCTGGCAAGAGGTGATCATCGCCACCTCCGTCATTGCAGCTGCTGGCGCGTGGCTGATCTATCTGCTGGGCGATGGACCGCATTTGCGCAGCGCGGCTCGAATAGAGGAAGGGGAGGCACGGAGGTCTCCGTCCGTGTTAAGTGCGTTTCGCATTCCGGCCTTTCGTTCTGCAGCGTACGGATACTTTGGGCACATGTGGGAACTGTATGCGTTCTGGACGGTGGTGCCGCTGTTTGTCGCTCACGCGTCGATCTCCTCCTCTGTTCACGTCGGAGGTGTGTCCGGATTGTCATTTCTTGTGATTGGTGCGGGCGCGCTGGGTTGCGTTGTCGGCGGCGCGCTCTCGACACACTTTGGCAGTGCAAAAGTAGCCGCTGCAGCGCTGTTTCTGTCGGGGCTGTGCGGCGCGATATTCGCCGCGGGTTGGCGCGAGCTTACGCCTGTTATGATGTTGTCCTTACTAATCGTTTGGGGCGCGGCCGTCGTAGGAGACTCACCTCAATTCTCGGCGATCAGCGCGAGATCCTGCCCGCCTGAGCTCGTTGGCAGCGCCCTTGCGATCCAGAACTCGATCGGTTTTGCGATTACCGTAGTGTCTATTTCAGGGGTGACCTCACTGTTTGAACGAATCGGGCTCGATGCAGCCTGGCTGTTGCTTCCCGGGCCGATCCTGGGGCTGATTGGTTTCGGACCGATGTTCCGCAGGCAAGACAAACGGTTGGACTGAGCGGCGGTCTTTGCTTGGGCAACGCCTTCGCGCTGGCGCTCGAGCATCATTTCCCGTTCGAACTGCGCGGCTCCCCACCGGTGCAAGATTCGCGTAGTCAGTGCCGCCGTCCCCTGCGGCTTATCCGGCGCAGCATGAAAGCTGCCTCACATCCTTCGAGAAGGTTTGCGCGGCGAGCTTCAGGCCCTCGACCATCGTCAGGTACGGAAACAGCTGGTCGGCGAGGTCCTGTACGGTCATCCTTGCTCCGATCGCGATCGCGGCCGTCTGGATGAGTTCGCCCGCCTCGGGCGCCACCGCCTGCACGCCGATGAGCCGGCCGCTGCCGGCTTCCGTCACCAGCTTGATGAAACCGTGCGGGTCGAAGTTCACCAGCGCGCGCGGCACGTTATCGAGCGTTAGCGTGCGACTGTCGGTCTCGATGCCAGCGTGCTGCGCCTGTGCCTCGCTGTAGCCGACAGTTGCAACCTGTGGCTCGGTGAAGACGACCGCCGGCATCGCATCGAGATCGAGCCGCGAATCGCCTCCGGTCATGTTGATCGCCGCGCGCGTACCGGCGGCCGCCGCGACATAGACGAACTGTGGCTGGTTGGTACAGTCGCCGGCGGCATAGATATCCGGTGCGCTCGTGCGCATGCCTGCGTCGACCGCAATGGCACCGCGTTCGTCGAGCTGCACGCCGGCGCTCGCCAGATTCAGGGTGCCGGTGTTGGGGGCGCGGCCGGTCGCCACCAGCAACTGGTCGGCCCGCACCTCGCCGTGGTTCGTGCTGAGGACGAACCTGCCGTCGGCGTATGACACCTGACTCGCCTCGGTCTGCGTCAACACCTCAATGCCTTCGGCGCGGAAGGCAACCGTTACCGCTTCGCCGATCGCCGGGTCCTCCTGGTAGAGCAGCGTGTGTCGAGCCAGAACGGTGACGCGACTGCCGAGACGCGCAAAGGCCTGCGCCAGTTCGGCGGCCACCGCCGACGAGCCGATCACAGCCAGCCGCGCGGGACTCATGTTGCTTGCCAGCGCCTCGGTCGAGGTCCAGTACGGCGTTTCCTTCAGGCCCGGAATCGGCGGCACTGCGGCAGTTGCACCCGTGGCAATCAGGCAACGATCGAACGACACCGTATGTTCGCCGCCGGCGGTCAGCGTGACGGTGAGCGTATGGCTCCCCGTGAAGCGCGCCTCGCCGTGGAGGACGTTGATGTTCGGGCTCGTGTCGAGAATGTTTTCGTATTTGGCGTGGCGCAATTCGTCCACGCGCGCCTGCTGCTGGGCGAGCAGGCGCGGCCGATCGATCACCGGCGCTACAGCACCGATCCCCGCATCGAAGGGGCTCGTCTGGCGTAGATGCGCGATGTGGGCTGCACGGATCATGATCTTGGAGGGCACGCACCCGACGTTCACGCAGGTGCCGCCGATGGTGCCGCGCTCGATCAGTGTCACCTGCGCGCCGTTTTCGGCGGCCTTCAGCGCAGCCGCCATGGCAGCGCCGCCACTGCCGATCACAGCGACCCGCAGCGCGCCGGCATCGTCGCCACGCTTCCCATCAGCCCGCGCCCAGCCGGGCGTCTTGCCGGGATGCTCAGCGCTGGAAGCGCAGGTCATCCCCTCGATCTTCAAGGTCGTCATGGGCTTGCTCCGTTCTTTCATGGATCGGGTTAGATACGTCACCGATCAACCCTTGCGTAAGTTGCCGGTGCCCGATTCACGCGTATCGGTAGGACAGACGCGGTGCTCGGGGGAGAACAGGTCCCAGATCGATGTCGCCAGCATGATGGCGAGACCGGGATAGAGCAGCCAGCCGCTACGCTCGCCATAGGCCCGCATTACGAACACGGCCGTCAGCACCAGTACCGGGCCGATCAGGCCGGGCGTGGTACGGCGCCACCGCCGATGATTGAGCCAGCCGATCGCATTGGCGAACAGCGCGATGCCGGCGAATACCGGCAGCAGGATGCGGATGAACACCCCTTCATACTCGCTAAGAAAACCCAGACCAATGGCCGCACCCAGACTGGCGATCGCGGGAAAGCAGCTCGCACAGCCCATCGCCGACACGATGCTGCCCAGCAAACCGGCCTTATCGGCCGCGCGCGTAAAGAATGACATGACAGTCCCTCCGTAACTTCAGTGCGATGCGAGGATCGCGGCCAATCCGCCGGCGGCCAGCGCGCCGCACCCTTTCTGTGGTTCCGCCATACGCTGGCCCTTCCTGATTGCCGATGAGTAGCGTAACGTTACTTCCGTACCTATGTACGGAGTCAAGCGGTATGGAAATCGGTAGCGAAAACCTGACCATCGGCGCCTTCGCGAAGGCGGCCGGCGTCAATGTCGAGACGATCCGCTTCTATCAGCGCAAGGGCCTGCTGCTCGAACCGGAGAGGCCGTATGGCAGCATTCGTCGCTACGGCGCAGCGGACGTGACGCGGGTGCGGTTCGTCAAATCTGCGCAGCGGCTCGGCTTCAGCCTCGACGAAATCGCGGACCTGTTGAAACTGGAGGATGGGACGCATTGCGCTGAGGCGAGCAGACTCGCGGAGCACAAGCTGCGCGACATTCAGGAGAAGCTCGCCGATCTCGGGCGCATGGAAGCGGTGCTTACCCAGCTCGTGTGTGCGTGCCATTCGCGCAGGGGTAAGGTGTCGTGCCCGTTGATTGCCTCATTGCGGCAAGGCGAAGAACCGCGTGACGCCGGCGTCGTGTAACGGCCATTCGGCCTTATATCTGCAATCGTCATCGCAGGCGGCCGGCGTCACTTTGCAAATGCATCCGGTTACCTGATCGACCGGTAGGTTTCGGCGCGTTCAGCATGGGTCAGCACGAGTTGCCAGAGCTGCCCTTGCCGGGAGCGAAAGAATCCTGCGCAGCAAAGCAGATAATATTTCCACATAAGGTAGAAACGCCTGTTGTAGCGGGACTGAAGACGCGGCCACGCCTGGTCGAAGCGATCCCACCATGCCATCAGGGTACGGTCGTAGTCCTGGCCGAAGTTATGCCAATCCTCGATGATGAAGCGGCCTTCAACGGCATCGGCAATTTCCCTGGCTGAGGGAAGCTTCCCGTTCGGAAAAATGTATTTGTCGATCCAGGGGTCGGTTCCTTGGCTTGTCGTGGCAAGGCCGATCGAGTGCAGAAGGAATAGACCTTTAGGCGCTAACAGGCGCTTGGCAGTGTCGAAATAGATCTCGTAGTTTTTCGGCCCGACGTGCTCGAACATGCCGACGGAGACAATCTTGTCGAAGCTACCCTGCAGCTCACGATAATCCTGAAGGATCAGCGATATCGGGAGCCCTTTACAGCGCTCTTTGGCGAGCGCCAGTTGCTCTTTGGAGACTGTGACGCCAGTCACGTGCACGCCGTATCGCTCAGCAGCGAACTTGGCGAGCCCACCCCAACCGCAACCTATGTCGAGCAGCGTCTCTCCGGCGCTGAGCTTAAGCTTGCGGCAAATCAAATCGAGCTTGTCAAACTGCGCCTGCTCTAGATCTGTCGCGTTTTCCCAGTAGCCGCACGAATAGATCATGCGGCTGTCGAGCATGGCCTCGAATACGTCATTCCCCGCGTCGTAGTGGCGCTCGCCCACTTGGAAAGCGCGGTCTTTCGATTGCAGATTAAACAGGCGATGACGGAGGTGCTCGAACACGAGTCGAAATTTCGCGATGCCGATCGCTGCCGAATCGATGTCCGTACGGAGCAACCTCGTGAACAGTTCGTCGAGGTGGTCGCTATCCCACTGGCCGTCCATGTACGACTCGCCGAGGCCAAGCGACCAACTTGAAAATACACGCTTGTATACTTCTTCGTCGAAGACTCGAATGTCCCAGTGGCGGTCTCCGTTGATCTCGACGTCAGCTTTCTTCAGCAGCGACGTCAGAATCTCCGGTGCATGTTCGATTAGGTCCGGGGTCTTGTATTCAAATTGGTCGAGGGATTGCTGTTCACGCTTCATGCCGGTTCCAGATCGATGATTAGTGTTTTCCGCTAGTTCGTATAGCAAGCTTCCCACAGGGGTTCAACGAGAAAACCGATCATTCTTCCGTGAAGCAACTCTATGGAACGTAACTGCCGGCGGCAAGTGTCATTCCCGACAGCGATGTAGCGACACGTAATCCCGGCCGCGCAACCGTTGCCTAACGTCAGGAGGGACGGGATTAGGCGAGAATCTCATCAACGAAACGAAGAAATGCGTGACCCTTCGCGTTGATTGGTTTGTCTTTATTGAACGCCCCGCGTCGCAGCGGACGGCTCCGTTGCGCAGGGCGAGCATCCCTCGCCCTGCGTTTCCTCTCCAGCGCCGAACGCGCGCAGGATTGCCGCGTCGCTTTTAGTCCGCCGGCGGCACGTCCAGCGTGGTGTCGTTGAGGCGGTTGAACGTATTGGTGAACACCGTCAGCGCGATAGCGAGCGTGATTTCAACCAGTTGCGAATCCGTGTAGCCGGCTGCCTTGATTGCTGCGAATTCGCTCGCGTTGATCGTGCCGCTCGTAGTTTGAATAACCCGCACAAAGCGCACGAGAGCATCACGCTTGGCGTCGCCGGTCGGCTTGCCTGCGCGGACCAGCTTGAGCGTTTCGGCGGAAACTCCGACCATTTTCCCGATCATCACGTGTGCGCGTACGCAATAGTCGCAACCCGTGTGTTCGCTGACGGCCAATTTGACAATCTCGAGATCTTTGTTGCCCAGCGTGCCTGCACCAAGAGCCCCGTCGGCGGTCAGATAGGCCTTCAGGATGTCGGGCGACAGGGCGCCGACCGCTGCAAACAGGTTAGGAAGAGCGCCGCCCGTGGCTTTTTTGGTCAGGGCGTAGGCTTCGGCAACTGCACCGGTGGCGGATTTGACGTCAGGTATGGAAATACGGCTGCTCATGTGACACTCCTTCGTGGTGTGAATCGGTATCTCAACTTTAAGTTGAGGCATTACGCTTGCCGAGTCGATCAAGTGTCAAAAATGTGCTCGATCGGATCAATCGCGGTTAGAAGCAACCTTGGATGTCGTAATCGCCGTATATTTAATTGCCACAACACGTTAGAAGTAGCATCTTGTTAAACCCTAAGACGAATTGAGAATGCAGGAGGATTAATCGATGAACATCCCGGACGGACTTAAATACGCGGAATCGCATGAATGGGCTCGTGCGGAGGCGGACGGCACGTGGACGGTCGGCATCACCGACCCCGCGCAGGAGTCGCTCGGCGAGATCGTGTCGGTCAAATTGCCGGAGGTCGGTCTGAGCGTGAGCGCAGGCACACCCATAGCCGTGCTCGAATCGGTCAAGGCGGCGTCGGACATCCACGCGCCGATTTCAGGCGAGATCGCGGCGGTCAACGAACTCCTAGGCGAGGAGCCGGATTCCATCAATCGCGCCCCGTACGATTGCTGGCTGTTTCGCATCAAGCCGGCGGCGAACGCGAAGACCGATCAACTGCTAGGCGCCGCCGAATACGCGAAGACGGTCGATTAATAAAACAAGGCAGACGAGAATCGCCAAGACTCGTCTGCCATCGGCCGATGGTCGGACTCACGCTGCGTGCAGTACCCGGCCATCGGCTCGTCCAACGCCGGCCGCGGGACTGTTCAGGAGATAGGGTGCGCGGGGCAACGAACTGTCATTCGTGCTCGGAATGGACTTTATCGGCGAACTGCGCGGCGGTCGTTGCGGAATCAACGTGGAGTGAGCGGGGGGGCGCCGGATAGTCCGGCGCCGATGCTTCCGCTTTTGCGCTCCCGCGAACCGAACGGCGCCACTCGCCTGGTGTCACGCCGACGCGTTGTGTAAAGGCGCGGCGGAATGCGGAAACCGACTGGTAGCCGATCGCCTCCGCCACGGCCTCCGCCGTGGCCGACGGCTGACTGAGAGCGTTGGCGGCCAGGCTCATCCGCAGGTCGGTCAGCAGGTCATAGGCGGAGCGGCCGAAGCTATCCTGAAAGTGCCGCATGAAAGTCGCGCGCGACATGTTGCAAAGGCGCGCGAGCTGCGGCAAGTTCCAGGCGCGCGCAGGATCGTCGAACATTGCGGTGATGGCGGGCGCGAGCCGCGGATGGCCCGCGAGCGCGAGCAACCCCGTTTGCGCCGCGGCTGACTCGCTTGCCAGCCTCAGTGTCAGCGCGAACAGCGCTGTCGAGAGCGCGTTGAGCATCGCTCGACCGCCAAGGCGGCTCTCGAGCGATTCGGCCCGCATCAGAAAAATCAGGTTCGTCATCTGGCCGGACGTCTCATGCGAGCCATTGGCGTCCTGGGGGGCTGCGTGAACCACCAACACCGGCGGCAGATTTCCGCGTATCAGCCGGTCATTGGGGGCCGATAAGACGAAGTGGCCGCACAGCATCTCCAAACGCTCGCCCGTCCCGTCGTTTTCGCTGATAGTCAGGTTGGGTTGCTCGCGCTCGCGGGCGGGCGATGCAGGGATACCGCTGCCGTCGTGAAGCACGTGCTTCGAATTGTTCGGCAGCAAAACGATGTCGCCCGCAGTGAGGCGATGTATGCCGCCCGAGCCATCCTCCAGCACCGCTGACCCTTTGAGCACGACGTGGTAGGGAATCTCGCTCGACGGGGATTGCGGATACGCGACGCGCCATGGCGTGCCGTAAACGCAGCGGAACTCAAGCCGTCCCGCGACGGACCCGATTTCTAGCAAATGACTTAACCAATCCTGAGCTGGCACGATGAATACTCCGAAAATGACACGTCTGGCGATCGATTGATGCTTTCTTCGAGTACACGGGCCGGTGCGTTCCGGTCGGAAAGGCCGGCTGATACAAGCTCGCTGGGAAAGCTGCCTTCGCCGCCGCGGCCCACGCCCACAACGCGATGACCAGCACGAGCCAGTCGCCCGGAAAGTGCCGGCCTGATGCCGTTGCTTGCACGGGTCACGAGGAAAGTTAGATATGTCATTTAGGTATCCTATCGTGATTGATAAAAGCGAAGGCGCGGCAACAGAGCGCCTGCGCCGCTGCGCTTTACTTGACCGGCGGGAAGTCCACGTCGGTGGCGTTGATGCGGTTGAACGTGTTCGTGAAAATCGTCAAAGCAATGGCCAAGGGGACCTCGACCAGTTGCGCATCCGTGTAGCCGGCCGCCTTGATCGCCTCGAACGCTTGCGCGCTGATCGTGCCGCTCGTTTGCTGCAGGGTCTGCACGAAGCGCACGAGCGCGTCGCGCTTGGCGTCGCCGGTCGGCTGGCCCGCCCGGATCAGCTTGAGCGTCTCCGGCGATAGGCCCGTCATCTTGCCCAGCACCGTATGCGCGGCGACACAGTAGTCGCAGCCGTTCAACTCGCTGACCAGCAGCTTGATCGTCTCGACTTCCTGCTTGGTCAGCGAGCCGGCGGCGAGCACGCTTTCAGCGTCGAGGAACACTTTCAGCGTCTCAGGTGACATTGCCCCCAGCGCGGCGAACACATTGGGGATACTCCCGCCGGTGACTTTCTTCACTTGCGCATACGCTTCGGCGGCGGCACCCGTGGCAGAGACAGTATCCGGTATGGTCAGACGGCCAGCGTTTAGGAACGCTTTCAGCCTCTCTGGTGACATTGCCCCCAGCGCGGCGAACAGATTGGGGATACCCCGGCCAGTGACTTTCTTCGCTTGCGCAGACCCTTCGGCGGCGGCACCCGTGGCAGAGGCAGTAGCAGGTACGGTGATACGGCTCATGGTGCGACTCACGGGGCAGGTGGTTAGATGTCTCCACTATAGGTTTGCCGGGTGATATTTATAAGTCTCAAAAGGCTCGCTGGGATGCTGATTAGTGTCATGCGGTAGTTTTCGTTACGCCATTCGATTCCTGGTTCAAATGCGCTGAAAAACGTCTGTCGTCGTCACGGCCCCTAATTTCATCCGTCCAAAAACGAGCAAGGCGCGGTGGTATTTCCACCGCGCCTTGCTTTAATCGATCTTGTCAGCCGTGTATTCGCGGATCAATTGTCCAGGTAAGCGACTTCGCCGTGCAGCTCGGTGTGGAGCCCGCGATGCGCAACCGCGGCATCGACCTTGACGGGCGTCACGCGATCGATCAGCCAAGCATGCCCAAGGTGATTTGATCGGGTGATCAACCTGTGGCCCCACAACCTGACAGAGCGTGCGACCGGCGGTTTTCTTGACCTCGGCATGGACTGAGACCGTCGCGCCGGTGGCTGATGCAATCGCGGGCACTGTCGGCGCGGCCCTTCATTTGCCAAGTGAGACGATCAGGCATGCGTTTGATCTGTTCAAGGATTCATTTCCCGTTGGGCGCCCGATACAGTGCCACCATGCGAGCCGGCCGGTTCGCGAATCACCCACTGGGCGCTCGCGTGCGGGCGCTGCACTTTAACTCTTTGGCAGAGATTGCAATAGCGCGCGTTCGGCGCGTGCCGTTGCGTAACAGAAAGGATAGCCATGCCCAAAGAATATGACATCGCCGTGATCGGCGCCGGTCCCGGCGGTTATATCGCCGCCATCCGCGCGGCGCAGCTTGGCAAGACCGTCGCCTGTATCGAGAAATGGAAAAACCCAGCCGGCGCCCTGAAGCTCGGCGGCACCTGTCTTAATGTCGGCTGCATTCCGTCGAAGGCGCTGCTGGCGTCATCGGAGGAATTCGAATCCGCCTCACACCATCTCGCCGAACACGGCGTTAGTGTGTCTGACGTGAAAATCGATGTCGCGAAGATGTTGGCGCGCAAAGACGGCATCGTCGAAAAGATGACGCGGGGCATCGAGTACCTTTTCAAGAAGAACAAGATCACGTGGCTGAAAGGCCACGGCAAGTTCGTCGGCAAGAACGACGCCGGTGTGCAGATCGAGGTGAGCGGCGAGGGCGAGACCGAAGTGGTCACCGCAAAGAACGTCATCATTGCGACGGGTTCAAGGGCGCGTCATCTGCCGAATGTTCCCGTCGACAACAAGATCATCGCCGACAACGAGGGCGCGCTCGCCTTCGATTCGGTGCCTAAGAGGCTTGCCATCATCGGCGCGGGCGTGATCGGCCTGGAGCTGGGCTCGGTGTGGCGCCGCCTCGGCGCAGAGGTGACCGTGCTCGAAGCGTCCCCGCAATTCCTCGGCGCGGCCGATGACTCGCTCGCGAAGGAAGCCGCGAAGCTCTTCAAGAAGCAGGGCCTCGACATTCATCTCAGTGTCAAGATCAACGAAGTCAAGGCGACCGGCGAGGGCGTCACGCTTGCCTATGCCGACAAGGACGGCAACGCCAAGACGCTCGAGGCAGATCGGATGATCGTCTCGGCCGGGCGCGTGCCGAATACCGACAACCTCGGTCTCGGAGCGATCGGTCTGAAGGCGAACGAGCGCGGCTTCATCGACGTCGATGACCGCTGCCGCACGAGCGTGCCGAACGTCTACGCGATCGGCGACGTCGTACGCGGCCCGATGCTCGCCCACAAGGCGGAAGAGGAGGGCGTGCTCGTGGCCGAGCTCATCAATGAACAAGAGTCGCACATCGACTATAACTGCATTCCGTCGGTGATCTACACCGATCCAGAAATCGCCTGGGTCGGCAAGACTGAGCAGCAGCTGAAGGCCGAAGGCCGCGAGATCAAGACGGGCCAGTTCCCGTTCATGGCGAACGGCCGCGCGCTCGGCATGGCGAAGTCGGAAGGGTTCGTCAAGATGATCGCGGACGCCAAGACTGACGAGCTGCTCGGCGTGCATATCATCTCGGCGAACGCATCGGACCTGATCGCCGAAGCCGTGGTGGCGATTGAGTTCAAGGCGACCTCGGAAGACATCGGCCGCATCTGCCATCCGCATCCTTCGTTATCCGAAGTGATTAAGGAGGCGGCGCTCGACGTCAAGAAGGGCGCGCTCAACAAGTAAGAACCGGCTAAAGGCGTGTCTCGCCGGCTCGACAGCCGTCGGCCGCGGACTGCGCCTTACTTACCGCTGCGCGCGAAGGCGGGTCAGGTATGCCCGAGCTCGCCGCGGCCACTTCTTGAAATCGGGACGTTGACCTGACTGGCCTCCGCGCCCACGCGCAGCGTGCCCGACGGATGGCCGAGGCACACTGTCTCGCGCTTGCCCCCGCCAGCCGCCAGGCTCACCAGGGTGCCGGGAATCGCCGCAGTCGTGCCGATCGCGACGGCGGCCTTGCCCATCATCGCGTGGTGCAACTTGCCCATCGACATCGCCCGCACGAGCGATCGACGTCGCTCGCCGCAACACGCTTCCCGCTCGATGCGACGTAATCGGCGGGCTTCGCGACGAATGCGATCTTGGGCGTGTGTCGCCTGTCGGGAACATCGCGCCGCCGGTGCCGTCTTCTATGCAGTTCCACAAGAGACATTTTCGTAACCGCGCGATCGTTATCGGTGCAAGACGCATCTCATGGCCTTTGATCGGAACAATCCGCCTCGCATCTGAGCCGTCGGCATCAGTCGACTACGCGAAGCGTACTTTGATAAGGTTAATTAGGCATGCAGGCCCGGTTTGGCGAGTCTAGTTAATAACGTGTTTTTTCGCCTATTGAGCGCTTCGTGCATGCGATGCATCGCGCCGCTTGTTAAATGAGCCGCCCGAGCATTCATATGAGTCGATGGAGGATTTTCTTCCGATAGGACATTGCGTACAGTGCCAATATGCGAGCCGATCGGTTTGCGACTCGATCACGGTGCATCGCGGTGGTCGATCGCATTTCGTGAGGAAACGGAATCTGCAATGTGCTCGGAAGGCCGCGGACGTGAAATCGCGAGGGAAGCTTAGACCGCCATAGCGGCACGGCTTGTTATTTTTAATATAAAACTAGATGGAGAAAGATTATGCCAACGACGCCGATCGACATCGGCAACACCGCATTTATGCTGCTCTGCGCGAGCCTCGTCATGTTAATGACGCCTGGACTCGCGTTCTTCTATGGCGGGCTGGTGGAACGCAAGAACGTGCTTTCCATCATGATGCAGAGTTTCACTTCGCTCGCGTGGACGACGGTACTTTGGTTTGTTTTCGGGTACTCGATGAGCTTTGGCCCGACTTGGCACGGAATCGTGGGCGACCCGACCTACTACGCGTTCCTGCATGGTGTTACGTTGCAGACCATGTACACCGGCAACAACGCCGGCATCCCGCTCGTGGTTCACGTCGCCTATCAGATGATGTTTGCCATCATCACGCCTGCCCTGATCACCGGTGCATTTGCGAACCGCGTGACCTTCAAGGCCTATTTCCTCTTCCTGACAGCCTGGCTCATCTTCGTGTATTTCCCATTCGTGCACATGGTATGGAGTCCAGATGGCCTGTTCGCGAAGTGGGGCGTGCTCGACTTTGCCGGCGGCATCGTGGTGCACAATACTGCCGGGTTCGCCGCACTTGCCTCGGTGCTCTACGTGGGACGCCGCCGCATGATGACCCACAAACCGCACAATGTGCCACTGATTGCGCTGGGCACGGGTCTGCTCTGGTTCGGCTGGTACGGCTTCAACGCCGGCTCTGAACTTCGCGTCGATGGCGTGACGGCTTCTGCTTTCCTCAACACCGATGTTGCCGCTTCGTTTGCCGGCGTCACCTGGCTGTTGATCGAGTGGCTCCACACCAGGCGCCCGAAGTTCGTCGGCTTGCTGACCGGCTCGGTGGCAGGGCTCGCCACGATCACCCCCGCAGCCGGCTACGTGTCGCTCGGCTCGGCCGCGATCATCGGGATTATCGCTTCGATAGTCTGCTATGGCGCAGTCGCACTGAAAAATCGACTGCGCCTCGATGATGCACTCGACGTGTGGGGCGTGCACGGTGTGGGCGGCCTGATCGGCACAATCCTGCTCGGGGTGTTTGCGTCGAAGGCGTGGAATTCGGGCGGCGCCGACGGACTGCTGCTTGGCGGAGGGGCGTTCTTTCTCAAGCAGCTTGTGGCAGTGGTCATATCGGGCGTCTGGGCGTTCGTGTTCACCTGGGTGGTGCTGTGGCTGATCGACCGTGTGACAGCGGTCAAGGTCGATGCCGCGACCGAGGAGCGCGGGCTCGATAGCGAATTGCACGGCGAGGAAGCCTACCTCTAGGAAGAATCATCCGGGGTGCTGCCACGGTCCGGAATTCAACCCGTGCCGTGGCGCACCATACAACGTATCAAGTTCGTGCTGACGAACCCGACCCGGCACTGTCTGCGGCGTGCAACCGATCTTCGCTGCGATCAAGCCGCTGGTCAGTGAACTGACAGGCTGCGACTACTGCTTGGCCGCTCACGTGATGCTGGGCACAACAGGCCGAGCTGGTTCAAACGCGGAGACACGGCGATTTGCACGATGAGACGAACGAGTCCTCTATTGATCCGAAAAGGACTAGTCACGTTTATTTGACCGGCTCATTGTGGCGGCTCCTAACCCATCTCGCAGAAGAGCATTGCCGTGAGCCGCATCGCGATCCCCGCTATGGCATGAGCGCTGCGGGCCGCGTTGACCGTGCGCATGGAGAGGGTAGAAGCAGGTGTACACAGGGTCGTCCTAACATCTGAAGCAGACGAACGTTTTGGAGCATAGGCGGTGAATCGTATAGTGCAATCCCTGTTCAATGACACGTCAGCCGACGTCAAGGGCAGGATTATCGGTATCTACGCGCTCCTGTTGTTGCTCAACGTCGGGGCATGGGTTTGGGCTTTCATCGCATTTCGACACTTTCCGCTGCTGATGGGAACGGCGTTTCTGGCTTATAGCTTTGGGCTGCGGCACGCAGTGGATGCCGATCACATCGCGGCTATCGACAACGTTACGCGAAAGCTGATGCAGGAAGGTAAGCGCCCGGTATCGGTCGGCTTCATGTTTTCGCTTGGACATTCCACTGTAGTGATTCTGGCGTGCGTCGCGATTGCGGCCACCGCGCTGGCCCTCCAGCATAAGATGGATTCAATCAGGGAAATCGGCGGAGTCATCGGCACGTTGGTCTCCACCTTCTTTTTGTTGAGTATTGCCCTGATAAACATGGTTGTGTTGTCTTCCGTGTGGCGGGCGTTTAGGCGGGTGCGAGCGGGGCAGCCTTACGTCGAAGACGACCTCGATCTCCTGCTGGCCAATCGCGGCTTGCTGGCGCGGATCTTTCGCCCGATGTTCAGGCTCGTTACGCGTAGCTGGCATATGTATCCGTTGGGTGTGCTGTTCGGTCTCGGCTTTGACACGGCAACCGAAATCGGTCTGCTAGGTATCTCCGCCGCCCAAGCGTCGGCCGGATTACCAGTTTGGTCGATTCTGATTTTTCCGGCACTGTTCACGGCCGGGATGTCGTTGATCGACACCACCGACAGTATCCTGATGCTGGCAGCTTACGGCTGGGCGTTTATCAAGCCAATTCGCAAGCTTTACTACAACATAACGATCACGCTGGTATCCGTGATTGTGGCGTTGGCCATCGGCGGTATAGAAGCACTCGGCCTGGTGGCGGACCAATTGCATCTGAACAGCCGCTTCTGGGCAGCAATTGGTAGCCTGAATGACAATTTCGGCATGCTGGGTTATTTCATAGTCGGCGTGTGCGCCGTGAGTTGGCTGTTGTCCGTTGCGTTCTACAAATGGCGTCGATTCGACGATCTCGAACTAGGGCAATAGCGAGCGTTACAGGAAGACTGTGTGCTGGGCTGCCGCATCACGGTACGCACGGTTCCTATTTGCAAGACTGGCAACAGATACAGATGCGCATATGCACGTATGCGTGATCCGACACAAATGAGCTATTCGAATTCCAACGTTCTCCCTCTTAGTATTCAAGCCGGATGGCCGGCTCGTCTTAGTCTGCGCTTTGCCGATCAAGGCACGCGGACCGCGCTAGTCGAGCGCCGCCACTTCGGTCCGCTGATGGTGCAAAAGCCGCTTTATCCGGAGGGGGGGATCTGCCACGTCGTGATGTTGCATCCTCCCGCCGGCATCGCGGGCGGCGATCACTTGGAGATCAACGCGGACGTCGGCCGAGGCGCGCACGCGGTGCTGACCACGCCGGGCGCGACCCGATGGTACAAGTCGCTGCGCGGATGGGCCTCGCAGAAGGCTCGTCTGGTGGTGGGCGAGGGTGCGCACCTGGATTGGCTGCCGCAGGAAAATATCATATTTGAACAGGCGCTGGCAGGTCTCGATACCACGGTCACGGTGGCTGCGGGTGGAAGCGCAATCGGCTGGGACGTGACTGTCTTGGGCCGTCGGGCCTCGGGCGAGCTCTGGTCACAAGGCGAAGTGCGGATCGGCAGTAAGGTGCAGTACGGCGGACGCACCTTATGGATCGAGGCGGCCCATCTCGATGCCTGCTCGCCGTTGCGCGACGCGCACGTCGGGCTGGACCAACTCAACATTATGGGAACGCTCTGGGCGGTGGGAGAAGGCGCCACCCATGCGCTGGCCGAACAACTGGCGCAAACGCTGCCCTGCGAGTCCGCTCTCCGGGGCGGGGTGACTTATCTTGGAAGTGCGGGCGAGGGGATGTTGCTGCTGCGGGTTCTTGGCAACGAAACCGAAGCTGTGCGCCGGTTGATGGTGTCCGTGTGGACCGCCTTGCGTGAGCCCCTCCACGGCGTGGCGGCAAGGCCGCTGCGCCTGTGGGCTACGTGAGAGGAATTATGTGTGATTGGCATGATTAATCTTTTAATTAAGGATAGCGAATTATGGATCTGACACCGAGAGAGAAAGACAAGCTGCTGATTTTTACTGCTGCGTTAGTAGCGGAGCGTCGCAAGGCGCGTGGACTGAAACTCAACTATCCGGAAACCGTGGCGTTGATTTCGGCATACATCATGGAGGGCGCGCGCGATGGCAAGTCCGTGGCCGATCTGATGCACGAGGGGGCCACCGTAGTCACGCGCGCAGACGTGATGGACGGCGTGGCGGAAATGATTCCGGACGTCCAGGTAGAGGCCACTTTTCCGGATGGCACCAAGCTTGTCACGGTGCATAACCCGATTGTCTGACGGCTCGGTACCAAGTCTGGGGAAAGCGTATAGACCGTGTCACGCGCGCGACACGTAGACCAATAGTTAGGTGCGCATTTATGACAGGAGCGCATTCATGAATCCAGGTGAAATGTTCGTAGCCGACGGCGAATTAGAGCTCAATGCCGGTCGGTCCACTATGTCTGTAACCGTGTCGAATTCCGGTGATCGCCCGATCCAGGTCGGCTCGCATTACCACTTCTACGAGGTCAATACGGCGCTGACTTTCAATCGCGAAGCCACCCGAGGCTTTCGCCTGAACATCGCCTCGGGTACCGCTGTGCGGTTTGAGCCGGGACAGTCGCGTACCGTCGAGCTCGTGGCGCTGGCAGGTGATCGCGTGGTCTATGGATTCAATCAGCGTGTGATGGGTCCGCTGTGATCAATTCATTCTGAGAGGAACGTATAAATGTCTATCAAAATTTCGCGTCAAGCCTATGCCGAGATGTTCGGCCCGACAACAGGTGATCGGGTGCGCTTGGCCGATACCAATCTCGTTATCGAAGTCGAAAAGGACTTCACGATCTACGGCGAAGAGGTCAAGTTTGGCGGCGGCAAAGTCATCCGCGATGGAATGGGGCAGAGCCAGCGCATGGCGAAGGACTGCGCCGACACGGTCATCACGAACGCGTTGATCGTCGATCACTGGGGCATCGTCAAGGCCGATATTGGCATCAAGAACGGTCGCATCTCCGGTATCGGCAAGGCCGGCAACCCAGACACACAACCGGGCGTGACGATCGTGATCGGGCCGGCCACAGAGATCGCGGCGGGCGAGGGTCTGATCGTGACTGCGGGCGGCATCGACACCCACATTCACTTCATCGCTCCGCAGCAGATCGAGGAAGCGCTGATGAGCGGCGTCACCACCATGATCGGCGGCGGTACCGGGCCGGTGGCAGGCACCGCCGCCACCACCGTCACGCCCGGTCCGTGGCACCTCGAACGGATGCTGCAGTCGATCGACGACTACCCGATGAATATCGGGCTGCTGGGCAAGGGTAATGCCAGTTTGCCCGATCCGTTGCGCGAGCAGGTTAAGGCGGGCGCGATCGGCCTGAAACTGCACGAGGATTGGGGAACCACGCCGGCCGCCATCGACAACTGCCTGGCGGTGGCTGACGAGACCGACACTCAGGTGGCGATCCACACCGATACGCTCAATGAAGCGGGCTTCGTCGAAGCCACCATCGCTGCGTTCAAAGGGCGCACCATCCACACGTACCATACCGAAGGCGCCGGCGGCGGTCATGCGCCCGACATTATCAAGGTGTGCGGCGAGGCCAATGTACTGCCATCGTCGACCAACCCGACAAGGCCTTTCACTGTCAACACGCTCGATGAGCATCTCGACATGCTGATGGTCTGCCACCACCTCAGCCCGTCGATTACGGAGGATGTGGCCTTTGCCGAGAGCCGGATTCGTCGCGAGACGATCGCCGCTGAAGATATCCTGCACGATCTGGGGGCGTTCTCGATGATCTCCAGCGATTCGCAGGCCATGGGCCGGGTCGGTGAGGTCATCATGCGGACCTGGCAAACCGCACACAAGATGTCTGTCCAGCGCGGCAAGCTGCCCGGCGACCCGCACGATGCACGCGGCGGCCACGACAACTTCCGCGTCAAGCGCTACGTAGCGAAGTACACGATCAACCCTGCGCTCACGCATGGCGTTGCGCATGAGGTGGGTTCGATCGAGGTCGGCAAATGGGCGGACCTGGTGCTGTGGGACCCCGCATTCTTCGGCGTCAAGCCTAACCTGATCTTCAAAGGTGGCCAGGTGGCCGCCGCCGCCATGGGCGACCCGAACGCTTCCATCCCCACGCCGCAACCGGTGCATTTCCGGATGATGTTCGGCGGCCAGGGTGCGGCAACGAACCGTGCTTCGCTGACCTTCGTCTCGCAGAGTTCGCTCGACGCCAACATCGGGGAACGCTACGAATTGCGCAAGCCGCTGGTAGCTGTGCGCGGCACCCGCACTGTCAGCAAGCGCGACATGATCCACAACGACTGGCAGCCGAAGATCTCCGTCGATCCGGAGACCTATCAGGTGGTAGCCGACGGTCAGATCCTGACGTGCGATCCGGTGGATCTTTTGCCGATGGCGCAACGCTACTTCCTCTTCTGAAGGTTGAGTCGATGTTGAAAATCGAGAGATATCTGGCCGCTCCGCACGGCATCGCTGCCGTGCTGGTCGAGCGCGCACCGCGCCTCGTGTTGCCGTTTGCCGAGCGCAGCAAGAGCCGGTTGCGCGCGGCTCTCGAAGACGGCCGTGAGGTGGGAGTGTTCCTGCCGCGCGGTACCGTGTTGCGCGACGGTGATCTGCTCGTGGCCGAGGACGGCTCCCTCATCGCGGTGTGCGCGGCAGCCGAGTCCGTGCTGGAAGTCTCGGCGGGCGATAGTCGTGCGCTGATTCGTGCCGCTTATCACTTGGGGAATCGTCACCAGTCGATCGAGATCGGTGACGACTATCTTCGGCTTCAATACGACCCGGTGTTGGAGGACATGCTCGCGAGGCTGGGCGTGACCGTCACGCGCGCCGAGCGGGTGTTCGAGCCGGAGGTGGGTGCCTACGGGGGCGGTCACAAGCATGGCCACGATGAAACGTTCGCCGAAGACTATGCCCTGGCTCAGGGCGTGTTCGAGGAACATCACGGGCACGACCGCGACCACGAGCACTTGCACGGTCACGCGCACGGCCATGACCACGCACATGACGCCAATTGCGGCCACGAGCACTGATTTCCTGTCCGGATATTCAACATCATGCCTCACCCGAATCAGTTGATTTCTTTGTTGCACCTTGCGTCCCCGGCCCTGCCGATTGGCGGTTTCAGTTATTCGCAGGGTTTGGAGGCGGCCATCGACTCCGGTTTCGTGACCGATGCCGAGACGGCTGAAGTCTGGATCCGAGACAACCTGCTGCATGTGCAGGCGCACGCGGAAGCGCCGCTCTGGATCTTGCTGCATCGCTGCTGGCAGTCGTCCGACCACGCCGGCGTGGCGGCATGGAACGAATGGTTCCATGTCAGTCGCGAGACAGCTGAGTTGCGCCTGGAAACCGAGCAGATGGGCTGGTCGCTGGCTCGATTGATAGCGCAGATGGGTTGGGGCGACGAGGGTTTGCGTGCCGCCTTGCTCGCACAAAGCCCGGTCTGCCTGCCGACGGCCTTCACGGCCGCCTGCGTGGCGCTGGGCGTGGATGCGCGCGAGGGTCTGACCGCGTACTGCTTCAGCTGGCTCGAAAACCAGGTGGCCGCCGCGCTCAAGACGGTGCCGCTGGGTCAAGTGGCGGGGCAACGGATACTGTACCGCTTGTACCCCGCATTGCAGGAAGCAGTGGCCGAAGCTGCGCGGCGCGCTGACTCGGACCCGCCGATGCTTTCCACCTTTTCGCCAATGCTGGGGGTGCTGTCGGCGCGCCACGAAACCCAGTACTCCAGATTATTTCGATCCTGATTTTCGCAAATATTATGAACTCGCTCCGTACCAAGAGAAACGCGCCGCTGCGTGTCGGCGTCGGCGGCCCGGTCGGCTCCGGCAAGACTACTTTGCTGGAAGTGCTGTGCAAAACGATGCGCGAGCACTACGACCTGATCGCCATCACCAACGACATCTACACGAAAGAAGACCAACGCCTGCTGACTATCTCCGGGGCACTCCCTGCTGAACGCATCATGGGGGTGGAGACCGGTGGTTGCCCGCATACGGCAATTCGCGAGGATGCTTCCATCAACCTGGAGGCGGTCGACCGGATGCTGGAGAAATTTCCGGACGCCGACATTGTTTTCATCGAATCGGGCGGCGATAACCTGGCCGCCACCTTTAGCCCGGAACTGTCGGACCTGACTATCTACGTAATCGATGTTGCCGGCGGCGAGAAAATTCCGCGCAAAGGTGGCCCTGGTATTACCAAGTCCGATTTGCTGGTGATCAACAAGATCGATCTGGCACCCTACGTTGGCGCGAACCTTGAAGTGATGGAAAGCGATGCACGCAAGATGCGTGGCGCACGTCCGTTTGTGATGGGGAGCGTAAAAGCCGGGAAGGGGCTGGACGAAGTGATCGCTTTTATCGAGCGCCAGGGCATGCTGGTCGTCTAAACGGCTCGTTGCTGAGCGCCATCCATACTAATCAAAGGGGATAATCATGAATAGTGAGTTCGATGTGAAATCGCACCCTCCGGTGCCCTTTCAAGCCTGGGCAAGGCTGGCGGATAGCGTGCCGCCTGTGGGCTTTATAGATGTTTGCCTGCGAGGTTGCGGGCAAGTCTTGCTCCAGAACAATCCGTTAACCGGGCTGTTTTTTCTTGCCGCCATCATCTGGGCGGCACACGTCGAGTCGAACCCGGGTGTGGCAATCGGCGCGGTGGCCGCGACAGCCATTGCGACGGGCACTGCCTATCTTTTCAAGATGGACAAGGAGTCGCTTCGGAGCGGTCTTTACGGATATAGCGCTACCTTGATGGGCATCGGGCTGCCGACCTTCCTGTCCTCATCCCCGTACCTGTGGCTCTGCCTTGTGTTTGGCGCGATTCTCTGCCCCATATTCACACTTGTCCTGGCCAAGATCCTGAAAACCTGGCAGGGTGCTGCGTTGACCGCACCCTTTGTGTTTGTTACCTGGTTCATCATGCTCGGAGCAAACAACTTCTCCCACCTTCATAGCAGCGTGCTGCCGGCGCCGATGCTGCCGCATCCCCTGAACGCTTCCTCGTTGGGGGGAGCACTAAGTGTCACTGATTTCATATCTGCCGGGTTGTACGGCGCCTCCGAAGTGTTTCTGCTGCCTAGTATGATCAGCGGCGCGCTGATCCTGATTGGCCTCGCCGTTTCGTCGGGTTGGGTGTTGGGCTTTGGCATTATCGGCACGCTGCTGCCCCTGGCCGTCGGACAATTTCTCGGGGCGGACCCGAGCCTCCTTCATGCCGGACTGTATAGTTTTAGCGGCGTGCTGACCGCGGTTGCAATCGGCCACACCTTTAACCAGCCAAGCTGGCGCGTGCTGATTTATACGGTGATCTGCGTCGTGTTCACCGTGTTCGTCCAAGGCGCGCTGGCTGCAATATTGTCGCCATATGGCCTGCCGGTCCTGACTATGCCTTTCGTGATGGCTTCGTGGCTATTTCTCGTCGCAGATGATCAATTGATGCCAAAACATCATCGCTTGTAATATTGCTAGTACGATTTATTTACGAGCTATTCGAAGGCCGGCATTTCGATCGCGAAGTCATCGTCTTGCGCGTTCGTTAGTATCGAGCTGATGCATCGCATTCGGAAGGGCAAGTTCACCCTGAAGAAGCTGCGTCTCAAAGATCCCGCCGAGAGGTGGTGCCGGTTGAGCTAACTACGGAACATGAAGGAAACAAAAAATAGACAATCGTTTAAATCACATCTATTGAGGAAAATATGCGCGTTTCGGATGTTTTTCGCTCGACGAACAAAATCATTCAGGTTGACGGTCGCGCGGCCCTGCGCGTCGCGATTCGGCTGATGCGTGAACATAACGTGGGGGCGCTGCTCGTTCGTTCCGACGGCACATGCAGTACTCGATTGCTTAGCGAGCGGGACGTCATCGACGCGTTGGCGGCGCGGGGTTCCGCGGTACTGGAGGAGTATGTCGACAATGTTGTCCCGGCAGGTTGCATCAGTTGTCGCCCGGATGACCCGATTCACCACGTCATGCGCGAGATGACGCAGCATCGCGTGCGCCATCTCCCCGTGCAAGATGGTAGCGACGTGGTGGGAATTCTGAGCATTGGAGACATCATCAAGGCTCAACTTGACACCATGTCTCTGGAAAACCGGATTCTGCGTGAAGAGGTTATCTTGAAGCAGGCAGGTAAATGCTGAGAATCCAGCACGCGGCGATAAACGAAGGCCGATGCTGAGCGCTTTTGAGCTTGTTGCGGGTGAGGGTATGCAACTCGTTGAGGTTGTCGGAGCAGAAGTTTGCAATCGCGTGACGCTTGAGTCATGCCTACAGATACTCGACGGGCCGGAGTTCCGGACAGCCCGGCAGGAGCGTGTCCATCGCTCCGTGCCCAAGCCGTGCTCGGTCTGGCTTTGTAGCAATGCCTGCCGTAGTTGCGCCAATTGTTTCTCATGGAGCCGCGCCGGACCACCTCGACCTGGCGTTGCACGCAGCGCATCGATTCCGCCTTCATCGAGCAACCCCTTCCATCTGTACACCGTCTGTCGGGCTACCCCGACGGCCAGAGCCACCTCTGCCGGACCTTTGCCCGCCAAGAGCATGCGGCCCGCTCGCAAGCGCTTCTTCGTTGCCGCGTCCACCGGCTTCTTTGCCATGGCATCTGTCTCCAATCAATCCATTCGAGATGTAGCGCGCCAGTATCGAATCGTTTGTCATGTTTTATGGAAGCCTAAATAGATGTGCTATGAGCGCACTAGTAGATGTTGAAATCCCTCCTGCACGCGTCATGCGAGCGGGAGGGGTAAACGGTGAAACAAAGAATCGAACGACACGGAGATAGAAACGATGCGCGGAGCGGACGGCTACAGCGAGTCGATGTTCACTGTTGACTTAAAACGAGGAGACGCAAATGAAATAGATCAACTGTGTCTCCGCCTCTTCGACAGCTGGTGCGAACGAAGAAGCGTCATACCGCTTGCCTACCTCATGCACGCATGGCCGATACCGGCCGCCAGCCCGCTTGCCACGATTCGCTTGCAACGGACGTTGCGGGGCCTCCAGCAGTTTCATGACGACTGTTTGACGCACGACGATCATCACGTCATCGAGCAGGTGTTGGCGATCTCCGCCCACGCAGGGAACGATAACCCGGACACCATCTTGTCATGATGCTTGATCCGATCGAGCTTGCTCTGCCGCGCCCTGCGTGAGTTGGGGCGATGCTATCCAGGGCTATTTGATAAGCCGGCCGATGCGGTCAAGCGAGGTGACGGGATGGTTGCGCGGACCGGTGGCTACGCAAGTCACGTAGAACCCATCCTGAACGGGATAGAGTGTCGAGCGCCGGGGCGGGCAAACCACGCCCAGTAGAGCCGACATGCTTAATGTGGTGAGCGTAAAGCACATTTTTACGCCGTGCATTTCGGCGAATATCCTCGAGGCTTGGCGCTCGATGTTTAAACGCGGGATTCATCGCAAAAGGCCTGCACAGGATTGCCAGCCGATGCGGGGAGATCAATGCCGCGCCTTCTGGGCAAGTGCCGGGATGAGGGGATCACGGAAATAACGCAGGAACCGACTACAGCCAGACGGGCTGTGAATATCTACATACGGGGAGAATGTAATGTTTTTTTTGAGCAATCTGTCGCTGCGCAGGCAACTGTGGATTCTGCTCGGTCTGCTCGCTGCCGCGACGCTGGTGATCGCGTTCTGTCAATGGCAACTTAATGCGGCCAATGCAAGTGTTGCGGACGCATTTCAGAGTCGCTACACCTCGAGCCTTCTTGCCGGCGAACTGCGACGCAGTTCCGATGATCTGACGCGCCTCGCCCGGACTTACGTTGCTACCGGCGATTCGAAATGGGAGCGGCAGTACGACGAGGTGCTCGCGATCCGGTCGGGCAAGCAGGCCCGTCCGCTTAACTACGACCGGATCTATTGGGACTTCCGTGCCGCGGATGAACCGGTGACGACCGGCACGGGCGAAACGGTATCCTTGATCGATCTGATGAAGCGCGCCGGCTTCACCGACGCGGAATTCGCGAAGCTTCACGAAGCGGAGCAGAACTCCAACGATCTGGCTAGGACCGAAACCGTGGCTATGAATCTCGTCAAGGGGCTTTATCCGGACGACTCGGGCAATTTCACGAAGCAGGGCGCGCCCGACATGGACAAGGCACGGATGATGATGAATGACGCGGAATATCACCGTAACAAGGCCAAGATCATGCACCCGATCGACGAATTGCTCGGGATGCTCGATGCCCGCACGGAATCGGTGATCGCTGCTGCAAGGGCGACTGTGCAGTTCTGGAAGATTGCGTCCGTTACCGTGGCCATCGTGATGCTCGTCGTATTCGCGACTGCGATGACCCTAGTGTTTAAGCGCGTCATATCGGGACTGGATGCTGCAATGAGCACGGCGGACAGGGTTGCGTCGGGCGATCTCACCTCGGACTTCAGTGCCTCCAAGCTGATGGCATCGGGCAAGGACGAGATCGCGCGCGTGCTGGCCGCCGTGAAATCGATGAACGACGGGCTCGCGCGCATCGTTACACAGCTGCGCAGCGGCGCTGATGCAATTGCCACGGGGTCGGCGCAGATCTCGGCAGGAAACACCGATCTGTCACAGCGCACGGAGGAGCAAGCCGCGTCGCTCGGGGAAACCGCCTCGAGCATGGAAGAACTGACGAGCACGGTGCGTCAGAACGCGGACAACGCAAAAAAGGCAACCGCGCTGGCCCACACGGCGTCGGAAATTGCGGAACGCGGCGGGAAAGTGGTTGGACGCGTGGTCGACACGATGCACGATATCTCCAAAAGCTCCGCCAAGGTGGCCGAGATCATCAGCGTGATCGAGGGGATCGCGTTTCAGACCAACATCCTTGCCCTTAATGCCGCGGTCGAGGCAGCCCGCGCCGGTGAACAGGGACGCGGGTTTGCCGTCGTGGCCGGCGAGGTCCGCACGCTCGCCCAGCGCAGCGCCACGGCGGCCAAGGAGATCAAGGAGCTGATTGGCGAGTCGGTCGCGCGGGTTGACAGCGGCTCGACCCTCGTCGAGGAGGCGGGCCATACGATCGGCGAAGTCGTCCAGTCGGTGAAGCGCGTGACGGACATCATGAGTGAAATCACAGCGGCATCGGAAGCGCAGAGCGCCGGCATTGAGCAGGTCAATACGGCGGTCACCCAGATGGATGAGGTGACCCAGCAGAATGCCGCGCTGGTCGAAGAAGCCTCGGCGGCGGCACAGTCGCTGGATCGACAGGCGCAGGCACTGCGCGAAGCCGTCGCGGTCTTCAAGGTCGGCGACACTGGATCAGCAGGCGCATCTTCTATCGTGACAGCGGGCGGAGCGCCGGCCTTGGCCGCTGCGGCGAAGCTGGCGAAGCCGCTGTCAGCCCGTCGCGCACCGCGTCCCCTGAAAGAGCCCGCAGCCGCTGGATCATCCGGCGTCGCAACAGAGTCTGACTGGCAAACATTCTGAACGGGGTGGAAAGTTGCAACACAGTGAACGACTGCTGAAATTGATAAGTGAGGTCGTGATCTCAAACACCGAGATCGTGGCTCGTTTTGGGGCGCGGGATATTGTCATGAGCAAGTTTCTCGACGCGGCACTGCAACACCTCACAGCATCTCAGTGCACCGAAATCATGAAATCGTTCCGGTGCGGAATTGAAGATGCCATGTTGTTAATGGACGACGTGGCTTTGCCCGCCGCCTATCACTCGACGCTGCTGGATCAGACGAATCTCCTGTTAGCCAAGTTGAGCGTTAAGCGTACAGGTTAGTCGACAAAACTGCCGCCGGACTTCGCGGTTGCGACCCTGCGATGAGACAAAAGAGCATTTCGTTGAGCCTAAAGGCTCTCCCGGGGCTCGGCGGATCGGCATAAAGTGGTGGCTTCTACCTCACCTGACAAAGGAGTGTCACAGTGAGCCGTATTACCGTTTCTGCAGTTGAGTCCGGCACTGGCGTCACGGCCGAAGTCCATGCCCAGCTCAAGAATGCCGCCGGCGGCAGCATCCCCAATTGGTTCGCCACCCTGGGCAACGACACCGACGTGGACCTCCCGCCGGTCGAGTAAGGGGCGACAGGGGGCGATTTCTTTCGGGGCGGAGCCCACTCCGCACGACGAGGCCTCGTGAAACAAGCGGTCACACATATCGGACCTACGTCGTAGCGTGGCTTCGTTGTTCCCTAAAAGCCGAAGGATTCCACCGCATGAACATCGGACCTATTTCTCTCCCGATTGGCCTGGTTTTTTTCTTATTGAGCATAGCGGCTGCCATTTTTGCGGGCTACCTCTCCGGCAAGAAGAACAAAGAGATCGAGCCGGCTATTTTTACCAGCACGATAATCGGGTTGATCGTCGCACGCATATCGTTTGTTCTGCACTATCTGCCCAGCTTCGACGGTAGTTTATTGAAGATGGTCGATTTTCGGGACGCCGGCTTCGATATGTTCCCCGGGGTAGCGGCAGGCATCGTGGTCATCGTGTTCATCCTCATTCGGCGCAGGAATATTCGACGGCCGTTGCTGATCTCCACTGTCGTAGGACTGGCAACGTGGGGGGTTACGAGCACGGCGACCACTTATTTTAGCCGTTCCGCTGCCGTGCCCACTTTGTCTCTTTTCAACGAAGCGGGAACCGCGCAGGCTCTTCCTCCGCGTGACGGAAAACCGCTCGTCATCAATCTATGGGCAACGTGGTGCGCTCCTTGCCAGGCCGAGATGCCGGTACTTGCGAGCGCCCAGGCAAGATATCCGGGATTGGATCTGGTCTTTGTCAACCAGGCGGAGCGACACGATACCGTGGATGCCTTCATGAAGGCATTGAATTTGCACATCGCCAATTCGCTGTTCGACCCGGAACTGAGCGTTGCCAAGGCGACGGATACGAACGCATACCCGACTACGCTTTTTTACGACACATCGGGGCGATTGGTAGAGCGTCATCTCGGGCGGTTTTCGCAAGCGACGTTTGAGGAGGCCATCAGCCGTTTGTATCCCGCCTCCGTTTTACGTTCCAGTCAATGACTTTCTTGGGATGAGATCAACTCACCCCCCTAACCGAAGAACGATGAAGACAGATCTGTCCCCCCCGCTAGAGGCGATGCGCGCAATCGCGCTTTGCGTTACGCCGCGCGTCCTACTGTCGTCGATGGTCATCGCAGTTGCGCTTGCAATCGCACCGCTTGACGCCAGCGCAGAGCCGGCCGCGACTAAGAATATTGACGTTGCGGCAATGCACGCTGACTTGGCCTACGCACAGAAGGTGTCCGGCACAGCGGTGCGCGCATCGAAGAACGGCCGCAGTGAGCATTCGGAAGCGATTCACCGTGTCGCCTTTGAAGCGCGTACATCGCTGAGCAGCCGTCCGTTCACAGTGCGTGACGGGCAGCAAGCGCCTTCGCTGCGCTCGACCATCGCCTACATGGTCGATCAGAACACCGGGGAGCCGCTAGTCGACAAGAACTCCCAGGCCGTTGTACCGATCGCGTCGCTCACGAAGCTCATGACGGCGATGGTCGTGCTCGATTCGAAGGCGCCGCTGTCCGAGCCGCTCGAGGTCACCGACGAAGATCGCGACTTCGAGAAGCACTCTGGCTCGCGTCTGTCCGTCGGCTCCGTGGCGTCGCGTGAAGACATGTTGCACATCGCGTTAATGGCGTCGGAGAACCGCGCCGCGGCAGCGCTGTCCCGCTACTATCCGGGCGGCCGGCCGGCCTTTATCGCTGCGATGAACCAGAAAGCCAAAGCGCTCGGCATGACGGACACGCATTTCGAAAATGCGACCGGCCTGTCGAAGCTCAACGTATCGAGCGCACGTGATCTGGTGAAGATGGTCGAGGCTGCCTATCAATACGGGTTGATCCGCGAATTTTCGACTGATCCTGGTTATCAGGTGAATACCGGAAAAGGCGTTCTCAGTTACCACAGCACCAATATTCTGATCCACGATCCCCATTGGGACATCGGCTTGCAGAAGACCGGGTTCATCAACGAATCGGGAATCTGTCTGGTGATGCAGACGACGATCCGGGGACGTCCTGTCGTCATGGTGTTGCTGGATTCCGTTGGCCGGCATTCCGATTTCGCGGATGCGGGCCGCCTACGGGCCATGCTGACGGACGGCGAATCACGCATCGGTGAGCTCGGCACTGCGCATAGCAGAAGTTGACGAAGAGTCGGCGCGATGGCGAAAGGTCGTGGCCCATTCTTGCGGCTACGAGACCGGCCGACGGATATCTGTCCATCGCTACCGCTTATCCGGCCGTTGATCCATTTAGCGAGCTTACATCGAGGTCGAATCTATGCTTGACAAGGTAATCGGCACGAAATTGGACGCCTGGGCAAAGCGTATTCGAACGGAGATGAATGTGCCTGCGCGGCTGACGCTATGGTCCGGCGGTAGTTACGACCTCGGTACGTTCCATGAGCCGCGCGTGCAACTTCGCATCAACGATGTTGGCGCCGTCGGCGCGTTTCTCAATCCCAGTCTGGACGTGCTGGGCGAGGCGTACGTGAAACAGAGCATAGACATCGACGGAAAGATCACCGACATCATTGATGTTGCTTACAAGCTGGCGTCGCTTCCAAGCGAGGACGCCGGCATTGCAGCGAAGGTTCTCACGCGCTTTTCGCATACGCGCAAGGAGGACAAGGAGTCGATCCAGTACCACTATGACGTATCGAATGAGTTTTATCGGCTGTGGCTCGATGAGCAGCTGGTGTACTCATGCGGCTACTTCGAGAATGGAGACGAGAGTCTCGATGAGGCGCAAGTGAAAAAGATCGACCACATACTTTCGAAGATCCGGCTTCAACCTGGTCAGACTCTTTTGGATATCGGCTGTGGTTGGGGGGCGCTCGTCATTCGCGCGGCGCAACGGTTCCAAGCGCGTTGCGTGGGTATCACGCTGTCCGAAAAGCAGTATGAATTTGCGCGCCAGCGCGTCAAGGACGCCAATCTGTCGGATTTCGTAGAGATCAGACTCCAAGACTACCGGGACGTGACCGGCAGCTTTGATCGAATTACGAGCGTTGGCATGTTCGAGCACGTCGGACTGAGCAACCTTGAGGGATACTTTTCGACCATGCGTGCACTGCTGGCGGACGACGGGGTGGCGATGAACCATGGCATCACATCGACTGACCCCGACGACGGCGACTCGCCGCTGGGTGGCGGATCGTTCATCGACCAATACGTGTTTCCGGCCGGCGAACTGCCGCATCTTTCATTTGCTTTGGTGGAGATGCAGGCCGGCGGTCTCGAAGCACTCGATGTCGAGAATCTGAGACGGCATTACGTGAAGACACTGGAGAACTGGACCGAGCGGTTTGAAGCCAATACCGAGTTCATCCGGAAATTGGTGGGGGAAACGAGATACAGGATCTGGCGTGTCTATCTGGCCGGCTGCGCACAGGCGTTTGCCAGGGACAACGTATCCATCTACCAGATCGTATGCCATAAGTCGCGACGCCCGGCCGACACGATCCCGTGGTCGCGGAGCTACATTTATCGATGACGTTGAAGTGCGGTTTTATGCCGCCGTCAACCTATAGCAGAGATATAACGAATTAGTGCGCATCCGCTATTGCAGTAACTACAAACAGCCCCATGAGCATCATTTCTTATCTACACGTTTCGACTGCCGAGCAGACGGTCGAAAACCAACGACAGGCTATCACCGCCGCAGGCTGGAGGGTCGACAAGGAATTTGCCGATGAGCCGACAAGCGGCACCACCACCGCCGGCAGTCGTGACGGCTGGGCCGAGTGCTCCAAGCATCTCCATGAGGGGGATACGCTAGTCGTGTACGCGCTTGACCGGCTCGGCCGCAGCACGGTCGACGTGCTGACTCAAATTAACGCGCTGAGCGCGCGAGGCGTGCGCCTGGTCATTCTCATGCAGGGATTCGATACCGAAACGTCGGTCGGCAAGCTGGCGCTGACCATGTTCGCCGCGTTTGCCGAATTCGAGCATGGCATCAGGAAGGAAAGACAGCGGGAACGTATCGCCCGCGCCCGTTCGGAGGGAGGAAAGTATCTAGGCCGCAAGCCAAAGCTCACGATAGAGCAGCGGGCCGAACTGAAACGACGCTTTAACGCCGGCGAAAACCGTAGCCAACTCGCACGCGAGTTCGGCATCGACCGCGTAACGGTGCATAGGTATTGCACTGCGGCGACGAGTAGTTGAGGATCCCGAAGCAGTCCTTCGACGCGAAGCGCGGCTGATGCCGACCAGTTTGCAGCTGGCAACGACTTCAACATCTGCCAGCAGCAAAGCGGCATCGTGCACGGCATTGGCGATAAGGGTTCCAACTTCGCTGCCGGTAACGCCCATCTTGTGAATCGGTTCGCGACGTTCGGCAACAAAGGGGGGCTCGATACGGGACGATAGCCGCTTTTCGCAGCGGTCATCCTCTGGTGCGTCCGGTGACACAAGGCGCGCTGCGTTCGGGCAGCCGGTTCGCGTGAGACGATCGAGCATGAAACTGAGTCGTCTCGGCATTCTCCCATGCCCGAGTCGTTCCTACACTGTTGCCATGTCGTGACGGATGCCCGGCTGACGAGGCCCGAGCGCACATCCGTCACATCCCGGCAAATCGACTAGGAATACGGAAATGCGCATGATTCATACAGACGTCGCCGTCATCGGCGCAGGCAGCGCGGGGCTTGCCGCCTACCGCGCGGCGAAGGCGGAAGGGGCTTCCGCGGTGATCATCGAAGGCGGCCCGTACGGCACGACCTGCGCGCGTGTCGGCTGCATGCCGTCGAAGCTCCTGATCGCGGCTGCCGAGGCGGCACACGCGGCAAGCCATGCGGCGCCGTTCGGCGTCAACGTGGGCAACGTGCAGATCGACGGCAAGGCGGTGATGGCGCGGGTGCGGCGCGAGCGGGACCGGTTCGTCGGCTTCGTGGTCGAGGACGTCGAAGCGTTGCCGGAAGAGGACCGGCTCGTCGGCCATGCGAAGTTCATCGACGACCAGTTGCTGCTAGTCGGCGACGACACGCGCGTGAAAGCCAAGCGCGTGGTGATCGCGACCGGTTCGACGCCCGTGATGCCGGACGTCCTGCAAGGACTCGGCGATCGCGTCGTCGTGAACGACGATGTGTTCGACTGGCAGACGTTGCCGCGCAGCATCGCCGTCATGGGCCCCGGCGTGATCGGCCTCGAGCTCGGGCAGGCGCTTGCGCGTCTCGGCGTGCGGGTGAGCGTCTACGGCGCGCGCGGCGGCGTGGGGCAGTTGACCGATCCGAAGCTCGTGGAGACGGCCCGGACGATTTTCAGCGAAGCGTTTCATTTCGAGCCGCGCGGCACGATGCTGTCCGCGACGCGAGTCGAAGAGGGCGTGCGGCTGCGCTTCCAGCGCGCCGACGGGACCGTGACGGGGGACACCTACGAATACGTGCTGGCGGCCACCGGACGCCGGCCGGACGTCGCGCGCCTGGGGCTCTCGAATACGTCGCTCGAACTGGACGAGCACGGCGTGCCGGATTTCGATCCCGACACGCTGCAGGTCGGCAGGCATCCGGTGTTCATCGCCGGAGACGCGAACGGAATCCTGCCGCTGCTGCACGAAGCGGCCGACGAAGGACGCTCGGCCGGGCGCAACGCCGGGCGTTACCCGGACGTGACGCCGATCGAGCGCAGGGCGCCGCTCGCGGTCGTGTTCTCCGACCCGCAGATCGCGCTGATCGGCGCGCGCCATCGGGACCTGCCTGCCGGCACCTTCGTGACCGGCAAGGTGAGCTTCGAGAACCAGGGCCGCAGCCGCGTGATGCTGAAGAACCAGGGGCTCGCGCATGTGTATGTCGACCGCGCGACGCGGCGCTTTGTCGGTGCGGAGATGCTCGGGCCGGCAGCCGAGCACATCGGCCATCTGTTGGCGTGGAGCCTGCAGATGGGACTGACCGTCGACGCGATGCTGGCGATGCCGTTCTATCACCCCGTCGTGGAAGAAGGTTTGCGCACGGCGCTGCGGGATGCCGCGGCGCAGCTCGCGGCCAACCGCTGAGACACTGCGTCGGGATACGCCGGCCCACCCAACCCATACCCGTCAGCATCACGGCGCGGTGAAGCGCGCCTTTTACCTGCATATATCGGAGGTTTCTCATGTCTACCGTGACCATCTACACCAAACGCGGCTGCTCCTATTGCGAGTTGGCGAAGGCGCTGCTGAACAAGAAGGGCGTGGTCTTCGACGAAGTGGCTCTCGACGGCAAGGCCGACGCCGCGAAGGCGCTCTTTGCACGCGTCGGCCGACGCACGGTGCCGCAGATCTTCATCGGCGAGACCCATGTCGGAGGCTGCGACGACCTGTACGCCCTGGAACGGCAGAACCGGCTCGATGCGCTGCTTGCGCCATGAAACAGAATCCGCTCACGTCCGTTCATTTCGCCCCCTGGGCGACGCATCGGCGATGCGCGCATTGACGATGGAATTGCGCGGTCACGCGAGCCAGCCGGCGAAACCGACCGATTCGAAGCGTTTCGCCGTGCCGGCCGGCGAAAAGACGAGCGGCTTGGTCAGCCCGTGTGCGACAGGCCTTCTGGCGAAGCGATCTGGGCGCGGGCGGTGATTCGTTTTTTACATTGTTGATTGACGCGGCGATCCTCGGCGGTCCGTCGATATGGCGGACGTGGAGAGCGCTTACGAGGGCGCGGCGCCTAATTAGCCTTCGTTCATCGCGCTCGCACAGCTCATTTCACTTTAGCCAAGGAAGGATCGACCATGCTGTTTTTGATTTATCGCAAAGACAAACCAGGACATCTGCACGTCCGGCTCGCAAACTATGCACGTCATCTCGAGTATCTCGCCCCTCTGGCGGAGAAGATTCTGGTGGGCGGCCCTACGCTGGGAGCAGGAACAGGAGCCGCTGACGAAGACATGACGGGAAGCTTTTTGATTTTTGAAGCTTCCGGTTGGAGCGAGGTCGAAGAATTCGTCAAGGATGATCCGTTCACGCAAGCGGGTCTTTTTGCGTCCGTGATTGTCGAACGCTGGAAACATGGCAAACATAACGACCTCGTTCAATGACGCGTCGTTGTTCTCGCCAGCAAGGCTTGGGACAACATCCGTCATATGTGGACTGGCAGAAATGGACACCCGCTCAGGCACTTGAAATATTCCGATCGATTGGCCTGGTCCGCGATTTCTGGGACCTCGATACCTCGCAAAACACTACTGAATGCTGAAGCCGGCGTGATCGGGAGACCGCCGGCCAGCTTCACTCAAGAGTTCGAGACGCGCTTCACGAGGCGAGGTGCATCAGAATCGGCTGAAATCGGGCTTGCGTTTTTCGGCAAACGCGGCAATCGCTTCCTGGGCTGCACCGTCCGTCACCATTTTGCCGAACACCGCCGCCTCTTCGTTTATTCGATCTTGCGTTGCGGCGCGGTCACCGGCCTTCAGAAGGCGCTTGGTTTCGACAATCGCGCCGAGCGGCTTGGCAGCTAATTTCACGGCCTCTTGCTGCGCAAACGCGAATGTTTCCTCGACCGGCAGAACTTGATTGACGAGTCCCATCTGCAGGGCTGTATTCGCGTCGAAGGCATCGCCTGTCAACAGCGCGCGTGCCGCACGTTGATAGCCGGCCAATTTCGGCAACAGAAGGCTTGACGCGGCTTCAGGACAAAGTCCCAGGTTGACGAACGGCAAGCTGAACCTCGCGTTCTCGCCCGCGAATACGAGATCGCAGTGAAGTAGCATGGTCGTGCCGATGCCCACTGCCGCACCGCACACCGCCGCAACAACGGGCTTGGGAAACGCGCTCAGTGCACGCAGAAACTGCCAGACCGGGGCCTCCTGCGTGTTAGGAGGATTCTTGACGAAGTCGCCGAGGTCGTTGCCTGCGGAAAAGATTTGCTCGCTTCCGCTTACTACAACAGTGCGAACCTGGGCATCGCCCGCCGCGTCGCGCAGCACTTGCGCGAGCATTTCATACATCGAGGCCGTAATCGAATTCTTCTTCTCTGGCCGATTGATTGTAATCGTCAGTATGCCCGATGCTGTCTTTGTAAGAATGTCGCTCATTTGTTCCTCTCCGGTTGTCAAAAGCTTGACGGAAATATCGCCGCAACGCGATTTGCATGTGCTCCTGCTCCGGGTATCGAGACTGGCGCGGCGATCCTGCTCTCTCTACGCCGAAGCAAACTAATATGTTAATGTAAGCATAACATTAAAATACGGCGCTCGATGTCGCGCGTCAAGGGGACGGGGGATTGAAGAGGGGATGAAAAGGGGAGGAGAAGGGGAGGAGAAGAGGCCTTGCGTGCCGCAGCGCCGGCTGCGGGTGCACTGTAGCTGAATCCGATTTTCAGGCTGGCGTGACAGCGCACTTGCCGCGGTGCTTCGCTGCAGCGGCGCGCGTCGTTTCTTCGTCCCACGGCACGAACACCTGACTCAGCCTGATCTTGCGGAATTCTCGGCGCGCCTGCTCTTCGATGCTGCCGCGCATGTTCTGTAGGACATCGTGAACGCCGCAATGATCAGCCCACTGGGAAAACGGGTTGTCGATGGAAAACTGAAACATTTCGGAGTCTCCAACGGCATCGTAGATGTCCAGCAGCGTGATCGCATTCGCGCTCTTCGCGAGTCGCACGCCCCCACCGCCGCCACGCGACGATTCGAGCAGTTCCGCCTTGACGAGTAGCGACACGATCTGACGCGCCCGCGCCGCATGCGTGTTGACCCATTTCGCGATGGTCGCCGTGGACAGCAGGCGCGGATGATGGGCGCCGATGAACGACATGATGTAGCACGCCGTGACAAATTTGGTCGATTTCACTGAAGGTTCCGTTCTCTATGGCATACGCGTGCGTGGGAGCTTACCGCACAGCGCATTGTAGCGGTCTTCCGACTCTTGACTTGCTATCCCGCAAACGCTACTCTGAATGTGAATGTTATGATATCTATATCATAACGTCAGGGTGCATTTGCTCGAGTGCTACTCCGACCTCTCGAACGTTTGCATCAAGCGCAATGGAGTCGCGTAGTGAAAGGGAAGGATATCGAACTCGCCGCGGATCTGCTCTGGCAGGCGGCGGCCAGTGGCGAAGCCATCGCGCCATTGCGGACGCAGTTCCCGGATTGGGCGGCCGAGCAGGCGTACGCGGTT
>NZ_JAFLRF010000047.1 GCF_017315705.1 Trinickia mobilis | reverse complement strand
GCAACACCGCTCCAACTTCCGCGCCGTCTTGCGTCGCTGCACTCGCAGCAGAGAAATGAGATTATGCAGACTCTTTTTCGCTTCGTCAACGAATTTTTGCATTCGCTTGAATCTCGCTGACGCTGCGGCCGCTGGTTTCTGCAGCGGCTCTCGCTTCAAAAACGAGGAAGCGAATAGTAGGCCGATCATCGCTCCGTGACAAGGGTATGACGCAACTTTTTTTGTGCCTTCAGCGGTGCGCGGCAGTCGTCACTGCAGCAAGAGGAACCGCATCGGCCATTGCAGCGTAGCCCGCATCGCTCGGATGGATGTGATCGCCGCTGTCATAGCGCGGCACGAGGCGATCCGGCCGGGCCGGATCGCGCAACGCGCTGTCGAAATCCACTACGCCATCGAACGCGCCACTCGTCCGAATCCAGCGGTTGACCGCCAAGCGAATCTCCTCGCGCTCACGCGGCAGCGACGCCGGCGTCAACGTGGCCCCGAAGATCCGCAATCCGTGGCGATGCGCCGCCGCAATCACCTGCTGGTAGCCGGCGATCAAACTCGGAGCTGTCACGGGCGTGTGCGGGAAATCGCAGTCGAGGCCCGCGCGCGGCGGCATCGCCGGGAAGTTGATGTCGTTGATCCCGATAAGCAGGACCACCGCCTTGACGCCCGGGTGCGCGAGCACGTCGCGGTCGAAGCGGCGCAGGAGCGCGTCGCCGTAGCATGGGGAATCGCTCAGCAGCCGGTTGCCGCTGATCCCAAGATTCAGGATCGCGGTCGAGCGCGTCCCCGATTCCGCGAGCCGGCGCCCAAAGGCATCCGGCCAGCGCTGATTCCGATTCAGACTCGAGCGCATGCCGTCGGTAATCGAGTCGCCGATCGCTGCAATGGCGGCGGACGACGGCGCATCGACCGTCAGCGCCGTCACCCAAGCGTATTGGGTGAATTTCGTCCGATAGGCGTCTGAGGCGGTATCCGCGGCGTGGTTGCCGGGCGTCGATACGTAGTTGACCTGGTTCGAGACGCGGTGCCATACCGTCAGCCTCTGTTGCTGCCCCAGATAGGAACTGATGACATACGGCGCGCCGGCGCTGACCTCCATCGGCACCGTGTCGCTATCCAACTCTTCCCCGGGCCGCACGACGACGGACTTGCGTCCGTCAAACGTCACCGGCATTGAACTGCCGGCCCCCAGCGCGGCCCCGCCGGCCGACTGCGCAATCTGCACATCTTCCAGCACCAGCGGCTCTCTGCCGTAGGCGTTGCTGATGTGAACGCGCACGCCGCGTCCGGATAACGTCGGGAAAATGATTTGCCGAACCGTGCGCCCCGCCACTTCCGGCGCACGGTACAGCGCCGGCAAGTCTGCTCGGTCCGGAATGGGCTGAAGCGCGGTGGCCCAGGACGTCACCCAATGAGGAGGCGCGTCCGCGGCGACGGCGCAAGGGATCGCGGCAAATTGCGAAAACAATGCGGCGCCGCATGCCGCGGCGCTCACGGCGATGAAATTGCGAAAGGTCATTCGAATAGCGTCGGTTTCGGGCGAAACGGCGATTGTGCCTGATGGACCGGCGTTTACGTCATCCGCCGCAATGCTGCCATTCGCGTGTCAAACAGCCGTGTTTTCATCACACGATTGCGTGAGCGAAACCGTTCTATGGGAGCGCTTACGAACAAGCGCCGCCCGAATAACGACCCGTCTCCCTTATTTCACGGCAATCGTTTGCGTCGAGGGGTAAACCATTCGCCGCGCCTGCCGATAAGACAACTCTAATCGTGGGAGAGACACGTGAAACTGCTTATCGGCCTCGTCATCGTGGCAGCCCTATCCGGGTGCGCCCAACTCCAGTCGCAGCACTCGGACGCCAGCGCAAACGTTAGCGCGCCCGCCGCGGCGTCCAAGAAAATCGTCGATTTCGTGATCCCGGCCGACGCGCTTGGCGCCCGCGATCCCCAGCTCACCGAGGTACTTGCCAAGGTCGGCACCGTCGCCTCGAAGCAGCCGCAGCCGACGACCATTATCGTCGCCGCGCTTGCGCAGGACTTCGCGTATCTGAATCAGTCCGTGAAGCGCGGGATCGCGCCGCAGCGGACCGCCGCCATTCGACTCGAAAACGTCGCCGTGGGCAGTTGTCAGCCGTACCGCGTCCAGGTCAAGCCGACCGAGTAACCGAGGGAGCTTTCGCCATGTTCCGACTCATGATCTCCATCGCCGCGCTCGCTTGCGGCACCGCGTGCGCCGCGCCGCCCGCCGTCGATGCTCAAGCCCCGGCGGGCCAGGTCGAAGCGCCCAAGCCGATCGCGATCAAGCCGACCACGGCGACGGCCGCGCCGAACCAGGTCTTCCCGCCGATTCCGTCGTTTGCTTCGCTGCCGCCGTCCCCCGGCGACAGCGACGACGAGCCGTCCGCGCCTGCGGAAACCCGCCATTGGAAGAAAGGACGCCGCGCCCCGGTGCGAAAAGCGCCCGAGATGCAGGTGCATATGGTCGTCAGCGACGAGTCGCATGCTTATTTGACGAGCGTGGAAACGCAGCTCGACGCCCTCCTCCAAGCCCCCTCGCGTGACCGGCACGTTGCCGCGGGGTCAGTGGCCATGGCCATGACGCACTAGCGCACTGCAAGGAGCCGAGGTCCGCCATGAACTCGCTATTCGCATCGCCGCGCCTGCGCCGGGCCGGCGTCATTTCGCTGCTTGCCCTGCTCGGCTTCGCCCTGCCGGCATCGAGCCATGCCGACGACGGCAATTGTTTCGACCGCGCCGGCGCCTATCAGGGCGTGAACCCGGTGATCCTGCGCGCGATCGCCTGGTTCGAGTCCAAGGGCAACCCGGACGCCGTGCATCGCAACGCGGACGGCAGCATCGATATCGGTCAGGCGCAAATCAACTCGGTCCACTTCGGCGAGCTGCGCCGCTACGGCGTTCCGCCGTACGCGCTCAAGGACGCGTGCGTGAACGTCTACGTGGCCGCGTGGATTCTCAAGCAAAAGATGATTCGCTACGGCAACACGTGGAAGGCAATCGGCGCCTATCACTCCGAGAGCCCGCAGCCGCGCGACCAATACGCGCGCGGCATCTACAAGGTGCTGGTGTCATGGGGTGCCGCACCCTGAAACGCGAAGGGGCCAGGCTTCTCGACGCAAGCCTGGCCCCTCCTCGGCGCTAAAGCGCGCTGCGCCTTAGACCTCTTCCGCCCACGACATGTTTTCGCGCGCCATCAGCGCCGACGACGCTGCCGGCCCATACGTGCCCGCCGTGTAGTTGCGCGGCCGGTCGGCCAATTCCTTCCATCCTTCGATAATCGGCTCGACCCACGCCCACGCGGCTTCGACCTCGTCGCGGCGCATGAAGTGAGTCAGGCGCCCGCGGATCACGTCGATCAGCAAGCGCTCGTAGGCTTCCGCACGGCGCCCGGTCATGGCCTGCTGGAGATCGAGATTCAGGTTGACCGGCAACATGTGCATGCCGCTGCCGGGCTCTTTGGCGAGCATCTGCAACTGAATCGATTCTTCGGGTTGAAGCTGGATCACGAGACGGTTGCCGTAGTTGCGCGGGCCGCTCGGGAAAATCGAAAACGGCATGTCGGCGAATTCGATGACGATCTCCGAGCGTCGCTGCGGCAGGCGCTTGCCGGTGCGCAGGAAAAACGGCACGTTCGCCCAGCGCCAGTTGTTGATGTGAGCTCGCAGCGAGACGAAGGTCTCCGTGCCACTGCCAGCCGGCACGTTGTCTTCTTCCAGATAGCCCTTCACCGGCTCGCCGTCGACCGCACCCGCCATGTACTGGGCGCGCACCGTGTCGCGCGCGATGTCGGCGACCGTCATGCGCCGCAGCGAGCGCAGCACTTTCAGCTTTTCATCGCGCACGGCATCCGGATCGAGGGACACGGGCGGCTCCATCGCGACGATGCAAAGCAACTGCAGCAGGTGGTTCTGGACCATGTCGCGCAGGGCGCCCGTCTGGTCGTAGAAACCGGCACGGCTGCCCACGCCGACCGTCTCCGCCACCGTGATCTGCACGCTCTTGATATACGGCGCCTGCCAGAGCGGGCCAAAGATCGCGTTGCCGAAGCGCAGCACCATCAGGTTCTGCACCGTTTCCTTGCCGAGGTAGTGATCGATCCGATAGATCTGCGATTCGTTGAAATGACGCCCCACCGCTGCGTTGATCGCCTGCGCCGACTCGAGATCGTGGCCGAGCGGCTTTTCGAGCACGACGCGCGCCTTGTCATCGCACAGGCCGCAGCCCGCGAGGTTGTCGCAAATCGTCGTGAAGAGCTCAGGCGACGTGGCAAGGTAGAACACGCGCTGGGCGCCGCGGCGGGCCGTCGCGCAAAGGCGCGAGTAGTCGCCGGCGGCGCCGATGTCGATACGCACGTACTCGAACAACGCGAGGAATTTATCCCACGCCTGCGGGTCAAGCGCCTCTTTTTCGACGAAGGGACGCGAGTGCTCGTCCATGAAGGCGAGGTATTGCTCGTGCGTCCAGTCCTTGCGGCCGACTGCGATGATCCGCGTGTCCGCCGGCAGATTGCAGTGCAGGTGCGCCATATAGAGCGCGGGCAGCAGCTTGCGCGCGGACAAATCTCCGCCTCCGCCGAAAATGATCATGTCGAGGGGATGGTCGGGAGGAGCGGAATGAGCCTGGGTCATGGTGGCAGCACGTGCGGGTCAGAAGGATGGGATCAGGGATCTTCTCAAGGCACCTATGGTGCATGTTTGCCGGATTTTTTGCACGGCGGGATGAGGCCAGCCTGGCCCTTTTATCGGGTTGCGCGCGCCCGGCACCCGTCACTCTGCACCGCTCTCGTGTCAATCCGCCTAACGTTAGCGCCGACTCGCCGTCGTCGCCGGAGCGTCGCGCCCAAAAACTCAAAATAATTTATTAACCGACCGGTCGGTTGATTTATACTCCAGCAACGACAACTTCGGACGAGAGCGCTCCCCATGTACACGCAATCCCTCGACATCCCCGGCAACGTCGCCCCGCTCGACGCCGCCGCCGATACGCCCGAGCAGCTTGCCCGCTTCGACGCCGTGATGGAGGCCGACGGGAAAATCGAGCCGCAGGACTGGATGCCCGACGCCTACCGCAAGACGCTCGTGCGCCAGATCTCGCAGCACGCGCATTCGGAAATCGTCGGCATGTTGCCCGAGGGCAACTGGATCACCCGCGCGCCAAGCCTCAAGCGCAAGGCGATCCTGCTCGCGAAGGTTCAAGACGAAGCGGGCCACGGTCTCTATCTGTATAGCGCAGCCGAAACGCTCGGCGTCTCGCGCGATCAGCTGATCGACGCGCTGCACGCCGGCCGCGCCAAGTATTCGAGCATCTTCAATTACCCGACGCCGACCTGGGCGGACGTCGGCGTGATCGGCTGGCTCGTCGACGGCGCCGCGATCATGAACCAGATCCCGCTGTGCCGCTGCACGTATGGCCCGTATGCGCGCGCGATGATCCGTGTCTGCAAGGAGGAGTCGTTCCACCAGCGCCAGGGCTTCGACGCGCTGCTCGCGATGATGAGCGGCTCGGACGCCCAGCGCGACATGGTGCAGCAGGCCGTGAACCGCTGGTGGTGGCCGGTGCTGATGATGTTCGGGCCGAGCGACAAGGATTCGATCCACAGCAACCAGTCGGCGAAATGGGGCATCAAGCGCATCACGAACGACGACCTGCGCCAGAAGTTCGTCGATGCGACGGTCGACCAGGCGAAGGTGCTCGGCGTCACGCTGCCGGACCCCGATCTCAAGTGGAACGAGGCGCGCGGCCACTACGACTACGGCGCGATCGACTGGGACGAATTCTGGCGCGTCGTGAACGGCGACGGGCCGTGCAACAAGGAGCGCCTTGCCACGCGGGTGAAGGCGCACGAAGACGGCGCTTGGGTTCGCGAAGCCGCCCTCGCGCACGCGGAAAAGCAACGCCGCCGGGCGCATCAGGAAGCCGCTTAACCCTGGCGAAGCCGCCCCGGCGAACTCATACGTGCTGATTCATCGCGAGCGCAATCAGGAATCAGGACAACTTTGCATGGGACAAGGAGATATTCAATGAACAAGGAATGGCCGATTTGGGAAGTGTTCGTACGCAGCAAGCAAGGGCTCGACCACAAGCACTGCGGAAGCCTGCATGCCGCCGACGCCTCGATGGCGCTGCGCATGGCGCGCGACGTCTACACGCGCCGCCAGGAAGGTGTGAGCATCTGGGTGGTGCCGTCGTCGGCGATCGCGGCGTCCGATCCGAGCGAAAAGGCGGAGCTGTTCGAACCGGCCGGCGACAAGATCTATCGCCATCCGACGTTCTATACGCTGCCCGACGAAGTCAACCACATGTAAGCGCGTCATGAACACAACGCCCCAACATCTCTCGTACGTGCTGCGCCTCGCGGACAACGCACTGATCCTCGGACAGCGCAACGCCGAATGGTGCGGCCATGGTCCGGTTCTCGAAGAAGACATCGCGCTCACCAACATGAGTCTCGACCTGATCGGTCAAGCGCGCCTGTTGTACTCGCACGCCGCGGTGCTCGAACTGGCGCTCACCGGCGCGAACAAGACCGAAGACGACTACGCGTACTGGCGCGCCGAACGCGAGTTCGCGAACTACACGTTGGCCGAACTGCCGCACTACGGGCCGCTCGCCGGCACCGCGCATGCCGACCATGACTACGCGGTGACGATCGTGCGCAATTTCCTCTACGCGGCGCTGATGGCGCACGTGTGGACGGCGCTCGAAACGTCGAGTGACGCGCAACTGGCCGCGATCGCCTCGAAGTCGATCAAGGAAACGCGCTATCACCTGCATCACGCCCGCGAGTGGCTGATCCGCTTCGGCGACGGCACCGAGGAATCGCATCGGCGCACACAAGCGGCGCTCGACTACCTGATGCCGTACACGCGCGAATTTTTTGCGCCCGACGCGGTGGAGGAAGCGGTCGCCGCGACGGGCATCGGCCCGAACATCGCCGAATTCGAAGCGGCGTGGCTCGAAGACGTGAAAGCCGCGCTCGACGAAGCGACGCTCACGCTGCCCGAACCGGTCAAACACATCACGACCGGCAAGCACGGCGAGCATTCCGAGCACATGGGCTATCTGCTCGCGACGATGCAAAGCATTGCCCGGCAGCATCCGGGCGCAACGTGGTGACTACACAGCCGATCACACCCACGGCACACGGAGTTTCGACGATGACATCGACCGCCGCCTTAGCTTCCGTCCGGACCGCCGACGCCGTGCTCGAGCGCGCCTGGTCCGTGCTCGAAGCGGTACCGGACCCGGAGATCCCGGTCGTCTCGATTCGCGAACTGGGCATCTTGCGCAACGTCAGCCGCGCGGCCGACGGCGTGCTCGAAGTCGTCATCACGCCGACCTACTCGGGCTGTCCAGCGATGTCGCAAATCGCCGAGGACATCGCGCACGCGCTCGACGGCGCCGAGCTGACGCCGTACCGCATCGAAACCGCACTCGCACCGGCGTGGACGACCGACTGGATGACGGACGAAGCCAAGGAGAAGCTCCGCGCCTACGGCATCGCGCCGCCGACCGGCCAATGCGGAAGCGGTTCGAACTCCGCCGCCGAAGAAGTCATCCGCTTCGCGCCGCGCCCGATGGCGGCGCCGGCCTGCCCGCGCTGCGGCTCCGCGCACACCGAGCGTCTCGCGCAATTCGGCTCGACCGCCTGCAAGGCGCTCTACCGCTGCCTTGATTGCCGCGAACCCTTCGACTACTTCAAACCCTATTGAGATGAAACAGCCCCAACGCTCACCTCGTTCGACGCCCCCCGAGGAGGCGGCGGCCTCCCTTGGGGCGGCCCGGCGCCCCGAGGGAAGTCCCCTTGGGGGACGGAAGGCCGCCGCGACCCCGCAATTCCATCCGCTGCGCATCCGCGAGGTGCGCCCCGAAACCGCCGACGCGGTCTCGGTTTCGTTCGAAGTCCCCGCCGAGCTGCGCGAGCAATATCGCTTCACGCAGGGTCAGTTCGTCACGCTGAAGACCCATGTCGACGGCGAGGAGATGCGCCGCTCGTATTCGATCTGCGTCGGCGTGACCGACTACGATCGCGACGGCGAACTGCGCATCGGCATCAAGCGCGTGCGCGGCGGGCGCTTCTCGAACTTCGCATTCGATACGCTGCAGCCCGGCCACACGATCGACGTGATGACGCCCGACGGCCGCTTCTTCACGCACCTGAACGCCGACCAAGGCAAGCAGTACGTCGCGTTCTCGGGCGGCTCGGGCATCACGCCGGTGCTCGCGATCGTCAAGACGACGCTCGAAGTCGAGCCGCGCAGCACGTTCACGCTGATTTACGGCAACCGCAGCGTCGACGCGATCATGTTCGCCGAAGAGCTCGAAGACCTGAAGAACCGCTTCATGAACCGGCTCGCGCTGTACCACGTGCTGTCCGACGATGTGCAGGACGTCGAGCTTTTCAACGGCGTGCTCGATCAGGAGAAGTGCGCGGCGTTCATCGAGGAACTCATCCCTGCCGACGCGATCGACGAAGCGTTCATCTGCGGCCCCGCACCGATGATGGATGCCGCCGAAGCCGCGTTGAAGGCAGCGGGCGTCGCGCAACAGAAGATCCACGTCGAACGCTTCGGCACGCCGCTGCCGCAGGCGGGCGCGCCCGTCGTCGAAATCACCGAGCAAACGCCCGCCGCGGATCTCGAGATCGTCCTCGACGGCAAGCGGCGCAAGCTGCGCCTGCCGTACGAAGGCGTGAGCCTGCTCGACGTCGGCCTGCGCGCCGGGCTCGCGCTGCCGTACGCGTGCAAGGGCGGCGTCTGCTGCACGTGCCGCGCGAAGGTAGTCGAAGGCGAAGTGCGGATGGAGAAGAACTACACGCTCGAAGAGCAGGAGATCGCCGACGGCTTCGTGCTGACGTGCCAGTGCCATCCGGTCAGCGACAAGGTCGTGGTGAGTTACGACGAGCGCTAAGCGGCTTGGCGCGAGCGCGGCCGCCTGACTTTGGCGCTCGCGCGATCGCTTAAACTAGGGGCCGCTCGTTGGCCGGACTCGGTAGTCCGCCCAGCGAGCGGCCTCTTTTATTCACACGCTATGTCGATGAGCACAATCCACGTCATCCCTGGCGGCTCGGCCGCCGAAGCCTTGCGCGTCGCGCTCCTTCACGCTGGACGAAGCGACGAAGTGATCGAGCTGCGCGACGATCTCGCGATCGGTCCGCTGCGCGGCGCCGACGACACGCCCGACGTTCGCACGGCCTTCTGGGAACGTGTGTTCGACGATTCGAGCCTCGATTTCGCCCAGGAACTCGACGGCGAGGCTGCACGCATCGAACGGCTCGTCAGCACGGATGCGCCGGTCGTCATCTGGCACGCACAGAGCGCCGCCGACCAGTTGATGCTGCGCCGTGCCGCCTATCACCTGCGCAATACGCCGCAGCGGCTCAACGAAGTGCGCCTTTCGATCGACGATCTCGGCCCCGGCGCGTTGAAGGCGGCACGCTCCGATCGGGCGACGGCCGTCGGCATGTTCAGCCCGGAGATTCTCGGCGCGAAGCTCGCCGACGCCGCCCCGATCTCCGTGTTGCGCATCGGCCGTCTCGCGCTCGAATGGCAGGAGGTCAAGCAGGCGAATGCGGAAACGCGCCGCTGGCAAGACAACACGTTCAAGAGCGGCAGCTTCGCCGAACTCGACGCGATTCTCGTCGACTGCGCGAGCGGCACATGGCAGATCGCCGCGCGTGTCGCCGCTGAACTGATGGTTGCCGACGTCGGCTTTCTCGTCAGCGATTCGGTCGCGCTCTGGCGCTGCCGCGAAACCGCCGCGGCCGGACGCATCGAGTTGCGCGGCAAGTTGCCGAACGCCTCGAACTGGCGCACGCTGGAACTGCGCGCAGCGGCCAGCGCCTGCCGCACCGGCGCCCCCCAATAACAACAACGCAGCAACGATTCAGCGACCCACGTCATGGCCCGCACCCGAGCACCCGATCACGAATCCCAGCGCGAGCAGATCCTCGAACTCGCAGCAGCAAAGTTTGCGCAGACCAGCTACCCGAGCACGTCGATGGCCGATCTCGCCGCGGCGAGCGGCACGTCGAAGGCGCGCCTCTATCACTACTACGAGAGCAAAGAGGCGATCCTCTTCGACTTGCTCGACCGCTATACGAAGCGGCTGATGCTGATCATCGCCGAGGTCGAGGGTTCGAGCCAGCGGCGCGGGCTATCCGAGCGCGAGACGTTCGCGGAGCTGGTGCGCGCGTTTCTCGCCGAATACGAGACTTCGCACAGCCGTCACGTCGCGCTCCTGAACGACGTCAAATACCTCCTCGAGACGCAGCGCGAGATCGTGCTCAATCGCCAGCGCGATATCGTCGCCGCGTTTGCACGCCAGCTCGCCCGCGCCTATCCCGAACGCGCCACGAAGGAAAACCAGACCGCGCTCACGATGATGGTGTTCGGCATGATCAACTGGACGTTCACGTGGCTCAAGCCAGGCGGGCGGCTGGGGTATAGCGAGTTTGCGGAGCAGGTCGTGAGCGTCCTCGAACACGGGTTGCTCGCCAAGGCCTGATCTTGCACGGCAGCAATTCCCAGGGGGCGCCCGAGCGCTGGAACAGTGAGTTGTGCCGTTACACAACACATTTAGCATATCCTTATAAAACAATAACTTAAATAACATTTCTGCGAAGTTTAGAAGCTGCACTCAGCCAAAAATACGGGTTTTCCCTAGTTCGCCAGGTTCATTTCCGCTAAAATGCATATTGCGTTGCAGCATTGCTGCGCCTGATGAAGCTCTGCATGGGACCCGAGTAAGCGCTAAAGCGCTAACTCGGGTCGACCGCTCTGCATGGGACCCGAGTAAGCGCTAAAGCGCTAACTCGGGTCGACAAAGGAGAACCCACGATGAAACAGCACCGAAACCGCGCCGCCGAGCCGACCGAGACTTCCGTTCGCCCGTTGCAAACCGCTTTTCGCGCGCCGGCTCTCGTCCGGGAACTGACGTCCAACGACCGCGAGCGCTTGCTCGTGCACTTCCTCGCGCTCGACTCGGACGACCGTCTGCTGCGTTTCGGCCAATTCGTGCCGGATCGCGTCATCGAAAACTACGTCCGCACGATCGACTTCTCGCGCGATACCGTGTTCGGCGTGTTCAACCGTGAATTGGAACTGGTAGGCGTCGGCCATCTGGCCTACCTGCCAGCCGAAGGCGAGAAGCGCACCGCGGAATACGGCGTCTCGGTACTCGAAAGCTCTCGCGGCAACGGCATCGGCACGAAGCTCTTCCAGCGCGCCGCGATCCGCAGCCGCAACACGCACGTCAGCCAGCTCTATATGCACTGCCTGTCGCGCAACTCGACAATGATGCACATCGCGAAGAAAGCCGGCATGAAGATCGAATACGCATACGGCGAGGCCGATGCCTACCTGACGCTGCCGCCCGCCGATCAAACCAGCATCATCGCGGAAATGCTGCAGGAGCAAGCCGCCGTGTTCGACTACGCGATCAAGCGCCAGGTGCGCCGCACGACACAGCTCATCGAATCGATGGTGCCGTCGGACATCGTCGTGTAATCGGCTCTAATCGGATCTGCCAGACGGGCGGCCGAGGCCGCCCGTTTTCGTTGAAGCGGCGGGATCTGCGCTGCGCTCGCGGCGCCGCAGCCCCAGCCGATCGCCGGTGATGGCGCAACTCACCGCGTGCCGCTCATAAAATAGGCAGCGCCGTCGTCTCCTTGATGCGCTCGAGCGAAAAGCTCGTCTTCACGTCGATCACCGACGGATGGTGCAGCAACTGGTCCTGCACGAAGCGCGAGAAGTGCGCCATGTCTTCGACCTGCACGCGCAGCAGGTAGTCCATATCGCCCGTCATCGCATGACAGGCGACGACTTCCGGCCAGGCCTGCACCGCCGCCTTGAACCGTTCCGCGTGCGTCGCTCCCGCCCGCACCGAGGCGTCGCCGCGCCTCCCGGACAAGCTATCCGCCGGGCTGCCGCGCTTTTCGAGCCGAACGTTCACATACGCGAGCAGATCGAGCCCGAGCTTCTGCGCGTCGAGTAACGCGACGTAGCCGCGAATCACCCCGCTCTCCTCGAGCCGCCGGATGCGTCGCAGACACGGGCTCGGCGACAAGTTCACCCGGTCGGCAATGTCCTGATTCGACAGCCGTCCATTCTCCTGAAGAACCGCAAGAATTCGCCTGTCGACGGCGTCGAGTTCGATGGCAGCCATTTTCCGTCCCATATCCCTCTGATCGAGGCAGCAAATTGCGCCATCGTAGTCAGGGCCGATTAAGTTCGCAAGTTTCCGCTGCCCCCGCCGCACTACACTTGCGCCTATTCAATTCGGCTCATGCTGGGCCTATCAGGAGACGCAGATGCAGGTTCCAAACTGGGAAAACCCCGTCGGCACCGACGGTTTCGAATTCATCGAATACACCGCGCCGGACCCGAAGGCGCTCGGGCAGTTGTTCGAGCAAATGGGCTTCACCGCCATCGCCCGGCATCGCCATAAGGACGTGACGCTGTACCGCCAGGGCGGCATCAACTTCATCGTCAACGCGGAGGCCGATTCGTTCGCGCAGCGCTTCGCGCGCCTGCACGGCCCGTCGATCTGCGCGATCGCGTTTCGCGTGCAGGACGCCGCAAAGGCCTACCAGCACGCGCTCGGACTCGGCGCCTGGGGCTTCGACAACAAGACCGGCCCGATGGAGCTGAACATCCCGGCAATCAAGGGCATCGGCGATTCGCTGATCTACTTCGTCGACCGCTGGCGCGGCAAGAACGGCGCGCAGCCGGGCAGCATCGGCGACATCGACATCTATGACGTCGACTTCGAGCCGATCCCCGGCGCCGACCAGAACCCGGCCGGCCACGGCCTCACCTACATCGACCACCTGACGCACAACGTCCACCGCGGCCGCATGCAGGAATGGGCCGCGTTCTACGAGCGTCTCTTCAATTTCCGCGAGATCCGCTACTTCGATATCGAAGGCAAGGTGACGGGCGTGAAGTCGAAGGCGATGACGTCGCCCTGCGGCAAGATCCGCATTCCAATCAACGAGGAAGGCTCGGAAACGGCCGGCCAAATCCAGGAATACCTCGACGCGTATCACGGCGAAGGCATCCAGCACATCGCGCTCGGCTCGAACGACATCTACCGCACCGTCGACGGCCTGCGCGAGTCGAACATCAAACTGCTCGACACGATCGACACGTATTACGAACTCGTCGACCGCCGCGTGCCGGGCCACGGCGAACCGCTCGACGAACTCAAGAAGCGCAAGATCCTGATCGACGGCGCGAAGGAAGACCTGCTGCTGCAGATCTTCACCGAGAACCAGATCGGCCCGATCTTCTTCGAGATCATCCAGCGCAAGGGCAACCAGGGCTTCGGCGAAGGCAACTTCAAGGCGCTGTTCGAATCGATCGAACTCGATCAGATCCGGCGCGGTGTCGTGCAGGACAAGAGCTGATAGGCGGGGGATGTGAGCGCGTCGCGCGCGAACTGTGGCGACCCGCTGTCTAAAAAAAGCAAAAGGAACGCAAGCAGAAAGGGCGAAGACCTCTCGATCTTCGCCCTTTTGTTTTTGTGCGTGAATCGCACGAACCGGTGATGGGTGGCGGGCGCGCCGCGCGTCGTCGATAGGAACGCCGTCAACACGGCTCCTTCTCGATAGGCTGGCCCGGCTCGCGCGTTAGAAACGCGCTTCCTCGAGCGTCATATGGACCTGTTTCGTGTCCGCGGCCGCCTCGGCGATCTGCGCCGTGTGTGCAACCGCTGCTGCCAGCGTGTTGCCGCTTGTCGCCCGAACCGGCGCGCTCATTGCGAAGAACGCGGCGGAGACCATGAGGAAGGTCTGGACGTGTCGAGTGTTCATAGAGACTCCTTTTTCTACACTGCAAAACTGCCTTTCGGCCGCGACGCACTCTACAGAGCGTCGCGGCGCTGCGCCTACGCGCAGATCAAGCAAGTCGGGAATTAGACAAAGGTTCTATGACCGGTTCCGCATATGCACCAGGTTTTACAGGCCGTTACAGAACGAGCGCTTCCGTTGCATCCCGCGCCGGCCGGCGTAATCGACGTGTCATAAACCGTGGTTAGCCGTACCCAATAAGGCTTTTTGAGTGTTCTGCGGCGGGTTTCCACCAGTGCTAGGATTTCTCAAAAACCGTCAATATGGCGGCCCCGGCCGGAACGTTCAAAAGATGTTTCAGGCCCAGAAGTTTTGGCGATCCCAGACTGGGTTGGAGGAGTACACATAATGAATGCCCCGCTAGACGCTGGTCAGCGAGCTTCGCTCGAAGCCGCGTTGTCTTCCGTCACGCTCGACGACAAATACACGCTCGAACGCGGCCGCGCGTACATGAGCGGCATCCAGGCGCTGGTCCGCCTGCCGATGCTGCAGCAGGAACGCGACAAGGCCGCCGGGCTCAATACGGCCGGCTTCATCTCCGGCTATCGCGGCTCTCCGCTCGGCGGGCTCGATCTCTCATTGTGGAAAGCGAAGAAGCATCTCGCCGGCCACCAAGTGGTGTTCCAACCCGGTATCAATGAAGACCTCGCCGCGACCGCGGTCTGGGGTTCGCAGCAAGTCAATTTGTACCCCGGCGCAAAGTACGACGGGGTGTTCTCGATGTGGTACGGCAAGGGTCCTGGCGTGGACCGCACCGGCGACGTCTTCAAGCACGGCAACTCGGCGGGCTCGTCCGGGCATGGCGGCGTGCTCGTGCTGGCCGGCGACGACCACGCCGCCAAGTCTTCCACGCTCGCGCACCAGTCCGAGCACATCTTCAAGGCCTGCGGTTTGCCGGTGCTGTTCCCCTCGAACGTACAGGAGTACCTGGACTTCGGCTTGCACGGCTGGGCGATGAGCCGCTACTCGGGCCTCTGGGTCGCGATGAAGTGCGTGACCGACGTGGTCGAGTCGTCGGCCTCCGTCGATATCGATCCGCACCGCACACAGATCGTGCTGCCCACCGATTTCACCATGCCCGACGGCGGCCTCAATATCCGCTGGCCCGATCCGCCGCTCGTGCAGGAAGCGCGCCTGCTCGACTACAAGTGGTATGCGGCGCTCGCCTATGTGCGCGCGAACAAGCTCGATCGCGTCGAAATCGATTCGCCGCATGCGCGCTTCGGCATCATCACCGGCGGCAAGGCGTATCTCGACGTGCGCCAGGCGCTGACCGACCTCGGCCTCGACGACGAGACCTGCTCGCGCATCGGCATTCGTCTTTATAAGGTCGGCTGCGTGTGGCCGCTCGAAGCGCAAGGCGCGCACGCGTTCGCGCGCGGCCTCGACGAGATCCTGGTCGTCGAAGAAAAGCGCCAGATTCTCGAGTACGCGATCAAGGAAGAGCTGTACAACTGGCCGGACGGCCAGCGTCCGCGCGTATTCGGCAAGTTCGACGAGAAGGACGGCGCGGGCGGCGAATGGTCGGTGCCGATGGGCAACTGGCTGTTGCCCGCGCACTATGAGCTGTCGCCGGCGATCATCGCGAAGGCGATCGCGACGCGGCTCGACAAGTTCGATCTGCCGTCCGACGTACGCGCGCGGATCGCCGCACGCATTGCCGTGATCGAAGCGAAGGAAAAGGCGCTAGCAAAGCCGCGCGTCGGCGAAGCCGAGCGTAAGCCGTGGTTCTGCTCCGGCTGCCCGCACAACACGTCGACGAACGTGCCGGAAGGCTCGCGCGCGATGGCCGGCATCGGCTGCCACTACATGACCGTCTGGATGGACCGCAACACCAGCACGTTCAGCCAGATGGGCGGCGAAGGCGTCGCGTGGACCGGCCAGGCGCCGTTCACGACCGAAAAACACGTGTTCGCGAACCTCGGCGACGGCACCTACTTCCACTCGGGGCTGCTCGCGATTCGCGCGTCGATCGCGTCGAAAGCGAACATCACCTACAAGATCCTCTATAACGACGCGGTTGCGATGACGGGCGGCCAGCCTGTCGACGGCGTGTTGACGGTGCCGCAAATCACGCACCAGCTCGCCGCCGAAGGCGCGGCGAAGATCGTGATCGTCACCGACGAGCCGCAGAAGTATCACGGCACGACGCTGCTCGCGCCGGGCGTGACGATCCATCATCGCGACGCGCTCGATGCGATCCAGCGTGAGCTGCGCGAGATTGCCGGCACGACGATCCTGATCTACGACCAGACCTGCGCGACGGAAAAGCGCCGCCGCCGCAAGAAAGGCGAATTCCCCGACCCGGCACGCCGCGTCGTCATCAACGAGGCGGTCTGCGAAGGTTGCGGCGATTGCTCGGTGCAATCGAATTGCCTGTCGGTCGAGCCGCTCGAAACCGAGTTCGGCACGAAGCGGCAAATCAACCAGTCGAGCTGCAACAAAGACTTCTCGTGCCTGAAAGGCTTCTGCCCGAGCTTCGTGACGGTGGAAGGCGGACAGTTGAAGAAGCCGAAAGCGGTCGGCGGCGATGTCGGCGGGTTGCCTGCAATCCCCGAGCCTGACCTGCCCGCGATCGCCCGCCCGTACGGCGTGCTCGTGACGGGCGTCGGCGGCACCGGCGTCGTGACGATCGGCGCGCTCCTCGGCATGGCCGCGCATCTCGAACAGAAGGGCGTCACCGTGCTCGACGTAACCGGTCTCGCGCAAAAGGGCGGCGCCGTGATGAGCCACGTGCAGATCGCGAACGCGCCCGCCGACATTCACGCGACCCGCATCGCGATGGGCGAGGCGAGTCTTGTGATCGGCTGCGACGCGATCGTCACCGCGAGCGACGACTGCACGTCGCGCATGAAGCACGGCGCGACACGCGTGGTCATCAACAGCGCGAAAACGCCGACGGCCGAGTTCATCAAGAACCCGAACTGGGCGTTCCCGGGCTTGAGCACGGAGGCTGACGTACGCGCGGCGGCGGGCGACGACGTCGATCTCGTCGACGCGAACCATTTCGCGGTCGCGCTGCTCGGCGACGCGATCTACACGAACCCGTTCGTGCTCGGCTATGCGTGGCAGCGCGGCTGGCTGCCGCTCACGCACGAGTCGCTCACGCGCGCGATCGAGCTGAATGCCGTGCAGGTCGAGAAAAACCTCGCCGCGTTCGAGTGGGGACGCCGTGCCGCGCACGACCTGGCGAGCGTGAAGCGCGCCGCGTCGCCGGCGAGCACGGGCGTCGCCGCCAGCGACGCGACGAGCGCGGCAGTGATCACGCTGCACACGAAGAAGGCCGTCGATACGCTGATTGCGAAGCGCATCGAGCAATTGACCGCCTATCAGAACGCCGCCTACGCGAAGCGCTTCTCGACGCTCGTCGAGCAAGTGCGCGCCGCGGAGCGCGCGCTCGACGGCGACGCGATGCACGAACCGCTCACCGAAGCCGTGGCGCGCAATCTGTACAAGCTGATGGCGTACAAGGACGAGTACGAAGTCGCCCGGCTGCAAGCGGACCCGGCGTTCATCGAAAAGCTGAGGACGCAATTCGAAGGCGACTGGAAGCTCAACTTCTATCTCGCGCCGCCAGCCTCCGCGAAAAAAGACGCGAAGGGCCACTTGATCAAGAAGCAGTATGGTCCGCGCATGATGACCGCGTTCAAGGTCCTCGCGAAGATGAAGTTTCTGCGCGGCACGGCGTTCGATATCTTCGGCAAGTCCGAGGAGCGGCGGACCGAGCGCGCGCTGATCGGCGAATACGAGGCGCTGGTGCGGGAGCTGATCGGCGGACTCAAGCCCGGCAAGCTCTCGCTCGCCGTCGAACTCGCCGGTCTGCCGGATGGAATTCGCGGCTATGGGCATGTGAAGGAGAACAACCTGCGTGCCGTTCGTGTCAAGTGGAACGATCTGCTCGCGCGATGGCGCTCGCCCGGCGGCGGGGAGGCGCGGCACGCTGCTTGAGGCAGTAGCGGTGCTCAACCCCGAGTCGGCTATGAAGCGAAGGTGCCGATACAAGCCGACGTGACTCGACCGCATCAAACGGCTGCCAACGTAAAAAGGCTGCTGCGCTTTCGGGCAGCAGCCTTTTTGTTTGCTCGCACGATCCGTCGAGGCCGGCTACGGAGCGAGAAAGACGCGCCTTCGAAGCCGTTGCGCAGCGCGTTCAATCAGCTCACGTTGACGGCATCGCCGAGCGGCGACGCGTCTCACTACGTCATCTGCGCATCACTTCGCCTGCACATTCGCCGCGGCGACCGCCGTCATATTGATAATGCGCCGCACTGTCGCAGCCGGCGTCAGAATATGCACCGGACTCGCTGCGCCCAGCAGGAACGGCCCCACCGTCACCCCCTCGCCGCCGATCATCTTCAGCAGGTTGTACGTGATGTTCGCCGCCTCGACGTTCGGCATGATCAAGAGGTTCGCCTCGCCGTGCAGCGTCGTGCCCGGGAACGCCTGCTTGCGGATCGTCTCCGACAGCGCCGCATCGCCGTGCATTTCGCCGTCCACTTCGAGCTGCGGCGCGCGCGCTGCGATCAGCTTGCGCGCCTCGGCCATCCGCTGCGACGACGCCGAAGGCGTACTGCCGAAGTTCGAGTTCGACAGCAACGCGATCTTCGGCACGATGCCGAACTTCTCGACTTCGCTCGCCGCGAGAATCGCCATGTCGGCCAGCTGCTCGGCGCTCGGCGTCTCGTTCACGTACGTGTCGCAGATGAACATGTTGCGGCCCGGCAGCATCAAGAGGTTCATCGCGGCGAAATGCTCGGCGTGCGGCGCGCGGCCCAGCACTTGCTCGATGAATTTCAGATGGCTGTGGTAGGTGTCGATCATGCCGCAGATCATGCCGTCGGCGTCGCCCAGCTTCACCAGGATCGCACCGATCAGCGTATTGAACTTGCGCATCGCGGCCTTCGCGACTTCCGGCGTCACGCCTTCGCGCGCGCCCAACTCGTGGTACGCCTGCCAGCACTTCTGATAGCGCGGGTCGTCTTCCGGATTCACGATCTCGAAATCCTCGCCGCACTTGAGCTTCGAGCCCATCTTCTTCAGGCGCATCTCGATGACCGCCGGACGGCCCACGATGATCGGCTTCGCGATCTTCTCGGTCAGCACGAACTGCGCGGCGCGCAGCACGCGCTCGTCCTCGCCTTCCGCGAACACGATGCGCGCGGCCTTCGATTTCGCCTCCGCGAACACCGGGCGCATCACCATGCCGGTGCGATAGACCGTCGCGCCGAGCTGCTCGCGGTAGGCGTCCATGTCCTGAATCGGGCGCGTTGCGACGCCCGAATCCATCGCTGCCTTCGCCACCGCCGGCGCGATCTTGATGATGAGGCGCGGATCGAACGGCTTCGGAATCAGATAGTCGGGACCGAATTCGAGCGTGTGGCCTTCATAAGCCTTCGCCACTTCGTCGCCCTGATCCGTTTCTTCCGCAAGTTCGGCAATCGCGCGAACGCAGGCGAGCTTCATCTCCTCGGTGATCGTCGTCGCGCCCACGTCGAGCGCACCGCGGAAGATGAACGGGAAGCACAGCACGTTGTTGACCTGGTTCGGATAATCCGAACGGCCCGTCGCGATGATCGCGTCCGGGCGCACCTTCTTCGCTTCTTCCGGGCGGATTTCCGGTTCCGGATTGGCCAGCGCAAGAATCAGCGGCCGGGTGCCCATTTCCTTGACCATCTCGGGCTTCAGCACGCCGGCGCTCGAACAGCCGAGGAACACGTCGGCCGACTTGATCGCGTCGGCAAGCGTGCGGGCTTCGGTGTTCGCCGCGTAGGCCTGCTTCGACGGGTCGAGGTTGCCGCGCCCTTCATAGATCACGCCCTTCGAATCCACAACGAGCGTGTTCTTCTTTGACAACCCCAGTTTCACCAGCAAGTCGAGACACGCGATCGCCGCCGCGCCTGCGCCCGAACACACCAGCTTCACTTCATCGAGCTTCTTGCCGACCACCTTCAGGCCGTTCAGGATCGCCGCCGAGGCGATGATCGCGGTGCCGTGCTGATCGTCGTGAAAGACCGGAATCTTCATCCGCTCGCGCAGCTTCTTCTCGATGTAGAAGCATTCCGGCGCCTTGATGTCTTCGAGGTTGATACCGCCGAGCGTGGGTTCGAGCATCGCGATCGCTTCCACGAGTTTGTCGGGATCGGATTCGGACAACTCGATATCGAACACGTCGATGCCGGCGAACTTCTTGAAGAGGCACCCTTTGCCCTCCATCACCGGCTTCGCGGCGAGCGGGCCGATGTTGCCGAGGCCGAGCACCGCCGTGCCGTTCGTGATCACGCCGACCAGATTGCCGCGCGACGTGTACTTCTGCGCATCGAGCGGATCGGCGTGAATCGCCTCGCACGCTGCGGCCACACCGGGCGAATAAGCCAGCGACAGATCGAGCTGGTTGGACAGCGGCTTGGTGGGCGTCACCGAAATCTTGCCGGGTTTCGGATTCAGGTGGTACGCGAGAGCGCTTTGCTTCAGTTGTTCGTCCATGTTTTAGCCTGCGAGACGTTATGAATAGGGCCCAGCACTGCGCTACGAGCCGCGTTGGCGAATACCGGTTGGATGGTCGGCGGCGGCTCGTTTTCGCGCCGTTAGGGCGCGCCTTCGAACCTTGGCGGATGGCAAGACAGCGCAGTACGTTTTTCGGGGGAGTTAGTGTACACCCCCTAATCTCAAATTCGTACGGCACGGCGAGCGGCCCCGAGCCGCGTCGGGGCGGCGTCCGCGATGCTGCGATGCGGCATATCCGGACCCCATGCCGTGCGGTTCCTCGCCTAAGCCCGCAGCAACGGGCAGTCCGAATACCGGCAGCCGGGCGGCGCAAGGCATCTCAATTCGGGTAAAATGTCGGCCTACGCGCGCAGCAATCCGGCCGCTTGACACACCAGCGCGGCCTGCACCTGGTCCTACGGCCAGGGCACATTGATCAGCGCCACTTGGGCCACGCGCCCGCCTCTCTTGCTCATCACCCAAGGATTCGCCCCATGACAGGCATCGATCGCCAAACGATCTCCGACACGACCGCCAAGATCCTGCTCGAAGTGCAGGCGGTGCACTTCAACGCCGAAAAGCCGTACATCTTCACGTCCGGCTGGGCGAGCCCGGTTTATATCGATTGCCGCAAGCTGATTTCGTATCCGCGCGTGCGCCGCGGCCTCATGGAGATGGCGGAAACGACGATTCTGCGCGACGTCGGCTACGAGCAGATCGACGCCGTCGCGGGCGGCGAAACCGCCGGCATCCCGTTTGCGGCCTGGATCGCCGACCGCCTGATGGTGCCGATGCAATACGTGCGCAAGAAGCCGAAGGGTTTTGGCCGCAACGCGCAGATCGAAGGCAATCTGCCAGAAGGTTCGCGCGTGCTGCTCGTCGAAGACCTGACCACCGACAGCCGCAGCAAGATCAACTTCATCAACGCGCTGCGCACCGCGGGCGCGAAGGTGAACCACTGCTTCGTGCTGTTCCACTACAACATCTTCAAGGAAAGCGTCTCGGTGTTGAAGGACATCGACGTCGACTTGCACGCGCTCGCCACGTGGTGGGACGTGCTGCGCGTCGCGAAGGCATCGGGCTACTTCGACGCCAGGACGCTCGACGAAGTCGAGAAGTTCCTGCACGCGCCGGCCGAATGGTCCGCGGCGCATGGCGGCGCCACGGCGGCACCGCAGTAAGCCAAGCTTGGCGCCTGCCGCGGCTTTTTCTTTCCTTGCGATTTCGCGCGCGGGCGAGCCGGCTACGCGCTTCCTCGTTTATTTGGGTGCCGCGGGCTTGTCCTGCACGTTCGACGACAAGTTCATCAGCCCATTGCTCTGCGCGTACTGGAAGAGTTCCGAATCGCGTTCGAGGCCGAGCTTGCGCATCGCCATGTTTTTCTGCGTGCTGATCGTTTTGATGCTGCGGTTCAGCTGCGTCGAAATTTCCTTGATGGTCAGCCCGGAGACGAAGAGCCGTACCACCTCGAGCTCGCGGCGAGAGAGGATGACGTCCTCGGTCTTGCCGCCCGCGTTGATCCGCAGCGTGTCGAGCGAAGTCCGCACAGACGGGCTCGCGTACGGCAGATCGTGCATCACATGGCGTATCGCGAGGCCAATGTGTGCGAGGTCGTCCGACTTGTTGACGACCGCGATCACACCGATCTCGCCAAGCCGCTTGAGGAGCGCCGCGTTCTCGAGCATCGTCAGCACAACGATGCGCAGACCGGGAAAGTGGCGCAGGATGTAGTCGATGAGCGGCAGGCCGTCGCCGTACTGGCCGCCCGGCATGGCGAGATCGGTCACCAGCACGTCGGCCGGCACCGTCTGCAGCACCTTGATGAGCTCGGTCGATTGACGTGCCTGCGCTATCACCTCGACATCCGGAAATTTCAACAGCGCCTGCTCGGCCCCCAGCAAAATCACCGGATGGTCGTCGGCCACGACGACTTTCATTCGGTGTTGCATCGGCTTCCGCCCGGATATTTTGCTTTCCGATAATTCGTTCATGCAAACCGTTATTTATTTGTTTGTGACGCCGGCCCGGCCTGTGCCGGGCTGCCCGCATCCGTAACAGCGCCGCGAAACAGCAGACACCCAGAACCCCACATTTCGTCGCGGTAATTCCAACAACCGCCGCGCAGCCCTAATGTTAGACTTGAATTCATGTCCGGGCACATTATTGGGACACTAATCGTGCAAAGAAGCCTCAAAGCCTCGCCCCTGACAGGAGAATCGACTCATGCGCAAGTGCTGCCTGGTCGTTTCGCGCGCTTCGCCTTACCCTCGTCTGCCGTTTCTGGTGCTCACGTTCCTGAGCGCCGCTGTCACAATCGCCAATGGTCCTCGCGCGCTCGCGGATGGTGCCTTTTCCGTGACCAGCGTCGACCTTCGGTCAGGTGGCACCGTGCCGGATGCCCAAGTATTCGATCAGGGCGACTGCAAGGGCGGCAACCACTCACCCCAGCTGTCATGGCACGACGCGCCGGCCGGCACCCGCAGTTTCGCCGTGACGATGTTCGATCCTGACTCCCCCGGCCCCGGCTGGTGGCACTGGGCGGTAGCTGGCATTCCGCCCGGCGTTCACCAGTTGCCGGCCAACGCCAGCGCGTCCGGCTATCTGAAAAAGCTCGGCGCCGTCGAAGCGCGCAACGACTTCGACACCGACGGCTACGGCGGCCCCTGCCCGCCGCCCGGCAAGCCGCACCGCTACGTGATCACCGTCTACGCGCTCGACACGACCGATCTGCGGCTCGCGACGGGCCGCCCCGCGCTGATGTTCGATCATGAGATCGGTACGGCCACGCTTGGTTCGGCACGGCTTGTCGTCACCTATGGGCGCTGACTGAGCGGTCTGATCGCGCTTTGATTCCGTGTTGCCGCCGCGCTCGTGGACGCGCGGATGCGGTTGCGATTCGGCGTCGAACGACGAGCAACCGCCGCTGAACTGACGTCATTGGTGTCATATCTGCGTCATTTGCGCGGCGCAACGTGTTTTTTGGCCAAGCATGCGCGCACGCGCCGCCATCCGGTCTTAGAATTACGGATTCGCGGGAACGCGCCCACCGGTTGAATTCAGTTAGTCAAGCGAGATTCGAGATGAGCACGAAGGTTTTTGTCGACGGACAGGAAGGCACCACCGGTCTGAAGATTTTCGAGTACCTGACGCAGCGCGACGGCGTGGAAATTCTGCGCATCGACGAGGCGAAGCGCAAGGACATCGACGAGCGCCGCCGTCTCATCAACGCTTCGGATGTGACGTTCCTGTGCCTGCCGGATGTCGCGTCGCGCGAATCGGCTTCGCTCGTCGAGAACGACAAGACTGTGCTCATCGACGCGAGCACCGCGTTCCGCACCGCCGCCGATTGGGCCTACGGCCTGCCCGAACTCGCGCGTGCGCAGCGCGAGCGCCTGCGCACGGCCAAGCGCATCGCCGTGCCCGGCTGCCACGCGTCAGCCTTTGTGCTCGCGATGCGGCCGCTCGTCGACGCCGGCGTGGTCTCGCCGGACTTCGCCGCGCACAGCTACGCGATCACCGGCTACAGCGGAGGCGGCAAGAAAATGATTGCGGACTACGAAGCGGGCGGCAACGCCAAGCTCATGAGCCCGCGGCCTTACGCGCTCGCCCTCGCGCACAAGCATCTGCCGGAGATGGTCGCGCATACCGGCCTCAAGTCGGCGCCGGTGTTCACACCGATCGTCGGCAACTTCTATCAGGGCCTCGCCGTCACGACCTACTTCTCGCCGAAGGACCTCGCGAAGCGCGTGAGCCCGCAGGACGTGCAGGCGCTCTTCGCCGAATACTATGCGGGCGAGGCGTTCGTGCGCGCCGCTCCGTTCGATGCCGAAGACAACCTCGATGCCGGCTTCTTCGACGTGCAGGCGAACAACGACACCAATCGCGTCGACCTGTTCGTGTTCGGCAATCGAGAGCGCTTCGTGACTGTCGCGCGGCTCGACAACCTCGGCAAGGGCGCATCGGGCGCCGCGATCCAATGCATGAACCTGAGCATCGGCGCGGCGGAAGAGACGGGCTTGAAGCGCTAACGCAAGGCGCGCCGCTCGTTCCACGCAAAGCCGGCTCGACGAGCCGGTTTTTTTTATGTCGGCCGGAGTTAGTGCTTCAGCACTTACTCCGGCCCCATGCAAAGTGGTCGGCCGGAGTTAGTGCTTCAGCACTTACTCCGGCCCCATGCAAAGCGGTCGGCCGGAGTTAGTGCTTCAGCGCTTACTCCGGTCCCATGCAATGCTTCGATCACCTTTTAATCCTGCTTTAAACCGTTAATAGCCGATTCGATAAATCATACGAATATTATTCAAATAACAATTTGATACAAGTCGGCAATTAGTCCTTCCTCCACCGGCTCCGGTCTCAAGCACAAGGTTCCGCAAAGGGAATTTCCTGATTCAGCAGCGAACGAGCGCTCTCTTATGAGCGTCGGTTTTTTCTGAAAGCCTTGTGCCACATGCCTTGGCCGATCAGCAACAGCTCCGCACACTACCACGGTCCCGTTTGTTTAAGTCCCCGCCCCCCTGCCCCGGCCATCTTCGCGACGCAAAAAATCCAGTGTTCGAAGCGGATTTTTTTGACGATTTAATCAACGCCGGCAAATGCCAGCAGCCGGGGACGAACCTCGTGCAACCGGCGGACGGCAGCGGCGCGTTCGAAACCGACCACTTCCAGGGCCAAGCGAAGCCGACGCTCGCGCCGTCGCCTGTCGCGAAGGGTTTCATGATCGTCGGCCAGTTGCGCGGCCAGTTGGTGCCGATCCTGATCCGAACCGGCGTCGCGAACTCATCGCTCGCAACGAATCCGCAAAACGGCCTGACCGGGCCCGTCGCCGACGACGAGTCAGGCATCTCGATCCTCGCGCCGCAGACGACGATCGGACCGGACTCGCAGGACGGCGAGTACCTCGGCGTCGACAGCCAGTTCGATTACCGGACGACCGCGCTCGAAGGCGGGCGCAGGCAAGCCGGGGACGACGAGCGTATCGGCGAAGGCATCGTCGTCATGGGTGCCGGTGTTCGACGTGGGCGCCTCGTATTTCTTCACGAAACACTGGGACGTGACCGCATCGGTGACTTACATCCCGCTCAAGACGACCACGTCGGTGATCATCAAGGCCGCGGACGGCACGGAACTCGCCGTATCGCAGGCGGAATTGAAGACGGACCCGATCATCACCTTCGTCGCCGTGTCGTACAAGTTCTAAAGGAAGCTGTCGGAGATCAGGATCTGGGAGATCCACGCCGGGCAAGACGGCGCACCGCCAAATGAGAAAAGTGGGGACTGCATTGCACGGGACAAAAAAAAGCCCGCCTAGGTTGGCGGGCTGAATCCATATCAGAGGAGACATGGAGGAGACAATTCCTACTATAGCAAACCCTGTGATGCGGCGCAACATCAGAATATTCCTCTATCTCCTGGCGTTGTTTCTGCGCCACACCCAAAGCCGATTGCTCATTCGCACGCCATCGAAAGGATGAAGCTCAATTGATCGGCGCCCACCGGCTTGACGAGATGCACGTCGAAACCGGCGGCGAGCGCCATGTCACGATATTGCGGCTGTCCCCAGCCGGTGAGCGCGATCAGCAGAAGCGAGCGCGCCTTCGCCATGTCCCGCAGCCGGCGCGAGGCGGCCAAGCCATCGAGCTCGGGGCCGCCGATGTCGAGAATCGCGACATCCGGCCAGTGCCGCTCGGCGATGCTGAGCGCATCGGCCGCACTGTGCGCGAGGATCACGTCGTAGCCCATCTCCTCGACCAGATTGGCGAGGCCGGCTAACGCATCGTCGTCGTGATCGGCGATCAATATGCTCTTATGCATCGCGCTCTCCCGAGGTTGGGCCGCAAGGTCCGTGTGCGAGTCGTTTCTCCCTTTGATCGGTTTGACGCTGATTAGATTTCATGTTCCCGCAACAATCTGTTGTGCTTTCTGCCGATCGGGCCGTAATCATCACATCAATTTTTGTGAATCGCACTCCAAACTGTTGTCTGAAACGCTGATTTTCGCAAGGATTTTCAGCGCCCGGTTAAAAGGAAATCGTTTTCCGTCGGGCCGCAAACTTTTTTTTGGACCCGTCGGGCCGTTTTTTAACGGCAGTTTGTTTCAAACGGTGATATCTCTCAAAAAAGCGTCAAACCCTCGCGCCGCCGGTCACGGTACGCGCGATCTCGAACCGTCCACGCGTCCCGCATCGTTCGAATTTGACCGCAAACGATTGTGCATTCCGCGCAAAACGGCGTCGTGTTCGGCTCGCAATTGCCGGCATCAATCGCGTTGCATGGGAGCCGAGTAAGTGCTCTGCATGGGGCCGCAGTCAGTGCTGAAGCGCTAACTCGGGTCGCCCAAAAAAGGGAGCGTCAGTGCCGCACGAGCGCCATCATCGCGCCGAATCCGACGAACACCCCGCCCGTCAGGCGATTGAACGCCTTCGCAACGCCGCGGCTCTTGAGCGTCGCGCCGATGCGCAGACCGAAGCCGGCATAGACCAGATACCAGCTCACCTCGATCACCGCGAACGTCGCGACGAGAATCCCGAATTGCGGGAGCTTCGGCGCCGCCTCGTTGATGAACTGCGGCAAGAGCGCGGCCGCGAACAGGATCGCCTTCGGGTTGCTGCTCGCGACCAGGAAGCCGTTGCGATAGAGCGCGGCAGGCGAGCGCACGGGCTTTGCTGCGGCGTCGGCATGCTTGTCGTCAGGCTCCACGTCGACATTCGCGCGCCACGCCTTCACGCCGAGGTACACGAGATACGCGGCGCCGATCAGCCGCAGCGCGTTGAACATCGCCGGCCACGCTTCGAGGAACACGCCGAGCCCCGCCGCCGATACCGACAGCATCAGCACCAGCGCCGACAGACACCCCGCCATCGTCGCGCTCGAGCGGCGCAGGCCGTGCTGCGCGCCGTGCGTCATCACGAGCAGCATGTTGGGACCGGGAATGGCGGAAACGACGAAAACGGTGGCGACGTAAAGCCACCAGGTATGCAGGCTCATGGCGATGGCGCGGGATAGTCAGAATGGGTCGAACCGGCGATTATGCCCGCACGCGCCGAATTTTTCCGGGCGGCTGCGGCGCGCGGGCCGAGCCCGCATCCGCCACCCGCTCGGTCCCCGTTTAGCGCGCAGCCCGCCGCGCCGCGACTTGGCCAAGCACCGCGAAGTCCTTGTCGCCGTCGCCGTGCGCGATCGCGTCGAGCAGGCTGTCGCGCACGACGCTCGCGATCGGCAGCGGTATCGAGGCGGCGTCACCGGCCGCGAGCGCGAGCCGCACGTCCTTCAGGCCCAGGCGCGCCTTGAACATCGCCGGCTCGTAGCGGCCCTCGGCAATCAACCGGCCGTAGCCCTGATACACCGGCCCGGGAAACACGCTATTCGTGATCACGTCGAGGAAATCCGACATCGCGACGCCATAGCCGCCAAGCAGCGCCGACACTTCGCCGAGCGTCTCCACCGCCGAGGCCAGCGTGAAGTTCGCCGCGAGCTTCGCAACGTTCGCATGCTGCGGCAAGGAGCCGAGGCGCCACGTCTTCTGGCCGATCGCGTCGAATATCGGCTGCACGCGATCGATCGCTTCGGCGGGGCCTGCCGCCATGATCGTGAGCTTCGCCGCGGCGGCCACGTCGGGCCGTCCCATCACCGGCGCGGCCACATAGTTGAGCCCGCGCAACGCGTGTTCGTGCGCGAGTTCCTCGGCACAGATGACCGAAATCGTCGCCATGTTCACGTGGATCAGGCCGCGGGGCGCGTGTTCGAGCAGTGCGGCATCGAAGACTTCGCGAGCCGCCGCGTCGTCGGCGAGCATCGACAGCACGGCATCGCCCGCGAACGCGTGCGCGGGCGTTTCGACCACCTGCGCGCCGAGTTCGGTGAGCGCACGCGCGCGCTCGGCCGTGCGGTTCCACACCCTGACGCGATGCCCCGCCTTCAGGAGGTTCGCCACCATCGCGCTGCCCATGCTGCCCAGACCGATAAAACCGATATCCATGGATTGCTCCTTCATCTCTTCGCAAAGAACCAGGGAGTAAAGCACAGGCGCGCAAAGCTTGCTGCCGGCGCAGCTGGCGAGCCTCGCGCCGATCCGCATCGTGAAACCGCCGCCTGACCCACCTTCGCGACCCGCGCGTCCGGCGCACGGCCCGCCTTGATGCGATACTGATCCGATGGCTCCCGTCACCGCGACTTTCCGCTTCTATGAAGAGCTGAACGACTTCATCGCCCGGCCGCTGCGCAGGCGGTCGTTCAGTTGCGCATGCCCGCCCGCCGCGACGGCCAAACATATGATCGAAGCGCTCGGCGTGCCGCACACCGAAGTGGAACTGATCCTCGTGAACGGCGAATCGGTCGGTTTCGAGCAGATTCTCGAAGACGGTGACCGCGTCGCGGTCTACCCCAAATTCGAAGCGCTCGACATCCGCCCGCTCCTGCGGGTGCGCGCCGCGCCGCTGCGCACGATCCGCTTCGTCGCCGACGCGCATCTCGGCGGCCTCGCGCAATTGCTGCGGCTCGCGGGTTTCGACACGCTCTACGACAACCACTACGCCGACGCCGCGATCGAAGCGCTCGCCTCGGCCGAGCAACGGATCGTGCTCACGCGCGACCGCGAGTTGCTCAAGCGCCGCACGATCACGCACGGCTGCTACGTGCGCGCGCTGAAGCCCGACGCGCAATTGCGCGAGATTTTCGGTCGGCTCGATCTCGCCGGCAGCGCGCAGCCGTTCCGGCTGTGCCTGACCTGCAATGCGCCGCTGCGGCGCATCGAGAAGGAAGAAGTGGCGGACCGCGCACCGAAGGGCGTGCTCGAGCGGCACACGCAGTTCGTCACCTGTGACATCTGCCGGCGGGTCTTCTGGGAAGGCTCGCATTGGAGACGCATGCGCGCGTTGATGGATACCGTCGTGGACGGCGCGCGCGTCACGCCCCCGGCCGCGGGAAGCGCACAATGACGGCTCGGCGGGCGGCGTGACGCGCGCGCCGCCGCCATCCCCGCCGTCATCCCATTACGCAATCGCACCTCAAATCAAGCACCGGAGACACCCGCCATGCGCCATCGTCCCGACTCGGACCAGCCGCACCGCCTGCGCAGCCGCCGCTGGTTCGACGATCCGTCCAACCCCGGCATGACCGCGCTCTATCTCGAGCGCTACATGAACTACGGCATCACGCGCGAAGAATTGCAGTCGGGCAAGCCGATCGTCGGCATCGCGCAGACGGGATCGGACCTGGCGCCGTGCAACCGTCATCATCTGGAGCTCGCCGGGCGCGTGCGCGACGGCATCCGCGACGCGGGCGGCATCCCGCTCGAATTCCCCGTTCATCCGATCCAGGAGACCGGCAAGCGCCCCACGGCCGCGCTCGACCGCAATCTCGCCTACCTCGGACTCGTCGAGATCCTGCATGGCTATCCACTCGACGGCGTCGTGCTGACCACCGGCTGCGACAAGACCACGCCCGCGTGCCTGATGGCCGCGGCCACGGTCAACCTCCCGGCGATCGTGCTATCGGGCGGACCGATGCTCGACGGCTGGTGGCAAGGCAAGCTCGCGGGCTCGGGCACCGTCGTCTGGCATGCGCGCAAGCGGCTCGCGGCCGGGGAGATCGATTACGAAGCGTTCATGAACATGGTGGCGTCATCGGCGCCGTCGGCGGGGCACTGCAACACGATGGGCACGGCGCTGTCGATGAACTCGCTCGCCGAGGCGCTCGGCATGTCGCTGCCGGGCTGCGCCGCGATTCCCGCGCCGTATCGCGAGCGCGGGCAGATGGCCTACGCCACGGGCAAGCGCATCGTCGGCATGATCCACGAGAACCTGCGCCCGTCGGACATCATGACCCAAGGCGCCTTCGAAAACGCCGTGGTCGCGGCGGCGGCGCTCGGCGGTTCGTCGAATTGTCCGATCCACATGATCGCGATCGCGCGCCATATGGGCGTCGAGCACACGCTCGACGACTGGCAGCGGCTCGGGCCGGACGTGCCGTTGCTGGTCGATTGCCAGCCGGCCGGACGGTTTCTCGGCGAAGCGTTTCATCGCGCGGGCGGCGTGCCGGCTGTGATGAAGGAGCTGCTCGACGCCGGCAAGCTGGACGGCGGCGTGCGCACGGTGACGGGACGCACGCTCGCCGAAGACCTCGCGAGCGTCGCCGAGCCGGATCGCGAAGTGATCCGACGGTACACCGAGCCGTTGAAGGAAGCGGCGGGCTACGTCGTCATGTCCGGCAACCTGTTCGACAGCGCCGTGATGAAGATCAGCGTGATCGATCCCGCGTTCCGCAAGCGCTTCCTCTCCGACCCCGAGCATCCTAATGTCTTCGAAGGACACGCCGTCGTGTTCGAGGGGCCCGAGGACTATCACGAGCGCATCGACGATCCGGAACTCGGCGTCGACGCGCGATCGGTGCTCGTGATCCGCAATTGCGGCCCGGTCGGGTACCCCGGCGGCGCGGAAGTCGTCAACATGCAGCCGCCCGCTGCGCTGATCAAGGAAGGCGTCGATACGCTGCCGACCATCGGCGACGGCCGGCAGAGCGGCACGTCGGCGAGCCCGTCGATCCTGAACGTGTCGCCCGAGGCGGCGGTGGGCGGCAATCTTGCGCTGCTCATGACCGGCGACAAGATCCGCATCGATCTGCAAGCGCGCAAGGTCGACGTGATGATCTCGGCGGACGAACTCGCTGCACGGCGCGCCGCGTGGAAAGCGCCGCTCTTGCAGCACAAGACGCCTTGGGAGGAGATCTATCGCAGCATGGTCGGCCAGCATGCGACCGGCGCTTGCCTCGAACACGCGACGCTGTACCTGAACGTCATCGAGACGCGCGGCGAGTCGCGCCACAACCATTGACGGGCACGAGGCGGGCCGGCCCGTCTGGGCTGGCCCGCGCGCACTGCGTACAATACGGGCCCACCGGCTACAGGCCGCCCCACTCCAACCGCAGGACACTTCCGCATGCCAATGAAGAAAACCGACCTTGAAAAGAGCAAGGCGCTCAAACTGACCCACTCGATGAAGCAGACGCGCTCCGAGCGCTTCGGCAAAGGCATCGTCGAAGTGCTCGACCGTCGCGAGCAGCGCAAGCTCGATCAGGCAAAAGGGCTCGTGCCGTTCGCGTGCAAGCTCGACGGCGAGCTCGCGGCGACGCTGAAGGAACGCGCGGCCAGCCATCCGGAAGGGATGACGGGCCTCGTCGACGAACTGCTGCGCAAAGGTCTCGCATCAAGTTAAACCGCCACGACGGTCCGCAGCTCGGCAACGGCTTCGTTGCCGATGCGCAGGTGTGCAGAGGAATTCGGCATCGTACGCGCTACGTAATTGAAACGTAAGAAAATTCTTCTGCGTATGCGTTGACTTGTCTTATAGCAAATCACTAAAATTCAGTTGTTTCCACAAATGGGGCATATGCCTTGGACAGTTGCAGTAGTCGATCTTCGAACAGTATTTCTGCCTGACTGGCACGACGCCCCGCGCTGATTCTTCTTTAGCCGCCGTCATGCCGACAGGCAGACGGTGCGCATCGCAGTAGCTTCCGCAGTACTCCCTTCGCACCTCTTCGATTGATACGCCGCCTTCGCGACGTGCGCGCGTTCGCACATCCGCGTCGATGGTCTGGCGCATCGAGCCATCAGGCTCGCGGCGCCGTTCGTTTGCGCCTTTTCGCTGGCCGGCAGCATGCTGCGCCGGTGTTCGAAAAGGCGTGTGGTTCAACACATCCGTGTTTCGCGACGCGACAACGGGAAAGACAAAAGGAAATCGAAATGCCCGACCCTGAGCCTAGTCACTCTTGCCATACCTGCGCCCTCACGCGCCCGACTTTTTGCTTCGCCTGACGGAAGGCCCGCATTCGTTCCTCCCCACACGTCCGATCGTCTCGATCCGTGTGAGCTGAAACCGGACTGGCCACCCTCGGGCCCCAGGTTTCAATGATTGTGGAGGATTCATCATGCAATTCGCTCTTCTCGTACCGCAGCTCCCGCGCGTCGACGAAGCTCGCACGCACTACGACGAGATGCTGACGCTCGAGCCGCGTTCGCACGCATCGGCCAGCGTGGCCGCCGCGCTCTGGACCGCGCTCAAGAAGCTCGCTGACTGACGACACTGAAACCGCGCAGCCCGCCGCTCGCTCGACCCACATCGTCCGGCAGGCTGCGCCACGACCGCTTTAGCTCTACGCATAGGAAAACTAAAAATGTCCACACCTGCAAACGTCTCGTCGACGACACGGAGCGCCGTGCTCGACGACGCCCACGTCGGCGATATCCGCGGCGCGTTCGGCACGATCGCGCACCACGACACCGCGCCGCGCACCAACTGGTGGGCGCGCCTGCGCACGCTGCTCGCGATTCTCGGCCCCGGTCTCATCGTGATGGTCGGCGACAACGATGCGGGCGCGTTCGGCACCTACACGCAAGCCGGCCAGAACTACGGCACGTCGCTGCTCTGGACGCTCGCGCTCCTGATCCCCGTGCTGTACGTGAACCAGGAAATGGTGCTGCGCCTTGGCGCCGTAACGGGCGTCGGCCACGCACGCCTGATCTTCGAGCGCTTCGGCAAGTTCTGGGGTGCCTTCAGCGTCATCGACCTGTTCCTGCTCAACGCGCTCACGATCGTCACCGAATTCATCGGCATCACCTTTGCGCTCGACTATCTCGGCGTGTCGAAGGTGCTCGGCGTCTGCATCGCCGCCGTGCTGACGATGGCCGCCGTGAGCACCGGCAACTTCCGGCGCTTCGAACGCTTCGCGATCGTGCTGTGCCTTTTGAGCCTGCTGCTGGTGCCGGTGCTCGTGTCGATCCATCCGCCGGTCAGCGTCATCACGCGCGACTTCCTTATCCCGAGCTGGCCGAAGAACTCGAAGCTGTCGGACGTGATGCTGCTCGTGATCGGCATTGTCGGCACGACGGTCGCGCCGTGGCAGCTGTTCTTCCAGCAAAGCTACGTGATCGACAAGCGCATCACGCCGCGCTTCATGAAGTACGAAAAGGCGGACCTGTGGATCGGCATTGCCTTCGTGATCATCGGCGCCGTCGCGATGATGGCCTTCTGCGCAGCGCTCTTCGCGGGACGTCCGGAGTTCGGCAACTTCACCGATGCGGGCGGCGTGATCGCCGGGCTGCACAAGTACGTCGGCCCGACGTCGGCGACGATCTTCGCGGTCGCGCTGCTCGACGCTTCGATCATCGGCGCTGCCGCTGTCTCGCTCGCGACGGCCTACGCGATCGGCGACGTGTTCAAGATCCGTCACTCGCTGCATCGCAGCGTGCTCGACGCGAAGGGCTTCTACCTCGTCTACTTCGGCATCATCGCGCTCGCCGCGGCGCTCGTGCTGATGCCGGGCAGCCCGCTCGGCCTTCTGACCGAGGCCGTGCAGACGCTCGCCGGCGTGCTCCTGCCGAGCGCCACCGTGTTCCTGCTGCTGCTGTGCAACGACCGTGCCGTGCTCGGTCCGTGGGTGAACGGCAAAAAGCTGAATCTGTTCACGGGCGCGATCATCTGGATTCTGGTCGTGCTGTCGATCATCCTGACCACCGCCACCGTGTATCCGGATATCAGCGGCAAGGCGATCATGGAGATCCTCGTCGGCGGCACGCTGCTCGCCATCGTCGGCTACGCAGCCACCGAAATCGTGCGCAAGACGCGCAGCGCAGCGGCGGCAGAAGCACCGGCGCCGAGCAAGGCGGCCTTGAAGAAGGTGCGCGACACGTGGCGCATGCCGCCGCTCGAACAACTGCCGAAGCCGAATCTCACGCTGTCCAAGCGTGTCTGGATGGGCGTGCTGCGTGGGTATCTGGTGATCGCGGTCGGGCTGGTGATCGTCAAGGTCGTTCAGATGGCGTGGCATTGAAGTCGAGCCGCACGCGGCGGCGGCGCAATTGAGTCGCCGCCGCGGTCCGAAAGCAAAAAGGCCAGAGCGGAAGTGTTCTGGCCTTTTTGTTTGGTGCGTTCCGCCGGATCTGCGGCATGCCGATCAACGCGTCGCAGAATCGCCCACGGCGTCCAGTTCGGCGTCGTATTGCCCCATGCTTGCCGCGCCATTCAACCGCGCGCGCTTCATCAGCGCCATTTGCGCCGCGCCGATATTCGCCGCCTGCCCTCGCCAGGCCTTGAGCGGCGGCTCCTGCAACGCGCGTCCGTAGGAAAAGCTCAACGGCCACGGGCGCCGGCCCGTGCGATTGATCGCATCGAGATTGGCGGTCGCCTCTTCAGGCGTCTGCCCGCCCGACAAGAAGAAGAGGCCCGCCACCGCGGCCGGCACCGTGCGGCCGAGGACGCTCACCGTCTGCGCCGCAATCTCGGCGGACGGCGCTTGCCGCGCGTGCTCCTTGCCCGCGACGACCATGCTCGGCTTGAGCAGCATGTGCTCGAGCGTCACCGCGTGGCGATGAAGCGCGGCGAACACCTCATGCAGCACGGCTTCGGTCACTTGCGCGCAGCGTTCGATCGAGTGGCCGCCGTCCATCAGCACCTCCGGCTCGACGATCGGCACGACGCCGGCTTCCTGGCAAATCGCCGCATAGCGCGCGAGCGACGCGGCATTGGTCTCGATCGCGAGTCGGCTCGGCAAGGTATCCGACACGTTGTACACCGCGCGCCATTTCGCGAAGCGCGCGCCCTGCTTCTTGTAGCCTTCGAGACGCTTCGCCAGACCGTCGAGCCCTTCGGTCACTTCGTCGCCCGGCGCATGGGCAAGCGCGATCTTGCCCGCGTCCACCTTGATGCCCGGCACGATGCCCTGGCGCGCCGCCAGTTGCGGCAGCGGCGTGCCGTCGCCGGCGCATTGGCCGAGCGTCTCTTCGTACAGGATGACGCCGCTCACGAACTCGCCGAGGCCTGCGGTCGACAGGAGCAGACTGCGCCACGCGCGGCGGTTTTCCTCGGTCGATTCGACGCCGATCGTCTTGAAGCGCTTGGCAATGGTGCCGCCGCTCTCGTCGGCTGCCAGCAGGCCTTTGCCGGCCCGGACCAGCGCGTCGATCGTGCTTTGGAGTTCGTCCCGAGTGCTCATGGTGTGGCCCTCCGTCAAAGTCGCCTGAGCGGCACCGGTTGCCGGCGTGAATACGCCTTAGTCTGCGCGGCAAAGGGATGGGGTGCCAGCACTTGATCGCGCCAAATGCGGCCAAGGTATCGCCCCCCTGACAGCAAGAAGCAATCCGGATGCCCGGCTACGCGGCCGGTTCGGTATGGCTGCGGTAGCGCGCGACGCTCTCCGTCATCATGATTGATTCGCGCACTTTCATAGCGTCGGCTTGCCGACGCCATTCCACGCAACGAGGCGCCGCGTCAGGTCGAAGGCGACCAGATTGCCCGCGACCACGAGCATCAGCCCCAGCACCGCGAGCGCGGACCATCGGTAGCCCTCGAATACCGTCGACACGGCCAGCGCGACGATCGGGAACAGCACCGTGCAGTACGCGGCCCGCTCCGGCCCGATCCGCCCGACCAGCATCAGATACGCCGTAAAGCCGATGACCGAGCCGGGCACCGCGAGGTAGGCAAGCGCGCCGAGGTAGCGCACGGTGAATTCCGGCTCGAACGGCAGCCCGGCCAGCAGGCTGCCGACGGTCAGCACCGCCGCGCCGATCAGCATGGCCCAGCTATTCGTGACGATGGGGTGCAGGCCCATCGACTGCATCCGGCTCGACAGCAGGTTGCCGGCGGAGAACGACATCGTCCCCAGGAACGCGATAGCGAGGCCGAGCCACATCTGCTCATCGCCGGCGTGGCCGGCCATTTGCTGCGCGAACAGGCACCCGATTCCCGCGAGGCCCAAGAGCGCGCCGACGATCGCGCTCGCCCGCAGCGGCCGTCCCATGAAGAGGCGGCCGTTGATCGAGTTGAGCAGCGGCGCGGTCGAGAAGACGACGGCGACGAGGCCGCTCGGAACGATCCGCTCGGCGTAGTAGAAGCACAAGAAGTTGACGCAGAAGAGCGCGAGGGCCTGCGCCGCGAGCAACGGCCATGCGGCGCGCGGCGGCAGGATCGGCCGGCGCATGATGCGCAAGAGCGCGAACAGCACGATCGCGGCGCACCAGAAGCGCAGCGCGATCGACACCGGCGGCGCGACGACGCCAAGTTGCCATTTGATCGCGATCCAGGTGGTCCCCCAGATCAGCACGGTCACGACGTAAAGGAGCAGGTTCATAAGCCGGGTTCAACGAAACGCGAGAGCCCGACTATGCGATCGCCGCGGCGCCGGGCCTTGTCCATCCTTGCGCTTTTATGCGCGCCGGCTTGCCGCCACCCGGGCGCAAATGCGCGACGGCCTCTATACTCGGGCCATCTTTCCACTCATCCCCCCGACACCGTGACGGCCTGCCCACCCGCCTGCGCCACGCTCGACTCCCCTGCAGGCCGCTCGCTCGGCGTGCAGTCGGTGTGCCGCACGCTCGCCGACGCCAACGCGACGCTCGAGCGCTTCGCGTGGCTTGGCGACCAGCTCGCGGCCGCCGTCTGGACGCGCGACACCGACGTCGCCGAGACCGCCTACGACCATCCCGGCCACCACACGCTGTCGTGCTATCTCGACGGCGGCTACCGGACCGAACGCCAGAAGCTCCCGGGCCGCTTCGGCGCGCCGCGCCGCCTTTGCGCGCTGCCGGGCGATCACGAATCGCGCTGGTGGGTGCGCGGGCACATGCATTTCATGCATCTGTACTTCATGCCCGAGCATTTCACGCGGCGCGCGGCGCTCGAGCTGGATCGCGAGCCGCGCGAACTGACGCTCGCCGATCGCACCTATTTCGAAGACGCCCGCATCGCCGAGCTGTGCCAGTCGCTGGCCATGCTGCCGTGGGACGGCGCCGACGAGCGGCTGCGCGCCAACGAGATCGTGCACGAAGTGCTCTCGCTCTTGCTGCGCGGCCAATCGATGCGCCGCGAGAATGTTCAGAGCAAGGGCGGACTGTCGGTGTCGACGCGGCGCCGCCTGCGCGATTACATCGAGGCCAACCTGACCGAATCGCTGACGCTCGGCGAGCTGTCCAACGTCGCGTGCCTGTCGGAATTCCATCTCGCGCGCATGTTCCGGACGTCATTCGGCATGCCGCCCCACTCGTGGATTGCGCAACAGCGCATCGACCGCGCGCGCGTGCTGCTGCAAACCACGACGATGCCGCTCGAACAAGTCGCGGCGCTTTGCGGCTTTGCGAACGGCAGCCACTTCAGCCATCGCTTCCGCGCCGCGGTCGGCGCGAGTCCGCTTGCGTTCCGGCGCGCGATGACGCCGGCGTAAGTCTCGGCTCTCCGGACTTTCCTCCTGCTGCGGGCCATGACGCCACGTTATGGCCGCTCCAACAATTCGAGCGTTGCCATTCACAAAATGGCTTCGTATATTTTTCTCAAGCCCGCTGTTGCGTGTTCCGGTTGCTGCACTGCCGCGCGTGGAGTCGTGCTGTGCGGCGTGTCTTGCCTGGTCGGCCGGATTCGATATTTCGTACTCCAGTCATTACATTTTGCGTAGCAGATGGATCGCCGCCGTTCGTTCCGCAGACGGTGCTCGAAGCCGCCCTGCTCGCCGACGGCGTGCCGCGCGACAAGCTGTATCCGCTCGACGTCGACCGCGCGTTCAAGAAGCTCGCGCAGATCAAGCCGGACATCGCAGTGTGGTGGACCTCCGGCGGCCAGGCGGCGCAATTGCTGCACGACGGCGAATGGGGCTGGGGCTTGGGCTGGGTTAGGGCCTGGTTTTCTCAAGCTCATTTGTATCAGCGACCTGTTGCGGCATCTACCGCGACAACAATAAGCCTTGGTCCATCAACGTCCAGACGATATCGGCCTGCAGTTGGTCGCGTCGGCGCTTACGCGGGTCTCGGTCCGGGGCCTCTTTCGCCATCCAGGTCTTGAAGTCGATGAATACCTCCGGGTCAATGGCCGACATCCTCGCCATTTTTCCGGTCGCGGCCACCACGACCTGCCCGAATTTGGGCGCCGACGCCAATATCTGCGCACGCCGGGCCTGTACAGGCCACAGGTCTTCTTCGTAAGCAGGCAGTCGGACCGGATGAGGGTCAGAGTCTTGCGGCGGCCGTCGCAAAAAGTCGACCTCAAAACCTTTGCTGTTGATGGCCGTCTCGAGATGGTCGTCTTTGCGCCGAAAGCTCTTATCAACGCGCTGCAAAATGCTGAGCATCGAAACGTCAAGGCGCTCGATGTCTGTCAGAAAACGAACATGCCTTTGAGCATCCCAAAGCATGTCGACATCCTGGGTGGCCAATGCGCCCTGCGCAATGCGTACTCCAGCCGCAGCCTCATAGGCGTACAGGGCGTGCGTACCAACCACCGTAAAGTAGGAAGACAGCCCAGCCCTCTCGATAGCCCGCAGAACATCCACAACGATAGCCGGGACCCGACCCACCCTGAGTGCACGATTTAATCGTTCTGCTTCAACTACCGCAGCTTGAAGGTCGGCCAAGCGAGCCTCGATTTCGGCTTTTTTGGAGGTAAAGGCTTCGTAGGCTTGTGAATCGCCCCGGCTTCCCTATCCCGAACGGATAGATTGATCGGATAACTGATTATCCATACAGTGATTCGATCGCATGCATCAATCCCGGCAGCTAACAGGAGGCACGTACGCATCTGACGCTGTAAACGAAGCGCGGGCCGCATGGGCGGCAACCCATACGACCCGCTGACCACCATCAACTCACCTCAGGAGTTGATCATGGCTGACGCAATAAGGCTCAAATCACTGCGCGGCCTCCTCCACCTTCTTCCTCGCCCCCCGGCCAAACCGCACCGACAACGCCTGCCGAGCCGTATCCAACCC
>NZ_JAFLRF010000046.1:2800-39789 GCF_017315705.1 Trinickia mobilis | reverse complement strand
GGCACATGAGCCAGCGGTTGCGCGCCTTCATCGAATGGGCGACGCAGCGGTTTGCACACAAGTTCGATCGGGCAACCTAGCCGGCGTAGCGAACCCGGCCATTCCGAATGGCCGGTTATCGGGTGCAGACGCGATCTCGCGGAAATGCCCGCCTATCGCCTTGACCAAGGGAACCGCAATGGCTCTGATTTCTGTAGATCAAAAGGGCAATGTCGAGCGTCTCAAGCGTTGTCCCATCCGTGGCAATATGCAACTGCCAGCACGCTGTTCGGGCGGCGCTTGTGTCAAACGCGAGAGGAAGTCTGTTCATGGACGACGACGCGCATGCCTTTAACGGGCTCCGCCCCCGATTGCAGAAGATTGCCTATCGAATGCTGGGGTCTGTGGCCGAAGCCGAAGATATCGTGCAGGACGTCTGGCTGCGTTGGCATGCGGCGGCCCGCGAGAGCATCGATAACGCGGAAGCGTGGCTCGTCGCGGTCACGACACGGATGTCCATCGACCGTCTGCGCGCCGCGAAGATTCAGCGCGAACACTACACGGGCATCTGGTTGCCCGAGCCGCAGATGACCGACTCACCGGCGACACCCGAGGAGGTCACGGAGCGTGCAGACGACGTCTCCGTGGCATTTCTGACGCTGCTCGAGCGGCTGACGCCGGAAGCGCGGGCAGCCTTCCTGCTGCGCGAGGTGTTCGACGCGGACTACGGCGAAGTCGCTGAGGCCATCGGCAAGACGAAGGCGGCGTGCCGGCAACTGGTAAGCCGTGCAAAAGCGCAACTACGCGACGAACGCCCGCATTACGAAGTGTCGCGCGAGACGCATCTTCGCCTGCTGCGGACCTTCGCGCAGGCGCTGGAGGGCGGCGACTTCCATGCGATCAACGCGTTGCTGGCCGAAGACGCGATGCTGATCGGCGACGGCGGCGGCAAAGTCCCGAGCTCCCCACAACCGATGGTGGGGGGCCGGCGCATCGCACAGCTTTTCTACGCGCCGTCGCTCCGTTATGGCAGCGAACTCAGCGTCAAGCTCGTGGTGCTCAACGGTCAATGGGCGCTGCTGCGCTTTATCGAAGGCAAGCTCGAATCGGCACAGTCGTTCGAAACGGACGGCGAGCGCATCGTTCGTATCCATGTGCAGCGCAACCCTGACAAGCTCGCACGCATCGCGGCGGCACACTCCAACGCCTGAACGCCGATCACTCTCGGGCGCGGACGCGCCTCAACTCGTCGAATGGTGCCTCGCGTACAACACGGTGAGCCCGTTCGCACGCCTACCGCGACACGCCGCGCCCACCTACGATGACTTCCTGCGGCCGACGGCCGCCAGCAGCGCCCGCGAAGCCCGGGTGCTCACTCATCGTCGCCAGGAGAAATCATGACGCAACGTATCAACTACATTCAGCAATCGCCGGAACTGTTCAGGAAGTTCCTCGAACTCAGCAATCTGCTGAAGGACAGCGCAATCGAAGAATCGATCCGTGATCTCGTGTCGATCCGGGCGTCGCAGATCAATGGTTGTGGATTCTGCCTCGACATGCACGTGAAGGAAGCGCGCATCCACGGCGAGCGGGAACTGCGCCTCCATCATCTCGCGACGTGGCGCGAATCGACGCTCTTTGCGCCGCGCGAACGTGCCGCGCTCGCCTGGACGGAAGTGCTGACGAAGCTTCCCGACCACGGCGTGCCCGACGATATCTATGAGCGCGTGCGTACCCAGTTTGCCGAGAAGGAACTGTCGGACCTAACGTTCGAAGTCATGGCCATCAATGGGTGGAACCGCGCAAACGTCGCGTTCAAGACCGTGCCGGGTTCGTCGGACAAGGCGTTAGGCCTCGACAAGGCCAATCTCGCCTGACCTGCGGGCTTGTGCTGTCGGTCTTTATCTTCGGCCCGCGCGCGCGGGCCGCGTCATTTGGGGAACACACCACCATGCTTCGCTTGAAAAACGCTGCACTGGCCGTGGCCGTCGTCGTCTGCGCATTGATGGGCGAGACCCGCGCCGCGCAGCCGGCAGCCATCGTCACGCCATTGATGACGAAGCCGCTCGACGACTATCCGGGCAAGGAAGCCTTGATGATCACCGTCGTCTATCCGCCGGGTGCCGTCGATCCTGTCCATCGACATCATGCGCACGCGTTCGTCTATGTGCTGGAAGGATCGATCGTGATGCAAGTCAAGGGCGGCAAGGAAGTCACGCTGACGCCCGGACAGACCTTCTATGAGGGCCCGAACGATATTCATACCGTCGGACGCAACGCAAGCCAGACTCAACCGGCAAAGTTCATCGTGCTGCTGCTGAAGGACACGGGGGCGCCCATTCTCGTGCCGGGGAAGTAAGCCCGAGCGCATGCCCACGCTTCCGTCCTCAATAAAAACGACGGACCCTGTCACAAATGGCGGCGCTCATACGTCTAGTCGTGCATGGACTCCACGACTCGCGCTTCCATGTCAGATTACCCATCACGCCGCCTCGTTGCCGGCGCGGACGATCCGTTCGCATGCAGCTTTGCGACCAGTTACGCCGGCGTCGTTTCCTTTCTGGCCGTCGCCAATGAAGGCAGCTTTGCCCGCGCGGGTGATCGCCTTGGCATCGGCCGATCCTCGGTTAGCCGCAACGTGCAGAAACTCGAGGCTCAGCTCGATGCGCGTCTTTTCCAGCGCACAACGCGCAGCACGTCGCTCACGCGCGAAGGAGAGCTTTTCTACGCGAACTGTCAGTCGGGCATAGAGCGCATCGCCCAGGCGCTCGAGGACATGCGGGAGCTGCGCAATGGGCCGCCTCGCGGTCACTTGCGCATCGGCGCCGCGCCCGGCTTCGGCCGCAAGATCGTCGCGCCGCTGCTGCGCAATTTTCACACACAATATCCCGAGATCATGCTGGAACTGCTGCTGAACGATCGCCCCGCCGACTTCACTGCCGATCGCATCGACGTCTCGTTTCGAGACGGACGCATGGAAGACAGCGGAATCGTCGCGCGGCAGCTGATTCCGATGCAGATGATCGTCTGTGCATCGCCGGCCTATGCACGGATTCACGGCTTGCCGCGCCACGTCGACGACTTGCTCGGCCATCGCTGCATCAACTTCCGCACGGCATCGGGCCGCGTCAGGGAGTGGGAATTCAAGGTCGACGGTCTTGCACAGCGGCGCCAGCCCGCCGCGCAACATACGTTCAATGACGTGGATCTGATCCTGCAGGCAGTGCTCGACGGGCTGGGCATCGCGCAGTTGCCGGCCTATCAGGTGTGCGATCTGCTTGGCGAAGGCCAGTTGATCAGTTGTCTCGCGCAGCACGCACCCGAAGACGGCGGCCATTACCTCTGCTATCTCAGCCGCAAGCATCTTCCTGCCCGAATCCGTGTGTTCATCGACTACATGACCGAGCACGCGAGGGCGCTCGACCTGCAGTGTCTGACGACGATGACGACGTTATTGACCATCGAGTGACGATACCGCGAACGACGATGCGTTCCCCGCGTCTTCGCCTCTGCCAGACAAGCCGCGATTGATCTTTCCCATCGCAAGCGCGCGCAAAAGCGCAAGAAGTCCACTTAGCTTCAGACGCTGAGATTGAACATATCTTGATTGATGCTCACAACGCGACGCGGTGCTCCCCGCGGCGAGTCTTCCGCACGCCACCGCCCACGCCTACGATGCATCCTGCACGGATGCAAGAATTTGTGTCTGTCGGTTGATGCGCCGATAAGCGAGGTCGCCCCCGCAATAGCTTCCCCGCACGGCCCGGTGACGCGGTGCCGACGTTCTTGCGATCTGCTTTTTTTGTAGTATTGTGCTAGCCACATGCGAGCCCATTCAAAGAGCTCCCGTGGTCGGCAATGGAGGGTGAACCATGAAGATCGTCGTCGTCGGCGGCACCGGCCTAATCGGCTCGAAGACCGTCGCCATACTTCGGCAGGGCGGCCACGATGTCATTGCCGCCTCGCCCAAAAGCGGTGTCAACACCATTACTGGCGAGGGGCTCCAGGAGGCCATGGCCGGCACGCATGTGGTCATCGACCTCGCCAATTCGCCGTCATTTGAAGACAAGGCGGTGCTGGAATTCTTCGAGACCTCCGGCCGCAACCTTCTTGCGGCGGAAGCCACAGCGGGTGTCGGGCACCATGTGGCACTATCCATTGTCGGGACCGACCGAACGCCAGACAATGGATACTTTCGCGCCAAGGTCGCCCAGGAGAAGCTGATCGAGGCCTCCGGCATTCCCTACACCGTTATCCGCTCGACCCAGTTCCTGGAATTTCTTGGCGGCATTGCCGATTCCGGTGCGGATGGAAACACAGTCAGGATTTCGCCAGGCCTGTTCCAGCCGATCGCGGCCGACGACGTCGCTGCCATGGTTGCCGATGTGGCGCTCGCGGCGCCACAAAACGGCATCGTCGAGATCGCCGGCCCGGAGCGCGCGCCATTCAACGAAATCGTCGCCCGCTATCTGAAGGCGGTCGGCGACCCGCGTGAGGTCGTGCGTGACCCCGAAGCCCTATACTTCGGCGGTCGTGTTGAGGCGCATTCCCTGGTGCCGTTGGGCGAGGCGCGCCTCGGCCGCATTGGTTTAGACGAATGGCTCCGCCGCTCATAGACAGGGCTCTGATCCCACATACGCCAATTGAAGAATAGGAAAACAAGGCTGGACAGAGCTTCTCCGAGATGGCGGGCGATCGCCATCTCGTCAGCGCCAATGCCAGCGAGACGAGAGCGGCCAAGCTCCTCGCAGTGTTCGTGGTGGACACGAACGAGACGGAACTGACGACCCCGTTCGGGAAGACTTTGTTCCGGCCGGTCACCCGTTGCGACCGATTCGGGCTTGGCTGAACGACGCTCTCAAGCGCGTTCACCGCCAGCGGTGCGGCATCGCGCCCGCACAGCGGCATAATCCGGAGGTCGGCGTAATGGAACCAGCAGCGCTGGCTGGTGCCTGGTCTCGGGAACATATCCTCCAGCGCAGCCCACAGGGCCATCGCACCGTCGCGAACGGCCAGCAGCGGGCCGGCCTGCGGTCCGCGCGCCCTCAGGTCCAGCGACAGGTCACGCCACGAGTCCTTTGACTCGCGATAGCCGTCGGCGATTGCCACGCGCTCCTTGCTCCGTCCGGCTTCACGCCGATGATTACCAGCAGGCACTCGCCATCGGAGTTTTCGGTGCGCGTGCCACCTTCCGCATTTGAAGCTGCGGGGCCAAGCTCGCTTACACCTTGACTCGCCTGGGACAGGCAATTCCGGACAATTGTGCGTCCCCAGGCCGCGACGATGCATGGCGCGGCAATTGGTGCCGACGCGACAACAGAGTGCGCAGCGTGGCGACACTACCGGCACCCTGTGTCGAAGTCTAGGATTCTCTCCATGTAGTAGGCTTTCGAGGGGCGGTTCTACGTATTGAAGTCGAGCGCAACGCGGCTGTTGTACTAATTTCTTGTCCTATTAAATATCCGCCTGGTCGGCTATTTATAAGCAATGCGCTCACGTAAATGAGCGACCATCCAACGCCGCCGAGTGCGGTCAAGAAAGGAGTATTGCCAATGTCTTCAAATAATCGCAGCCTCACCAAGGGCGTGGCGCGGCGTGACTTGCTACTCGGCAGCGCTGCCGCAGCTGGCTCTCTTGTCGTGGCTAGCTTGCCGAGCCCGGCAATGGCCGCTCCGTCAGCAAAGGAGGCGCATCGTGCAAAGGCAGGCGGGAAGGCCTCAGGCAGTTACATCGCGACAAACGACGGCACGCAGCTCTATTACAAGGACTGGGGCGCTGGTCGCCCCATCGTGTTTTGTCATGGCTGGCCACTCAGTTCGGACAGCTGGGAATCTCAAATGATGTTCGTTGCGTCGGACGGGTATCGTGCAGTCGCACATGATCGTCGTGGCCACGGCCGTTCAAGCCAGTCCTGGAATGGCAACGAGATGAACACTTATGCCGACGATTTGGCCGCCGTGTTCAACACCCTTGACCTGCGCGACGCCGTACTCGTGGGTTTCTCCACGGGCGGGGGCGAGGTGGCTCGCTATATCGGCCGGCACGGTACGCGACGGGTCTCCAAAGTCGTGCTGGTTTCAGCAGTGCCGCCTTTGATGCTCAAGACGCCCGCCAACCCGCTTGGCTTGTCAATTGAAGTCTTCGATGGCCTGCGCGCCGCGCAGCTCGCCAATCGGTCCCAGTTCTACAAAGATGTGCCCGCCGGTCCGTTCTATGGCTTCAACCGTCCCGGAGCAAAACCTTCGCAGGGGCTGATCGACGCATGGTGGGCCCAAGGCATGCAGGGCGGACACAAGAACACTTATGACTCGATCAAGGCGTTCTCGGAAACTGATTTTACCGAGGACCTGAAAAAGATCGACGTGCCTACTCTCATTATCCACGGCGACGATGACCAGATTGTCCCCATCGATGCCGCCGGACGCGCTTCGGCAAAGCTGATCAAAAACTCCAAGCTGATCGTCTATCCCGGCGCGCCGCATGGATTGACGGATACGCATAAGGAAAAATTCAACGCCGACCTGTCGGCGTTCATTCGTAGTTGAAAGCCCGTCGGCTCGATGGCTGACATTGCTTTTCGGTGCCGGCAGCTAACCCATGCAATCTGAGAGTTAATTCCCATGTGCAACCACCACAATTGCCATGCAGATCCCGTTGAACCGAAGAATTTTATGGAAGGCCCGGTCTTGCGCAAGCGCCGGGGCTATTTCAGTAAAAGTGGGCGCGCCTATTGACCCTTGAATTGAGGTGCGCGCTTTTCGAGTGTCGCGGCGAGCGCTTCGATATGGTCCTCGGTGTTGTGGCACATCCCCTGAAACACGGCACAGTGGTCGAGGAAGTCGGGTAGTTCCATGCGCTGGGCTGATTTCATCAGGCGCTTCGTCAGCCTGAGGGCTTGCGGAGGTTTTGCTGCGAGGCCCCTGGCCAACTGTTGCGCGGTATCCAGTAACTGATCTGCGCTCACGGCGTCGAGAACGATACCAAGTTCCCTGGCCTGCGCGCCGGTAAAGGTGCGGCCTGAAAACGTCAGCTCTGCGGCCCGCTGGTAGCCGACGAGTCGCTGGAGCAACCACGCTCCGCCATCCCCCGGAATGATGCCCACGTTGATGAAGGTCTCACCCATGATCGCGTCGGTTGTTGCCAGTCTCAGGTCGCACATGCAGGCGAGGTCGAAGCCCGCGCCCAATGCGGCGCCATTGATGGCTGCGATGGAAGGGACCTCGAGACGATGCATCGCCAGCGGCAGGCGCTGGATGCCTTTTCGATATCGTTGCTGGACCTCGTATACGTCTCCCCCGAAACTCCCTTCGCGATGCAACATGTGCTTGATGTTTCCGCCGGAAGAAAAGGCCTTGCCGGCACCGGTCACAATCAGGACGCCGATAGATTCCTCGGCGTTAATCCACTGTACGGTGCGTTCAATATCGTCGACGAGCCTCGTGCCGGTCAGTTCGTTACGCACATCGTCCCGGTTCATGGTCAGTATCGCGACACGCCCGTCGACGCTTAGCAACGCATCAGTCAGTTCAGGTGCAAGGGTCATTCTGGCTTCCCGGTTGAAAGTCACTGTGGGGTGGTTGTGCCGACATCCTCAAGCAGGATGCGCGCGTCAAGGATGGCTACCCCGCTGGAATAGGCCAGCACGGGGTTAAGGTCCAGCTCGGCAATTTCGGGAAACGCGGAGCAAAGCGCCGAAATGCCCATCATCAGCCTGACCAGCGCATCCTTGTCGGTCGGGGCGGCTCCACGTACCCCGTTCAGAATCTCACTGGCCCGGATCTCGGCGAGCATCCGGTGCGCATCGTCTTGGGTGAGAGGAAGCGAGCGGAACACGACGTCCTTGAGCACTTCGACCAGAATGCCGCCGAGGCCAAACATCATGACCGGCCCATAAGTCGGGTCACGCACAACCCCGATGATGATTTCGACGCCGCCTTTGGGCGCCATGGGTGTCACCAGGACGCCGGTAATGTCCGGATCTTGCACATGCTTTCGGCCGTTGGCCACGATGGTTTCGAACGCTTGCCTGACTTCATCGGAACTTCCAACGTTCAGCCTGACCCCGCCGACATCCGATTTGTGGATGATGTCGCGCGACACGATTTTCATCGCGACCGGCACCGATGCGAGGCGCTCGAACGCCGCAACGGCCTCATGCGGCGACCTGGCCAGAATCGCGGGTGCCGGCATCGGGACGCCCGCATCCGCGAGCGCCTGCCGGGCTTCGTGCTCGAGCACAACCGTCCGGTGCTCGCGGCGACAGGACGCAAGGACTGTCTCGAACGCCGGCGAGCGCGCCGCTTGGCCGTCCGCGTCGGCTGACGGCCGCCTTCGCGTTTCGCCAAATTCGGCGAGAGCCAGCATGCAGCGGACTGCCAGCTCAAGCGAGTCGTAGACCGGCACGCCAGCTTCACGGATACATGTCAGCGGCGCAGGTCGCAGGTCCGCGTACAGACTCCCGTACAGGCTATGCACGATGATAGGTTTGCCGTACGTTTCCAGCATCCCGGCGATACGCGACGAGGTCTGCATCTCAATGGGCGTCAGCGACTGCGAGAACCTCACGCCATACCCACCGTAGAGCCCCGTGATGAGCAGCCCGTCGACCTGAGGGTCCTCAAGCAGAATGCGCGCGCAGTCGGCAAATACCGCAGGATTCGCGTCCGTTCCCCCGGCCACATCCACCGGGTTTGCAACGGCGGCCGACGGCGGCAGGATTGCCGAGAGGCGCTGCTGCGTTTCTTGGCTCAGAGACGCCAGCGTCAGACCCTGTTCGCTCAGGGCGTCTGCAGCAATCGTCGCATGCCCACCACCGTCTGCCAGCACCGCCACGCGGCGCGACGCGAGCGGCTTGAGTAGCGAAAGCGCTTCAGCGAGCGACAGAATCTCGTCGGACTTGCGAGCCAGCACCGCACCCGCCTGACGCAGAACGCCCTCGCTAACCGCGTAGTCGCCGGCGAGCGCACCGGTGTGCGACTTCGCGGAACTCCGTCCGGCGCTGGTGCGACCCGACTTGTAGAGGACGACCGGCTTCCTGCGTGTTATCCGACGCAGCGCGTCCAGAAACACCCGCCCGTTGTTCATCCCCTCGACGTACGCGACGACGGCCCTGGTGTTCTCATCTTCGGCGAAGTAGTCGAGGTACTCATCAAACTGGATATCCGATTCGTTGCCAATGCCCACGTAGGTTGACAGACCGATGTGCCCATTCGCCTCGGCCTCCGTCACGAGGGAAAGCGCCATGTTCCCGGACTGCGACAGCAAGCCGATTCCACCTTTCTTCAGATTGCTGAAGCCGACGATGTTGCAGGCTTTGTGGGTATTGAACACGCCGGACGTGTTCGGCCCGACGATACGCACGTTACAGCTCTGAGCAACCCGCACCATTTCATCCTGCAGGCGCCGCCCGTCATCGCCCGCCTCGGCAAACCCGCCCGCCAGGACAACCGCCCCTTTTGCGCCCTTCCTGCCACACTGCTCGATGACCTGTGGCAGGGTCTTCGCCGGCGTGCATACCAGAACGAGGTCAACGTTGCCGGGTATGTCGCCCAGGCTCGCGTAGCAATCGAGCCCAAGGATTTCGGATTCCTTCGGATTTATCGGGTATATCGCCCCGGCGTATCCGTCTTCCAGCAGCTTCTGAATGGAACGGAAGCCGCGCTTCGTCTGGTCCCTTGATGCGCCAACGACGGCAATCGAGTCCGGATAGAAAATCTCATGGAGAGCGTGGCTGCTCATCGTTATTCTCCCTTGAACACCGGCGAGCGCTTCTCGGCGAAGGAATCGATCCCTTCCTGCCAGTCTTTCGTTGTGGAACAGAACATCATGCCCTCCAGCTCCGCTGTCAGCGCTGCGTCAAGGGTGCGCTCGCCCGCGAAGTTCAGTTGTTCCTTCGCCAGCCGCATTGAGAACGGTGCCTTGCTGGCGATCTTCTGTGCAAACTCTCGCGCGCTCTGCAGAAAGCCGTCATCGGGAAACACACGATTTGCCAGCCCGATCCGGGCAGCTTCGTGCCCGTCAATCTGCTCGCCGAGGAAAACGAGCTCGCGGGCTTTTGCCAGACCGACCAGCCGGGGGAGGAGATACGTGATGCCGCCACCAAGAAAATTGCCGATGCTGATTTCAGGCAGTCCGATCTTCGCGCTTGCGGCCATCACAACGAAGTCGGAAGCAATCGCAATTTCTGCACCGGCTCCCAGCGCGAAGCCATTGACCGCCGCGACCACGGGCTTACCGAGCGTCAACAATCGCTTGCAGACTACCTGCTCGCCTCGCAGGTACTCGCGACGCTCGAAGGCGGTGCGACCCGCCTTGTGTTCCTTCAGGTCTGCGCCGACGCAGAATGCGCGTCCCTGTCCCGTAATGAGGACCACCCGTGCGTCGCGGTCCGCCTCCGCCAGACTCAACGCAACGCCCAGCTCATCGTAAAGTTGCTGGACCACCGCGTTCAGACGATGCGGTCTGTTCAGCCTGACTTCTGCAATGCCGTCCTGCACACCGTAAATAATCGTTTCAAAAGCCATGAACGTCTCCGTCACTGCACCTTGTCCTGGGGCATGAATTGCTTGAATCGAAGTTCACCTTGCTGGCGTACTTCGAATTCCACACCGGCTTCCCGAATGACGAACAGCGCGGTCGCGAGCGTGTTCTCGTCGTCCGGGTCCGCGGGGTCATCACGGTAAATGGGCAGACCTTTCGTCGCCTGGTCGAAGAGTACCTGCAGGAGATTCAACTCGCCGACGCCGGAGAGACCCGGAAGAAGCTCACCGAGTCGGGTCTGCCGGTCGCGGGACGATGCCGTGACAATCTGCTCCTCGTTGCCACAGCCATCGTGGATGAGGTGATTGGCGTGCCCGGACAGTTGGGCCACCTCAACCACCGAGCAGCGTTGTACCGTTGCTTCGATACTGAGCAGCCGCGGGTCCCCTACGCAACCCAGCGTATGGTGAAAGCCGCTTGCGCGCAGTACGCCGTTGAGAACCTCGACCGCCGCATCAAGCGAAGCGACGTCGAGCACCGCGCGGGTGAGCACCATGCGGGGCACCCCAACCGCGGGGTGCCTGATTCGCAGGTTGTTGATAGCCTGTACCAGTCCGGCACGGTTCACTGCGAAGGTATGTCCGGGCAGGGAGCCCGGGTAGTAGAAGCTCACGAATCCGGGCTTTCCGGTTGGGCGAACGTCCACGAGCGCGCATTTGTCGCGCAGATACGGGTCGCCATCTTCGTTATGCGCGATGAGCCGCTCATTGGGTGACCTGGCAGCCAGTGTCGTGCAACCGTCCGGCGCGTTGTGAATCAACTCCCCGCGGCAGTTCCACAGGAACACGTCCTCGGCGGACCATCCCATACCGGCCGCCATGCCTTCGATTTCTGCGACATAGTCGGGGAACACACTTTGGGCAGCCTGGCGCAGGTCTCGCACAAACGAGCGCCCGCGCCATCGGCTGACCGCCTGCCAGGCGACACTTTGACCCATGTATGCACTCATCACCGGCCTGGCCAGCGAACCGAGTTCGTATCCGATGTCGTACGGTGAGCCGGAAATGACGGATGGAGTTAGAACCTGCATAAAAACATCACCTCGCTTAAGACACGTGCTGCAAAAAGTCTTTCAGTCGCTGCGTCGGCGGGGTGTGGATAAGCGCGGCCGGGTGCCCGTCCTCGGCAATGCCGCCCTGGTCCATGAACAGCAGACGCGTGCCGACACGCTTTGCAAACCCGATTTCATGCGTCACGACAATCATCGTCATGCCCTCGTTGGCAAGGTCCTGCATGACCTTGAGGACTTCGTGACGAAGTTCCGGGTCCAGCGCCGAGGTTGGCTCGTCGAACAGCATCAACTTGGGCTTGATGGCCAAGGCGCGAGCAATCGCGACGCGCTGCTGTTGCCCCCCGGACAACTCGGAAGGGTAATGATTGGCGCGCGCTTCGAGGCCCACCTTATCCAGCAATGCCATTGCCTGGTCGCGTGCTTCGGCTCTTGAGGCTCCGCGTACCTGGATCGGGCCGAACATGACGTTCTCCAGCGCTGTCATCTGCGGAAACAGGTTGAACTGCTGGAAGACCATGCCGGCCTCAAGGCGGATGTTACGAATCACGGATGCGCTGCCCTTGACGCTCTGCCCGTCGACCAGCAAGTCTCCGCCCGAGATTTTCTCCAGTACGTTGATACAGCGAAGCATCGTGGACTTGCCCGAGCCGGACGGACCGACGACAACCACAACTTCCCCACTTTCGATGCACAGGCTGATGTCCTTGAGCACGGCGACATGGCCGAAGCTCTTCGAGACCCCCTGGAATTCGACCATATTCATAGGATGCTCATCCTCTTTTCAACGAGACGCAGTGTGAGCGTCATCACGCCAGTCAGAACCAGATAGATGAGGGCAACCGCAGTCCAGATCTCCACGGCGCGGAAATTTCCCGCGATGATTTCTTGCCCCTTTCGTGTCAGTTCGCCCACCCCGATGACAATAAATAGCGACGTATCCTTCAGGCTAACGATGCACTGATTGCCGAGCGGCGGAATCAGCCGGCGAAAGGCGAGCGGCCCGACAATCTTTAGGAGGACACGTGGCATGGACAGACCCATCGCAAGACCGGCTTCCGTGAGGCCCTTGGAGATGGACAACAGGGCGCCGCGCACCACTTCGGCAAGATAGGCGCCCGAATTGACCGTGATCGCGATGATCGCGGCTGTCAGGCCATCGATCCGGATATGCGCAAGCACCGGCAGCGCGAAGTATAGAAACATGACCTGCACGACAATTGGCGTACCCCGGATCAGCTCGATGTAGAACTGAGCCAGAACGTTCAGCACGGTGGGTCCATATGCCCGGAACATCCCGGCAATCATGCCGACGATGAAACCGCCGACGAGCCCGACAAATGCAATAAAGACTGTGAGCTTCACGCCGTCCAGCAAGTCCGGAAGTGCCGCCCAAATAGCTGACCAATCGAGATCCATGGACCGCTCCTGGTTGTTTCGAAGGCAGCGCGGCGGTTGTCACCACCGCGCACTCATTTCCGAGCGATTACGACTTCGGCGGCTCAGAGCCGAACCACTTCTTGTACAGCCTGGCGTAACGGCCATCCGCCTTGATTTTGGTCAGCTCTTCGTTGACCTTGGGTACCAGCGGGCTTCCCTTCGGAAACCCGATGCCGTACTTGTCGCCGCTCACCGGGGCGCCGGCAACCTTGACCTTGCCTTTGCCTTCCGTGTTGACGAAATACAGGACGTTTGGCGTGTCGTGCATGGCCGCGTCGACACGGCCCGCTTCCAGGGCCAGATAGGCCTCGTCGATGTTGGGGAACTGGCGGATTTCCTTCGGCTTCAGGTGTGCCTTGATCCAGTCGATAGTGGCGGTGCCCGTTTTTGCGCCGATGACCTTGCCATTCAGGTCGTCAATAGACTTGATGCTCGTGTCGCCGATTTGCACCATCGCAGCGAGTCCGCTGTCGTAATACGGGTCCGAAAAATCGATAGCCTTCTTGCGCTCCTCCTTGATGGTCATGCCCGAAAGCGCGACGTCGATGTTTTGGGTTTGAAGAGCCGGAATCAGACCAGCGAAGTCCATCGGCTGAATCTTGTACTTCCAGCCTTGGTCCTTCGCGATTTCGGCCCACAGGTCAAGGTCGAAGCCGACGTACTTGTCCCCCTGCTTGAACTCGAACGGCATGAATGAAGTGTCGGTGCCGACGACCAGTTCTTTGCTTTGCGCGTGTGCGATGCTCGCGCCAAACATGGCAACAGCAATGACGGACATAAGGAAGGAACGACGTCCCATGATTCTCTCCGCAGTACTTGACAAGGCGCCCTCCGCGACGCGGGCGGGACCGATGACAGCAATACTCCATGCGGCGCAACATGCGATGCTTAATTCATATGTTGCGCAACGTTTGTTGTCAAAACAGATGCTACTCCGCCGATAAAGGACGTCAACAAAAATTTGCCAGGGGGAAACCCGTAGCCCCCGCGTCAGGGCACGCGGGCAATGGCGACACGACTGACCGAGGTCAGCTTACGTATGCGCCCTTCGCGTGCAGAACCTCTTCCGCCTCGGACAAATGCCGGACGGCCGTATTTCCCTCGAGTGCCAGAAGATGGGCGACAAGCCACTCGGCGATGGCGGACGCCGCGACAAGCGAAGGAAAAAACGACGGACTGTCGTGCGTGAAGAGGAGCACCTCATCGGCGTTCAGCGCAATGGGAGAAACCGCGCTGTCCGTGATGGCGACGAGCATGCTGCCCTGTTCTCTGGCGACTTCCGCAACGCGCGCGGCCTCGCGTGAATACGGGGCGAAACTGATGACCACTGCTGCATGCCCTTTTGCGATGCTGCGCAGCTGCATTTCAAGCGTGCCCGCTTCCCCGGACACGAGGCTCACCGAAGAGCGGAAGAGCCGGTACCCATAGAGGAGGCTGAACGCAATCGGGAAGCAGGAGCGGAAGCCGCCGATATGGACATGCGGCGCTTTTCTGAGCAATCTGGCCGCATTGACGATGCGAGCCCCATTCTGGGCGAAAGTCGTCGCGAGGTTGTGCTGTTGCGCAACCTCCATGTCGTGGGCGAAGGCTGCATGATTGCCGCCCTTCACGAGCGTTCGCGCCTTGCTGCTCAAGGGTTCCGGACGGGTGCGAAGGCGGGAAATAAAGATTTTCCGTAATTCGTTCCATCCGGGAAAGCCAAGCAGCTGTGAAAGGCGAACGAGGGCCGCCGGTTGAACTCTGGCGCGTTCAGCGACCTTGCGCATTGACGAAACGGCGACTTCGTCAGGGTTATCGAGTAAAAACGCGGCCCCGGCCTGGAACTGCGGACTAAGGTCGGGAAAACGCGCCCGGATGGACACGACAAGTTCTTCAAAGGAGGCGGTCATAGCTATGGCCGGAATGATGTCGACAACAAATGTTACGTATGCGCCACGCCACTGACAACACAAACCCGTTTATTAACGGACCTGTGCGCCTGTAGTCTGCGCAAGCAGGCAACGGGTCATCGACAACGGGCGCGATGGTGAATCGTCGCACACCACAGCCTATGCATTGTCCTTATTGTTCCGCTGAGCTCGTTAGCGCCGCCGGAGGCAAACTCCTAGCGGATACGATTCCACTCAATAGGCGCCGTGGCGGACGATCGCTCATGCGCATCATCCCCTGATACGCAAGTTGCCGTAGTCCGAGTGCCTGCGCGGCTTGAATGCGCGAATCTGTCCAAATTCAGGAGAATCAAGATGATCAGCAAGAACACGATTTGTCTCTGGTACGACGGCACCGCGCTGGACGCCGCGAAGTTCTACGCCGAGACGTTCCCGGACAGCGCGGTGGGAGCCGTCCATCGCGCGCCTGGCGACTACCCCGCGGGCAAGCAGGGCGATGTCTTGACGGTCGAGTTCACGGTGGTGGGTATCCCTTGTCTCGGCCTGAACGGAGGCCCGGCGTTCAAGCACAACGAGTCATTCTCGTTTCAAGTTGCGACCGATGACCAGGCCGAAACGGACCGCTTATGGAACGCGATTGTCGGAAACGGCGGCCAGGAAAGCGCATGCGGCTGGTGCAAGGACAAGTGGGGACTGTCGTGGCAGATCACTCCACGCGCCCTGACGGCCGCGATCGCCGATCCTGATCGAGCGGCAGCCAAGCGCGCGTTCGAAGCCATGATGCGGATGGGAAAGATCGACATAGCTGCGATCGAAGCGGCTCGACGCGGCTGACGCTCTCGATGCCGGACAAGCCCGCGTCGCCGCGACTGAGCGTCCGCTTGCGTTGGTCGGGAACGGCTGTCCGGTTTATGCCATTCGGATTGGTCGCTGCTCGGCCAGTGCCATTAAGTCGGCAAGGGCAACTCGCTAACGTCCGTTATTGAGCAAGTCGAGCGTCTCTTGCGGGTGCCGCCGATCGCCGTGAGGCAGTGGCCGGCCAGTTTTGGCCGTTGGCCATCGCCCTGACATGGACGCTCGAACGTCCCTTTCACTTTGGCAAGAGACACTCGAGATCGAGCCGCCAGCTATCCGTTAAACGAGTTCCGCAATCAACTCTTCGGCCTTCGGCCACTTGCCGTAGCCGGCGGCCGGATTCAGATGTCCGGCCGCGCCGACGTTCACGATTCGGCTTCCCCATGCTTGCGCCAGTGCCTCGACCCGTTCGAAACCTCCCAGCGGATCGTTAGCGCTGCTCGCGACGATGCTCGGAAAAGGCAGGCGCTCGCGCGGGATCGGCAGCCAGCCGTGCTCTTCCAGTACGTCCCGCGTCGGATAGCCTTCGGGCATCGGCGTTTCGAGATCGGCTGGTGCGGCGAGTAGCGCGCCGTGGATCGGGCGCTGATGCTGCTGGGCCCAGTGCACGGTGATCATCACGCCCGCGCTATGCGCGACGAGCACGACGGGCCCGTGGATTTGCGCGAGGGCCGCATCGAGCGCCGCGACGCGCGCCGTGCAACTGAGCTTGTCGTACTCGAGCGGCGGCACCGAGCGTGCGCCCGGCATCTTGCGTTCGAGGTGGGTTTGCCAATGATCCTCCACGTGGTCGCGCAGACCGGGAACGATCAGGAGCGTTGGGATCGAGACAGATTTCATGCGTTGCGTTCCAATGAGGTAAAGCACTTTTGCGAAGCCGCGGCCTTTTCCAGGGTTGCGAGGTGCTGCAGATCCCCCGGGTAGTGCCGCTTGCCGACGACGAACGCGAGCGTGGCGACGAGCGCGGCGAACGGGATGACCTGCAACGCGCCGAGGAGGCCTATTCGGTCGGCGATCATGCCCGTGACGAGCGGGCCGGGCGCGAGGCCGAGCAGGTTGTTGACCAGCGTGAGCGTGCCGAAGGCCGAGGCGTGGATCGCTTCCGGCGTCAGCCTGGCGACCATCGCGCCTGCTGGGCCGGATGTACCCGCGACGAGGAAAATGCCAATGGCGATCAAGACGAGCTGCACGGGGCCCGCATGCAGATGGAAGCCGACGACGAGCAGGACGAACGAGCTTAGCGAGTAGACGATTGCCGAGACCCACTTGCGGATCGGGAGGACTCGGCTGACCCGGTCGGTGGCGATGCCGCACAAGATCATCCCGGCGCCGCCCAACAACAGAAAAGCAGCGGCGCCCACGCCGGCCTTGTCCGGAGCGAAGCCGTAATAGCGGTTCAGGAAGCTGGGCATCCAGGCGAGCACGGCGCCCATGATGAAGAGCTGCAGCGCGCTGCCGACATAGGCGCAATTCACGGACACCGTCGAGAACAGCCCCTTCAACAGCGCGCGGAAGCTCGGGCGCGTGGCGGGTTGCGCCAGCGCGCGGCCCTCCTCGGCCCAGCGTGATGCGCCGACACGCTTCTCGGTCACAGTCAGCCGATACGCGACGACGAGCATGAAGCCGAACGCCGCCATCGCGCCGAACGACCAGCGCCAGCCGAGATGCGCGGCAACCACGCCGCCGAGCGACATGCCGAACACGGAGCCGAACGCGCCGCCAGCCATGAACGCGCCCGTGAGCGTGGCGCGCAGCGACGGCGGAAAGATGCTCAGTACGATCGCCAAGCCGACGCTGCCGTAAGCGGCCTCGCCGACGCCGACGAATGCGCGCGCAAGCAGCATGTCGCCGTAATTGCGCGAGATCGCGCAGCCGAGCGTCGCGAGGCTCCAGAGCGCACCCATCAGGATGACGCTGCGGACGCGCCCCCAGCGATCGGCGAGTACCGAGAGCGGGAAGGTGAGGACGCCGACCATTAGCGCGACGACGCTGCTGAGCGCGCCGAGCCGCGTGTCGGACAGGCCCCATGTGACTTTCAGAAGCGGAAACACTGCGTTCAGAACCTGCCGCGACATGTAGTCGGACAGCAGCAGGCCGAAGGTCAGCGCGAAGACGGTCCACGCATAGGTGCGCGAGACGGCGGGCGGTGCGGCGACGTCACCCGATGCGGGTTTGACACTATGCAGGTACAAGGTTGTCTCCTCCAAAACGTCGCCGGGCGGTTCGTCCGCGCAAGAGCTTGCGCGGGACCGCTCGATGTTTGTGTCAGGGCGCTCGCTCGAGGCCGGTGTCGCGACGGGATGATCGGGCAGGGGAAGGCGCGGTGGAACGACAGGGGGCGTTCCGCCGCACGGGCCTCAGGCTGCGCGCAGCGGCACGTTGAGCTGCCCAGGCTTGCGGTTGGGTGTCATGCCGAGCTTCGCCAGGGTCTCGTCGGCATCCTTGTACTGGACGCCGATCTTGTAGATCTCACGCGCCTCCTTGCCGTTTGCGACCTCGCGGCCCAGCTCGCGTGCGATCCGCACGCACTGCTCGATCTGTTGGACGGACGTCATCCGGTCGCCTTTCTGGTCGATGAGCGTGTCCTCGATCCCGCAGCGCGGATGCAGGCCCATCGCCATTGCCATTGTGTTGATCGGCAACACGTTCTTCATCAACGACTCGAGCGTGATGCACGAGCCGTCCGGACAGCGGCGGATGAACTCCATGAAGTTGTACGGATTCGGGCCGTCGAAGCCGCCGCCGATGCCGACCCACGTAACGTTCAGCGGGCCGCGGTAGACGCCGCGGCGAATCAGCCGCTCGAGCGTCTCCAGCGAATGCATGCCGGTGACCTGGAAGTGCGGCTGGATGCCTGCGGCCTGCAGGCGCTTCAGATGCTCCTCGACCCAGCCCGGGCCGGCCGGCACGGTCATTTCCTTGTACGCCTCCCAGTAGGCCGGTTCGCGCAGCGACGTGCCGGCGACCTCGTCGGGGTTCATCAGCTCGGTGATGTTCATCTGCACCGTGTTGATCGCGACCGTCACCTGGTCGGGCTTCGGCGTGAGCTCGGCGAGCATATGGCGCGTGTCGTCCGACAGCCACTTCGCCGAGGCGCCTTCGTCCTCGGGCGCGAACGAGATCGAGCCGCCGACCTGCAGGATCATGTCGGGCACCGCCTCGTGCAGACCGGCGAGCAGCTCGTTGAACTTCGACAGGCGCTTGCTGCCCTTGCCATCCAGCTCGCGCACGTGCATGTGCAGCACAGTCGCGCCGGCGTTATAGCAGTCGACGGCCTTTTGCACGTGTTCTTCCATTGTGACGGGGATGTCTTCGGGGAAGTCCGCGGGCATCCATTCCGGCCCGTACGGCGCGACGGTGATGACGACGTTGTCCTGGTTTTCGGGGTGCAGCGAATCGTCGAGAAATTGCATGGTGTTCTCCAGTAATCCGGTATCTGATGAGCGTGAAGGGCGTTCGGGGCGAGGCGCGCGATCAATACGGCACGTCGCCTATGATCGCGGCGCGTTCCATCTTGCGCGTGCACGGCGGGTAATCCATCACCGCGTAATGCTGGGTGCTGCGGTTGTCCCAGATCGCGACGCTGTTCTTCTTCCAGCGCCAGCGCACCTGGTATTCGGGGATGTAGGCCTGGCTGATCAGGTAGTTCAGCAAATGGCTCGCGCCCGGGTTCGCATCCTGGCCGAAGCGCACGCGCTCGGGCGTGTGGTAGTTCGTGAAGTGCGTCGTGAACGCGTTGACGAACAGCACTTTCTCGCCGGTCTCGGGATGCGTGCGCACTACGGGATGCTCCGCGTCGGGATACTGGGTCTTGAGCGCGAGGCGCTTCTCGATCGGCATCGCGGCCCCAAAGCTCGCCTCGATGCTGTGGCGGGCGCGCAGGCCGTCGATTTGCTCCTTGACGTGCGCGGGCAGGTTTTCGTAGGCGAGCACCATGTTCGCCCACATCGTGTCGCCGCCGACGGGCGGGCATTCGACACAGCGCAGCACGCAGCCGAACGGCGGCGCGACGCGCCACGTGGCGTCGCTATGCCACGCGTTCTCGTAGCGGTCGTTTGGTTGCTCCGGCGACTTGTAGATCCGCACGAGGCCGGGATGCTCCGGGTCGCTGCCCGCGACCGGATGATCCTCGAGCTCGCCGAAGCGCCGCGCGAATGCGACATGCTCGGCGCGCGCGAAATCCTGGTCGCGCAGGAACAGCACGCGGTGCTTGAGCAGCGCGGCGCGGATCTCGGCGAAGAGGCCGTCGTTGTGCACGGCGTCGGCGAGATTGACGCCGACCAGTTCCGCGCCAATCGAGCAGGTGAGCGGTTCGATCCTCATGTCAGCCTCCCTCGACCATGAACACGGAGGAACCCGTGGTCTTGCCAGCCTCGAGGTCGCGATGCGCCTGCACGGCGTCCTTCAGGTCGTAGCGCTGATTGATCTCGATCTTGATGCGGCCGGCGGCGACGTGACTGAACAGCTCGCCCGCAAGATCCGCCTTTTCGGCCGGATCGGCGATGTAGTCGGCAAGCGCCGGGCGCGTCAGATAGAGTGATCCCTTCATGGCGAGCATCTGCGGATTGAAGTGGGGAATCGGGCCCGACGCGGTGCCCACGCAAACCATCAGGCCGCGGCGCTTGAGCGAGTCCAGCGAGGCTTCGAAGGTGTCCTTGCCGACGCTGTCGAACACGACGTCGACGCCTTTGCCGTCGGTCAGCTCGCGCACGCGTTTCGCGACGTCTTCGTGCCGATAGAAGACGACGTGGTCGCAGCCATGGGCACGAGCGACTGTCGCCTTGGCTTCGCTCGACACCGTGCCGATCACGTTCAGACCCAGAAGCTTTGCCCACTGCGACACGATCAGGCCAACGCCGCCGGCCGCCGCGTGCAGGAGAATGCTGTCGCCTTCCTTGAAGGCATGGATGCGGCGCAGGAGGTAAGCCGACGTGAGGCCGCGCATGGTCATGGCGGCGGCTGTGTCGCACGTGATGGCCTCGGGCAGCTTGATGAGCGGTGCTGCCGGAATCAGGCGCTTGGTGCTGTACGCACCCAGCGTGTTGAGGAAGCCGGTATAAGTCACGCGGTCGCCCACCGCCACGTTGGACACGCCGTCGCCAACGGCTTCGACCACGCCCGCTGCTTCCACGCCGATGCCGGAGGGCAGCGGCACGGGATAGAGGCCGGAGCGGAAATAGGTGTCGGCGAAGTTCAGGCCGACCGCCGCGTGGCGAATCCTGACCTCGCCGGGCCCGGGTTCGCCGACGTCGACGCTCTCCCAGCGCAGCACTTCGGGGCCGCCGGTTTCATAAAAGCGAATCGCGTGTGCCATTCATGTCTCCAGTTGTTGCTTCGAGCATAGTCCGTCCCCGCCGCCACACGTGCCGCCGCATGGCGGCGTCAGCTGGCCTTCGAAGACCGTTCGATCGGACGGGACAACGCACATGCCATGGTTTTCCCTCTTGTGAAACATCTGCTGGAAAGTATCGTAGTGCCGTCGCCTTCCGTTCACCCCTCTCGCGAGGGGAGGGGCCGCCGGGTGTGGGGCAGGGAGGCGTGTTTTCCCGCGGTGGCGCATGGACCGCTGCGAGGCCCCAGCGACGAATTCACGAAACGATGACCACCCTGATCGATAGCGCCGTAGCCGAATTCCTGCTGAAAACCACCGCGCCTCGTACGCAGCCGCATCTGCTGATGCGCGCGCGTCTCGCCAGTGAGGACCCGTATGTCCGCGACTGCCCCGTCGTCGTGATCCAGGCGCCGGCCGGCTACGGCAAGACGTCGCTGCTCGCACAGTGGCGCCGCGAGCAGCTGGCGCGCGGCGTCGCGGTCGTCTGGTTTTCGTCGGACGAGCGCGACGACGCGCAGCGCTTCCTGCTGGGTCTCGTGCAGGCCGTCCGGTCGGGCTGCGCGCGGCCGTCGTTCGGGCGGCTGCTGATGGATGGCGGCATGGCGTCGCTCGGCGAGCTGGAAGGCGTGACAGCTTGGCTCGCGGAAGCGTCGCAACTGCCGGGCGACGTGCTGTTGATCGTCGACGAGGCCGAGCGGCTGCCCGACGCGGGCCGGGACGCGCTCGCCTACGTCTTGCGCAATGCGCCCCGGAATTTGCGCGTGGTGGTGGCGGCGCGGCTCGGGCTCGATGTCGCGGTCGACGATCTGCTGGCCTACGGGCAGGGCGTGCTGGTGGGGCCGGACCGGCTCGGTTTTCGCCTCGATGAAACCATCGAGTTGATCGGCGAGCGCTTCGGGGCGCGCATCGATGCCGACGCGTGCGCGCGCCTGTTCCAGCTCACCGACGGCTGGCCGCTCGGCCTGCAGCTCGCGATCGCCGCGATGGCGCGCGCGGCCGACCCGCTGCAGGTCGTCGAGGCGATGGCGTCGAACAAGGGCGCGCTGCGCGATCATCTCGTCGGCGCATTGCTCGCCAAGCTGTCCGACGACGACAAGGCGTTTCTGACGCGCATCAGCATCGTCGACATGCTGCACCCGGACCTGTGCCGCGCGCTGACGGGCGACGCGAATGCGCCGGGGCGGCTGGCGCAACTCACGCGCGAGACGCCCGTGTTCGTCACGTCCGAGGACAATGCCTGGTGCCGGTTGCATACGCTGGTGCGCGAAGTGCTCAGGGTGCGCGCGGGGCAGTTCACGGACGAAGCGCTGACGCAACTGCACGGCCGCGCGGCCGACTGGCTGACCGAGCAGGGCATGATCGAGGAGGCCGCGCGCCACGCTCATGCTGCGGGCGAGCTCGTAACTGCTTACGAGCTTGCCGAACGTTGCCTGCACGACGCCGTGAAACAGGGCCGTCTTCAGGCCGTGCTCGACTGGCTCGACTTGCTGCCCGAAGTGGAACTCGAGGGCCGGCCGCGGCTGCGGCTCGCCGCCGCGTGGGCGCTTGCGCTGGGCGAGCGTCACGAGGAAGCCGAACGGCAGGTCGAGCGCATCGAGGCGGGTCGGAAGACGGATCGCGAGCTGCGCTATGAATGCGCGCTGATCCGGAGCGCGGCGGCCTACTACGCCGACGAAATCGACCGCTTCGTCGAAATTTTCGAGCCGTGGGCCGATGCGCCGCCCGACAGCGCGTCGTGGCTCGCGCAGGCCCATGCGAACCGGCTGGCGGCGCGGGCGATGCTGCTCGGCGAACCGGCGCACGCGCGGCGTTACCTTCAGCGCGTGCCGCGCGGCGAGGTCGGCAAAGGCATCGGCTACCTGGCACGCTGGGGTGACCACATCGCGGCGTTGAGCCATCTATGGGAAGGCCAGTTGCATCTCGCGGACGAAGTGCTGTCGCCCGCGCTCGCGAGCGCCGAGGCTGACCTGGGGCAGCGCCATCCGCTTACCTGCATGTTCGCGGCGATGGGCGCGTTGCAGGCCTACGAGGCCGACCGCATCGATCGTGCGGCGGCGTTGCTGGCACACCGGCTCGACGTGCTGGAGCGCGGCGGCACCCCGGAAACGGTGATGATCGCCTACTGCACCGCGGCGCACATCGCCGCGGCGCAGGGGCGCGAGCATCGCGCGGTGGACTTGCTGGAGGCCCTATACGCGATGGGCGTCGCGCGCAGGCAGCCGCGCCTGTGCGCCGTCAGCCTCGCCGAGCAGATCCGCCTGCATGCCGGGCGCGACCGGGGAGAAACGTGCGACGGGCTGATGCAGCGGCTCGACAACCTGATCCGGCACGAGTCGGCGCGCCACGGGCCGCTCTGGCGGCGTTCGATGACGCTGCTGGGCGCACTGTCGCACGCCGGCGCGGCGATCGCCTCGCGAGACTGGCGCCGGGCGCTCGACGCACTGGCCCAGGCTGGCGAGCTCGCCGACGCGATGAGGCTCGGCCGCTATCGCGTCGAGATCATGGCGCTGCGCGCCCTGGCGCTCGAGCAGACGAGCGGCGGCGGGCGGCCGTTGCTGCTGGAGGCGATGAATCTCGCGCAGGCGGGCGGCTTGGCGCGCACGCTGATCGACGCGCATCCGGCGCTGGCCGACTGGATCGAGCGCGTGGCCAAGGACATGGGCGAATCAGGACAGCCGGCCTACGTCATGCCCGTGCAGCCCGTCGCGCCGGCGCCGGCGCACCGCGCGACGAGCGGGCCGCGCGCGGTGCCGAGCGTCGTGCTGACGCCGAAGGAACGGGAGATCCTCGAACTGCTCGCGCGCAATTTCTCCAACAAGGAAATCGCTGTCGCAGCGGCGATCGGCGAGGGGACGGTGAAGTGGCACCTGAAGAACCTGTTCGGCAAGCTCGACGCCGGCTCGCGCAAGCACGTGGTGCATAGGGCTCTGGTGCTGGGCCTGCTCGAGAGCACGTAGCGGAGGAGCCAGCGGCGTTCTCCTGAACCCACCCTCCCTCGACGGGAGGGGAGCGGGCGGTGTCCCTTGGATATGCTTGATTGCGTGGTGTGGCACAAACACGCATCGACGATTTCCTCGCAAGGAACACACGCTGTGCAAGCAACCCCCGTACATCAACACCTCGTGACGCGCACGCCGTCGGCGTACGAGTACCCGCTGCTCGTCAAGCAGTTGCTGGTGAATGCGCTGGCTGTCAGCGCGGACCAGGAGATTACTTACCGCGGCGAGCTGCGCTACGACTACACCTGCCTGCGCAGGCGCATCGGCCAGCTCGCCAGCATGCTGTCCTCGCTGGGCGTGAAGTCGGGCACCACCGTCGCGGTCATGGACTGGGACAGTCACCGCTACCTCGAGAGTTATTTCGCGATTCCGATGATGGGCGCGACGATGTTCACCGTGAACATGCGCATCTCGCCGCAGCAGATCGCCTATACGCTCAACGATTCGGGTGCCGAAGTACTCGTGGTACATGCCGAATTCCTGCCGTTGCTAGAACGCCTCCGCAAGGATCTCGTGCAATGCCCTGCAGTGATCGTCGCCCCCGACGACGGTTACGCCATGCCGCTCGCGTCTTCTCTGCCGATCGCGGGCGAATACGAGCGCCTGATGGAAGCCGCCTCGCCCGATTTCGCGTTCGAGGATGTCGACGAGCGCACCCGCGCGGCGTTGTTCTACACGACCGGCACGACTGGCGATCCGAAGGGCGTGAGCTACAGCCACCGTCAGATCGTGCTGCACACGCTCGCGACGGCCGCGACACTTGCCTCGCCGCGCGACGGCCAGCGCCTGCATCGCGAGGATGTCTACATGCCGATCACGCCGATGTTTCATGTGCTCGCCTGGGGTATGCCCTACATCGCCGTGATGCTCGGACTGAAGATCGTGTTGCCGGGCCGCTATTTGCCCGACGTGCTCCTGCGTCTGAAGCGCGCCGAAAGCGTCACGTTCTCGCATTGCGTACCGACGATCCTGCAGATGCTCGTCGACGGCGCGCGGCGCGACAGCCAGGACTTGTCGGGCTGGAAGATGATCATCGGCGGTTCTGCGCTGTCCTCCGTGCTGTGCCGCGCGGCGCTTGCGCAGGGCATCGACGTGTTCGCGGGCTACGGCATGTCGGAAACCGGGCCTGTCGTCGCGCTTGCCCAAATCCCGCCGGGTGCGGCGCCGATCGACATGGACGAGACCGTGCGCAAACGCTGCATGGCCGGGCGCCCCGTGCCGCTCGTCGAGTTGCGCGTCGTCGACGGCGACATGCGCGACGTTCCGCGCGACGGCAAGGCCCAAGGAGAGATCTTGCTGCGCGCGCCGTTTCTCACGCTCGGCTATCACGGCAAGCCGGACGCGTCGGAGCAATTGTGGGCGGGCGGCTACCTGCACACGCAGGACGTGGCCGTCATGCATCCCGACGGCTACGTGCAAATCGTCGACCGCATCAAAGACGTCATCAAGACAGGCGGGGAATGGGTGTCGTCGATCGAGATCGAGTCGCTGATCAACGAGGTTCCGGGCGTTCAGGAGAGCGCCGTGATCGGCGTGAAGGACGAGAAATGGGGCGAGCGGCCGATGGCGCTCGTCGTCCACCGGCCTGGCGATGCCGTCACGGTGCAGGAGGTACGGGCGCATCTGCTCGCGCTCGCCGATGCCAACCGCATCAGCCGCTATGCGGTGCCGGAGGCGGCGCGCATCGTCTTTCTCGAGGAGATTCCGAAAACGAGCGTCGGCAAGATCGACAAAAAACGACTGCGCGAATGGATTGACTGAGTTTCACGCAATAGACCGGCGGACCGGACGCCGCCGGGGCCTAACACACCGGAGGAGACAACATGAGATTCAAGCTCGCCGCGGCAGCGGTGCTGGTGGCGTTTGCCGGCACGGCTTACGCGCAGTCGTCGGTGACGCTGTACGGCATACTCGATACCGGATTTTTGTATCAGAGAGCGAACGCGAGTAACTTTCAGTCTAAGGTCAATCTGGGGCATGTCTACGAGCTTAAGGACGGCGGCATCTATTCGAGCATCTGGGGCTTGAAGGGCACCGAGGATATAGGGGGCGGCTACAAGGTCAACTTCAAGCTGCAAGGCTCGTTCAACACGCCTACCGGGAAGGTCGGACTGGCCGACACGCCGACCGCCGTCGCGATGTTCAACCAGCAGACGACGGTGGGCGTTTCGAGTCCGTACGGCTCCATCGACCTGGGCCGGCAGATCGTGCCGATGATCTATGCGATGGCCGACACCGACGTACGGAACGCACAGTACTTCGGCAGCATCCTGACCGCGTGGCTTGGCCTGAACCAGGCTGCGGGCTGGCCGGGCACCAGCACGAACGGCTCGATCGGCGCGCTGTACGACGACAATGCGATCGTCTACCAATCGCCGAAGTTCTATGGCGTATCGTTCGCGCTCGAATATGCACCTGGCGGCGTCGCCGGCCAGTTCCAGGGCGGCACGCGCGAGTCGGCCGTGCTCAAGTATTCGAACTACGGCCTCAACCTGGCAGCCGTGTACTACAACGGCGACGACACCAACCCGTTTGCGCCCAACGGCGCCGTTACGCCGGCGACAGGCTCGAACAACAACCGGTTCTGGTACGTTGGCGCGCAATACACGTTTTACGATGTTTCCGTTTCGACTTCATACAGCATCGGCAAGAACCCCGCGAAAAGCAGTCAAAACAGCTTCGAGATGATTTCTGCCGGTCTCGGCTACCAGTTCACCCCATTCTTCAAGGTCACGTCGGGCTTCTATTACCTGAGGGACCGGAACTTTTCGTCCAATCAATCGAATCTGTTCGCCGTGGGCGCCGAGTACAGCCTGTCCAAGACCACCCGCGCCTACGCACAGGTCGGGTACGTCAACAACCGGGGCAATATGAGCCAGACGATCATCTACGGCGCGCCCGTTCCGGAGGGCACGTCGAGCACTGCGGCGATGATCGGCATCCGTCACGCCTTCTGATCCCTTCAAACTCAAGCGCTGGAGCATCCCATGAAGAAAGGAACCGCACTCAGGATGGCCGGCGGCATATTGGTCGCGTTGGCATCCTTTCACGCCTGGTCGCAGCCGAGCGAACAGGGCGCGGCGATGCCGGGGTCCGCCGTCAAGTCGGCAAGATCGGACCGCGCGGCCAATCGCGCGCTGCGCCGCAAGGTCTTTGCCGCCATCGCGAAGCACAAAGAGATCAGTGCCGGAAATATCAGCGTCGTCGCGAAGAGCGGCGACGTGACGCTCTATGGGACGGTCGTCGACGCGTCGCAGATAGACAACGTGGCCGAGATCGCTAAGGGCGTTCCGGGCGTCACGTCCGTGACCAACAAGCTCACGGTCGAAAAACCGTTTGGCGGTCAATAGGTGCGTCCCGGGTCCTCGGGCATCGGACTCAATACGTCCTCGGGAATATCCCGCGGACGTTGCATAGGCAGCACGGTCGTAAGCCCGTACTTACGCCCCCTCTTTTGCAATCAAGCCGAAGGCATCGATCGGCAAGCGGCCGGTGAATCCTGCCAGTCCGACTGCGCCGTCACGACTGTCGGTCAGTAGGTCTGGTCGGCAACGACTCGGGCCACTGTTTCCAGCGACCGCTTGAGCGTGGCCAAGTCGACGGAGCCGAGTGCCAATCGAATGGCGTGAGGCACGCGAGCCGACGTTGAGAACGGAACAGAGTGCTCAAAGCTGCCGTTCGAACTGGTTGATGCCCTGAACTGGTTGATGCCCCGACGTCAGCTGATCAGCTCATAGCGGCCATTGATCGGTCGTTGGACCAACAACCGCAAAGGCCGATGATCCGCCTAGCGACTCGACGAAGTGAATGACTGCTGTACCTTGGAAACAGCCGACCAGATGGCGCTTGGTCCACCGTCCGTTGAGGGTCGGCACGCGCCCGACGCGTCCGGCGGCACCCGGCCACAAAACGACACTCACAATTTTTGAACGCGCCTGGATCGTACGGAAACCGGTGCGCGAATGCGTTCGGAATCGGAAGCGCGGTGTCTTGCTTCCCGCGCTACACGCTGTTGCGTGCCGCATGTAGTGGCTCGACATCTTATGCAGGGCTCCTTAGCGAAGTGCAGCCGCCACCGCCTCGTCAATCTGCAGCGCAAAGCGCGCTTCAACATCGGGCACCGTGTAGCCAATTGACAGTTCCAGATACGCGTCGCCTAGCACCAACTGAACGAATGTCGCTGCCCGCAACGCAGCAGTCGATTCGTCAAATCGCCTTCGCAGAATTTTTGCGGCGAAGGCACGCACGCCCTTTGCACCATTTTCGTAAAACACCTGGCCGAGTTCCGGAAGACGCTCGGCCTCAGCAACGATGGCCCGGTAAAGCCGCAGATTATCCGGCGCGATAAGGATTTGTGCCAACACCCATCCCAACTCGCGCAACTCGACTTCGGGTGATCCATCGGATTGCTCGTCCTGAGCGCTGGCAAGAAGTCCACCCACCTGAGCGCACATCGCGCTCACCAGGCCAACGAAGAGCGCCTCCTTCGACTTGAAGTGGCGGTAGACCGTCTGTTTGCCGACGCCAGCGGCCGCGGCGACATCATCCATCGTTGCCAGGCCGAAACCCTGGCTTAAAAAAACGGTTTTCGCGCCGTCGAGGATGGCGGACCGCTTACGGTGCTGCAGCGGGCTCAGGTCGGGGAGAGAGGACGTGTTCATGCCAGATAAATAACAGATCGTCGAGTAGTTGACAAGACTGGTCAGTCTCGTTTAGATTTGTCGAAACGAGACCGGTGGGTCTCGTTTGTGTGACTATTCAACTTCGCAGTCAATCATTGGAGAACGCTTTGAAACTGTTCATTACAGGTGGTACTGGCTTCATCGGGCAAGCGGTCGCGCGCAAGGCGATCAGCCTCGGCCATCAGGTGACGGCGCTGGTGCGCGAGGACAGCTCGGCGGCCGCCAGCGCGCTGGCACGTCTCGGTGTGACACTGCATTCCGGCGACCTGCGCGAGCCACAGTCTTTCGCTGCGACTGCCGGTGCCGCTGATGGCGTGGTGCACACCGCGTCGACCAACGATGCTTCCGCCGCTGCCGCTGATGAGGCCGCGGCTGTAGCGATGCTTTCGCATTTGCATCCGGGCGCGGCGTTTGTCTATACGTCGGGCACCTGGGTCTACGGCAATACGGAGGGGGAGCCCGCGACTGAAGCATCGACGCTGAACCCGACACCACTCATCGCCTGGCGGCCCGCAGTGGAGCAACAGGTGCTGGCGCTAGCAGCACGCCGCTCGATTGCTGCAGTGATCCTCAGGCCGGCGATGGTGCACGGCTACGGCGGCGGCGTCTTCGGCATGCTTGCCGGCATGGCCCGTCAGACCGGCAGTGTGAGGGTCGTCGGCGATGGTCGCAACCACTGGCCTGCCGTTCACGTCGATGATCTCGCCACGGCCTACCTGAGCGCGGTGGAGCGGGCGGCAAGTGGGGACGGTCGAGTCGCGGGACAGATCTTCAACGTGGTCGCGGAAGATGCCGTTGCCGTTGCCGAAATAGGCGCAGCGATTCGGGCCTCGGTCGGCGCCGACCGCGTCGAATTTTGGCCGCTCGACGATGCTCGCAAATCGCTTGGGCCATTTGCTGGCGCACTGGCGCTCGATCAGACAGTAAGCGGCCAGCATGCCCGGCGAGTTCTTGCGTGGGAACCCCACGGCCCCGGCCTGATTGCGGACCTCTCTGTACAGAAGCACTTTCAGCAAAGCAACGGAGCATGACCATGGCGTGGAACAGTGCATCTTTCGAGTCGATTCTCGCGATGATCGTAGCGGTTCTGTTCGCGGTTGCTGGGGCGGTCAATCTCGCAGGACGCGGCGCGGTGAAGCGCGACTTCGCACGCTGGGGTTATCCGGCATGGTTTCATTTGCTCTGTGGCGCTCTTGAGCTGTTGTGTGCGGCACTTCTTTTTGGACAACAAACCAGAGTTTTAGGCCTAACGCTGGCCGGTGCGATCATGGTCGTCGCGCTCTTCACGTTGCTACGAAACCGGGAGCCGTTCGGGCATCTCGCCCCGGCGCTGATCTTCTCGGCTCTCGTTGTGGGTGCTGCGGCGCTCCGCGGTTGAGGCTTGCTCGCCGCCAGGCGAGTGAGCCCGGGACGCTAACAGGCAGCGCGGGCAATCCGTGCTGCATGTACTTGAAATACCCACATGGATAGCGGCATTGGAGCAACTCCAATTTGATCACGTGCGTCACGTGTCTGCTTTTTGTAGCGATGGCTGGGCGCTGCGGGTCGCCTGCCGCAGATCACCGCTTTACGTTGCACGGGAAACTCAGAGTGGCTCTTCGCGTCGGGATTCTGGAATCGAATCAACAACTCGCTGGGAACGATGTTCGACCAATTCGAAGAGGATGAGGCTGAACCTGCGGTTCTTGCACAAATTGCGTCCGAGTTAGAGTCCTTGGTTCGATCGCTTGAATCGCAGGGTGAAGAAAAGGTCCGCTTCGTTTGCGGTTGGTCCCCAGACGGAGACGCCCACACCGTCGAGGTTCAGCGGACGGATCTTATCTCGCAACTGGTCATGCTACGAAGCCTTCTTGCTTCGGCTGCTGCCGATGGAAAAATTCTTGAATTCAGCCTTTGACTGCGACCCATTATCGAAATGGGCGGCCCACGGGCCAAGAGTGGTCATGTGCGAGACCTCGCAGTATTTTCAGCAAGCCCTTGCCGTCGCTCCCGCCACGCCGGGCGGCGGTATAAGAGACTGGACTACTGGCGTGGCAGGGCAAAGGGCCGAGCCAATCCGGCTCCTGCCCTAAGCGGCGTCCAAACGCGCTCCGGAGGCAGGCGCTCTTGCGACGGGCGACTGAAGCCTGGCTTTGCGCTCTCGCACTTACTGAGGCGGAAGACGGCACTCGTTCAACTTCGGCACGCTTCCGTTTAGCTTCCGGGCGAGGAATTTCGCCGTCCCGGTCGGGGCGCCTACCTTGACCGTCGAGCCTGTTCTGGTGTTGGCGAACTGGCTCTTGCAATAGCGGAAATACGATTTGTCGCAAGGAAAGGGGCCTGCGATCTGGAAGCCGACTGGGGAGTCCGGGGTCACGCTTATCGGGCACGCGCAGATGATTTCCGCGCTGCCGAGCTGCTCGCCGAACCCGGGAAACACGCTGCCCTCGCTGCTGGTGAAGCAAATGCCGCCGTCGCATTGCGCGTAGCCGCCGTCAGACCCTGCCGGGCAAGTATAGAGCGCGCTGTCGCCATCTGGCGCGACAACGGACTCTGGCACGCTGAACGTGCTCACCATGTACCCGTTGTCGACGCCGTTGGCGTTTATCGAGCAAACATCCTGGCCGTCGACCTTCAGCGGCAAGCTGATGCTGTCCCCCTGTTCGACGTCGCATTGGCAGTAGGCCACCTGGTTCACCACGGTGCAGCTGGCGGTCGCGCAGAGCGCGTACGTCTGCCCCTTGCAGATCTTGAAGAATCCAGAGGGCCCCGCGCTGGTGGGGATCCCAGGCGGAGGGATGCTCGCGGAAGGCGGGGGCGTGACCGCGTTCCCCCCACAGCCGGTCAACGCGTTAAGCACCCCGCCCGACATCATCGCCAAGATGAGAAAGTTCGCGAGCCTGGCGAGCGCGATGGTCGACCAGGCGGAGCGTAGACGCAGCATGACCATCTCCTGGCGTTAGAGCGACCTGTTCAAACTTCGTCTTGACTGCGGCGAAACCGGAGTGGGCCATTGCATGGCGATCCTGCCCATCGCTCACAGGATAAGTCGGCAACACCGCCCCGGCGGCGGGCTTCCGTGCGATAGCGTACAAATGGGGGCAGCAGGTGCGGCGGGCGCCAATCAACCCCGCGCAATCGCGTCGTTCACGAATCAGTGCTGCGTCATCTGGGGATCAGCAATTCGGAATGCTTTGTCGGGTATTCGCGGGTGGGTTCGGTCGCCGGAACGTAAGCGACCTGAGTGGCTGCTATCGACACGTTCGACGGTCTCTTGTGGGTCGGTTATCGTCCCCTGGTGGTCGGCGCAGACTGGCACTCCCTTCACTTGAAAGGAGATTGTCATGGAGGCGACTACCGTTGTCAGCGCGGCACCAGAGATAGTGCGGAAGCCTGGATCAAGGCAGCGAGACTGTCGCCTTCCGACTTTCTGTTCCCGAGCCGCATTCACGGGTCGCCACACCTTTCGACGCGTCAATACGCCCGCCTGGTGCATCGCTGGATCGGGTCGATCGGGCTTGACGATACGGCGTACGGGACGCACACCATGCGTCGAACCAAAGCTTCGCTGATTTACCGCCGCACGAAAAACCTCCGGGCGGTACAGCTGCTACTCGGTCATACGAAACTTGAAAGTACGGTGCGATATCTGGGCATCGAGGTCGATGATGCGCTCGAGATGGCAGAACAGACGGAGGCTTGAGCGACGGTCGGCCGGACGGTAACCGGGCACTGTCCGGCCAGCAGGCGACAGTCGCCGATGATGATTATCCACTCGTCGCTCCCGGTTTCATCGATGCACGATGCGACGGGTGGGAGCGCTTTTCGACACCAAGTTGTCCTGGTCTCGTCCAAGGCTCGAACTTAGACTGGTAACTTATACCTATGCAGGTGAGGGTTACATGGCCTGTCTAAACACGAGGTCGATCGATGAGCTAAGGCCTCTTCTGCGCGGCCCGCTCCTCGTTCCGGGCGACTCGGAATACGAGACTTCACGCACGGTCTGGAACGCCATGATTGATCGTCGGCCAGCACTCGTTGTGCGCTGCCTCGGCGTTGCCGACATTACCGCTTGTCTAAGGTTCGCGGGTGAATACGGCCTACCTCTCTCTATCAAGGGTGGCGGTCACAACGTGGCCGGGGTGGCGACGTGCGACGAAGGTTTGATGTTGGATATGTCGCTCATGCGCGGCGTCTGGGTCGATCCTCGGGCACGCACCGCGCGTGCGCAGGCAGGGTGCCTGCTTGGTGACGTCGACCGCGAAACGCAGGTACATGGCCTCGCGACGCCGCTGGGCTTCGTCTCGAATACCGGCATTGCCGGCCTAACAGCGACGTGCTGCAGCGTCGCTCCTACGTTTCGCAGCAGAGTTTGCTCGATGCCACGCAGCCGAAGGGGCGGCGCTACGCTCGCGTTCTTCCATTTCGGTCCCCAGCAGACGTTGCCGATTGGGGAAGGAGACACCAACTTCCATTGGGCGAAATCATGCCAATTACACAATTGGCGGAACTCGCTCGGAGTTGGTATTCGCATCACGCCGACGCGGACTGGGAAAAATGGACGCCAGTCCAGGCCGTCGAGATATTCCGCTCTACTGGTCTGGAAAGCGATTTTTGGAAGCTCGATACTTCAGCCGAGCGCTACTAAGACCTTTGCCATCGTAAAGAAGGGCCGCGTCGGAATGTCCGCTGTCAGGAGCCTTCGGTGACCGTTACGGGTCGGCACGCGCCCGACGCGTCCGGCGGCACGCGGCGAATGGCGCCGAACGATTCCTTACCAAACCAAAGGACAGCTTAAGGGTTTCTTCAGGCTTGCCCGGTAGCATTGGATAATAGTGCTGCGCGCCTGTCACGTGACGTCTTTCCGCGTTGGTGTTGAATGGCCTGCTGATCGACAGACTTGATTGTCACAAAGCGCATGGTCCAGTTTTCGCACCAATCGAATGAATACCCTGAACGCGTCGCGTCTCGGCAATGCGCCCCTGGGGCCGCCCTCCAGTCTTTAAACGCCTGGGATGTCAATTCCGCGAGATTCCGGCGCAATATAAGAGTGCGGCAACCGTCGATGAAGACGGAGGCAGGCGTGGCAAATTGCACCAGGCTCGAGCTGTTTTGTCGGTTATTCCTTGGTCTCTTTGTGGGCTTTTTTTGCATAACAGCCGCCCTTTTCGTGCGTTACATGTCGGGGAACCCGCTGCCGCAAGTAACCGTCGTGCAGTCGAAAAGCACATCACAACCCTTGTCGGGAAGCGTCCCGGCAATCCCATTTGCATCCGCTTCCCCATATCAACCGACAACGCCTTCGCTAGATACTGAGGAAAAGACACTCATTGCGTCGTCGGCGTCCACTATCGTCACGTTCATCGCGGCCGCGGTGACTAACTTCCTAAGCTGGCGGAAGGACAAGGCGAAGGCGATCAAAGAAAAGCGGGACGCGTCCCGCTAGCCCCTCGACCAAGAAGTTGCGACTCGACCCGCGCGCCGTCAGCTGTGCGACTTGGTGCGCATGCCGCCCACGCCGACCTTGCCGCGCCCGACACGATCAGTTTTGCTATGCGCCGAACTGCCGGGGCGCAGCTTCTTCCTGGAGACGGTCGTAAACGTCACCTGATCTGCAGGGTAGTAAGTCGCCCTGTGCGCCGCTGCGTGATAGGACGGATGGTCACGGTTGACGGCGAGCTTGACGGTTTTCACGCCGTAAAATTTTCCACTGCCCTTGGTTACGTCCCCCAGCGGAAGCGACAGCGCTTTGCCACCCGGCGCAGGGGCATTCTCGGCCCCGATCTGGTCGAACCAGGCATCCGCGCGGACGATTACATACTTGACGCCGTTGACGGTGACATATGTCGCCTTCTCGCCGAGCTCGTAGTTGGGATCCTTGACTTCGATTGCCATGATGGACACCTCCTCGGACGATACCGACACTAATAGTTTAGCGCCTGCGCCGCGATCGACGCCTTGCACCACACGCTGCCGATCCGCCGAATTATGAGCAATCGCATTGGCCTGCCCACTCGTCGCGCTGAATAAGCCGCGGAGAGCAGTGTGAGAATTCCGGAATCGACGTGCTCACCCACCATCCTGGGGCGATGCTGTCCCTCGTAGGAGACGTAGGCACGTTCGCCAAGTCCCGTCGGCGACTCGGGCGTACGAACCGGATAGCGCAGGAGACGCAAGGTGGAGTTGGTGCCCGCAAAGGATTCGTCGAACCAGTCTTCCCTTAGATCACTATCAGGATGAGTTGGGGGGAGATCGGCTCCGAGTTGGATAAGCCCGATGGCCTCACGATTCTCATGATGGCAGATCTGGAGTTCCGCATCTGGCCATTGGCGGCGAAAAAGGTGAACGGCATCGGCCCGCGCGCGAATGAGCGTCTCGCCAAAATTGGAATCGTCACGGTCGGGGAACTCGCTGCGGCCGACCTTGGGTTATTGCAGGGGCGGCGTCTCGAACGTGTGATACTCACGAAGGCAGAGCGGCACGCGCATTGCGCGTCACGAATGGCTCCACGACGCGGGACTCTCGATCATGTACGCATACTTCAGGCGGTCGTACGGGCCCGGCCCTTTCGACGGCGAGGAAGGTGTGCCGAGCCGCGAGTGGCGCATCAAGCGCAACTGCTCCCTCACACCGCGGCAGTCGCTCGCCGCGACCGTGTTCCTCATGGCGCTCGTCGTCGCCATCGGCGTGGCAGCGGCATTCGCGTTCGGCGTGTGGCTCGCGCTGCCCTTCTCGATGCTTTGCACCGTGGCCGTCGGCATCGCCTTTATCGCCTACTCCAGGCACGCGACGGACGGCGAGGTGCTGACGTTCGCGCCCCCGTTCGTGATCGTCGAAGTACACGAGCGCGGACGGCGCACGATGCATCGGATGAATGCGGCCCGCTTGGCCGTGTCTCTCGGCGACAGCGATGGCGCCATCTACCTTTGCGACGGCTGGCAGCGTATTCCCGTCGGACGGCAATTGCCTGCCGCCGCCCGCGCGGAGTTCGTGCGTCAATTGCGCCGCTTTGTCGTGGCCGGCTGTTGACATGCCGGCCGATGGTCTCCCGGCATGTCTGATCGGCCTCACAGCAACACGCCGAGCGCCCCGACGATGCCGATGCCGCACGCGATGCTCACGCCAATGATCAGCGCCACCCGGTTTGCGCCGCGCACGCGCTCTGCAGCGGGCAACGCATTGCCGCTCGCCAGCGCCATCCGCCATCCTGCAACCAGCGGCAGCAGCAAAGCGTTGAGCGCCTGGGCGGCGATGTTGAGCGACAGAAGGTCCGGCACGCGCGCGACGAACGCCGCACTGCCGATCACCGCTGCCGCGTAGACCCCGTAGAACCATCGCGCCTCGAACGGATGCAAGGCCAGTGCACGGCGCTAGCCTGCGATTTCATCGAGGCCCCACGGGAGCGGGAGAGACCACACGAGCGCCGCCACCATCGCGGCGCCGAGCACGCCCATACAAAGACCGCCCCGCCCAGCAGCGCATAGAGCGCGTCGGCGATCTGTCCCACGTCATGCAGCGGCACATGCGCGGCGTTCTCGCCGGCGGCGGCCGCCATCGTGGCCAGCACGGCCGCGGCCAGCAACTGGCAACTGGCAACTGGGTCAGCATGGCACCGAACGCGGTATCGCGACGCCCGGCATCACGGTCTGCGGCCGACAGGCTCCTTTCGACGACCGCCGACTGCTGAACGTATTGCGGCATGCCGCTCCCTGTCCAGTCTCCACGTTACCGATCACACACGTTTTCGCCCTGGCGCCCGCGTATGAGAGAAAGGGCAGCTTCATCATCGGCTGTGAGCAGGTTTGCGCCCACGAGCTTTTCCTTACACACAGCTTCAGCCAGGCTCCGACCTCGATACTGCATGAGCCATCGGATAGGCCACACCCGCGCGGTCCCGTCAGCGGACGCGGTCACCACCCGCTGGCTGTCCGGGCTGAAGGCGGCGGAAAAAACTGCCCCCTGATGCCCGCCGAGCTGGGCGATCATCTGGCCGGTCCCCACGTCCCACACCCGCGCGGTCTGATCCGCGGACGCGGTCACTACCCGCTGGCCGTCCGGGCTGAAGGCGGTGCAAAAAACTGACCCCTGATGCCCGCTGAGCTGGGCGATCTGTTTGCCCGTGGCCGCGTCCCACACCCGCGCGGTCTGGTCTCCGGACGTGGTCACCACCCGCTGGCCGTCCGGGCTGAAGGCGGCGGAAACAACCGGCTCCTGATGCCCGCTGAGCATCAAGATCTGTTCGCCCATCGCCGCGTCCCACGCGCGCGCGGTCCGATCCACGGACGC
>NZ_JAFLRF010000046.1:2713-2790 GCF_017315705.1 Trinickia mobilis | reverse complement strand
TGGGCGATCTGTTTGCCCGTGGCCGCGTCCCACACCCGCGCGGTCCTGTCCGAGGACGCGGTCACCACCCGCTGGCT
>NZ_JAFLRF010000046.1:1969-2703 GCF_017315705.1 Trinickia mobilis | reverse complement strand
GTCCCCACGTCCCACACCCGCGCGGTCTGATCCGCGGACGCGGTCACTACCCGCTGGCCGTCCGGGCTGAAGGCGGCGCAAAAAACTGACCCCTGGTGCCCGCTGAGCTGGGCGATTTGTTTGCCCGTGGCCGCGTCCCACACCCGCGCGGTCTGGTCTCCGGACGTGGTCACCACCCGCTGGCCGTCCGGGCTGAAGGCGGCGGAGCTCACCGGCCCCTGATGTCCGGTGAGCTGCGCGATCACCTGGCCGGTCGCCACATCCCACACCCGCGCGGTCTTGTCATCGGACGCGGTCACCACGCGCCGGCCGTCCGGGTTGAAGGCGGCGGAGCTCACCGGTCCCTGATGCCCGGTGAGCCGCGCGATCACCCGGCCGGTCGCCGCATCCCACACCCGCGCGGTCTGATCCGCGGACGCGGTCGCTACCCGCTGGCCGTCCGGGCTGAAGGCGGCGGAAAAAACTGCCCCCTGATGCCCGCTGAGCTGCGCGAGCTGTTTGCCCGTGGCCGCATCCCACACCCGCGCGGTCTTGTCATCGGACGCGGTCACCACCCGCCGGCCGTCCGGGCTGAAGGCGGCGGAGCTCACCAGTCCCTGATGCCCTGTGAGCCGCGCGATCACCTGGCCGGTCGCCGCATCCCACACCCGCGCGGTCTTGTCCGAGGACGCGGTCACCACGCGCCGGCCGTCCGGACTGAAGGCGGCGGAGAAAACCGGTCCCTGATGCCCGGT
>NZ_JAFLRF010000046.1:0-1959 GCF_017315705.1 Trinickia mobilis | reverse complement strand
CGTCCGGGCTGAAGGCGGCGGAGCTCACCAGTCCCTGATGCCCTGTGAGCCGCGCGATCACCTGGCCGGTCGCCGCGTCCCACACCCGCGCGGTCCTGTCCGCAGACGCGGTCACCACCCGCCGTCCGTCCGGGCTGAAGGCTGCGGAATAAACCCACCCCTGATCCCCGCTGAGCTGCACAATCTGTTTGCCCGTAGCCGCGTCCCACACCCGCGCGGTCCTATCCCGGGACGCGGTCACCACCCGCTGACCGCCCGGGCTGAAGGTCGCGGAATAGACCCACCCCTGATGCCCGCTGAGAAGCGCGATCTGTTTGCCCGTAGCCGCGTCCCACACCCGCGCGGTCCTATCCCAGGACGCGGTCACCACCCGCTTACCATCCGGGCTGAAAACGGCGGAATCAACCGGCTCCTGATGCCCGCTGAGCAACGCAATTTGCATTGATGCATGCGCGCCACGCATGAGTTCCAGCTCTGCTTCTACCGATCCCGGCGAGCGCCAACTCTTCCCCATCGCCAGCATGGCGAAGCGCATTCCGCGGTCATAAATTCCCGTGTCGTTCGCCGTCGTCGCGGCCGACGCCAACACAAGGGAAGTCTGGCGTGCGACCGCCCGAGTCTGGTGAATGATCCACCCACCGGTCACAATCAGAATGAACGCGATTACGCCCATAAGTATCTGGATGCGTCGCTGCGCGCGCCCTGTCCGTGCCTGCTCTTCCTTGACATGGGCTTGCTCCTCAGCGATTTGTTGCAACTGCGACTCGCGTTCGGCGCGTGCGACCTCCTCGCGCCCGCGGCAAGCCCGTAAATAGGAAAGGCCATCCGCGCCCAGCAGCCGTTCGAAGTCCGAACGATGCAGGAGTGCTTCCGCGCCCGTCAGCCGCGCGCCATTGTCAGGCGGCGGCCAGGGAAAGCTCGAGGGATCGAGCCCGGCGCGTCGCAGCCCAAGCTTGAGCCGGGAAAGCCCCGCATCGGCGAAAGAGACTTCAGTCTCCGGGACGAGCGGGTCATGCCAGACCCGGAAGCTCTGGCGTTGAGCCCCCGCGACGAGGTCACAGAGCTGCCATTCCGCCGTCATCTCCTTCTGCAAGGCATCGAGCGGCACCGTCTCGACGAGCAAGCCAAAGATCGTCTTGCCCAATTGTTTGGCAAGCAGAAACTCGGTCAGGCACCAGGGAGAGTCGCGCCACGCGGGCGAAATGAGAAACAGCACGGCCTCGCAGTGGTCAGCCGCAGCTCTGAGCGCTTCCTGCCAGCGTTCCCCGGGGGCCAGCCCCTTGGCTGGCTCAAGGTCCAGGAAGTAGTCATCCCAGCCGTTATCGGCAAGCCAGCGTCCGATCGCAAGTGCGAGTGCGTTATTCGCGCTGGAGTGGCTGATGAAGATCCTGGACATCGCGCTGCCCCCTTTTGCTTTTTTCGCAATGTCTGCGCGCTATCGGTCGTTCGTCGGCAAGCGACCAGGCGCCAGCGAACTGAATTATAGGAAGTGACTTGTCTCCGACTGGCAACCCTCTTCTCGGGCGGCTTCGAGGTTTCGCTCGAACTGTCCGGGCAGCCAGCAGATAATAACGGCCAGCGGCTCCTAGTCGGTCGAAGATCGAGCGGCCGCTTTTGGACGCGACCTGCGACCGTCCGTTCATGGCCTTTGCTTGTATGGAAAACGGCGGGAATGGCCGTTGCACCGCTGGCAGCGGCCGTCCGCTGTCTCGAAATTGAACGGCAGTAGTGGGGCACGCGCCCGACGCGTCCGGCGGCACGCGGCCAAGAGACATCCACTGTGACCGCCCGAATGACCGATTTTCGGCACACATCAGACCTCCGTCGCCCCCGAATATTCGTGCCGGCGCAAGCGAGCGGGCGTAAGTCCTCGATGCACAAACAGGAAAATCGCATCACGCCGATCCTGGATCAGCATGTCTGATCAGAGTAAGGAGGAACGTGCGCCGCAACTCGAAT
>NZ_JAFLRF010000045.1 GCF_017315705.1 Trinickia mobilis | reverse complement strand
AGACCTGGGCGCTGATCGTCTGGCTGAACTACGCGGCGTGGCTGCACATGCGCCTGATGAAGGGGCTGCGCGGCGCAGCCGCTGCGTGGTGGGCGCTGACGGGCCTCCTCGTCACGACGTTCGCATTCCTCGGCGTCAACATGTTCCTGTCCGGCTTGCATAGTTACGGCAAGCTGTAATATTCGCCGTCCTGCTACGACAAAAAACCGCCGAATGCTTCGCACCGGCGGTTTTTTGTCTCGGGAGAGCGTTTTATTTTGCATCCAGTACGCTACCCGAACGGTATATATGGCCGATGGGTCGAATGAACATGCACGGTCGGCCCGAACCGCCTATCAGGAGCTTTCACCATGTGGACCAAGCGAGGACAACGAATTCAATTGCGGGGCGACGACATTGCGGCAAGCGAGATTACGCCGCGCGCCGTATGGGAGAACCGGCGGCGCGTGCTGCAACTGGCGGGCATGGCGGGTGTGGCTGCGGCGGGCGGTCTGTTCGGCATCAGCGATCCGGCGTTCGCCACCTACGAGTCGCCCGATGCCAACGCACAGAAGCTCGCGGCGAAAACCAATCCGAAGTTCGTCGTCGTGGACAAGGTCACGTCGTACAAGGACATCACGACCTACAACAATTACTACGAATTCGGCACCGACAAGAGCGATCCGGCGGAAAACGCACATACGCTGCGGCCGCGTCCGTGGCGCGTGAGCGTCGAGGGCGAGGTCAAGAACGCGAAGGTTTACGATATCGACGCGCTGCTGAAGCTCGCGCCGCTCGAGGAGCGCGTGTACCGGCACCGCTGCGTCGAGGGGTGGTCGATGGTGATTCCGTGGGTCGGCTTCCCGCTTGCCGAGCTGATCAAGCAGGCGCAGCCGACCGGCAACGCCAAGTACGTGCAATTCATCACGCTCGCAGACCCGTCGCAGATGCCCGGGGTCTCCCAGCCCATTCTCGACTGGCCGTATTCCGAAGGCCTGCGGATGGACGAGGCGATGAATCCTTTGACGCTCTTGACGGTCGGCGTCTACGGGCAAGTGCTGCCGAATCAGAACGGCGCGCCGATCCGCGTCGTCGTGCCGTGGAAGTACGGTTTCAAGAGCGCGAAGTCGCTCGTGAAGATCCGCTTCGTCGAGCAGCAGCCGCCGACGAGCTGGAACAAGGAAGCGACGAACGAGTACGGTTTTTATTCGAACGTGAACCCGAACGTCGATCACCCGCGCTGGAGTCAGGCGACCGAACGGCGCATCGGCGAGGACGGATTCTTCACACCGAAGCGTAAGACGCTGATGTTCAACGGCTACGGTGATCTCGTCGCGTCGATGTACCAGGGCATGGATCTGCGGAAAAACTTCTGAGCTAAGCGGCGCCGATCATGACCGACATGCAAACCACCCTCACGAGCCAAAGCAGCGGGAACGCGCGCCAGGCGAAGGCAGCGCCTGCCGCACGGCCGGCCCGCAAGGGCGAACGCTGGATCGCGCCTGCGAAGGTCGCGGTTTTCATCGCTGCGTGGTACCCGCTCGCGCGCATCGTGCTGTTCGGCCTGACGGACCGGCTGGGCGCGAATCCGATCGAATTCATTACGCGCTCGACGGGCCTCTGGACGCTCGTCTTCCTCTGCATCACATTGGCCGTCACGCCGCTGCGCCGGCTCACCGGCGTGAACGCGCTGCTGCGTTTTCGGCGCATGCTCGGGCTCTACGCGTTCTTCTACGCGACGCTGCACTTCACGACCTACATCTGGTTCGACAAGTGGTTCGATGTCGCCGCGATGCTGAAGGACGTCGGCAAGCGTCCGTTCATCATGGTCGGGTTTGCCGCGTTCGTGCTGTTGATTCCGCTCGCCGTGACGTCGCCGCGCGCGATGGCGCGCAAGCTCGGCCGCCACTGGCAGACGCTGCACCGCGCGATCTACGCGATCGCCGGGCTCGCGATCCTGCATTTCTGGTGGATGAAGGCGGGCAAGCACGACCTGATCCTGCCGAAGATTTACGGTGCGATCGTAATCGCGCTGCTCGGCTGGCGCTTGCTCGTGTGGGTGCGTGGGCGGTTTTTCGAGCGACAGCGGCTTTGAATCGAAAGCCGTTCAGTGGCTCGACGCCGCGATAAAAAAGGCGAGGCTCACCATTGAGCCTCGCCTTTTTGCTATTGACGCGCGTTGTTGCGTTTTACTTCGGCAACACCGTTTCGCCGGCGAACAATTCCTTCACGTTCTCTCGCTCGCGCACAATTTGCGCGTGACTGCCGTCGACCATCACCTCGGCCGCCCGCGGACGCGTGTTGTAGTTCGAGCTCATGACGAAACCGTAGGCGCCGGCCGAGCGGATGGCGAGCAGGTCGCCGGCTTCGATCGCCAGTTGCCGGTCGCGGCCGAGCCAATCGCCGCTTTCGCAAACGGGACCGACCACGTCATACACATGCGCCGACACATCGCGCTTCACGGCGGGTTCGATCGCGTGAAACGCCTGATACATCGCCGGACGTGCGAGGTCGTTCATTGCTGCATCGACGATCGCAAAGTTCTTTTCTTCGCCCGGCTTCAGGAATTCGACACGCGTCAGCAGGATGCCGGCATTGCCCGTGACCGAGCGGCCTGGCTCGAAGAACACCGCGCGATGGCCGTGTCCGCGCGCGTCGATGTGGTCGAGCAGCGTCTTCACGAATTCGCCGATGTCGGGCGGCGTTTCCGTGTCGTATTGGATGCCGAGTCCGCCGCCGACGTCGACATGATGAATCTTCGTGCCGTCTGCTTCGATCTGTTCGACGAGTTCGAGCAGCCTGTCGACGGCGTCGAGGTACGGGGCGATCTCGGTGATCTGCGAGCCGATATGGCAGTCGATGCCGACCACGTGCAGGTTCGGCATCGCGGCGGCGGCGCGGTAGGTTGCACGCGCGTCGTCGAACGCGACTCCGAATTTATTCGCCTTGAGTCCTGTCGAAATGTAGGGGTGCGTTTTCGGATCGACGTCGGGATTCACGCGCAGCGAGACCGGCGCCGTCTTGCCCATCGACGCCGCTACCGCGTTGAGCCGGTCGAGTTCCGGAATCGACTCGACGTTGAAGCACTTCACGCCGGCCGCAAGCGCCTCGCGCATTTCCTCGGCGCTTTTGCCGACGCCCGAGAACACCACGTTCTCCGCCTTGCCCCCGGCCGTGAGCACGCGCGCGAGCTCGCCGCTCGAAACGATATCGAAGCCTGCGCCCAAGCGGGCGAAGACGTTCAGCACTGCGAGGTTGCTGTTCGCCTTCACGGCGACGTGGACCGATGCGCGCCGGCCCGCGCACGCATTCGCATAGGCCTCGTAGGCCTGTGTCAGCGCTGCGCGCGAGTAGACGTAAAGCGGGGTCCCGAATTGGCGGGCAAGCGAGACGGTCGACACACCTTCGGCGTGCAGCACGCCGTCGACAAAGGCGAATGTGGTTTGATTCATGTCAGTAAGCGCCGGGCCGCCCCAAGCGTACTGACACCTCCTCGGGGGGCAGCGTGTCGATCCGGAGTTAGCGCTGTAGCGCTTACTCCGGTCCCATGCAAAGCAAGCAGTGAGCGCGGGGGCTGTTTCATATTTAATCTTGGGACGAGCCCGATGCCGGACTGGACGCCGGCTTGGCGGTGCCCGGCGTCGTGCCGAGTTGGCTGTCCGGAGAAAGCGAGAGCGGAGTGGACGACATATCGGCAGCGGCCCCAATCGCACCGGGCGCCGGAGCCGCGCCGGTTTCTGCGTCCGGCTTCACGTCGGACGGGAGCGGTTCCATTTGGTCCGAGGGCTTTTTCGGCAGCGGCGGGACGTTCGGCATATAGAGCGGCCCGCGCTGTCCGCAGCCGCCAAGCGCAGCGGCGGTGAGAGCCGAAGCCGCTACAATCGCGCTCATCCTGAAAACGACCCGCATGACTGTCCCTGAATGATTAATCGGTGGAGTTTAGCATGACCGACAGTGAATACCTGACCCGCGCAGAAGCCGTACTGGCCGCGATTGAGCGCGCATTCGACGATATCGATGCCGACATCGAATTCGACCGCAGCGGCAATGTTCTGACGCTCGAATTCGAGAATAAAACGAAGATCATCGTGAACCTGCAGCCGCCCATGCACGAAATCTGGATCGCGGCGAAGGCCGGCGGTTTTCATTTCAAGTTCGTCGACGGCGAATGGCGCGATACGCGCAGCGGTCAGGAATTTTTTGCCGCGCTTTCGCAATATGCGTCACAGCAGGCGGGCGAGCCTGTCGAGTTCCAGGCGTAAGAGCGCGCGGCTTGCTGGTTTCTCAGCGAGCCGCGCATCGCCGCGCGCTTCAGCGGCCGCGGAACAGGTTCATGATGTCCTGCTTTTCCTGATCGCCCACTTGTTCCGGCATCGCTTGCGAACCTGATTCGACGGCCTCGCCGTCGGCCGGACCCTGGTTGACGCCGACGCGCGCGACAAAGCCATGGCCCGGAGTGAATTCGTCGAAATACAACTCGCCGTCGACCGACACGACGTCCTCCGGCATCGGCATCTTGTACTCGGGCACGCCCTTGAGCGTCTGTCCCATGTAGTCGATCCATACCGGTAGCGCCAGGCCGCCGCCGGTTTCGCGGTCGCCGAGACTGCGCGGATTGTCGTAGCCGATCCACGCGATGGCCGTCAGCGTGCGCTGATAGCCGGCGAACCAGGCGTCGCGCGAATCGTTGGTCGTGCCGGTCTTGCCCGCGAGATCGGTGCGCTTGAGCGCGTTCGTCTTGGCGCCGGTGCCGCGCTGCGCGACGCTTTGCAGCAGGCTGTTCATGACGTAGGCGTTGCGCGCGTCGATCGCGCGCGGGGCGTTTTGTCCGGCGATGATCGGATGCGCGTGCGCGAGGACGTTTCCGGACTGATCGGTGACTTCGGCGATCAGATAGGGGTTGATCCGGTATCCGCCGTTCGCGAACACCGAATACGCGCCGGCCATCTGCAGCGGCGTGACGAGGCCCGCGCCGAGCGCCATCGGCAAATACGCGGGGTGACGGTCCGCGTCGAAGCCGAAGCGCGTGATGTATTGCTGCGCGTACTTCGTGCCGATTTGCGAGAGGATGCGGATCGACACCAGGTTGCGCGACTTTTGCAACGCCGTACGCATCGTCATCGGACCTTCGAAGCCGCCGCCGTAATTCTTCGGCTCCCACGGCAGCCCGCCTGTTTCGGCCGCGCTGAAAAAGAGCGGTGCGTCGTTGATGATTGTGGAGGGGGCGAGGCCCTTGTCGAGCGACGCGGAATAGATAAACGGCTTGAAGCTCGAGCCCGGCTGGCGCCACGCCTGCGTCACGTGGTTGAACTTGTTCTTGTTGAAGTCGAAGCCGCCGACGAGCGCCTGGATCGCGCCGTCCTGCGGCACAACCGAAACGAACGCGCCTTCGACTTGCGGCAACTGCGTGATCGCCCAACTGCCATCGCTGTTTTTGATGAGGCGCACGATCGCGCCGGGCCGAATGCGCTGGCTCGGCTGGGCGCGCGGACCGAGCGCGACGGCGACGAAGCGCAGGCCGTCGCCGATGATCGTCGCCACGTTGCCGTCGATGAAGGCCGCCTGCACCTCTTTCGGGTTGGCCGACGTCACGACTGCCGCAATGATTTCACCGTTGTCCGGATGCTCGGCGAGTGCGTCGTCGATGGTCTGCTCGCGCTCGCTCGCGTCCGCGGGCAAGTCGATGAAGGCTTCCGGGCCGCGGTAGCCGTGACGCCGCTCATAGTCCATCAGGCCGCGGCGGATCGCGCGGTACGCGACGTCCTGATCCGCCGAATCGATCGTCGTGACGACGTTCAGGCCGCGCGTGTACGCCTCTTCGCGGTATTGGGCGTACATCATCTGGCGCACCATTTCGGCGACGTACTCGGCGTGCACGCTGAATTCCCTGCCCAAGCCCTTGACGACGAGCGGCTGCTTCACTGCGTCGTCGTACTGTGCTTCGGTGATGAAGTGCAGCTCGCGCATCCGTTGCAAGATGTACTGCTGCCGCACCTTCGCGCGGTTTGGATTGACGACCGGGTTGTAGGCGGAGGGCGCCTTGGGCAAGCCTGCGAGCATCGCCGCCTCGGCGAGCGTGATGTCCTTCAGATCCTTGCCGAAATAGACGCGCGCCGCGCTCGCGAAGCCGTAGGCGCGCTGGCCGAGGTAGATCTGATTCATGTACACCTCGAGAATCTGACCCTTGGTCAGCTTCGACTCGATCTTGTAGGCGAGCAGCATCTCGTAGATCTTGCGCGTGTAGGTCTTCTCGCTCGACAGGAAAAAGTTGCGCGCGACCTGCATCGTGATCGTGCTCGCGCCCTGCGTCGCATGGCCGTTCGTCAGCGCGACAAAGCCGGCGCGCGCGATGCCGGTCAAATCGACGCCGCCGTGGTCGTAAAAGCGCGCGTCCTCGATCGCGAGGATCGCTTTCTTCAGGTAATCGGGCACGTCCTGAATGTGCACGACATCGCGGCGTTCTTCGCCGAACTCGCCGATCAGCACGTGGTCCGCCGTATAGACGCGCAGCGGCACTTTCGGGCGATAGTCGGTGAGCGCGTCGAGCGACGGCAGGTTCGGACGCACGACCACCAGCGCATAGCCGAGCACGAGCCCCACGCACACGGCGAACGCGGCGACGAGACCGGCAAACCCGAGCAGCAGCTTGAGCCACAGCGGTTGTTTGCGCTTCTCCGGGATGGCTGGCGGAGACGAAGGAGGCGAGGATTGCATACAGACACCAAAAAGCAGACTTGCGATTATAGCTGGCCGGGCCTGTTCGCTTTCGAATCGCTTACTTTCCGCCGCTCGAACCGCTGAATACCAATGTAGCGCCTCGGCGGGGCTTCGGAGCGCGCGCGATGCCGCGTTAGCCATTCGGCCGAGTGCCCCGAGCGCCCCAGACTTTGCAGAATTCGTCAGGCGAATAGCACGTACGAACGCGCGCCCGAATGGTTCGGCGCGCACGCTGCAAGGAGGAGCCATGCCGATCAGAAACACGCTGCTGCCCACCAAGCGCCGCTTCGCGGCGGGCATCGACCTAGGTCCGCGGGAAGTGCGGCTTGCGGTATTGAGCCAGCGCGGGCGAGGGGCGGGGCCGGTGAGCGTCGAGTGCCTTGCCGTGGCGCCGCTTGCGGGCGGCGCGATGGCGGGCGCGCAAATCGTCGATCGGGCAGCGGTGGCGTCGGCCCTCAACGAGGCTTTCGCGCAGCTTCCGGATACGTGCGCGACCCGCAAGCTGACCTGCGCGATGGCCGTGCCGGGGTCGGCGACCGTGGTGGCGTCCGTCGCGCTGTCGCGGCTGACGCCGCGTACGCCGCGGGCCACGCCCCTGCAAGTGCTGTCCGGCATCGAGCCTGCTGTGATGGCCGAGGCCGAGCGTGTCGCCGGTATCGAGCGGCATGCGTTGGCGGTCGATTGGTTTATCGACGACGCGCCCCGTGAAGCCAGCGGCAACGCGCCCTCTGTGACGATCGCGGCCACGCCGCGGCAGCATCTCGAAGCGCGTGTCGAAGCGGCCGCGGCCGCCGGCATCGAATTGATCGCGCTGGACGGCGAGCCGCCCGCCGCGCTTCGCGCGTTGCGGCACGCCGCCGAATTGGAGTTGAATCCGCGCGAACGTTACGCCGCGCTGTGGGTCGGCGGCGACGGAGTCTACGGGTGGCGGATGGCGAACGGCGTGGCGGAAGCGCACATCCGCTATCCCGCTCCGGAGCACGCGGACTTGGCAGACGCCTTGCGCGAATTGGCCGATGGCGGCGCGCTCGGCTGCGCGTTGATCGGGGGCGAACTCGATTTGCTCGGCAGCGCGGGGCTTGCGATTGCCGACGTCGGCGACCTGCTTGGCTGCAGCGTGCTGCCGTTCGAGTGCGGCTCGTTTTGTGACGGTTCGAGCCGGGTTTCGGCCGAGCTGCGTCATGCGTCGTCGTTTGCGGTTGCGTTTGGATTGGCGTTGCGCGGGGTTTTCGAATGACGGCGCTGTCCTTTTGGAAATTGCGCCGATCGGGGCAGCCTACGCACAGGCGTTCCGTACGTATGGGCGGCTTCAATTTGTTGCCGTATCGGCAGCGCGATGCGCGTCGGGCGCGGCGGCGCTTTCTGGTCGAGTGCCTCGTGGCGGCGCTGACCGGGTGCGCGGCGGTGATGGCGTGGGCCGGCTGGGAAGCGTTGGAGCACGCCCGTCTGGACGCAAAGCGCGAGGCGCTCGAAACGACGCTGGCCAGCCTCGGCGTACCGCTTGCCGAATACCGTCGCCTCGAAGGCCTGCGCGCGGATCAGCATAAGCGCGCGGCATTGGCGCAAAAGTTGGCGGCGCCGAGAGCGCGATTGCTCGACCTCTTCGATGCGCTGAGCAGGGAAGCCTACTCGGGCATTGTTCTGCGCGAGTTGAAGCAAACGGATCGTGAGGTGACGCTTATCGCGAGCGCAAAGGACGCCGCCGCTTCATCTGCGTGGCTTGCGCGCTTGAACGGCGTGAGGGGTGTTCAGGCGGTGGACGTCGCCGATCTGCGGCACATCGCCGCATCTTCGGGCGACGACGAGCTTGGTATCAGCAGCACGATCGAATTTGCCGCGCATCTGCGTTGGGACGGTGCGCAAGCAAAGCTCGTCGAGGACACAAGGCGTCGCGTGGACAACCAGCGGGGTGCGCGATGAGCACGACTGCGGATCGGATGCCGCGGCCGCAGGGCGGCGCGCGGTTCGGCAGTCTTGCAGACTGGCTCTCGGGCCTGCGCATGCCGCTGGAGGCGTGGAGCGGCGCTCGGCGTTCAGCGGTAGGCACGGTGGTCGCCGCTGCGGTCTTCGGTATCGGCATGTATGCGTGGGATGCAGCGGATCTAAGCCGCACGAGTGCCGGCCAGGCGGCGCTGGCTGACGTGGAGCATCGGCTAGCCGAAGCACGCGCGGCCATCGCGAAGCTTTCTGCTCTGCGTTCGGAGATGGCCCATGCAATGACTTCAACGGACGATCGAGCCGGCTCGTCCATCGGCAATTGGCACGCCGTCTCGACGCTAGCCGCCCAAAGCGGCTTGACGCTGCGCAAGCTTGAGCCAGCCAAGCCTCATGGGGAAGGGATCGAGGCGGTGCGTCCGGCGCACGCCGTCGCGCGCGCGAATTTCGCCGGGTTGCTCGATTTCCTGCACGGATTGCCGAGCCTGCCGGTGCTTGTCGTTCCGGCGGATCTGCATGTGAAGCGCGATGCCGACGATCTTTCGATCGGCATAACGTTGGCATTCTTCGACGCGCTGCCTTCGTCGCTCGCGCCATCTGTCGCCGCCGATCCGGACCCGGACGACGATGAAGTGAGGTTTTCCGACCCGTTTGCGGCGGCGCCGGCGGCGCACTCCGACGCAGGATCGACGCTGCACCTCGTGGGTTTGTTTCGCGAAGGCACGCGCGGACTCGCGTTGCTGGCTGCGGCAGACGGTACGACGGCGCTCGAAACAGGGCAGTCGATCGGGCTGGAGAAAGTCACGCGCATCGACGATCGAGGCGTCACGTTGTCGAGCGGTGCAGGCGTGCGGTTGCTGACGCTGGCGGAGGGGACGCGGTGATCGTCCGATACGGAAGTCGATGGGTGTTCGTCATCGTGTGCTTCGTGGCGGCGGCAGCGCGCGCGTCGGTGCCGCCGTTGCCGCCGTTGCCCGCGCAGATGCCGCTCGACGATTCAGTCGGGCGGCACAGGGTGTTGCCGTTGTTCAAGAACGGCGGAGCGGAAATTCCCAGTCCGTTGCAAAGCGAAGCGACTCAGCCGCGCAGCTTTGCGCCGCTGGACGACGATGTAGGGAGCGGGGACGCCGCTGCGTCGACGACGAAGGCGCCTGTCGACGCCCCAGCGGAACGCGCCACCGACGCCGCGGCCGCCCCGCTCGAAGGCCCGCCGGTGCCGCTCACGCCTCCACAACGCATGAGCGGCGGCGCGGCCAATCCGAGCGATATCGAATCCGGCGATAACAAGCCCATCACGCTAAATTTCCAAAACGCCGAACTGGGGGCGGTGCTCGACGCGTTCGCGCGCTTCACGAACTTGAATATCGTCGCGAGCGAGCGCGTGCGCGGCTTCGTGTCGCTGCGCTTGCACCAGGTACCGTGGCGCACCGCGTTCGACACGCTGCTCGACGTCAACGGCCTCGCGATGGAGCGGCGCGGCAACGTGATCTGGGTCGCGCCGCTAGCCGATCTGGCGGCCCGCGAGCGGCTGCGCTTCGAAGCGCACGCTCGCGCAGCAGAGCTGGAGCCGCTGGCAAGCCGCACTTTCGAGTTGCACTACGCGCGTGCGGAGGATGTCGTGCGCCTGTTGAGCGCGCCGGGCGGCCAGCGCGTGCTGTCCAAGCGCGGCGCGGCCATGGCGGACCCGCGCACGAACCTCATGTTCGTGACCGACCTCGATGTGCGGCTCGCGCAAATTGCCGAGCTGCTCGCCGCGATCGACAAGCCGACGCGTCAAGTGCTGATCGAAGCGCGGATCGTCGAGGGCGAACACGGCTTTTCGCGCGATCTCGGCGCGCGCCTGTCGCTGCGCGCGACGCAGGATGGCGGGACGTCGACGGGCCTCTCCGGCGGCAGGGAGGGCTCGATCTATGACCTGTCGGCGAGGCCGATATCGGGTTTCGACGCCGCGACGGCCGGCTTCACACTGTTCGCCGCGCGCGCCACCCGGTTTTTGAACGTCGAATTGAGTGCACTGGAAGCGGAGGGACGCGGGGAGATCGTGTCGAGCCCGCGCGTCGTTACGGCGGACCGGATGAAGGCGATCGTCGAACAGGGCACCGAGGTGCCGTATCAGGCGAAGGTGGGCAACGGCGTGTCCGGCGTCCAGTTTCGCCGCGCCAGCCTGAAACTCGAGGTCGAGCCGCAAATTACGCCGGCTGGCCGCGTGATTCTAGACCTCGACGTTGCGAAAGACAGCGTCGGCGAACAGACGGCCAATGGGCCCGCGATCAACACGAAGCATGTGCAGACGCGTGTCGAGGTGGAGGACGGCGGCACGGTCTCTATCGGCGGGATTTATGAAAGCAATGACCGGGATGATGTGACGCGGGTGCCGCTCTTGGGCAAAATACCTCTTTTGGGCGCGCTTTTTCGACATCGCGCGCGGAGCGAACGACGCAATGAGTTGGTCGTTTTTATCACGCCGCACGTCGTCGAAACGCAGTGAACGAGCCTGGTGTGCGCGGGCCGCTGTTCTGGCCCCGTGCTCGACAAGGCGGGCGCTTTGCCAGTAAGCTGCGCCACGAACCACAGCAGATCAAGTCAGAGGAAACCGTTGCAAGCGCGGGATGCACACGCCAATGTATTTTTCGTAGGGCTCATGGGGGCAGGCAAGACCACCGTGGGCCGTGCGGTCGCGCGCCGTCTGGATCGGCCGTTCTTCGATTCGGACCACGAAATCGAGGCACGCACCGGCGCGCGCATCCCAATCATCTTCGAGCACGAGGGCGAAGCCGGCTTTCGCGACCGCGAGGCGGCGGTCATTTCCGCCCTGACCGCGCGCGAGGGCATCGTGCTTGCCACTGGCGGCGGCGCAATCCTGCGTCCGGAAAACCGCGAATTCCTGCACACGCGCGGCCTCGTCGTCTATTTGCGCGCGAATCCGCACGACCTTTGGCTGCGCACCCGCAAAGACAAGAACCGGCCGCTCCTGCAGACCGAAGACCCGAAAGCCAAGCTCGAAGCGCTCTATAGCGTGCGCGACCCGCTGTACCGCGAATGCGCGCACTTCATCGTGGAAACGGGACGTCCGTCAGTGAACGGGCTCGTCAACATGGTGCTCATGCAGCTCGAGATGGCCGGCATCACCCGACAGGCACATACATGATTACCGTCAACGTCGACTTGGGCGAACGCGCCTATCCCATTCATATCGGCACGGAGCTCATCGGCAAGACCGAACTTTTCGCGCCGCACATCGCCGGCTCGTCGGTGATGATCGTGACCAACACCACGGTCGATCCGCTCTACGGCGATGCCGTGCGTCAAGCGCTCGCGCCGCTCAACAAGAAAGTGTCGACGGTCGTGCTGCCCGACGGCGAAGCCTATAAAAACTGGGAAACGCTGAACCTCATCTTCGACGCGCTGCTCACGGAGCATGCGGACCGCAAGACCACGCTGATCGCGCTCGGCGGCGGCGTGATCGGCGACATGACCGGCTTTGCTGCCGCCTGCTACATGCGCGGCGTTCCGTTCATCCAGGTGCCGACTACGCTCTTGTCGCAGGTGGATTCGTCGGTGGGCGGCAAGACAGGTATCAACCATCCGCTCGGCAAGAACATGATCGGCGCGTTCTATCAGCCGCAGGCCGTCATCGCGGACATCGGCGCGCTTCGCACGCTGCCGGCGCGCGAACTGGCGGCGGGCGTTGCCGAGGTCATCAAGACTGGCGCGATTGCGGACGCCGGGTTCTTCGACTGGATCGAAGCCAACGTCGACGCGCTGAATCGCTGCGAGCCGGACGCGCTCGCGCAGGCGGTCAAGCGTTCGTGCGAGATCAAGGCGTCGGTCGTCGCGGCCGACGAACGCGAGGGCGGGCTGCGCGCGATCCTCAACTTCGGCCACACGTTCGGCCACGCAATCGAAGCCGGCCTTGGCTACGGCGAATGGCTGCACGGCGAAGCCGTCGGGTGCGGGATGGCGATGGCCGCGGATCTGTCGGTGCGCCTGGGCCATCTCGACGACGCGGCGCGCAAGCGGCTCGTCACCGTGATCGCCGCGGCGCACCTGCCCACGCGCGCGCCGGCGCTCGGTGAAGCGCGCTATATGGAGCTGATGAAGGTCGACAAGAAAGCCGAGGGAGGGTCGATCAAATTCATTCTGCTGAAGCGTTTCGGCGAGACACTGATGGCGACCGCGCCCGAGGACGTCGTCCACGAGACGCTCGCGGCAAGTCTCTGACGCCGCGCTGGCCCATATCGGGCTGGGCCACGTCGGCCGCGACGCGCGATCCATGATTCGGAGGGGGAGTCACCGGTGAGTGAGAAGCGCAGCGCAACGCTGAAAGAGTCGCAGGAGGCATCGAACGAAGTGGCGGCCACCCGGCCGAGCGCTACGTCGTCCGTATCCGGCGAGCGCAATGCAGGCCAACGCGCGGCCGTTTTCGTTGCCCCCACCGTAGCCTCCCTCGAAGCTCACCTCGCACCCTATGCGGCGCATTCGTTGCAATCGCGCGGCCGTCGCTATGCCGAGCCGCCTCCCGAAGCGCGCACGGAATTTCAGCGCGACCGCGATCGCATCGTCCATTCCACCGCCTTCCGGCGCCTCGAATACAAGACGCAGGTCTTCGTCAATCACGAAGGCGACCTCTTTCGCACACGGCTCACGCACAGCCTCGAAGTCGCGCAGATCGCGCGCTCGATCGCGCGCAATCTGCGGCTCAACGAGGATCTGGTCGAAGCGATTTCGCTCGCCCACGACCTCGGCCATACGCCCTTCGGGCACGCCGGCCAGGATGCACTCAACGAGTGCATGCGCGAGCACGGCGGTTTCGAACACAATCTGCAAAGCCTCGCGGTCGTCGACGAGCTCGAGGAGCACTACGGCGCGTTCAACGGCCTGAATCTTTGCTTCGAGACGCGCGAAGGCATCCTGAAACATTGCTCGCGCGAGAACGCACGCAAGCTCGGCGCACTCGGCGAACGGTTCCTGAACGGCCAGCAGCCGTCGCTGGAAGCGCAGATCGCGAACGTCGCCGACGAAATCGCGTACAACAATCATGACGTCGACGACGGCCTGCGTTCCGGGCTCCTGACGATCGAGCAACTGGCGCAGGTCGAGCTGTGGCAGATGCACTATGAAGCCGCGAAGCGCGCGTATCCCGATCTCGAAGGGCGTCGGGTGATACATGAGACCGTGCGGCGGATCATCAACACGCTGATCGTCGACCTGATCGACGCGACGACGCGCAACCTCGTCGCGCACGCGCCAGAATCGCTCGACGCCGTGCGCGCCGCCCCGCCGCTCGTCGCGCACAGCGAGGCGGTCGCGGCGCAGGCCGCGGCGCTCAAGCGCTTTTTGTTCAAGAACCTGTACCGCCACTATCGGGTGATGCGGATGGCGAACAAGGCGCGGCGCGTGGTCACCGGCCTTTTCGACGCATTCACCGAAGATCCGCGCCTCCTGCCCCCCGCCTACGCGGCTGCCGACGAGACCCAGCAGCCGCGCCTCATCGCGCATTACATCGCCGGCATGACCGATCGTTACGCGCTGAAAGAATATCAACGACTTTTTGTCATAGACGACAATTAGACTGCGCGGAAACGTTTTCGAAACGTTTTCATCCGTAGCCTCCCGCAGGAGACCTCGGACGCCCGGCACGCTTGAGCCGCCGTGCGTTAGCCGCGGGCCATTCGCGTCAATCAAAAGGAGAAGAAGTCGATGGGTTACAAGACGCTGTTCCGTTCATTGGCCCTCGGGGGCGCGCTGTTCGCCGGTGCGAGCCATGCCGTGTTCGCGGCTACGGAAATCCAGTTCTGGCACGCGATGGAGGCTGCACTCGGCGAGCGCGTGAACGACATCGCCGCCCAGTTCAACGCGTCGCAGAGCGACTACAAGATCGTCCCGGTCTTCAAGGGCACCTATGACCAGACGCTCGCGGCCGGCATCGCCGCCTACCGCAGCGGCAACGCGCCGGCGATCCTGCAGGTCTACGAAGTCGGCACGGCGACGATGATGCAGGCGAAAAAGGCTGTGCTGCCGGTGTCGGAGGTGTTCAGGCAGGCGGGCGTGCCGCTTGATCAAAAGGCCTTCGTGCCGGCCGTCGCGAGCTACTACAGCGACGCGAAGACGGGCCAGCTCGTGTCGATGCCGTTCAACAGTTCGACGCCGGTCCTCTACTACAACAAGGACGCGTTCAAGAAGGCCGGCCTCGACCCGAATCAGCCGCCCAAAACGTGGGATGAAGTCGCCGCCGACGCGGTGAAGCTCAAGGCCGCCGGCATGTCGTGCGGCTTCACGACCGGCTGGCAAGGCTGGATCCAGCTCGAAGAGTACAGCGCGTGGCAGGGCGCGCCCTACGCGAGCGAGAACAACGGCTTCGACGGCACGAACGCGGTGCTCGAATTCAACAAGCCGCTGCAGATCGCCCACATCCAGTTCCTGCAGAACATGGCGAAGGCGGGCACGTTCGCTTACGCCGGCCGCAAGGACGAGGCAGTGTCGAAGTTCTATAGCGGCGATTGCGGGATCGCGATGAACTCGTCCGGGTCGCTCGCGACGATCCGCAAGTACGCGAAGTTCGACATCGGCACCGGGATGATGCCGTACGACCCGAGCGTGAAGGGTGCGCCCCAGAACGCGATCATCGGCGGCGCGAGCCTGTGGGTGCTCGCGGGCAAGGATCCAAACGTCTACAAGGGCGTCGCGAAGTTCCTTGCGTATTTGTCGTCGGCGAGCGTCGCTGCGAAGTGGCATCAGGACACGGGTTATCTGCCGGTCACGACGGCGGCCTACGACCTGACGCGCCAGCAAGGCTTCTACGACAAGAACCCGGGCGCCGATACCGCGATCAAGCAGATGCTCAACAAGCCGCCGCTGCCGTACACGAAGGGGCTGCGCCTTGGCAACATGCCGCAGATCCGCACGATCGTCGACGAGGAGCTCGAGCAGGTCTGGGCGCAGAAGAAGACGCCGAAAGAGGCGCTCGATTCGGCGGCCTCGCGTGGCGACGAGCTGCTGCGGCGCTTCGAGCAATCGGGGAGTTGACCGTCATCCCGGGCCGTCGCGGCGGTATGCCGCCGCACGTTCGGCTGGCTCCGCATGCGATGGCCCGGTAGTTTTGACGGCAACAGCCTTTCCTCGCCAGGGCGGCGCGCCGTGCGCACGCAGGCACGCCGCCGCGCTTCGCGACGCCACCTTACTGACCGGCCGCCTATGCACCAACGTTCCCGCTTCGGCACGAGCGTGCTGCCTTATTTGCTGATCGCGCCGCAGCTCGCGATTACCGCGCTCTTCTTTCTCTGGCCTGCCGGCGTCGCGCTTTGGCAATCGACGCAGATGCAGGACGCGTTCGGCACCTCGAGCGAATTCGTCGGTTTCGCGAACTTCGAACGCTTGTTTGCGGACCCGTTGTATCTCGCGTCGTTCAAGACGACGCTCGTGTTCAGCACGCTCGTAACGGTTTGCGGTCTGGTCGTCTCGCTGCTGCTCGCGGCCTGCGCGGACCGCGTGACGCGCGGCTCGAACGCCTACCGCACGCTCTTGATCTGGCCGTACGCGGTGGCGCCCGCGATCGCGGCCGTGCTGTGGACGTTCCTCTTCAATCCGAGCATCGGTCTTGTGACGTTCGCGCTCGCGAAGGCGGGCATCGTCTGGAATCATGCTTTGAACGGCGGACAGGCGATGTTCCTCGTCGTGCTGGCGTCGGTCTGGAAGCAGGTCAGCTACAACTTTCTCTTTTTCTACGCGGGCCTGCAGGCGATTCCGCGCTCGCTCATCGAGGCGGCGGCGATCGACGGCGCCGGCCCCGTGCGCCGTTTTTTCGGCATCGCGCTGCCGCTTCTGTCGCCGACCAGCTTCTTCCTGCTCGTCGTCAACCTCGTCTACGCATTCTTCGATACGTTCCCGGTCATCGACGCGGCCACCGGCGGCGGTCCCGCCCAAGACACGAAGACGCTCATCTACAAGATCTTCACCGAAGGCTTCCAGGGGCTCGACATCGGCAGTTCCGGCGCGCAGTCGGTCGTGCTGATGCTGATCGTCGTCGCGCTGACGGTCGTGCAGTTCCGCTTCATCGAACGCAAGGTGCAATACGCATGATCGAAAATCGCAAAGGCTTCGATCTCTTTTGTCACGCGGTGCTGATCGCGGGCGTCGCGCTGATCGTGTTTCCGGTCTACGTCGCGTTTTGCGCGGCGACGATGAGCGCGCAGGAGGTCTTTACCGTGCCGCTGTCGCTCGTGCCGAGCACGCACCTGTTCGAGAACATCGCGAGCGTCTGGACGCATGGCAGCGGCAGCGCGGCGAGCCCGTTCGGGCGGATGCTGCTGAACAGCCTCGTGATGGCGCTCGCGATTTCGATCGGCAAGATCGCCGTGTCGATCATCTCGGCTTACGCGATCGTGTTCTTCCGCTTTCCGCTGCGCAACACGGCGTTCTGGCTGATCTTCGTCACGCTGATGCTGCCCGTCGAAGTGCGCATTTTCCCGACGGTGCAAGTCGTGTCGTCGATGCATCTGACCAACAGCTACGCGGGCCTGACGCTGCCGCTGATCGCGTCGGCAACGGCCACGTTCCTGTTTCGCCAGTTCTTCATGACGCTGCCCGACGAATTGATGGACGCGGCGCGCATCGATGGCGCAGGGCCCTTGCGTTTCTTCTGGGACGTGGTGCTGCCACTGTCGAAGACGAACATCGCGGCACTCTTCGTCATCACCTTCATCTACGGGTGGAATCAGTACCTGTGGCCGATCCTGATCACGAACGAGCAGTCGCTCACGACAGCCGTGGTCGGCATCAAGTCGATGATCGCCAGCGGCGACACCGCGACCGAATGGCATCTCGTGATGGCCGCGACCTTGCTCGCGATGCTGCCGCCGCTCGTCGTCGTGATCGCGATGCAGCGCTGGTTCGTGCGCGGGCTCGTCGACGCGGAAAAGTGATTCATGAACGACCCCCCACGCACACTGTCCTTCGCTGCCCCCTCCCCCAATCCCCCAATCCCCCAATCCCCCAATCCCCCAATCCCCCAATCCCCCAATCCCCCAATCCCCCAATCCCCCAAGGGGACTTCCTACGGGGCGGGGGACGGGAGGCATCTTGAATCGTACGGAGACAAACGAAGCATGACAGCCTTGACTTTGAAGAGCGTGCGAAAGACCTACGACGGCAAGCAGTTCGTGCTGCACGGGATCGACGTCGAGATCGAGGACGGCGAGTTCGTCGTGCTGGTCGGCCCGTCGGGCTGCGGCAAGTCGACGTTGCTGCGCATGGTCGCGGGGCTCGAAAGCGTGTCCGATGGCGAGATCGCGATCGGCGCGCGCGTCGTCAATACGCTCGAGCCGAAGGATCGCGACATCGCCATGGTGTTCCAGAACTACGCGCTCTATCCGCACATGAGCGTCAAGGAGAACATGGCGTATGGTCTGAAGATTCGCGGCATCGCGCGCGGCACGATCGAGTCGCGCGTCGCCGCGGCCGCCAAGATTCTCGAACTGGAAGCGCTGCTCGAGCGCAAGCCGCGCGAGTTGTCGGGCGGCCAGCGTCAGCGCGTCGCGATGGGGCGCGCGATCGTGCGCGAGCCGTCGGTGTTCCTGTTCGACGAGCCGCTCTCGAATCTGGACGCGAAACTGCGCGTGCAAATGCGGCTCGAAATACAGCGGCTGCATGCGCGTCTTGGCACGACGAGCCTCTACGTCACGCACGATCAGATCGAAGCGATGACGCTCGCGCAGCGCGTGATCGTGATGAATCGCGGGCACGCGGAGCAGATCGGCGCGCCGACCGAGATCTACGAGCGCCCGGCGACCGTGTTTGTCGCAAGCTTTATCGGCTCGCCGGCAATGAACTTGCTCAACGGCCGTCTTGCTGTCGACGGCGCGACGTTCGAAGTCGCGGGCGGCGGTCCGGCGCTGCCGGTTGCGGGCGCGCCCGGCATCGGCCGCGCAATCGCGACCGCACGCGACTGGATTCTCGGCATCCGCCCCGAGCACATGACGCCGCAGTCCGCGGCATCGCACGCGCCGCTCGCCGTCGAATCTTGCGAGCTGCTCGGCGCCGACAATCTCGCACACGGACGCTGGGGCGCGCATGATGTGGCAGTGCGCCTTCCGCATGCGGAGCGGCCGGCACGCGGCGACACGCTGCCTGCTGCGTTGCCGGTGCAGCACCTTCATTTCTTCGATCCCGCTACGGGGCGGCGCGCGTTTTAAAGCCATAGTGACAGCCACGGAACAGTCGACGATGACAACCCGCAACTGGTCTTATCCGCGCGTGGTCGCGCATCGCGGCGGCGGCACGCTCGCGCCTGAGAACACGCTTGCCGCGATCGATACCGGCGCGCGCCTCGGATTGAAGATGATCGAGTTCGACGCGAAGCTTTCGGCCGACAACGTCGTGTTCCTGCTGCACGACGACACGGTGAACCGCACGTCGAACGGGCGCGGTGCGGCAGCGAAACTGCGTTATGACGAGATCGCGGCGCTCGATGCGGGCAGTTGGCGCGACGCGCGCTTCGCCGGCGAACGGATGCCGACGCTCGAGCAAGTCGCCGCGCGTTGCGCGGCGCTCGGTCTCGCGGCGAATGTCGAAATCAAGCCGTGCGCGCTGCGCGATGTTCAAACGGGACGGCTGGTCGCCGAGGAGGCCGCGCGGCTGTGGTCGGCATCGGCAATGCCGCCGCTCTTGTCGTCGTTCTCCTACGGCGCGTTGGCTGCTGCCCGCGACGCTGCACCTGAACTGCCGCGCGGCCTGCTGTTCGATGCCGTGCCCGCGCATTGGCGTGCGCAGACGGACGCGCTCGAGTGTGTATCGCTGCACGCAAATCACCGCGAACTAAACGGGCGGCTCGTCGCGCAGATCAAAGCGTCCGGTCTGTTTATCCTTGCTTACACGGTGAATGATCCGGAGCGCGCGCGGCTGCTCGGCGATTGGGGCGTGGACTCGATCTGCACCGACCGCATCGATCTCATCGGCGCGGACTTCTTCGATCACGCGTGACGCGGCAGCGTGACGCGACAATAAGCAACGAAGAAAGATTCCGGCGCACGCGTTAAGCGTGCCCCTCGACGCACACAGGCACAGGACACGCCGCGCCGGACATCTACCGCCCCCGCGCAAGCAGCGCCCCGGCGATGAGCGCCACGCCGCCGACAATCGCGATCGCTTGCCAGGGGTTTTCCCGCACATAGTCGTCGGCGTCGGCGAACACTTCGGTCGCGCGTTCGCGCATGCCTTGCTGTGCGCCGTCTAGACGGGCGCGCGCGGCGTCGAGGCGCTGCTTCAATTGCGCACGGAGCACGGCGGCATCGGCATGCGTGCCGTCGGTGAGCGCTTGCTCGAGTTCGGCAAGCAAGTCGCGCATTTCTCCGCCGATGTCTTCGGCCGCGTGCCGGCCATGCCGCGCGATGCGGCGCGCGTGGCGCTTGGTGCTGCTCCAGGAATCTCCGATGGCGTCTTTCGTATTCGGCAATGCTGTCATGCTGATTGCTCCGTCGGTAATGGACATGAAATGCCAAAAGCCCGCTGCTTCCGCGGCATTACCACATTTCAGCAACTTCGATGCCATCCCCACAGGGGCAAGCGCTCAAGGCGTTTGCCGATCGGCCGAGGGTAGAAACTTCATCATGTCTGCCGGTGTGCAGTCGAATTTACAACCTGTCGAGATGAGCCGCGCACGTAAAAAAACGCCGCACGATGTCGTGCGACGTCTCGAATGCAGGCCTAAAATTTCCGCTACGCTTAGAAGCGATAGCCGATCTTTGCGTAGGTGACGATCGGGTTCAGGCGGATCTTCGCTTGCGAATTCACAGTCAAAGTGCCGACTGGCGTTTGCGCTTGCGTCGTGAAGTTTGCCTTCACGCTCAACGGGATGTACGAGATCGAGACTCCCGCGAACCAGTGATCGGTAAAGCTGTAGTTGAAGCCTAGATTAAACACGGGCGCCCAGGAACGATCCGTGGAAACGCTGGTCGGACCATGCAGGACGTTGGCTTGGAACGTGCCGTTGGTGATGGTTGCATCGGAGAACCATACCCGGGTCACGCCGAGGCCGGCATACGGACGAAACTTCGATTGCGGGCTCAGGAAGTTCCACTTGAACAACAGCGCCGGGCTCCATTGGCGGACTGTGCCGAGGGTGCCGTACGGCGCGAGCGTACCGGAACCTTGCAGATCGAATTTCGCCGGAATGCCGAACTCGAATTCGGTCGCGATATGGTCGGTAATGAAGTAGCCGATGCTTGTGCCCAGTGTGTCGGAGCTGTCGGCGCTGGCGCTGGTGCCTGCCACAGATTGATTGACGGGTGTGCCGCCAGTGCTAAGTATTTCCAGCGGGTCGCTGCTGCTTTGAGGTGCTAGATGGAACCACCCTGTCGTTAAGTAAAAGGTCCCGGCCGTTTGTGCATGTGCCGCCGTCACACAGGCGAGCGCCGCCGCCCCCGTGATGGCCTGTTTTAATTTCATGTGTGCTCCTCCATTAAAGGCCCGCTTATTATGAAGAGAAGGTTTGAATCAGACCATATGCGCCCGCTAGAGCATTCTCCCTAAGCGCGGCGCCGCTTCGGGCTAAGCCGCGCCGCGCTTAAAGCGAACGTTGGTGCGGCGCTTCGGACCTTCGGGTAACTACCAACGCGACTAAACGGAATCCAGCATGGCACGCCTCGCACGTCTCTACGTTCCTGAACAGCCACAGCATGTGATCCTGCGCGGACTCGATCAGCAGCCCGCATTTGTCGACGACCAGGACTACGAGCTATTTATCGATTGCCTGAAAGCAGCGTCGCGCGATCATCGCTTGGCCATTCATGCCTATGTGCTGATGCCTGGCGCGGTGCAATTGCTCGTCACGCCGAGTGACGAGGCAAGCTTGCCAAAAGCGATGCAGGCAGTCGGCCGCCGCTACGTCGCGCACTTCAACCGGCGTTATGCGCGGCGCGGCACGCTTTGGGAAGGGCGCTACCGCGCGACCGTCATCGAAGGCGAACGGTACTTCCTGCTTGCGAGCCGTGTCGTCGAAATGTGTCCGGTGCGCGCGCAACTCGCCACGCTGGCCGAGGACTATCGCTGGTCGAGCTACCGGCATCACATCGGGCTCACGATCGACAGCCTCGTCACCGACCACCCGTTGTATTGGTCGCTCGGCAACACGCCGTTCGAGCGGCAGCGCGCGTACAAGGAACTCTGCGAGCAACCGCTCGACGAGCGCGAAGCCAGCCAGTTGCAGCAGGCGACGTTGAAGGGCTGGGTGCTCGGCGGCGACTCGTATCGGGAATGGGCGGCGCGTGCCGCGAACCGGCGCGTCTCGCCGTTGCCGCGCGGCCGGCCGAGAAAGGTTCGCGAGACGCCGCATACGCAATGAACGGGACGTCTGCGACAACGGTCCGAGGGCGGCAGAAAGCTCGGCAAAAAGAAACGGTATCTGCGGATGCCGTTTCTTTTTGCCCATTTTCGATGCAACCCCAATAAAACGGGATGGCAATGCACCAGTTCGATAATTGGTGTCTGATCATAACGATTTATTTGCTATTCCTTTGATTCGTCGCGTATATTCCGAATTCCGGCGGTTCCCAGGCGCACAACGCAGGAAGCCCGATCGCCCCCCGCGGCTGCACACCGGCACAGCGAATGGCGGAACAACAAATGGTTTAACGGCCGCTTAAGGCCCTTCTCACACGGTGTCCCCATGAACGACCCCCTGCAACCGATGCACTCGGTCCCCGCCGCGCAAGGTCTGTATGACCCGCAAAACGAGCACGACGCCTGCGGCGTCGGCTTCGTCGCCCACATCAAGGGCAAGAAAAGCCACGACATCATTCAGCAAGGCCTGAAGATTCTCGAGAACCTCGACCACCGGGGCGCCGTCGGCGCCGATCCGCTGATGGGCGACGGCGCGGGCATCCTGATTCAGATCCCGGACGGCTTCTATCGCGAGGAAATGGCGCGTCAGGGCGTGACGCTGCCGCCCGCGGGCGAATACGGCGTCGGCATGATCTTCCTGCCGAAGGAGCACGCGTCGCGCCTCGCGTGCGAGCAGGAGCTCGAGCGCACGGTGAAGGCCGAAGGCCAGGTCGTGCTGGGCTGGCGCGACGTGCCGGTCGATCATGCGATGCCGATCTCGCCGGCCGTGAAGGCGACCGAGCCGCTGATCCGCCAGATCTTCATCGGCCGCGGCAAGGACATCATGGTCACGGACGCGCTCGAGCGGAAGCTGTACGTGATCCGTAAGACTGCGAGCCACCGCATCCAGGCGCTCAAGCTCAAGCACGGCAAGGAATACTTCGTGCCGTCGATGTCGGCGCGCACGGTGGTCTACAAAGGTCTATTGCTCGCGGGCCAGGTCGGCGTGTACTACCGCGACTTGCAGGACGAGCGCGTCGTCTCGGCGCTGGCGCTCGTGCACCAGCGCTTCTCGACGAACACGTTCCCGGCCTGGGAACTCGCGCACCCGTACCGGATGATCGCGCACAACGGCGAGATCAACACCGTGAAGGGCAACGTGAACTGGCTGAACGCGCGCACCGGCGCGATCGCCTCGCACGTGCTCGGCGACGACCTGCCGAAGCTCTGGCCGCTGATCTACCCGGGCCAATCCGATACTGCGTCGTTCGACAACTGTCTCGAGCTGCTGGTGATGGCGGGCTATCCGCTCGTCCACGCGATGATGATGATGATTCCCGAAGCGTGGGAACAGCACACGCTGATGGACGACAACCGCCGCGCGTTCTACGAATACCACGCCGCGATGATGGAGCCCTGGGACGGCCCCGCCGCGATCGCGTTCACCGACGGCCGCCAGATCGGCGCGACCCTCGACCGCAACGGCCTGCGTCCGGCGCGCTACCTCATCACCGACGACGACCTCGTGATCATGGCGTCGGAAGCCGGCGTGCTGCAGATTCCCGAATCGAAGATCGTCAAGAAGTGGCGCCTGCAGCCGGGCAAGATGTTCCTGATCGACATGGAGCATGGCCGGATCATCGACGACAAGGAACTGAAGGACAACCTCGCGAACGCGAAGCCTTACAAGAGCTGGATCGACGCCGTGCGCATCAAGCTCGACGAGATCGAGCCGAAGGCCGAAGACGTCGCGACGGAGCGCCGCGAAGCCGCTGCGCTGCTCGATCGCCAGCAGGCGTTCGGCTATACGCAGGAGGACCTCAAGTTCTTGATGGCGCCGATGGCGCAGCAGGGCGAGGAGGCCGTCGGCTCGATGGGCAACGACTCGCCGTTGGCCGTCATGTCGAACAAGAACAAGACGCTCTATCACTACTTCAAGCAACTGTTCGCGCAGGTCACGAACCCGCCGATCGACCCGATCCGCGAAAACCTCGTGATGTCGCTCGTGTCGTTCGTCGGCCCGAAGCCGAACCTGCTCGACACCAACAACATCAACCCGCCGATGCGTCTCGAAGTGTCGCAGCCGGTGCTCGACTTCAAGGACATCGCGAAGATCCGCGCGATCGATCAGTATACGGGCGGCAAGTTCAGCTCGTATGAGCTGAACATCTGCTATCCGGTGGCCTGGGGCAAGGAAGGCATCGAAGCGCGCCTGGCGTCGCTGTGCGCGGAAGCCGTCGACGCGGTGAAGTCCGGCTACAACATGCTGATCGTGTCCGACCGCCGCACCGATCGCGACAACGTCGCGATTCCGGCGCTGCTCGCCACCGCCGCGATTCACACGCATCTCGTGAGCCAGGGCCTGCGCACGAGCACGGGCCTCGTCGTCGAGACGGGCTCGGCGCGCGAAACGCACCACTTCGCGCTGCTCGCGGGCTATGGCGCGGAAGCCGTCCACCCGTACCTCGCGATGGAAACGCTTGCGCAGCTCGCACAGGGGATGAAGGGCGACCTGTCGGCGGAAAAGGCCGTCTACAACTTCACGAAGGCGATCGGCAAGGGCTTGCACAAGGTCATGTCGAAGATGGGCATCTCGACCTACATGTCCTATACCGGCGCACAGATTTTCGAAGCGGTCGGTCTCGCGAGCGATCTGGTCGAGAAGTATTTTAGGGGCACGGCGTCGAAGGTCGGCGGGATCGGCCTCTTCGAAGTGGCCGAGGAAGCGATTCGCCTGCATCGCGAAGCGTTCGGCGAGGACCCGGTCCTCTCGACGATGCTCGACGCGGGCGGCGAGTACGCCTACCGCGTGCGCGGCGAAGACCACATGTGGACGCCCGACGCGATCGCGAAGCTCCAGCACTCGGCGCGCAGCAACTCCTATCAGACGTACAAGGAATACGCGCACCTCATCAACGACCAGACCCGCCGCCACATGACGTTCCGCGGCCTGTTCGAGTTCAAGGTCACGCCGGCCAAGGCGATTCCGCTCGACGAAGTCGAGCCCGCGAAGGACATCGTCAAGCGCTTCGCGACGGGCGCGATGTCGCTCGGCTCGATCTCGACCGAGGCGCACGCCACGCTCGCGATCGCGATGAACCGCATCGGCGGCAAGTCGAACACGGGCGAAGGCGGCGAGGACGAGAACCGCTATCGCAACGAGCTGCGCGGCATTCCGATCAAGAACGGCGACACGCTCGCTTCGGTGATCGGTTCCGAGGTTGTGCGCGACATCCCGTTGAAAGACGGCGATTCGCTGCGCTCGAAGATCAAGCAGGTCGCGTCGGGCCGCTTCGGCGTGACGGCGGAATACCTCGCGTCGGCCGATCAGATCCAGATCAAGATGGCGCAAGGCGCGAAGCCGGGCGAGGGCGGTCAGTTGCCGGGGCACAAGGTGTCCGAGTACATCGGCAAGCTGCGTTACTCGGTGCCGGGCGTCGGCCTCATCTCGCCGCCGCCGCACCACGACATCTATTCGATCGAAGACCTCGCGCAGCTGATTCACGATCTGAAGAACGTGAATGCGTCGTCGAGCATTTCGGTGAAGCTCGTGTCGGAAGTGGGCGTCGGCACGGTGGCAGCGGGCGTCGCGAAGGCGAAGGCCGATCACGTCGTGATCGCCGGCCATGACGGCGGCACCGGCGCATCGCCGCTGTCGTCGATCAAGCATGCGGGCACACCGTGGGAGCTGGGTCTCGCCGAAACGCAGCAGACGCTGGTGCTGAACCGCCTGCGCGGGCGCATCCGCGTGCAGGCCGACGGCCAGATGAAGACCGGCCGCGACGTCGTGATCGGCGCGCTGCTCGGCGCCGACGAGTTCGGCTTCGCGACGGCACCGCTCGTCGTCGAAGGCTGCATCATGATGCGCAAGTGCCACCTGAATACATGTCCGGTCGGCGTCGCGACGCAGGATCCGGTGCTGCGCGCGAAGTTCCAGGGCCAGCCCGAGCACGTCGTCAACTTCTTCTTCTTCGTCGCCGAGGAAGTGCGCGAAATCATGGCGCAGCTCGGCATCCGCAAGTTCGACGACCTGATCGGCCGCGCGGACCTGCTCGACACGAAGAAGGGCATCGAGCACTGGAAGGCGAAGGGGCTGGATTTCTCGCGCGTCTTCTATCTGCCGCAGGTCCCGGAAGACGTCGCGCGCAAGCACGTCGAGGAGCAGGACCACGGCCTCGCGCGTGCGCTCGACCATACGCTGATCGAGAAGGCGAAGGCCGCGATCGAGAAGGGCGAGCACGTGTCGTTCATCCAGCCGGTGCGCAACGTGAACCGTACGGTCGGCGCGATGCTGTCCGGCATGATCGCGAAGAAGTACGGCCACGATGGTCTGCCCGACGACGCGATCCATATCCAGCTGAAGGGCACCGCGGGCCAGAGCTTTGGCGCGTTCCTCGCGAAGGGCGTCACGCTCGACCTCGTCGGCGACGGCAACGACTACGTCGGCAAGGGCCTCTCGGGCGGCCGCATCATCATCCGTCCGACCAACGATTTCCGCGGCAAGTCGGAAGAAAACATCATCTGCGGCAACACGGTGATGTACGGCGCGATCGAGGGCGAGGCGTTCCTGCGGGGCGTCGCGGGCGAGCGCTTCTGTGTGCGCAACTCCGGCGCGACCGCGGTGGTTGAAGGCACGGGCGACCACGGCTGCGAATACATGACGGGCGGCACGGTCGTCGTGCTCGGCGAGACGGGCCGCAATTTCGCGGCCGGGATGTCGGGCGGCGCCGCCTACGTGTACGACCCGGAGGGCACGTTCGCCGGCAAGTGCAACAAGTCGATGGTCGCGCTCGATCCGGTCCTGCAGCAGGTCGAGCAGGAACGCACCGTCGATCGCGCGCTGTGGCACGCCGGCCAGACCGATGAGGCGCTGCTCAAGGGGCTCGTCGAACGTCACTTCCAGTTCACCGGCTCGGCGCGTGCGAAGGCGCTGCTCGAGAACTGGGATGCGGCGCGCCGTCAGTTCGTGAAGGTCTTCCCGACCGAATACAAGCGCGCGCTCGGCGAGCTCGGTGCGAAGAAGGCAGGCAAGGAAGCCATGGCCGCCTGATTCGCAACGGACGACACCCGAGACTGACGACACATCGCCAGCGATTAGCGAAACGCACCCGCCGCCAAAGTGCGGCGGGCGCCGATCTCCTCACCGATACAGAGATTTAGAAGAGAACCCCATGGGCAAGGCAACCGGTTTTCTCGAGTACGAACGCCGCCACGAGGCGTACGAAGCACCGCTCACGCGAGTGAAGCACTACAAGGAATTCGTCGCGGCGCTGACCGACGACGAAGCGAAGATCCAAGGCGCGCGTTGCATGGACTGCGGCATTCCGTTTTGCAACAACGGCTGCCCGGTGAACAACATCATCCCGGACTTCAACGACCTGGTGTTCCATCAAGATTGGAAGCACGCGATCGAAGTCCTGCACTCGACCAACAACTTCCCCGAGTTCACGGGCCGCATTTGCCCGGCGCCGTGCGAAGCGGCGTGCACGCTCGGCATCAACGCGGACCCGGTCGGCATCAAGTCGATCGAACACGCGATCATAGATAAAGCCTGGGCCGAAGGCTGGGTCGCCCCGCAGCCGCCGAAGCACAAGACGGGCAAGAAGGTGGCCGTGGTCGGCTCGGGCCCGGCGGGGCTCGCGGTTGCGCAGCAGCTTGCGCGCGCCGGGCACGAGGTGACCGTGTTCGAGAAGAACGACCGGATCGGCGGACTCCTGCGCTACGGCATCCCCGATTTCAAGCTCGAAAAGTGGCTGATCGACCGCCGCATGCGCCAGATGGAAGCCGAAGGCGTGACGTTCCGCGCGAGCGTTTTCATCGGTAAAGATCCGCTTCCGGCGCACATCGGCAACACCGCGAAGGAAACCATCACGCCCGCTGAGCTGAAGGAACAGTTCGACGCCGTCGTGATCGCGGGCGGTTCGGAAACGCCGCGCGATCTGCCGGTACCGGGCCGCGAGCTGGCGGGCATCCACTACGCGATGGAAATCCTGCCGCAGCAGAACAAGGTCAACGCCGGCGACAAGGTTCCCGACCCGCTGCTCGCGAAGGGCAAGCACGTCGTCGTGATCGGTGGTGGCGATACGGGTTCGGACTGCGTCGGCACGTCGAACCGCCACGGCGCGAAGAGCGTCACGCAGTTCGAGCTGCTGCCGCAGCCGCCCGAAGAAGAGAACAAGCCGCTCGTGTGGCCGTACTGGCCGGTCAAGCTGCGCACGTCGTCGTCGCATGAGGAAGGCTGCGAGCGCGATTGGTCGGTGGCGACCAAGCGCTTCGAAGGCAAGAACGGCAAGGTCGAGAAGCTGATCGCGGCGCGCCTCGAATGGAAGGACGGCAAGATGCAGGAAGTGCCGGGCTCCGAGTTCGAGATGAAGGCCGATCTCGTGCTGCTCGCGATGGGCTTCACGCAGCCGTGCTCGCCGGTGCTCGAAGCGTTCGGCGTCGACAAGGATCCGCGCGGCAACGTGCGCGCGTCGACCGAAGGCGACAAGGCGTATTGCACGTCGGTCGAAGGCGTGTTTACGGCGGGCGATATGCGCCGCGGTCAATCGCTCGTCGTCTGGGCGATTCGTGAAGGCCGCCAATGCGCTCGCTCGGTCGATGCGTTCCTGATGGGGCATTCGGATTTGCCGCGCTGAAGCGATCCGGAGAACGCCCGCCAGGTCAGTTTGCAGGGCTGGGTGGAGACGATAAGGCAGTACCGAAGGCCGGGCGCCCGCGAGGGCGACCCGGCCTCGCTACATCTGACTGCATCCGGTGCGCCGGCGCAGTAAAGTAAAGGAGTCGAACGAGATAGACAGGTCGCGATAGCGGTGCTCGGCCAATGGACGAACGGAGGCGTTTGTGGACGACGAATGGCAACGCTGCTTCATCGCACTCGCACCCGATACGGGAACGCGCGAGATGCTCTCGGCGCTCCCTTCGCCGCCCGTCGCACGGCGGGTGCCCGTCGATCAGCTGCATCTGACGGTTGCGTTTCTCGGCACGATTTCCGCCTGCAAGGGCGGGCTGCTTGGGTATGCGCTGCCGTCGGTTGCCGAGGCGCTGCCGGTATTTCGCACGGAGCGCATCGAGCATTGGCCGGGGCCGGCGCATCCGCGCCTGACCGTGGCGGTGCTCGCGAAATCCGACAAGTTGTTTGCGCTCGCTGCCCGCCTGAGGGCGCTTCTCGAGGAGCTGGATCTGCCAATGGACGATCGCGCGTTCCGGCCGCACATCACGCTCGCCCGGTTTCCGCGCGACGCGTCGGCGCTTTGCGAATTGCCGGTGCCCGTCGCCGGGCTGACGATCCGTTTCGACACGCTTGCGCTCTACTCGAGCACGCTTGCGCGGCACGGCGCACGCTATAGCGAGCTGGCGTCGGCGGCGCTGCCGGAGGACGAGGAGGGCTGACCCCGCCCGCACGCCGCTACGCGCGATATCGCGCCATCGTCAGCCCATCGAGATCGATCTCCGGCTTTGCGCCCGTGACGAGATCCGCAACCACCTTCCCCGACCCCATCGACATCGCCCAACCCGTCGAGCCGTGCCCGAGGTTCAGCCACAACCCGTCGATGCCGCACGGCCCGACGAGCGGCGCGCCGTCGGGCGTCATCGGCCGGCGGCCGACCCAGAATTGCGCGGCCGACGGCTTGGCCGCGTGCGGGAACCAGTCGTCGAGCACTTTCATGAGCGTTTCCAGCGCCTGTTTGCGCAGCGTCGCGCGACGGTCCCCGAGTTCCGCGGTGCCGGCGATCCGCAGGTTCGGGCCGAACCGCGTGATCGCCGTCTTCAGCGATTCGTCCATCAGCGCGGCGCGTGGCGCTTTTTCGTCGTCGACGACGGGAAGCGTCGCCGAATAGCCCTTCACCGGATAGAGCGGCACCTTCACGCCAAGCGGCGCAAGCAGATCGACGCTATCGACGCCGAGCGCGGTCACGACCGCAGCGGCGGTCAGTGTCTGCTGATTGCCGTGTACGCCTTCAATGCGCACGCCGCGCAGCTTGCCGCCTTGCACGTCGAGCGAGATCGCGCGCGTGTCAAAGCGAAACTGCACGCCGTTCGCCTCGCAGACGGCGCGCAACTCGCGCGTGAAGGTTGCGCAATCGCCGGCTTCATCGTCGGGGAGATAAAGCCCTGCGTATGGCGCTTGCCGCGCCCAGCGCAGGCCCGGCTCGATCTGCGCGCATTCGGCGCCGGTCACTTCGCGATGCGCGATGCCCGCGTCGCGAAGCACGGCGAGCGCGGGCTGTGCAAGCTCGACGTCGAATTCGCTGCGAAAAAGCTGCAGATAGCCCTGGCTCCTGCGGTAGTCGAACACATGCCGACCGCGAGACTCGTGCAGGCACGCGCGGCTGTAGTACGCCACGCGCTGCATCCGCTCCTTGTTCACGCGAAACCGCGCGAGGTCGCATTCGCGCAGCCAGCGAGCGATCCAGCGCCACTGCGCGGCGTCGAGGGCCGGCCGGAAGATCAGCGGCGACGCGGGCTTGAACAGGTACTTGAGGATCTTCGCCGGCATGCCGGGCGCGGCCCACGGCGTCACGTAGCCGGGCGCGATCACGCCTGCGTTGCCGAAGCTGGTGGCTAGCGCGACGTCCGGCTCGCGTTCGATGACGGTGACGTCGCAGCCTCGTTCGCGGAGATAAAACGCGGTGGCGACGCCGATCACGCCGCCGCCGAGGACAATCGTATGCATGGTCGAAATACGTGGTGAAGCTGGGGTGTGACGCTTTGCTTTACTGCGCCGGAGCGGGCGCCGCCAGCGACTTGCCGCGCGTCTCCGGCAGCGCGAGCGCGGCAAGGATCACGAGCAGATAGCCGCTGCCGGCGACAAGTCCGATCGCTTTGACGAGCGTCGTCGATTGCGAAAGCACGCCGACCAGAATCGGGAAGAACGAGCCCAGCCCGCGCCCGAGGTTGTAGCAGAAGCCCTGTCCCGAGCCGCGGATCGCGTTCGGATACAGCTCGGACAGATACGCGCCGACGCCCGCGAAGATACCCTGCACGACGATGCCGAGCGGGAAGCCGAGCAGCAGCATCGCGCTGTCGGTGATCGGCAGCATCGTGTAGGTCATGCCGAGCACGAACGAGCCGAGCGCGAACAGCATGAACGACGCGCGCCGGCCGATCTTGTCCGAGAGGATTGCGCCGACGATGTAGCCGCAGAACGAGCCGATGATCAGCACGACCAAATAGCCGCTCGTATTGAAGACCGACAGATGGCGCACGGTTTTCAGATAGGTAGGCAGCCACGTGGTGATCGCGTAGTAGCCGCCGAGCATGCCCGTGCACAGCACGCTGCCGAGCAGCGTCGCCTTCAGGTGCGGCCCCGTGAAGATCTGCAGGAAGTGGGACGTATCGAGGCCGGCGTCGCGCGCGCGGCGCGTCGCCAGAAAGATGTCGGGATCGCTCACGTTGCGGCGGATATAGAGAATCCACAGCGCCGGGACGATGCCGATCCAGAAGCACGCGCGCCACGCGTATTGCTCGGGCAGGAGCGCGAAGAAGGCCCAATAGAGGATGGCCGCGGCGCCCCAGCCGAACGACCAGCTGCTTTGCACCGTGCCGACCGCCTTCGCGCGATGCTCGGGCGAGCGGATCGTCTCCGCCATCATGATCGTGACGACCGACCATTCGCCGCCGAAGCCGATGCCCTGCAGCGTGCGCGTCGTGAGCAGCTGCCAGAACGAGTGCGTGAAGCCGGACAGGCAGGTGAAGAGGGCGAAGGTGGCGATCGTCCATTGCAGCACGCGCACCCGGCCATAGCGATCGGCGAGGATGCCGGCGAGCCACCCGCCCGCCGCCGATGAGATCAGCGAGCTGGTCGCGATCATCCCCGCTTCGCTTTTCGTCATGCCCCAGGTCGCGATCAGCGTCGGGATCAGGAACGAGTAGATCATGAAGTCGAAAGCATCGACCGCATAACCGCCGAACCCGGCGTAGAGCGTGCGGCGCTCGCGCGTCGATAGTTCGGCGAACCATTGGATGGAACGCATCGGGTAGGTCTCCTGTCCCATGCAAAGCTCTTGCAGCAGGTCAAGGAGACCCGCCCTGGTTTGGCGGGTATTCTACGGCGCGGGCAGGCCCTCCGGGCGCGTTCATGCGACTGCGCGTTCGCCGGAACGCTCGACCTCGAGCGTCTCGTCATGGAATGCCGCGAGCGACTCGCGATGCGCGATGCTCACGATTGCCGCCTTCGGCAGCCGCTCGTTGAAGAGGTGATAGAGACGCGCTTCGTTATCGGCGTCGAGCGCGCTCGTCGCTTCGTCGAGGAACAGGTAGTCGGGCTTGTGCAGCAGCGCGCGGGCGCCCGCGAGACGCTGCTGCTCGCCGGGCGACAGCACGCGCGCCCAGTGCGCAGACTCGGCGAGGCGGTCGACATAATCGTCGAGCCGGCAGACGCGCAGCGCTTCGCGGCATTCTTCATCGGTGAAGATATCCGCGGCAGACGGATAGGCGAGCGCTGCTTTTAAAGTACCGATCGGCAGATAGCTCTGCTGCGGGATGAACATCATGCGCGCGGCGACGGGCGCGTCGATCGCGCCGTCGCCGAACGGCCACAGGCCCGCGAGCGCGCGCATCAGCGTGCTCTTGCCCGCGCCCGACGGTCCGCGCACGAGCCAGCGCGAGCCCGGCTTGATCGCGACATTGCCGATCGTCGTAAGCTCGGTGCCGTTGGGCAGCGCGAGCTTCAGGCCCTCGGTGGTGAGCGTGTTCGAATCGACGTAGTGCAGGTTGATGCCGCCGTGCTCGGTCGCGGGCAGCACTGATTCCTTCAGGTGCGTCGCGCCCATCACGCGCTTGAATTCGCGCAACCGGTTGACGGTGGCGCGCCAGTCGACCAAGGTCGCGTAACTGTTGATGAACCACGAGAACGAATCGCTGACGGTGCCGAACGCGGACGCGATCTGCATCAGCACGCCGAACGTGAACGCGCCCGCGAAGTAGCGGGGCGCCGCGACGATCAACGGGAAGATGATGGCGATCTGCCCGTAGAAGCTGAGCACGAAGGTGAGCCGCTTCGTGTACTTCATGATCAGCCAGAAGTTCTGGCGAATCCGCTCGAAGGTGTTCTTCGCGTTGGTGCCCTCGGTCTCCATGCCGTTGTAGAACGCGATTTGCTCGGCGTTCTCGCGCACACGGATCAGGCCGAATCGGAAATCCGCTTCGACGCGCTGTTGCTGGTAGTTGATCGAGACGAGCGGATGGCCGAACTTCTGGATCACGAACGACCCGCCCAATGCGTAGAGCGCCGCCGCCCACACCATGTAGCCGGGAATCATGAGCGGCATGCCGCCGAGCGTCAGCGACAACGCACCCGCGAGCGACCACAGGATCGTCACGAACGACACGAGCGTGACGACCGTCGACAGCAAATCGAGCGAGAGCGCGAGCGTCGTCGTCGCGAACGAGTTGAGGTCTTCGGTGATCCGCTGGTCGGGGTTGTCGGCGAGGCGGTCGCGCTCGATCCGGTAGAACGTGCTCTGGCCGAGCCATTCGTTCAGATACTTCTTCGTGAGCCACTGCCTCCAGCGAAAGCCGAGCATCTGCCGGAGGTAGCGGCCGTACACGGCGAGGATGATGAAGGCGAATGCGAGCACCGTGAAGACCATCAACAGGTGCGGGAAATGCTGGACGTCCTTCGATTGCAGCGCGTTGTAGAAATCCGCGTTCCACTTGTTGATCTTGACGTTGATCCACACGACCGCCAGATTCATCACGATGATCGCTGCGAGCAGCCCCCACGCGATCTTCCATTCTTCGGACACCCAATAGGGCTTGGTGAGGCTCCACGCGGAAATCCGGTTCGAATCTCGCGGCACGCCGCTTGGCGAGGACTTGGAAAGGGTTGGGTTCATGAACTTCCCGATGATGTGCCGGCTCACGGCGATTGCGACGCGCGCAGCGCGGGGGCAGCGCGAAACGTCCGATTCTTACGTGAGCCTCTTAAAAGAGTCTTAACGGTCCTGGCAAGCGATTCCGACTGGGGTAAACGAACGCAAGGCTGAACGTGCCGGCACCCAGCGCGCGCCTGTGCTCACGGCATTGTGCCAGACACTCGCCCCTGTCTTAAAAACGATCGTGCCTTAACGCGCAGGCGTGTGCCTGGCCGCTGGGAAAGCACAAGAAATCGGGGCCCATTATCTCGATTTGGTGACCTGAGCAGGGTACGGGACATTCCGGTTTGCGGCCGTTTCGGCTTTTATGGTCTAATGGCCGACGACGAAACAGGGGTGCTTCGCATGCGGGCGGGACGGCAGTACCGCGGTGAGGCTGAGAGAGACCCTTTGCACCCGATCCGGGTAATACCGGCGCGGGAAGTTTCCGGAAGTCAACTTGGCTTCCATTGGATTTCGATTCCCGCCGGGCTGCGTCCACCATTTGGGCGCCTTACGTCCGGCCGGCCTTACCCGCCGGTTTCGTCCTTGGGTACGTGCGCTTTGCCGTACAGAAAGGATCGATCCGATGAACGCTCATTCTTCAGTTGTTTCTTCGTCAGCCGCTTGGCGTCAACCTGGCCGGCCGGATTTCGCCGTGCTAGGCGGCGGGCTGTGCGGCCGCTTGCTGGCCTGGCGGCTCGCAGGCGCCGGGTACAGCGTGGCGCTGTACGAGCGAGGCGATGCGACAGGTTCGGGCGCGGCTGCCTGGGTCGCTGCGGCGATGCTCGCGCCGCTCGCCGAAGCGGCGAGCGCCGAGTCGCTGATCACCGAGCTTGGCGCCGAATCGCTCGATGCGTGGCCCAAGCTCCTCGCCGAACTGCCTGAGCCCGTTTACTTCCAGCGCAACGGCACGCTCGTCGTCTGGCATCACGCCGATCGCGCCGAAGCGTCGCTGTTCGAGCGGCGCGTGCGCGCGAACGCGCCGGCGTCGCTGTTCGACGGCGGGTTCGTGACGCTCTCCGGCGCGCAAGTCGACAAGGCCGAACCGGCGCTCGGCGGCCGGTTTCACCAAGGCTTGCTGTTGCCGCGCGAAGGGCAGCTCGACAATCGCCAAGTGCTTGCCGCGCTCGCGGCCGGGCTCGCCGAGCGCGGCGTGGCGGCGCAGTGGAATACGAGTGTCGATGACCGCGCGCTGCCGGACGCGCACATCACGATCGATTGCCGCGGGCTCGGCGCGAAGCCGGTGTTGCCCGCATTGCGCGGCATCCGCGGCGAAGTGGCGCGCATCCACGCGCCCGGCATCGGCTTGACAAGGCCGGTGCGGCTGCTGCATCCGCGCTATCCGCTCTACATCGCGCCGAAGCAGAACGATATCTACGTGATTGGCGCGACGGAGATCGAAGGCGAGGACATGTCTCCGGTCAGCGTGCGCTCTGCGCTCGAACTGCTGAGCGCGGCGTTTTCGGTGCATCCTGCCTTTGGGGAGGCGCGCATCCTCGAATTGAATTCGCAGTGCCGCCCGACGCTGCCGGACCATCGTCCGGCGATCACCTGGGATGGCGCGACGATGCTGTCGGTGAACGGGCTCTACCGGCACGGCTACATGATCGTGCCCGAAGTCAGCGCCTGCGCTGCCCGCCTCGCGAGCGCGCTGATCGAGGGACGCATCGCCGATGCCGACGCCTTCGCCGAATGGCGCGGCACCGAGCGCTGGGCGCCGATGCTGCATCTGCGCTGCGAAGCAAGTCCTCTTGGGGGATCGAACGAAAGCGAGCGCGCAATGCCGCGCGCCGAAGCCTGAACCCGACTTAGATTCACAAAGCCATGGATATCCACATCAATCAAAAGCTGCTGTCGCTGCCGGAAGGCGCGAGCATCGCCGACGCGCTCGCTGCGTTCGGCGCGCGGCCGCCGTTCGCGGTCGCGGTGAACGGCGATTTCATCGCGCGCGCGCAGCATGCGGCGCGCGCGTTGCAGGCGGGCGACAAGCTCGACGTCGTCCAGCCGGTCGCCGGCGGCTGACCCGGCTGGCCCGCATTCACCTTTATTTGCCGTCTGTTTTGTTCGCGCGGCTGCCGGATCGACGTTTGGATCGATCGCGGCCCGCCGCCTGAGCCAAGGATTCTCCGATGACATCCAACCTCGCCGCCGATTCGCTGACGCTGTACGGTGAAACCTTCGCGAGCCGCGTGCTGCTCGGCACGTCGCGCTATCCGTCCCTGCAGTCGCTGTCCGATTCGATCGCGGCCGCGAAGCCCGGCATGGTCACGGTCGCGCTGCGCCGGCAGATGAACGCCGACACCGCCGAAGCCGGCTTCTTCGATCTGCTCAAGCGCCATGGCGTGCCGCTCTTGCCGAACACGGCCGGCTGCCAGAGCGTCGCCGAAGCGGTGACGACCGCGCAGATGGCGCGCGAAGTCTTCGAAACCGACTGGATCAAGCTCGAGCTGATCGGCGACGACTACACGCTGCAGCCCGATCCGATCGGCCTGGTCGAAGCGGCGGCGACGCTCGTCAAGTACGGCTTCAAGGTGCTGCCGTACTGCACGGAGGATCTCGTGATCGGCCGGCGTCTGCTCGACGCGGGCTGCGAGGCGCTGATGCCGTGGGGCGCGCCGATCGGCACCGGCAAGGGCGTCGTCAATCCGTATGGGCTGCGTGTGCTGCGCGAGCGTCTGCCGGACGTGCCGCTGATCGTCGACGCCGGACTCGGCGTGCCGTCGCATGCGTGCCAGGTGATGGAGTGGGGCTTCGATGGCGTGTTGCTGAACACGGCGGTGTCGCAGGCGACGCATCCGCCGGCGATGGCGCGCGCGTTCGCGCAAGCGGTCGAGGCGGGGCGCAGCGCTTACCTGGCCGGCCCGATGGCCGAGCGCGACAGCGCAGAGGCGAGCACGCCGGTGGTCGGCATGCCGTTCTGGCATCACGCGGGGGACGACATGAACGACCCCCGAGCTCACCTTCGTTCGCTGCCCCCCGAGGGGGCGCCGCCTCCCTCGGGGCGGCCCGGCGGGAGGGCGGCATGAAGACCCTGTCGTTTGCCGGCCGTGAACGCTTCTGGCCGCCCGCCGACGCGTTGAGCGAAGCGGCCGAGCGCATCCGCGCGCGGCTCGGCGACTGGCCGGCCGCGAGCGCGCAATGGCGCATCTGCCTGATTGCTCCGGACGAACCGCGCGCGGGCGATCTGATTGTCTTCACCGAAGAGAAGTCCGGCGCGCCTGGCCATGCCGGCAGCAGCGCCGCTTGGCTTGCCCAGGGCGCAGGCGTGATCGAGGCGGTCTCGGGCGATGTGGCGCTGCGCCTCGGCGAGGCCCGTTACGCGCTGAACAGCACAGGCCCGCTCGCCGAGGACTGGCTCGCCGCGCTCGCGAGCTTCCTCGACTGCGGCTTCGATCCGCACGACGCGCTCGTGCTGGCGCTCGCTTGGCGCGACGGCGACGAGACGCGCGCCGAAGATGCCTGGCCGGTCGATCTGGCGCGCTTTCCGCGCGTGGCCGATTTGCCGGCTGCGCCGTCGCCGGCGTTCGCGCGCTGCCCCGACCGGCTCGGCCTCTATCCGGTGCTGCCGAGCGCCGATTGGGTCGAACGCGTGCTGGATATGGGCGTGAGGACCACCCAACTACGCTTGAAGCGCGCGGAGCCTGAAGTCCTCGCCGCCGAAATCGCGCGTAGCGTCGCGGCGGGCCGCAAACATGACGCCCAGGTTTTCATCAACGACCACTGGCGCGAAGCGGTTGCGGCGGGCGCTTACGGCGTGCACCTCGGCCAGGAGGACGTCCATACGGCCGATCTCCATGCGATCGCAGCGGCCGGCCTGCGCCTCGGCCTGTCGACGCACGGCTACTACGAGATGCTGACGGCGCTTCATTTCGAGCCGAGCTACATCGCGCTCGGCGCCGTTTTCCCGACCACCACGAAAGTGATGCCGACCGCCCCGCAGGGCCTGGCCCGGCTCGCGCGCTACGTGCGCCTCTTTGACGGCGTGGTGCCGCTCGTCGCGATCGGCGGCATCGACGGCGCCGTGCTGGCCGACGTGCTCGCGACGGGCGTCGGCAGCGCGGCGGTCGTGCGCGCCGTGACCGAGGCCGCCGACCCGGCCGCGGCCGTCGTTGCGCTGCAGCAAACATTCGCGTAATAATCGATTGTCATGATTGCAGCTAAAAGGTAGGGGCGCGTGGCGGCAACATTCGCACGAAGGCCCTATAATTCGCCTTCCGCGTAAAAGGATTGTCAGCTACGTGCCTTCTTCTTCCGAGACCCTACTCGAGCTTCGCAACGTCGACTTCGGCTACAACGACGGCCGGCTCGTCCTGTCGAACCTGAACATGCGCTTCGCGCGCGGGCAGGTGGTGACGGTCATGGGCGGCTCAGGCTGCGGCAAAACCACGGTGTTGCGCTTGATTGGCGGCCTCGTGCGTGCGCGCCGCGGCGAGGTGCTGTTCCAGGGCCAGAGCATCGGCAAGCAGACGCGCGAGGGCCTCTACGCGCTGCGCCGCAAGATGGGCATGCTGTTCCAGTTCGGCGCGCTTTTCACCGATATGTCGGTGTTCGAGAACGTCGCTTTCGCGCTGCGCGAACATACCGATCTTCCCGAAGAACTGATCCGCGACCTGGTGTTGATGAAGCTCAACGCCGTGGGCCTGCGCGGGGCGCGCGACCTCGCGCCGTCCGAGATCTCGGGCGGCATGGCGCGGCGCGTCGCGCTCGCCCGCGCGATCGCGCTCGATCCCGATCTCATGATGTACGACGAGCCGTTCGCCGGCCTCGATCCGATCTCGCTCGGCATCACTGCGAACCTGATCCGCACCCTGAACCAGGCGCTCGGCGCGACCTCGATCCTCGTCACGCACGACGTGCCGGAATCGTTCGCGATCGCCGATTACGTCTACTTCGTCGCGAACGGCGCCGTGCTCGCGGAAGGCACGCCGGCGCAACTGCGCGAATCGGCCGACCCGACGGTGCGCCAGTTCATCGACGCCGCCCCCGACGGCCCGTTCAAGTTCCACTACCCCACTCAAACGTCGCTGGCGGCGGATTTCGGCGTCGGCGGAGGGCACGCATGATCAGCGCAATCGGACGCTCGGTGATCGGCGGCCTGGAGCAGGCCGGCTACGCGGCGCGCATGTTCGTGCGCGTCGTGCTCGAATTCTTCCCGCTCCTGCGCCGGCCGCGTCTTGTCACAAAGCAGATCCACTTCGTCGGTAACTATTCGCTCGTGATCATCGCGGTCTCGGGCCTGTTCGTCGGCTTCGTGCTCGGCCTGCAGGGCTACTACACGCTGAACCGCTACGGGTCGGAGCAGGCGCTGGGCCTTTTGGTCGCGCTGTCGCTCGTGCGCGAGCTCGGGCCGGTCGTCACGGCGCTTCTGTTCGCAGGCCGCGCGGGCACGTCGCTGACCGCCGAAATCGGCCTGATGAAGGCGGGCGAGCAGTTGACGGCGCTCGAAATGATGGCCGTCGATCCGCTCAAGACTGTCATCGCGCCGCGCATGTGGGCGGGCATCATCTCGATGCCGATCCTCGCCGCGATCTTCAGCGCGGTCGGCATCTTCGGCGGCTATGTGGTCGGCGTGATCATGATCGGCGTCGATGCCGGCTCGTTCTGGTCGCAGATGCAGGGCGGGGTCGACGTATGGCGCGACGTCGGCAACGGCGTCATCAAGAGTCTCGTGTTTGGTTTCGCGGTGACGTTCGTCGCGCTCTTCCAGGGCTACGAAGCCAAGCCGACGCCGGAAGGCGTTTCGCGCGCGACGACCAAGACAGTTGTCTACGCGTCGCTGGCCGTGCTCGGTCTCGATTTCCTGCTGACGGCGCTGATGTTCAGCTAAGCCGGCGCTCAAGCTCGGACGAGCGGCGTGAATGAGCGCCGCGCCTGCTTGATACCGCCGCCATGGTTTCTATTGGGATGACGATGAAAAAGAATGTTCTCGACTTCTGGGTCGGCTTGTTCGTGGTACTGGGTTTTATCGCGCTGCTGTTTCTCGCGCTGAAGGCCGGCAACATGAGCTCGCTGTCGTTCCAGGCCACCTATCCGGTCAAGCTCAAGTTCGACAACATCGGCGCCCTCAAGGTGCGCGCGCCGGTGAAGAGCGCGGGCGTGGTGGTCGGCCGGGTCGCTTCGATCGGCTTCGATACGAACACCTATCAGGCGCTCGTCACGATCGACCTCGACAAGCAATACGAATTCCCGAAGGACTCCTCGGCGAAGATCCTCACAGCGGGCCTGCTCGGCGAGCAGTACATCGGCCTCGATGCGGGCGGCGATACCGAAATGCTGAAGGCCGGCGACACGATTGCGATGACGCAGTCGGCGATCGTGCTCGAAAACCTCATCGGACAGTTTTTGTATAGCAAGGCAGCGGATTCGGGTGCCTCGAAGGCGTCGTCGGCACCGGCCCCGGCCCCGGCATCGGGCGCCGGGGGCTAAGCGAGCCAATTCAGGAGACCAAGAAATGCAACCCACATGCGTCAGAAATGCGGCGCTGACGTTCGCAGTGGCGGCCCTGGCCGGCTGCGCGACCGTGCAGACGCCGACGAAGGGTGATCCGCTCGAGGGCTTCAACCGTAGCGTGTTCAAGTTCAACGACACCCTCGACAAATACGCGCTGAAGCCCGTCGCGCAGGGCTACCAGTGGGCCGTGCCGCAACCGGTGCGCACGGGCGTCACGAACTTCTTCTCGAATATCGGCGACGTTTATATCGCGGCGAACAATCTGCTGCAGTTGAAGATCGCGGATGGCGTCAGCGACATCATGCGCGTCACGATCAACACGGTGTTCGGCGTGGGCGGCCTGTTCGACGTCGCGACGATCGCGAAGCTGCCGAAGCACACGGCGGACTTCGGCATCACGCTCGGGCACTACGGCGTGCCGACCGGGCCGTACCTGGTGCTGCCGCTGCTCGGGCCGAGCACCGCGCGCGACGCGGTCGGGCTGGTTGCGGACTACTATGGCAACCCGCTCACTTACGTGGAACCGTCGTCGGTGAGTTGGGCGCTGTTTGGCGTGAACCTCGTCAACACGCGCGCGAACCTGCTCACAGCCGGTGACGTGCTGAGCGGCGCCGCGCTCGACAAATATTCGTTCATTCGCAACGCGTACCTGCAGCGTCGCCAGTATCTGATTTCCGACGGCAACCCGAATGCGGCGCTGCCGAATTACGAACAGTCGCTGCCGAACTACGGCGAGGGCGCTGCAGCGGCAGCCCCGGCGTCGGGCACGGCCGCTGCCGCGACGGCCGCATCGGCGGCCGAGGCGGCAACCGCCGCGTCCAGCGCGACGGCGACGGCT
>NZ_JAFLRF010000044.1 GCF_017315705.1 Trinickia mobilis | reverse complement strand
GGTCGGCGATCGCCACCGCAGCGCCTTGTGCCGCGAGCACCAATGCGATTTCCTTGCCGATGCCGCTTGCGGCGCCGGTCACGACTGCTGTTTTGCCTTTGAGTGTCGTCATGTTCGTGTTTTGTCTTGGATGATGGTTTGCCGGTGTTTTGCCCAGCGGGCTTAGCGAGCGAGGTAATCGTGCACGACAGTGCCGAGGCCGAGCGTCAGGTCCGCGATCAGATGCCGCGCTTCGACGATCTCGAGGACGGGCAGATCGGCCACCGGTGCGAGCGCATGATGTGCGAGCTGCAGCGATGCCGGGCCCGTCCATGCGCCCTTGAGCTTGATGTCTTCGAGGTAGTAGCGCACGAGCTCGCAGACGCGCGGCGTGCCGTCGACGTGAGGAATGATCTTCAGCAGGTAGTTCGGCGCGGCCATGCGCTTCGTTTGTTCCGCGATATCGAGTTCTTTGTGCTTGTAGCCCATCGTGCCCGTGGCGACACGCACCGAACCGTAGTCGAGCGTGCCGAGCACGTGGTCCGTGTCGACGTGGAGCGTCGGCGAGGCGAGCTTCTTCGGAAAGCCCCACAGCTCGCGGCCGCCGGCGATCGGCGGATGGTCGTCGAGATACATCGCGAGCGTATAGCTGCCGGGCTTGCCTTCGTACGTGACCGGAATGACCTGCCCGCTTTCGGTGTAGTCGCCGAAGCCGGTCGAATCGGCCATGCGGATGAATTCGTAATGAACGTAAGGGTCGCTGACTTCCAGCGGTTCGGGGACGATCTCGCGGAGGCGGTCCAGATCGGTACGGTAGGTGATGATGAGGAACTCACGGCCGTAGAACTTGTACGGCCCCATCGGAAACGCGGGGCTCGTGAGCGGCATGGCAAATGCTTTCGATCGCACGCGGTCAGGACTCACAGGTACTCCTTTAAAAAACGCTTGGGCGGGAAAGACGTTTCGCTATCGTATATGGAGGCGGTGTCTTTCGCGAGTCGAGAGTGGGGAACAGATTGTTGCGTTTCCCGCGTCGAATGACCCGCTAATGGGGATCACACCGTCTAATTAATGAGCTTATTTGAATTATCTGAGGTGAAAATCAAGACGCTGCGCCGGTGATCGGCAGCGATCTGGTGCGCCCTGTCGCAGGGGCGCCGCCGCTCATTGTGTCGCGCGTGTGCCAAGGTGCAACGCCAAAGGTGAGCGTTTTCGGGAGATCGGGCCGGAGGCGTAGTCGCATGTCGGGCTTGCTGATGCCCGGATGCCCGCGCGCGGTGCAAATTCAAGCCGAGGCCCTATCTTTATGAAGGAAACGGGCTGATTAGACGCGCTCAGGTGAGCGGTGAAAGCGGCGTTGCTCACCGTCGAAACGGATGCGCAACCGCAAAGGTGAGCGTTTTCGGGAGTCTTTGCACCGGCGAATCGGCGGCGCTCAGAACCCGTTCGCGCGGCGCTCCGCGCAAACCGGCTAGCCGGCGTAGATGCTCAAGTCGAAGTCCGAGATCGTTTCTGTTGCGCATTCGCGGCGTTCGCGCTTGGGCGGCAGGTCTGGCGAGGACGTCGGCGGCTCGGGCTCGCTGGCCTCGGCGGCCAGCGCCGCCAGCTCGGCGGCCTGGCGGGCGGCCCGCAGCGCCGTGCAGCGTTGGGCCCGCCGGATGTCGGAGAGTGTGCGAACCAGGCGCATCGTCCTTTTCGACATGGATTTCTCCTTCCGTTGCAGTTGCAACTTGATAAAACACTTTAAGTCTAGTGCGCGGAGGACTGATACATAAGGCTCTTTGTGGTAATGGCAACAGTTCGACGGGAAATTTTTGAGGTTTTCCGGGCTGTCTGTTGCGCGCTCGGATCGGCGGACCTCGTGGCCCGGCGCCAGATCAGGTTCAACGAAAAGCGCAGGACCGCGGGCGAGGGCGCCGACGAATGAATCAGCACGCAAGTCAGCGGGAGGGTCGAGCATGCCGTTTATTCGATCTGCCCCCGCTCCCGCAACCTATCGGCAAGACTGCGCCGCGCGGGCGTAAGCGGTATCCGATATTGCGTCCACCCCATCTGCCTGGCCGGCGTCAGCGCTCTCAGCCGTGTTGCTGCCCACCGAAACACCCGATACACGCGCGGATGCGCAAACGCGCCGCTCCAGAATCGCCAGATCAAGTGTTCGCCGCGGCTGAACTTCGCCCCCTGCCCACGCAGCGGATGCTCGACTGTCTCGTACGGATTCCGATTGGCCTCAGTCCTCAAGCGGATCAGCAACTGCGGTATCGGAATGCGCACCGGACACACTTCACCGCACGCTCCGCACAGGCTCGACGCAGTCGGCAAGTCGGCCGTTGCCTCAAGCCCCAGCAAATGCGGCGAAATGATCTTGCCGATCGGCCCAGGATAGGTCGTTCCATAAGCATGCCCACCGATACGCGTATAAACCGGACAGTGATTCATACACGCCCCGCAGCGAATGCATTGCAGCGTCGCGCGCAACTGCTCGTCCGCATACGCTTGCGTGCGTCCGTTATCGAGCAGCACGAGATGAACTTCGCGCGGACCGTCGAGTTCACCGCTGCGACGCGGCCCTGAAATCAGATTGAAGTAAGTCGCGACCGCCTGCCCGGTGGCCGATCGTGTCAAGAGGCTCGCGAGCGGCACGATATGTTCGAGCTTCGCGACGACCTTCTCGATCCCCATGATCGCGATGTGCACGTCCGGCACGGTCGTCACGAGGCGTCCGTTGCCTTCGTTCTCCACGAGCCACAGCGTGCCGGTGTCCGCCGCCGCGAAGTTGACACCCGAGAGGCCGATGTCCGCGTCGACGAACGTCTGGCGCAGCGCGCGCCGGCCGGTCTGGATCAGTTCGTCGACGTCCTCGGTGTAGTGCGCGTCGGGAATGTGCGCTTCGAACAGCTCGCCGATTTCGCCCTTCGTCTTGTGAAGCGCGGGCATCACGATGTGCACGGGCTTCTCGCCCGCGAGTTGGAGGATGTACTCGCCCAAGTCGGCCTCGATGCAGTCGATGCCGCGCTCGGCGAGATAGTGATTCAGCTCGATCTCTTCGCTCGCCATCGACTTGCCTTTGACGATGCGTCGCGCGCCGTGCGATTTCGCAATCCGTTCGATGGCGGCGTTGGCTTCGTCGGCGGTTTCGGCCCAATGGACGTGCACGCCGGCGGCGGTCAGTTTTTCTTCGAGTTGTGCGAGCAGCTCGGGCAGCCGTGACAACGCATGCTGGCGCACCGCTTCGCCGAGATCGCGCAGGTTCTCGAGTTCGCCGGCGTCGGGAAACTGGATTGCGCGCTTGGTCTGCAGGAAGTTCATCGCGCCGCGCATGCTCTTGCGCAGCTTCGGATCATCGAGCGCCGCGCGGGCGCGCGCCTTGAAGTCTTCGGTGGGTACGAAGTGAAGCGGGCTCGTGCTCATCGTTTGTCTCCTGATGCCGCGTTGCCGGTGTCGTCGTCGGTGACGATCACGACCCAGAGTTCGCGCGGCCCATGCGCGCCGTAGGCGAGCGTTTGCTGGATGTCGCTCGTCTTCGACGGCCCGGAGACCAGCACGAGGTTCGTCGGCATGCCGTCGCGCCAGCATTCGGCTTTTGCCGCCGCGTGCATGTCGGGAAAGAGCGTGCGCGCGTGCACGAGCGCGATATGCAGCGGCGGCACGAGCGACACGCTGCGCGGCGTTCCGGCATCGGGTTCCAGTATCAGCGTGCCCGTCGACGCGATGCCGGAACGGGCGACAGTAAAGCCGGCATCGGCCGTTTCGAAGAGTTCGGCCTTCCAGGTTTCGATCGGTGCAGCGAAGGGCCGTGGTTCAACCGATAGCGGTAGCGCGTGCGTCAGAGCTGCGCCCTCCGCGCGCGCCTCATCGACAAGCAAGCGCCGAACGCCAGCCGCTGCCAGCCGCTGCGCAACGAGCGCCGGCCATGAGGCGGCGTCGGTGCACCAGACTTCGGCGTGGGACGCTTCGAGCGCTGTTTGCATCGATTGCACGAGTTGCGGCGCCGATGCGGGAGCCGCGCGGCGCTGCTGGTCGTAATGAATGTCGATGCGCGCATCGAATTCGCGCGTATCCGATGCTCCCGAGGGCGCGGCGGCGCGCAGCCGCCCGAGTATGCGTGTGCGTGCGGAGAGGGTGCTCATGCCGATTCCTCCGCATCGTCGGCCTGGCCGCCGGTACGCCGCCACAGAAACGACGCAAGGTGTTCGACCGGCAGCGGCGCGCCTTGCTTCGCGGCGGCGTGGCCGATGTTCAACAGACACCCGCAGTCGGCCGAGACCAGCCGGTCGCAGCCGGTCGCGCAGGCCGAGGCGAGCTTGTCCTGCACCATCGCGCCGGAAATATCGGGGTGCTTCAACGCAAACGTGCCGCCGAAGCCGCAGCATTCGGATTCGCGTTCATGTTCGATTCGCGTGACGCCGGGCAGCGCATCCACGAGTTCGGCGCTGTGCGTGCGCGTTCCCATTTCGCGGCGCGCCGAGCACGACGTATGCAGCACGACTCGCTCCGGCGCGAGATCCGTCGCGCGCTCTCGCGCGTATTGCACTTTGAGCACGCGCAGCAGGAATTCGCCGAGTTCATAGACGCGCTCGGCCAGCGCGCGCGCCTTCGCTTGAGCCGCCGGATCGTGCTCGAAGAGATTCGGCCAGTGATGCCGCATCATGCCCGCGCAAGATCCCGAAGGCACGACGACCGGCCAGCGTTCGCCAAACAGATCGAGCTGCGCGCGCGCCACGGCGCGCGCCTGCTCAGGATTGCCGCTGCTGTACGCCGGCTGGCCGCAGCAGCTTTGCGCGCGCGGAAAGTGGACGGCAAGCCCCTCGCGTTCGAGGAGGCGCACCGCATCGAGACCGGCTTGCGGTACGAACATGTCGACCAGACAGGTGCCGAATAAGTAGACGTGCGCGGGGCGCACAGTGGGGTATTGCCGTTCCGTCATGTCTCGCTCGCTGATGTCGCGCGCCGCTTTTCCCGCTGCGTCAATCCCGACGAATTGAATGCGCCGGCGCAGTTTTGGCGTGCTCCAGCGCATAATTCCCGCTTACGTGCGCGGGCTCAAATTGGTTGGACCAGTTCCGGCAAACGGGGCGGCGCCGCGGGACGAAGGGCGGAGACGGCGATGACGACAACAAGGAAGATATCGGCGAGGGGCGCCGCGCGCGGACGCGTGGAAGGCGTCATGCGCCAAATGGAGACGGCGCTGATCGACGGCACGTGGCGCGCCGGCTCGCGCCTGCCGGCCGAGCGCGAGCTGGCGGAGCAGTACGGTGTGTCGCGCAACACGATACGGGAGGCCATCCAGCGGCTGGCCGCGCGCGATTTGGTGCAAAGCCGGCGCGGCTCGGGCGTGTTCGTCACCGATCAGCTGCGCACGGGCATCGCGTCGCCGTGGGGGCAACTGGTCGCCGATCATCCCGCGCTGCGCGAAGACATGCTGGAGTTTCGGCGCGTGCTCGAAGGGGCGACGGCGTACTTCGCCGCACAGCGCGCCGACGCGGAGGAGCGCAAGCGGATTCGCGCGCTGCTGGGCGAGCTGGAGCGCTCGCACGCCGCCGACGACAAGCCCGCCGAAGCGCGAGCGGACGCCCAACTGCACGAAGCGATTGCGCAGGCGTCGCACAACGCGATGTTCCTGCACTTGCATACGAGCGTGATCGGCATGCTGCGCGATCACATCACGATCAGCGGAACGGGTTTGCGCGAACAGGACGCGAACGCGTCCGATCAGTTGCTGATGCAGCACCGCACGCTGTGCGAGGCGATTTGCGCTCGCCAGCCAGAAGAGGCGCGCACGGCGATGCAGTCGCACATCGATTTCGTGCGCGCCAGGATGGAGCTTTAAGCGATGCGAGGGGAAGCGAGCGCTTCTTCGCGCCTCGCGTCGCGCTGCTGTTCAGCGCCCCGATGATGCTGACGCGAGAGCTTGCCCATGAACGGCAGCAGCAGGAACGCGAGCAACGCGAGACCGAGGCCGCTCACGAGCAATTCGCCGAGCGAGCAGAGGCCGCAGCCCCACACCATGAACCATGACGACACGCGTCCGTCGACGGCATGACGTCCGCTGATTGCGTAGACGAAGAAGCCCGCGGCGACAACGACGCAACCCATCGCAAACTTTCCGGCCACCGGCACGAGCGTCAGCAGGCCCTAACAGCCGCCCTCTACCGGCTCCCCGGCGAGCGCGGCCAGCATCTTGTGAATTTGCGCGACCACCGCGGCGCCTTCGCCCACTGCCGCAGCTACCCGCTTGGTCGAACCTGCACGCGCGTCGCCGATCGCGAACACGCCTTCGACCGACGTCGTCAGGCTCGAACTGAGCGCCGAACCGGGCGCGTTGCCGCTCGCTCCGCCCGGTCCGTCGGAGCCGGTCAGCACGAAGCCCTTGGGGTCGAGCTCGACACTGCAGGTACGCAGCCAATCGGTGTTCGGATCGGCGCCCGTGAATAAGAACAGGTGCCGCACATCGAAGCGCGTCGTGCCGTTTTCGAGCGGGGCCTTCAAGACCACCGCGCCAAGTCCGCCTTCATCGCCCTCCAGGCTTTCGATTTCCGAATGCGGATGCACGGTCACGTTCGGCAAGGCGGCGATCCGGTCGATCAGATAGCGCGACATCGTCGCTTCAAAGCCGCTTCTGCGGATCAACACATGCACATGCTTGGCATGCGTCGCGAGATAGACGATCGCTTGTCCTGCGGAATTGCCGCCGCCCACCAGCACGACTTCCGAATGCTTGCACAAGCGCGCTTCCACAGGCGAGGCCCAGTAATAGACGCCGCGTCCGTCGAACTTGTCGAGACCTTGGATATTCGGCCGCCGGTAGACCGCGCCGCTTGCGATCACCACCGACCTCGACGAGATCGAGCCGCCGCAGCCCGTCTCCAGCCGGTACGGCCGCTCGCCGCAATCGAGCGCCGTGATTCTCACGGGGATCGCCACATGCGCGCCGAATTTCTGTGCCTGGACGAATGCCCGCCCTGCGAGCGCCTGTCCCGAGATGCCCGTCGGAAAGCCGAGATAGTTTTCGATCCGTGCGCTTGCGCCGGCCTGGCCGCCAGGCGCGCGGGAATCGCACACGATCACCGACAGCCCTTCCGACGCCGCATAGACGGCAGTCGCGAGCCCTGCCGGGCCGGCGCCGACGATCGCGACGTCGTACACGCAGGAGTCGTCGAGATCCGGCAGCAGGCCGAGCGTCGACGCGAGCAGCGCGTCGCTCGGACGGCGCAGCACGGTGCCGTCGGGACACATCACGAGCGGCAGATCCTCGGGTTCGGCCGAAAAGTTCTCGACGAGCGCGCGCGCATCGTTGTCGGCGCCCACGTCGAGCACCGTGTGCGGATGGCCGTTGCGCGACAGGAATCCCTGCAGCGCGACAAGCCTGGCCTCGTTGCTGCGTCCGATCAGCACCGGGCCGCCGGCGCCTTGCTCGATCAACGCGACGCGCCGCAGAATCAGCGCGCGCATGATCCGCTCGCCGAGCTCGGCTTCGGCGACGATCAACGCACGCAATTGGTCAGGCGGGACGAGGAGGGCGTCGACGGGGCCGACCGCCAGTCCGTCGACGAGCGAATGCCGCCCCGAGAGCTGGGCGACTTCGGCCATGAAATGGCCTCTTTCGTGTTCGACGATCAGATGCTCTTTGCCGAAGCCGTCGTGCCGCAGGATGCGCACGGCGCCGCTGAGGATGACGAACATCCCGGGGCCTGGGCGGCCGGCCTGAAACAGCAGTTCGCCCGATTCCCAGTGCTGTTGAGTGCCGAAGCGCCGTATCCGCCGGATCTCCTCGGGCGTGAGCAGCGGGAACATCTGGTGGAAGCGGGTATTGAGCGACGAGAACGGTGCATCGACTACCGGTTGTCCTTCGACATCGCTTGACGCAGGCATTCGGAAGACTCCTTGGCGGAAATTGGAAACGAACAGCGTGCGGCGGATTCGGCGAATCCGCCGGTGCATGCGCCGCTCCGGGAGCGCTCGGCGCTGAACAGGCCTAAACGGCCTTCGGCGTGGGGTCCGCGCCTGCGTCTGCCATTGTCGCGCTTGCCGTGGGCAGCGGCGACAACGGGCGGCCGGCGTCGCGCCACGCATCGAGGCCGCCGAGCAGCGGCAGCACGTCGTTGAAGCCGGCTTCGGACAGTTGCTTCGCCATCCACGCAGCCGACACTTCGTTCGGGCACGAGCAATAGATGACGAGCTTTTGTTCGGGACGGTAGGTTTTGATGATGTCCTCGATATGACGCTCGTCGGCGAACAGCGCGCCGGGAATCACGTATGGATCGAGCACGCGCTTTTCGTCCGAGCGGATGTCGAACACGACCGGCGCCGACGCTTGCTCTTGACGCATCAGGCTGTACAGTTCGTCGACTTTGATGCGCGCGGCCGCGAGCTTCCTGAGGAGCGCGCGGCGGCGCGTCCAGCGATAGGCCGCGTAGAGCAGCAGCAGCACCACGGCGACGAGCGCCGCGGCCTTGCCGAGGCGGTTGATGCCCGCGAACAGCATGTCGATCTGCTGCGAAAAGAGCGCGCCGACGATGAGCCCGACGCCCGCCCAGACCGCCGCGCCGATGCCGTCGTACAGGAGGAAGTTGCGGTAGGGCGTGTTCATCGCCCCGGCCATCGGGATGGAGACGATCGACAGCCCCGGCACGAACTTCGCCACCGCCAATACGCGCACACCCCAGCGGCCGAAGAAGCGCTCCGTCTTCTTCACGCACGTATCGCGCGACAACGAGAGCTTGCAGATGGTTTTCAGCGTATTGCCGCCGTACATGCGGCCGGCGAGGAACCAGGCGCTGTCGCCGATGAGCGTTGCAAATACCGAAAGAATCAGCACGGGCGCGAGTTGCGCCCCGACCGATTCGGGGTGGAGCGCGGCCATCGCTCCGAATAGAACGAGCGTCGGCAGCGCGGGAACAGGCAAACCCAGCGATGCAGCCAGCACGTTGGCAAATACGAGCGCCGGGCCATAGCGCACGACGAGGTCATGTAGCATCGGCTTACTTCCTCGGCCTTTGACAGGTCTGTGAGGCGGTTTGGAAACTTATCGATTATCACGCATTTCATTGACCGGCGAGCGCCACCCGCGCAATGCCCATGCGTGTCGTGCCGTCTTTCAGTTTATTCAATATTGCTCAGTCGGCGCAGTCCAAAACACCGGGCCGAATGAAAAAAAGGAAGGCGCGCAGCGCCGCTTTGGCGGCGTCGCTCGGGGAGCGGCGTTCCGGCGCACCCATGCGCCGGAACGCCGGCCGCCGGAACGGACCATTGAATGTGACGCTTGAAGTTCAGCCGGCTCAGCGGGCGTGAGGCTCGCCGGGCAGCTCGGCCCCGTGTGCGCGAATCGCGGCGATCAATTCGGCAGGCGTGATTTCGTAGCGCACTTCCCGGTGGATGCCGGGCTTGCGTTCGTCGAGATCGATCAGAAGAATGCCTTTGCCGTCGGCGGTTGCCTCGAGCCGCAGCGAACGGACTTCGCGGTTGGTTGCGTCGTCGAATTCGGTGAGCAGGGCCATTGCTCCGGATGAGCCGGTAGTGCGCATCGAACGTGTCCTCGAGTCGTTGTTGGATGTGATTGTACCGACTGAGTGTAACGCGATCTCGGATTTTGGCCGCGGCCTTTTTAAAGCGCACGATCGCTGCGTCGCGACGGGCGTCGCGTCCCGCTGGCCGCGGCTTGCGCTCCCGAATGTTCTCACCGCACGCGGGCCGCAGCCGCCGGCGCGGCCCGCATGCCGTGCATCAGGCGACTTGCAGGCGTTCGCTTTCGACGAGGGCTGCCGCCATCTCCCACGCATCGAGCGCGGCGTCCTGGCGGCCGCTGACCTGAGCGGAAAGCGTTGCGCCGTCGAGCAGCATCACGCAGCGGCGCGCGGCTTTCTCGGCGTTTTCGGCATCGAGGACGCCGCCGAGAATACCCGCGAGCGTGCGAATAAATCCCTCTTTTTGGGCCGATGCTGCCGCGAGAATTTCGTTTTCCTCCGCGTGGAATTCGGCGGCGGCATTGGTGAACATGCAGCCGGTGAAAGTATCGGAATTGATCCACGTGTTGTGCCAAAGGAAAACCGCATGCAGTTTTTCCATTGGATCGGAATACGGTGCGACGGCAGTGGCGATATCGGCGGCACGCGCCGCGTTTTGAGTATTGAGTACTTCGACGACGAGCTTGCTCTTCGACGGAAAGTACTTATACATCGTCATCTTTGCCACTTGCGACTCGGCAATAATGCGATCGATACCCACCGCGTGATAGCCGTATTGCGCAAATAACCGCGTGGCGGTGCCGACTAGCGCTTTCTTTTTCTCGCTCATATTGGATTCCCGGGGTTTGTGTGCGAAAGTGCCGCGTTTTGCGTCGGGGGCGGCGCACTGAGAACATTTCTGAAACAATCCGCCACATTAAAGCTCTCGGATGAAATAACCGCTTTAGCTCGCCGGCAAAACTATTCAAAGCACATGACGAATCCGAGAGTCGTCATTCAAATCCAATTGAGCGATAAAATCAAGCATTAGTTTTCATTATCTAAATCGTTAATCGCGCCATTTGTTGTTTTATTGATTGAAACGGGATGCGGGCAAAATCGAGGGTTGCCACGTGGCCGGCGCGTCGCTCGCCGATTTTGATTATTTCAAGCGCGTGAACGAAAAGCAGGGAACACCCGCCGGATCGGCGGCGCCGGAACTTATCCCCATTTTTTGTTGGCAAGGCTGTGGGTAACTTGGGCACAGGCCGACCAAGTGGTTGACCGGCAAGCGTTCTTTGCCGGGGGCGCTCGCGTGAGCACGCGAACGCCTGTCGCTCAGATCGAGGTGGTCAGCGCAGTCAGCCAGTCCGGGCTCAGTGCCAGCAGCGCCGCTTCGAGCTGGCGATCGAGTCCGGACACGATCAAGACGCCGAACGCGACGAACAGCGTGCCGAGCACGATCCGCCCCGTCGCGCCGACGGCGCTGACGCGGCCGCGGAATTTAACCAGCGCCGCGCGCGAGAACGTACCCAGCAGCATCAACGGCAACGCTGCGCCGATGCCGAAGCACGCCATCAGCGCGGCGATGTTGCCGAGGTGCTTGCCTTGCGCCGCGAGCGTCGTCGCCGCGCCGAGCGTCGGGCCGACGCAGGGCGCCCACACCGCGCCGAGCAGCAGGCCGATTGCGAACTGGCCGAGCACCGTCTCGCCTTTCAGCTTGGCAAGCCATCCTTGCGCGCGGTCCGCGAGCGGAGAGACGCCGCTCGCGAAGCGCGCCTGCAAACGGCGCGACAGCATCGCGAGGCCGAACGCGATCAGGAGCCCCGCTGCGATTTTGCGCAGCACGTCGTCATCGAGGCCGAGCGAGGCGCCGGCGGCGGCCAGGAAAATTCCGATCGCGGCAAACGAAAGACCCAGTCCGGCCGCGAGCGCGAGCGGCCCCAGGCGGTGCGCGGCCAGCGCCGAAGCCATCAGGATCGGAATCAGCGGCAGCACGCAGGGCGAGAGCGTCGACAGCACGCCCGCGAGCAACCCGAGACCGTACGTGCTCCAGGCGAAGGCGCCGCCCGCCAGGTCCATCACAACGCCTTTTCGAGGGTGCTCTTGATTGCCGGTTCGGCGGTTTCACCGGTCGAGCGGGCGACTTCGTGCCCGTTCTTGAAGACGACGAACGTCGATTGCTGCGTGACGTGCAACGCGCGCTTGAGCGCAACCTCCTTGTCGTAGTCGGCTTCGAAGAGCGTCACGTCTTTCAGGCCGGCCGACGCGCTGAGCCGGTCGACGATCGGCTGCTGGATCTTGCAGGTCGGACACCACGTCGCGTGGAAGTAGACGACGACCGGCTTGCCTTCGGCCTTCAATTTGTCGAAGGCGGCCTGATCGAACGGCCGAACGCCTGCCGCCGCGAGTCCGGAGGCGAACAAGAGGCAAATGCCTGCGAGATATCCGACGATGCGTTTCAACATTGCGGTTCTCCAGAGACTTGCTAGGCCGACGGGCTCAGGAACCCCAAATACTCATACGCGGCGGGCGGCGATTCAGATGCAGCGCCGACGAACTCGCCGAGCGCTGGGCGTATGGTACTTCATGCCCGAGACGCGGCTCGAGCGTCCCGGCGCTGCCATGCATGCGTGCTACGATGGCCCGGCATGCAACTCGGATCGAGCAAGGGATGGCGACGCTATATGACAGGCTGGGTGTGCGCGAGGACGCCACCGTCGACGAAATCAAAGCCGCTTATCGCAAGGCAGTGATGAAGTGGCATCCCGATCGCAACGCCGGCCGCGAGGAGCAGGCCCGCGCTGCGTTTCTCGAGATCAAGGAGGCTTACACGATCCTTTCGGACCCTTTGCAGCGCAAGGTGTACGACGCCGTGTACGCGGACGAGATGCGGCGCTGGGACCGCCAGCAGGAACACGAGGCGCGCATGAAGACGGAGCGCGAAGCACAGGCCCAGGCCGCCGCCGAGGCGTCATACGCGGAGCTCGTAAAAATGGCGATGCGCTTCGCGGAAGAAGGGCATAACCGCGACGTGCTGTTCGGCGTGCTGCTTGGCCGCGATTGCGACGTTCCGCTCGCGACGCGTATTGCCAATAGCGTTTGGGCGCTGCATGAATCGCGCAAGGCGCCGGCGCCGGCGCCCGCGCCCGCTCCCGCCAATGTCGCCGAGACCGAAGCGCCAGCCGAGGAGCCGGCTGCGGCGGCCGCCGCAGAACCTGCGCCCGCCGCCGAACCGGAGCCGCCGAAAGACGAGGCGGCCGCTCAAGACCCGCGCCACTCCGGCGTGTTCAATTCGCTGTGGCACAGCTTTTTCGGGCTGCGCTCGTAGCGGGATCGCTGCGATTCCCAAGTTGGTTGCATGCGCAACAATTCGGCGCACCGGCATCAAGTGTGCGCGAGGGCGGCCGTTAACCTGTTTGTCGACACACGTTGCGGTGTTTTGGCGGCACCTCGTCCCGCGCGCCTATGCTATTCAGCCCAGTCAGCATTCTTGCCGTCACCGTTCTCTCCGGCCTCATGAGCATGGCTGTGCTCGGTTCATTGCGGTCCGCCGCGATTCCGGGGCTGACGTACTGGATCGGCGCCAACGCTGTGTCGATCGTCTCGTTCGTGCTTTTCGCGATGCAAGGGCACGCGCCGCGCGGCATCGCGATCCTTTGCGCGAACGGATTGCTCGCCTATGCCGTGCTGCTCGTGTTGCACGGCTGCCGTCTGTTTTTCGGCCAGCGACGCGCCTGGTGGCCGGAATACGCCGCGCTCGGCGTCATGATGCTGGCGATTGCGTACTGGACTTACGACACCCCCGACATCTTTGTCCGCATCGCAGCCGTCTCGGCGTTTCACGCCTATATCTACGTGGCGGTCGGCTGGCTTGCGTACCGGGCGCGTCCGCCGCAGCGGCCGAAGTACACCTACCGGTTCGTGACGGTCGTCGCGTTTCTCGGCGGCGCGGGGCACGCGGTGCGCGGCCTCACCTACGGCCTCGGGCTGATTCGCCAGCACGCGCTCTTGGAAGCAACGCCGCTCAACGTCGCCTTTCTCGGGCTCGGCATTCTGATGCTGCCGTGCCTGTCGATCGGCATGGTGATGCTCGCGCACGACCGCATGGCTGAGCGGCTCGAACGCCTCGCGAACGTCGACGAACTGACGAGCGCGCTTGCGCGCCGTGCGTTTCTCGCGCAGGCGCAGGCGATGGCGAAAGCGGTGAAGGGCATGAAGAAGCGGCTCTTCATGGCGATCGTCGACATCGATCACTTCAAGGCCATCAACGACAAGCACGGCCACGCGAGCGGCGATCTCGTGCTGGCGCACTTCGCGTCCGTCGTCGCCTACAATCTGCGCTCGAGCGATATCTTCGGCCGTCTCGGCGGCGAGGAGTTTGCCGTGTTCTTTCCGGCCGACGAAGGCGAGCAGGCGGCCGGGATGATCGACCGGCTGCGCGTCGGCGTATCGGTGTCGCGCTGCAAGGTTGCGGCGGGCGAGCTGTCGTGCACGTTCAGCGCCGGCGTCGACGAATACCGCGACGGCGAACCGCTCGCGGATCTGATGGCGCGCGCCGATCACGCGCTGTATGCGGCGAAGAGCCAGGGCCGCAATCGCGTCGCGGCGGCGTGGTCGCTCGATCTCGAAGCCGAGAGCGCGGGGCCGCTTTGATTCGTGCGCCATGTTTGTCTGGCATTTCCAGCCGCATTCCCTATATTTATTCAAGCGGCGCGGCCTAATTCGCGTTCGCCGACTCACCAAGTCATGATGCGCAGAATTACGTGCCCTCTTCCGCACGCATCTGCCAGCGCTAATCGGGCCTATCGGCATTAGCGTCGTGCGCTCGAAACCGGATTCAGCGTTTCAGCGCTTACGTCCCCAAGAAGCACAAGAAAGTCCAATTCCCGGACCATTGCACGCCGGCTGAATGCTGGCGTGCCAAGACATCCAGACTAGCGAGCCGCCTCGATTTTCAAGCAGGCGACTAGCGCATGAAAGGAGTGCCGACATGAAATCACGCTTGGTATTGCCGATAGCGGGTGCTCTGCTGCTGGCGGCGGCGGGCGCGGTGAGCGCAGCGGAAACGCAGCCGGAAAACCAGCAAACGCCGGGTCAGGCGGCGATGATGAAGAACGCGGATACGTCCGCGCAATCGAGCACGGATACCGCCTATGGCGGCGTGTCGGATATGCGCGGCGCGTCTGGCGGCATGCGCGTGCACGCGTGTCCGTCGCGGCCCCAATGCGACATTTTCTTTGGCCAGTGACTTTCGGCCTCGCCTAAAGCCGCTGCTGCCGCTCTCGGTCGTGCGCGTCCTGCCGGAGCAATTGTGTCGACTGGAGGCGCTGCGGCGCGGCGGCGAAATCGAGTTCGACTAGGCCACTTGGCCGCTTCCGCGAGTCGCATGCCGGTTCGCCGGCGCGACGGCCGTTTCGTTGTTCCCGTTGGCCGCCGCAAAACGAAACGTTCCTTTTCCGGCTGTTTTCGCGTCATACAGCGCGGCGTCTGCGCGCCTCATCAAGCGTTCGAACGAATCGCCGTCGACGGCGAATGCAATGCCGATGCTGGTGCCGATGCCGACCGTCTCGCCGGTCGACAGCAGGTACGGTTCCGATAGCCGGTAAATGACGCGCTCGGCGAGCGCTTCGCTCATCGCCGGCGCCGCGCGCTCGACGATGACGGCGAACTCGTCGCCGCCGATGCGGGCCACCAGCTCGCCGTCCCCGCATCGAAGCATCGCGCGCAAGCGCGCTGCCACGGCAGCCAGGACCTCGTCTCCGGCGTGATGGCCGAGGCTGTCGTTGACCTGCTTGAAGCCGTCCAGATCCAGGTACATCACCGCGAGCGGCGGCGCTTGATTGGCGGCGTTGCGCGCCAGCAACTGGCCGAGCCGCTCGCTCAATTCGCGGCGGTTCGGCAGGCCCGTGAGCGGATCGTGACGCGCCAGGTGCAGGATTTTCGCTTCGGTCAGGCGGCGCTCCGTCACGTCCTCGATGATGATGACGGCGCTGCCGTCCGGCACCGGGTTGCGCGTCATTTCGAGCCGGCGGCCGTCGTTGAGCGGCAGGTCGAGCGGGGTGCGTTCCTCGGCGAGCCACGTGGTGCATCGCTCGACAAGCTGTCTTCTGAGCGTCTCCCCGAACTTCGCCAGGCCCGCGTGCCCGATGAACTCCGGCAGCGGCACATTGAGCCTCAGCATTTCGACCGTCGCGCCGAACAATTCGGCCGTCCGGCGGTTCGCGATCACGACTTTGCCGGCATCGTCGATCGTGCAGAGGCCGTGCGGCATGTGGGTCAGCGCCGCGTCGAATCGCGCCGCCAGTTCGGCGTGCTTTTGCTCTGCCGTCATGAGCGCGACGAGGCTGCCGTAGTGGCGCCGGACGATCGAGGCCATGCCGCAGATATAGAGAAAGAGCGGCGGTATGAGAATCCATGCCGAGCTGCGCGGCGCGAGCGCGGCACCGACGCCGATGGGCAGCGCGCCGAGGCAGATCTGCGCGATGGCGAGCCGCGGCAACGCCGCGTTGCGCGACGCGACGCCGCCGAGAATGCCGGCCGTCACCATCGTCGCGAGCGAGGCCAGCTCGGAGTCGGGCGACATCACGCAGGCCATCGTTCCGGCGCCCAGCGCGAAGCAGTAGAGGAGCGATACCGGTGCGTATCGCACTGCCCAGGGGGCGGGATGCACGGCCTCGGCGCGGTTGCGCGCGACATAGCCGTGGACGATGCCGAGCCGTCCTGCGAGCAGCGCGAGATCGGCCACGAGCCACAGCGCCGCCCATTCCTGACGCAAGCGGATGAGCGCCACGAGCGCAACGAACGCGCCGGCGGTGCCCGACATGACCAGCGACCGGGTGTTCTCGAACAGCGTCGAAAGCAGCGACGCGCGAATGGACGCCGTGACGTCGTGGTGTCCCGAAGGCGGCGTCGCGAGAATCGAATCGAGAAGGGTCAGCTTGCCTGGCATGGGTTGGCCGAATCGTGAGCGCTGCTCACCGCATGGCTTCGGGTCGCAGCATGTCCATTGCGTTATCGGCAATGGCAGCGGCTTGCTTGATAGGTGAAAACCGCTAATTGGCTCGGCGTTTGCTTCTCGCAGGCAGGCGCGCGGCGCGCCGGGGTCGAATGCGCAGCGCCCGCATACCTCGTTCCATGCCCATTCCCCGGCACCGCGGACGACGCCGGGCACTCGCTTGACGCAACCAAGCCGCGATCTATTCTGTAAGCCGTAGTCCGCTCAGTCCGCTCAGGAGACGACCATGGAAACCAGCGCCGTTGACGTACGCTTCGACCGCACCCATCTGTTCCTCGAGCTGTCCGACGGCCAGGAACTCGAGTTCCCATTGCGCTGGTTTCCGGTACTCGAAGCCGCGACCGCGGACGAACGCAGCCACTTCGCCATTTCGCTGGACCGCCAAGAGCTGTATTGGCCCGATCTCGAAGAAGACATGAGCGTCAATGCGCTGATTCAGTCATTGCCGGACACGCGGCATTGATCGGATTGCGGCGCGCGGTCGACCAAGCCGCCGCGCCGGCGGACGCCGCCCGATGGCGCCCGCTTGCCCGGCCTAGACATTCGGCGCGAGCGCCGGAGGCGTCGTAGTCGGCGGGAAGGAGACATCGCGGACCGCAAATCCGCGCGTGCTTGCCGGCTGGCGAGCGTTGTGCGCGGCCGCTTCGACGGCGAACGTGCCCGGCCCGGCGTTAATCACGAAGTGATGACGCGCATGCGTCGCAGCGGCGATTTGCACGTCGATCAACGGCGTCGTGGTCACGGCGAGGGCCACGCCCTTCGACGCGGGCAGCAGCCCGGCGAATGCCGCGATGCCGGTCCCGCATGCGGCCGTCACGGCGACAGCGGCCACGGCGGCGAGTGCACGAATACGAGTCGACTTCGATTGCGCCGCGTTCGATGAGTGTTTCATGACAGCGTCCTCCTATTCGATGCGGTCCAATATAGCGTCCGCCGGAGGCCCTCGTCCGCGCGACGGCGTGACATTTGTAAGTAAATGTCCAAGGCTGCGCTAGCCGCCGATTGCCGTCCCGTCCCGCCCATTTCCTTGCCAAAACCGCCACTCCGCGCGGGCTGACGCGAATCGAGCACTCCCGCTCGCGCGTCACTGTGATCCGAAACAGCGGGCGCCGCACGCGACACGTCTCGTTACACACAAACACAAAGGTAATCCGCTCGATCCATATCGTTGTTCCTAGCACTGACACGCGAGGAACGTCATGAAACGAATCATTGCGCTGGTCTTGATGACCATCTGTCTCGGAAGCGCGTTGAGCGGTTGCATCATCGTGCCGGAGGGCGGTTATCACGATCACGGTCACTGGCACGACCGCGATTGACCGGTCGATCGAACACGTGGACACGATGAATCCCTGCTTTCACAGGAGAGAAAATGAACGCCCCCCGTTGCATGCAGAAAAGGCCGCGTAAAAACGACATCGACAATTTTCCCCGCCCGCGCCCCAGGTCGGAACTCGTGGAATGCGCCGCGCGTTACGAGCTCGAGCTTGCGCGCGGCGCTTCGCATCTCGCGAGCACGATGTCTTATGCGACGCTCGAAGCGGCCATGGTCGAGACGGTCGCCGACTTTGTGAAGCTGCACGGCGACGACGACTTGCCGGTGTTTCTCGAACTGCTGTCGCGGCGTCTGTCGGAGCGCAAGAAGCCCGAGGCGGCGTCGGCGATTCGCATTCTCAAGGACAGTGGCCGGCCTCCCGGCGCGGATGAGCTTCGGTCGCTTTGGAGCTCGGTCGGCATGGCAATGGGCTGATGCCTTGACGAGCGGCGTTCGTGCCGCTGCGCTCAGCCGCGCTTGCCGAGCGCTTCCACGAGCATGTCGACGAACGCCTTGACGCGCGCGGTCATCTGCAGGTGCTGCGGATACACCGCATAGATGTCCGCGCCGGGCGTGCGGTATTCCGGCAACACGTGGACGAGGCGTCCGTCGGCGAGGTACTCCGCGATATCCCACTCCGCGCGCATCAGGATGCCGTGGCCGTCGAGCGCCCACTTCACCGCGATTTCGCCGTCGTTGGTGGTCAGGTTGCCGCGCACGTGCACGGTCTCCGTCTTTTCCGCCGCGCCGCGTCCGCTCGTCAAACGCCAGAGCCCGTAGGCGTCGTCGCCTTGCCGGATGCCGATGCAGTTGTGCTTCGACAGCTCGGCCGGGCTGCGCGGCAGCCGCCGGTTGGCGAAATACGCGGGCGATGCGCAGAGCAGGCGCCGATTGGGCGCGACCTTTCGCGCGATGACGCGCGCATCGGGCGGCTCGCCGAAGCGCACGCAGACATCGAAGGCATCGTCGGAAAGCGGCGGCGGGTCGACCGACAACTGCAGTTGCACGTCGACTTCCGGATACCGGCGCACGAACCGCGAAATCAACGGCGCGACGTGGCTGCGGCCGAAGCCGAGCGTCGCGTTGACCCGCAACAGGCCTTTGGGCGCGGCCTGCGCGCCGCCGAGCAACTGCGCGAGGTCGTCCATCTCGCCGAGGATGCGGCGCGCCCTCGCCAGATAAAGCTCCCCTTCGGCGGTGAGGCTCATGCGGCGCGTCGTCCGGTTGACGAGCGAGATCCCCGCCCGCCCCTCCATTTGCGCGAGGTGCTTGCTGACCGCCGCGGTCGTCAAGCCGAGCTCGCGCGCGGCGGCCGTCAGGCTGCCGCTCGCCGCCAGCGTCGAGAAAAACGCGAGGTCGTCGGGCTGTATCGAAGAGGTCATGATGCCTCCCGCTGGGCCGCCCCGAGGGAGGCATCGGCCCCCTCGGGGGGCAGCGAACGTGAGTGAGCGTGGGGGCCGTCCATCGTCTTCCCATTGTCAACTTCAAGTTAAGAATGCTTTAAGTCTAGCAACGTTTGCAGCGCCCCTCGCCGCTCTACCATCGCTCCCACATTCACATATCTGGAGACGACAGGTGAGGACTTATCGCATTGCCACGATTCCCGGCGACGGCATCGGCAAGGAAGTGGTTCCGGCCGGCCGGCGCGTGCTCGAAGCCATCGCCGCGGGCAGCCCGAACTTCCGTTTCGACTTCGAAGACTTCGATTGGGGCGGCGACTACTACCGCAAGCACGGCGTGATGATGCCGGCGGACGGGCTCGATGCGCTGCGCGGCAAGGACGCGATTCTGTTCGGCTCCGCAGGCGACCCGCACATCCCCGATCACGTGACGCTCTGGGGCCTGCGCCTGAAGATCTGCCAGGGCTTCGATCAGTACGCGAACGTGCGTCCGACGCGCATCCTGCCCGGCATCGATGCGCCGCTGAAGCGCTGCGCGCCGAAGGACCTCGACTGGGTCATCGTGCGCGAGAACTCCGAAGGCGAGTATTCCGGCGTGGGCGGCCGCGCGCACCAGGGGCACCCGATCGAAGTCGCAACGGATGTTTCGATCATGACGCGCGCGGGCGTCGAGCGCATTCTTCGCTTTGCGTTTCGCCTCGCGCAGTCGCGCCCCCGCAAGCGCTTGACCGTGATCACGAAGAGCAACGCGCAGCGTCACGCGATGGTGATGTGGGACGAGATCGCGCTGCAGGTGTCGAAGGAGTTCCCCGATGTCAAATGCGACAAGGAGCTCGTCGATGCGGCCACGGCGCGCATGGTCAACCGGCCCGCGACGCTCGACACCATCGTCGCGACGAACCTGCACGCCGACATTCTGAGCGATCTCGCCGCCGCGCTCGCCGGCAGCCTCGGCATCGCGCCGACCGCCAACCTCGATCCGGAGCGCCGCTATCCGTCGATGTTCGAGCCGATCCACGGTTCCGCCTTCGACATCATGGGCAAAGGGCTCGCCAATCCGGTCGGCACGTTCTGGTCGGCCGTCATGATGCTCGAGCATCTCGGCGAGCGGAGCGCCGCGCGTCAGTTGATGGAGGCGATCGAACGCGTGACGGCTAACCCCGCGCTCCATACGGGCGACCTCGGCGGCAAGGCGACCACCGCAGAGGTGACCGAAGCCGTATGCGCGATGCTCGCTTCGAATGCGGCGGCCAATTCGCAGGCAGCTTGAGCCGCCTAAGGACGCAAACGCAGCCGCAAACGCACATCAAGAAGACGCCCGGGCGCACACGCCACGGGCGTCTCGACGGAGACAATATGACCGACCCCCACGCTCACTATCGTTCGCTGCCCCCCGAGGGGGCGGATGCCTCCCTTGGGGCGGCCCGGCGGGAGGCATCATGACCGACCCCCACGCTCACATTCGCTCGCTGCCCCCCGAGGGGGCGGACTTGGAAACCCGTGTGGTGCGCAAGCTGATCTGGCGCATCCTGCCGTTCGTCATGCTGCTTTATTTCGTCAGCTTCCTCGACCGCGTGAATGTCGGCTTCGCGGCGCTGACGATGAACCAGGACCTCGGACTCACGCCGACGATGTTCGGCCTCGGCGGAGGCATCTTCTTTCTCGGCTATTTCCTGTTCGAAGTGCCGTCGAACCTGATCCTGCACAAGGTCGGCGCGCGGGTGTGGATCGCGCGCGTCATGGTGACGTGGGGGCTCGTGTCGGTGGCGTCGGCCTTCGTCACCGGAGAGAAGTCGTTTTACGCGTTGCGCTTTCTGCTCGGCGTGGCGGAAGCGGGCTTCTTCCCGGGCATCATCCTTTATCTGAGCGAGTGGTTTCCAGCGCGCCAACGCGCCCTGGCCGCCGCGGCGTTCATGGCGGCGGCGCCGTTGTCGACGGCGATCGGCTCGCCGATTTCCGGCGCCATCATGCAAATGCCCGCCATGGCCGGTCTCAAGGACTGGCAATGGCTCTTCATCATCGAGGCCATCCCTGCCATTGCGCTCGGCTTCGTCGTGCTGAAAGCGCTGACGGATTCGCCTGCCAAGGCGGCCTGGCTCGCCGACGACGAAAAGGCCTGGCTCACGGCAACGCTGCGCGAAGAGCGCCGCGGACGGGAGTCGGAAGGCGGGCACGTGGCAGGCGCGTTGGGCGCGCTGCGCGACCCGCGCGTGTGGGTGATGGCGATGATTTACTTCGGCACGTCCGCGGGCCTCTATACGCTCGGCCTGTGGGCCCCGCTGATCATCCGCCAGTTCGGATTCTCCTCGTTGGAGACGGGCGCGTTGAACGCGATTCCGAGCGTGCTCGCCGTCATCGGAATGGTGCTCTGGGCGCGCCGTTCCGACCGCAGCGGCGAGCGGACCTGGCACGTCGTGATTCCTTGCGCTGCGGCGTGCGCGGGACTCGCCTGGGCCGGCTTCGCGGATTCCGCGTTGAGCGTGGTGCTCGCGCTCGTCATCGTCAACGTGGGCATCAGCGCCGCCAAGGCGCCGCTTTGGGCGATGCCGAGCACGTTCCTCTCGGGTGCCGGCGCCGCGGCCGGCATCGCGATGATCAATTCGATCGGCAACCTCGGCGGATTCGTCGGGCCGTTCGCGATCGGCTGGCTGAAGACGCTGACGGGCGGATACGCAGCGGGGCTCTATGTCGTCGCGGCGAGTCTTGCGCTATCGGCGATGCTCACGCTGGCCGTCGGCCGGCGAGGGTATCGCGCGACGCCGGTTGCGCGCTGAGCCGGGATACACGCGCCAACTGCCGTCGCCATGGCGGAAGAAATACAAGGCACGCACGCCGGATCGCGATAACGCTTCGACGCAAACGTAGCGCCCTCCATCAAAGCGGGTACGGCCGAACGCCGTGACCCGCACCGCCGCCGCCCACTCCGGCGCGAGCCATTTCTCGACTTGGCCGCGCAAGGAATCCTCGATTGGGGTCTTCATGTTTCGCTCCGCTCGGCGATGGGGTTGGCGTTGCGCCGTTCCCCTCCATAACGCCTTGGCAGAGCGCGCTGTTGACCTGCGCGTTGTGAGTTCTGAAACCGGATATTTCTCGGCCGCACACGGGTTACATGTGACACCTTTGGATACACAAAAACACACGCGCGGTATGCCGTCTCGATAAAGTGCGCTTCATTGACAGCTGCTGTGAAGGCTACTGCCGCGACTGCGACTGAGCGTAGCGAAAACGACTGTGCATTCCTTTGCTTAAACCCACATACCCGAGAAAAATCATGGCCCTCACACGAAGCCGCTGGATTGCGTTAGCACTGATTGCAGGCGCTGGAATTGGGGCATCGTCCGCGGCGTTCGCGCACGTCGATGTCGGTGTCGATATCGGCATTCCCGGGGTCGTGTATGCGCCCCCGCCTCCACCGGTGGTCTACGCACCGCCGCCGCCTGTCGTTTATGCGCCGCCTCCTGAACCCGGTGTGGTCGTGGTGAGTCCCGGCTGGTACGGCGAGCGCTACTACGACGGCGATCGCTACTGGGGGCGCCGCGAGTGGGAGGAACGGCACCATGGCTGGGATCACGAGCACGACGACCGGCACCACGAGCGCGAGGCGGAGTGGCATCACGATCATGGCGGCGGCGACTGGCATCACGATCACGACCATTGATGTCGGCGGGCAGTCGGAAGCGGTGCGCGCGCGTTCGAGCGAATCGGAGCGCGGCGCCGCGGATTTCTACCTGTTTCTCAGCACAGCACCCGAGTTGAAGCGGTGGAAACGGGCCGCGCGAAGTCCGCTGAACTGCCGTCCCGCACGCTTGCCATGTTTCGCGGCAATCTCGGTTCAACGTCTTTCCCAGGCGTACCGGCAATGCCTATGTCGTCTGCGCGTATCGCGTCGGTTATCCATTCCCGGACGAACTGGACCCACGTCCTGATCTTCGCATCGAGATATTGTCGGGAAGCGTAAACCGCGTAGACATTGAGCTCCTGCAGATGATAGTCGGGCAGCACCCTGACCAGGGAGCCCGCTCGCAAAGCGGAACGGATGGCGAGCGTCGGAAGGGTCCCGATGCCCATGCCTTCGTGCAATGCCACCGCCATCGCGTCGGGCATGTTCACCTTGAAGCGGCTGGCGGGAAGCTGGAATTCGCGTTCTCCGTCCGGGCCGATGAGCAGCCATCGGTCCGACGCAAACATGGGCAGCGCCAGCTGCAGGCACGAATGGCGCGCGAGATCTTTCACGGTGCGAGGCGTGCCATGGACCTCGAGATAGCGCGGCGCGGCGCACAGGACCGTGCGGATAGCCCCCAGATGATGGGAAACGAGGTTCGAATCCGGCAGCGCATCGCGCGACAGCCGGATCGCCACGTCGTAGCCTTCTTCCAGAAGGTCCGGCACGCCCTGCGTCAGCGTCAGGTCGACGGTGACTTCCGGATAGCACGCCTGATAGGCGGCAATCGCAGGTATGACGTAGTTCTGGCCGATGCTCGACATCGCATGAATCCTGAGTGTCCCTGCCGGAATGGCACGGGCGTCCGAAGCCTCCGCTTCGGCTGCGGCGACCGATGCCAGAATCTCGCGGCAACGTTCTAAATACCGCTGGCCGGCTTCGGTCAACGCGACACGGCGTGTCGTGCGGTTCAAGAGGCGAGTGCGCAGATGACCTTCGAGCTCGGAGATCCAGCGCGATATCACAGGCAGCGTCGTTGACAACTGATGTGCCGCTTTCGTGAAGCTGCTGGTTTCTGCGACCGCGACAAAAGCCTTCATGTTTCTGATGGTATCCATACTTCGCGTCCGCCTACAAAGAGGGATCGTTTCGGCGATGAAGGAAAGCGACCGAGTCGGTCGTGGTGCCGGGCGCCAGCCCGTCCTTGCGCTGCCAGCCGCCGCCAAGCGCCTTGATGAGCGACACGTCGGCGGTCATCCGGCGCGTCGCGATGTCGACCTGCGTCAGTCGTGCGGTGAGCTCGATGTTCTGCGCCACGATGACGTTGTAGTAGTTGGCCAGCCCCCCGGAATAGAGATGCGTCGCCTGTGCCGTCGAATCCGCGGCGGCGGTCACGGCCGCCTGCTGGCTGATGGCCTCGCGAGCGAGGAGGCGCAGCGACGCGAGACTGTCCTCGACCTCGCCGTACGCATCGAGTACGGTCTGGCGGTATTGTGCCGCGGCCTCCTCATAGGAAGCGCGGGCGCGGTCGTTGAGCGCACGACGCTTGCCGCCGTCAAAGAGGTTCACGACGGCGGAAGGGCCCAGCGACCACGCTTGCGCAGGTGCCGTGAAGAGGTGGTTCGGCATGGCTGCCTCGACACCGAGCAGCGCGTTCAAATTGAAGGCCGGGTAATAGGCGGCCTTGGCGACGCCAATGTCCGCATTGGCGGCCGCGACCCGGCGTTCCGCCGCCGCGATGTCGGGACGCCGCTCGAGCAGGGCGGCCGGCAGTACCGGCGCGACGTCGGGCGGCGTTGCATCGAGCTTGTTTTCAGGCAGCGCGAAGCCCGCCGGCGGCTGTCCCGTGAGGATCGCGACGGCGTGTTCGAGATTCGTCCGCTTCAGCCGGATCTCGGTGGCCTGCGTCGTAGCGCTTTCGAACTGGGCCTCGGCCGCGGAGACGTCCGGCTTTGCCGCGTACCCGATGTCGAACCTCGCCTGCGTAAGCTCCAGCGCTTTGCGATAGTTCTCGACCGTCCGGTCGAGCACGTCCTGTTCGGCATCGTCGCCGCGCAGGATGAAGTAGTCGTTGGCGAGCTCCGCATGGAGGCTCAGATCCACCGTGGCGAGATCGCCGGCGCTGGCCTGCTCCCGGTCCGCGCCGGCCTTCGCCTGGTTGCGCACGCGGCCCCAGACGTCGATTTCGTAATCGAAGTCGAGTCCGAGGCTGTAGTTCTTGAACGATCGGTTCGGCAACGGATTCGCCGCGTCGCGCGACAAGCCCTCGCGCAACGCGGACCCGCTCGCGTCGAGCGTGGGGTAATAGTCGGCCTGCGCCGTCTTTGCGTCGGCGCGCGCTTCGTCGTACTGGGCGACCGCAGCCTTCAGGTTCTGGTTCGCGGCCGTCACCTGGTCTTCCAGCCGGTCGAGCGCCGGGTCCTGGAAGATCTGCCACCATCGCCCGCGCGGCGCCGAATCCTGCGGCGTCGCCGGCGTCCAGTCCGCGGACTCCTTAAAGCCGGCGGGCGTCGCAACGGGCGGCGGCGCGTATTTCGGCGCGAAATTGCAGGCGGAGAGCAGGCACGCGACGAGCGGTACGCCGCATTTTAGAAATCGCTTCATGACCGGCCTCCTGGAGCCGGATCGCGATCGCTCTGCACCCGCACTCGCTCGCCGTCGGCGAGCGACGCAGGCGGGTTGAGGATGATCTTCTCGCCCGGCGCCACCCCAGTCGTGACTTCGACTGTGGGACCGAAATCGCGGCCTAGCGTGACCGTATGCAGCGCGACGAGGCCACTGCTTGCGACGCTCGCCACGCGTACCCCTTCGGCCCGAAACAGCAGCGCGTTGGCCGGAATGTTCACGCCGCGCTGCGCGACCGGCACCTCGAAGTGGACATCGGTATAGCCGCCGGGAAACAGCTCGCCGCTCGCGTTGTCGGTTTCGAGTTCGACGAGCAGGGTCCGCGCGCTCGGATTGATCGCGTCGGCCGAGCGCGTGAAGTTCGCCGGGAAGGTCCGGCCCGGATATTCCGGGAACTGCAGCGCGGCCGTGACGCCGGGCTTCACGAGCGCCGCGTAGCTCTGCGGCACCTGGACATAGATCCTGAGCTTGCTGGTATCGGCGACCCGGAAGAGTTCCGGCCCGCTGCCGCTGCCGGCATTGATCAGGTCGCCGACATCGGTTTCGCGCGCCGTGACGACCCCGTCGTAGGGCGCCGCGACTCGCTCGAACCCGACCAGTTGAGTCAGACGCTCGACATTCGCCTCGGCGGCGGCGACGAGCGCGGCCTTGGCCGCGGCATCGCTGGTTGCCTGATCGTCCTGCTCGGCCGAGACGGATTGCGTCGGCAGCAACGCGTGGACGCGTTTCGCCGTTTCCTGCGCAATGAGGTTGTTCGCCTTTGCCGTTGCCAGGTCGGCCTTGGCCTGGCGGAGCTGCTGGTCGACTTCGGGCGAGTCGATCTCGGCAAGGAGCGTCCCGGCCTTCACGCGCGTGCCGATGTCGGTGTACCAGTGCTTCACGTAGCCGCTGGTGCGCGCGTAGATCGGCGTCTCGTATTCGGCCTGCACCGTGCCGGGAAGCACGAGCGCTTCGTCGGCGGGGCCGGCGGCGGCCGGGATCACGGAGACTGTCGGCATCGCCTCGTCGTTGGTCACCTTGACGAGCGCCGCCTCGGCACTGCCGCGCGACCAGATGCCCCAGGCGACCGCGCCGATCACGAGCACCGCGCCGCACAGCGGGAGCAGCTTGCGCCCTTGCAGTTGATGTTCACTCATGTTCAAACTCCGTATCCAATTCTCGTCGTTGCGTGGGGCCGGGTGCCGGCGCCTTCTTTTTACGGCCGTGGATCAGGCTGAACACGGCGGGCACAAAGAGCAGGGTGGCGACGGTGGCGAAGCCGAGCCCGCCGATGACGGCGCGGCCGAGCGGCGCGTTCTGTTCGCCGCCGTCGCCGAGGCCCAGCGCCATCGGCACCATGCCGATGACCATCGCGAGCGCTGTCATCAGCACGGGGCGGAAGCGGGAGAAGCCGGCGTCGGTCGCTGCCTTCAGCGCGTCGCCGCCTACCTCGAGCAGACGATCGCGGGCGAAGCTCACCACCAGGATGCTGTTCGCGGTCGCCACGCCGACGCTCATGATTGCGCCGGTGAGCGCCGGCACGGAGAGCGGCGTGCGGGTCAGGAACAACATCCAGACGATGCCGGCCAGCGCGGCGGGCAGCGCCGTGACGATGATGAAGGCGTCGGTCCAGGACTGGAAATTGATGACGATGAGCAAATAGACGAGCAGGATCGCGAAAGCGAGACCGCCGAAGAGGCCCGCGAAGGACGTCTGCATCGTCTGCACCTGGCCGCGCACCACGATGGACGAGCCGCGCGGCAGATTCTTTTGCGCCGCATCGACGAGCTTGTTGACGTCCGTCGCAACGGCACCGAGATCGCGGTCCTGCACGGCGGCGTAGATGTCGATCGTCGGCTTCACGTTGTAGTGCGAGACCACAGCCGGTCCCACGCTGCGCGTGATCGTGCTGACTGCCCCCAGGATTTGCGCCTGGCCGCCTGCCGTGGTGAGCGGCACGTTGCGAAGCGCGTCCAGGGAATCGAGCTGCGGCTGCGGTGTCTGGGTGACGATTGGATAGGAGACGCCGTTTTTCGTGTCGAGCCAGAACGTCGGGCTGGTCTGGAAGCTGCCCGTCAGCGTGAACAGCAGGACGTTGGCCACCTCGCGCTGGGACAGGCCCACATCCTGCGCGCGGCTGCGGTCGACCTTGACGTCGAACTCCGGATAGTCGAGGTCCTGCTGAATGCGCACATCGGCAATGCCCGACACGTGCCGGACCTGCTCTTGCAGCTTTTGCGCGAACGCGTTGTTGGCCTCGACGTTGAATCCGCTGACCTGGATATCGATGGGCGCCGGGGCGCCGAAATTCAGAATCTGGCTGACGATGTCGGCAGGCAGGAAAGCGAAGCTGACGCCCGGAAACGCCTTGGGCAACGATGCCCGCAACTGACGGACGTAGTCCGCGGTCGGACGATGCTTCTCTTTCAGCGTGATGAGGATGTCGGCATCGGCGGCGGTGGTCGGAGCGGAGTTGCTGTACGAGAGGTTGATGCCGCTGATCGGCAGGCCGACGTTGTCGACCACGCTCGATATCTCGGCGCCCGGAATGGTGTTCCGCACGGCCGCCTCGACGTCGTCGGTGAGCCGCGCGGTTTCCTCGACCCGCAGGCCGGCATGGCCGCGCAGGTGCAGCTTGATCTGACCGCTGTCGACCGACGGAAAGAAGTTGCTGCCGAGCCACGGGACGAGCGCAAGCGACGCCAGCATGCAGCCGAGGAACACGGGGATGAAGATGCGGCGCCGTGCAATCATTCGCGCCAGGATCCGATGGTAGCGCTGCCGCAGTGCCTCGAAGCCGCGCTGGAAGGCATCCTGCAGTCTGACGAGCGGATTGCGCGAGCCGTGCTCCGCGCCGTGCCCCTCGTGCATCCGCAGCCAGTACTTCGCGAGGGTTGGGATCAGCGTGCGGGAGAGCACATAGGAGGCGAGCATGGCGAAGACGATCGCCTCCGCCAGCGGCACGAAGAGGTAGCGCGCGACGCCGGACAGGAAGAACATCGGCACGAAAACGATGCATATGCACAGTGTGGCGACCAATGCCGGCACGGCGATCTCCTGAGCGCCTGCGAGGATGGCCGCCTCGACTTCGGCGCCGCGCTCGAGATGGGCATTGATGCTTTCGATGGCGACCGTGGCGTCGTCGACCAGAATGCCGACGGCGAGCGCCAGTCCCCCCAGCGTCATGATGTTGATCGTCTCGCCCAGAAGCGACAGCCCGATCAGCGAGCAGAGCACCGACAGCGGGATCGAAATGGTGATGATGAGCGTCGAGCGCCAGCTTCCGAGGAAGAGCAGGATCATGAGCGCGGTCAACGCGGCGGCGATGACCCCTTCGCGCACCACGCCGCTGATGGCCGCCTTCACGAACACCGATTGATCGCCGATCGGCTGGATGTCGAGCGCGGGCGGCGACGCGTTGCGCACGGATGGCAGCAGCGCTTTGATCTGGCCGATGATATCGAGGGTCGACGCGGTGCCTGTCTTCTGGATCGTCATCAGCGACGCGTGCCGGCCGTCGACGCGGACGATGTTGGTCTGCGGCGCCGAGCCGTCGCGCACATGCGCCACGTCGTGGACGTAGACGACCGTGCCGTTGACCGTCTTGATCGGCAGGTCGTTGAGGTCCTGGACGGCAACCGGACTGCCGTTCAATTTGATGTTGTACTCGAACTCTCCTACCTTCTGCGTGCCGGCCGGGATGATCAGGTTCTGCGCGTTGATCGCGTTGACGACGTCGTCGGCCGAAACGCCGCGCGCCTGCAGCAGCCGCTGATCGAGATCGACCTGCACTTGGCGCGTACGCCCCCCGTACGGAAACGGAATCGACGCACCCGCGACGCCGGCGAGCTGCGTTCTGACGAAATTGTTGGCGAGGTCGTAGAGACCCTGCTCCGGAATGGTCTTGCTGGAAAGCGCCAGCTGAATGATGGGAACGCTGGAGGCGTTATAGGAGAGGATGAGCGGCGGCGTGCTCCCTGGGGGCAATTGCTTCAGCCACGATTGCGCACCCGCCGTCAGCTGACTGATCGACAAGTCGACGTTCGTGCCGGGGTGAAAGAAGTACTTGATGACCGAAACACCCGAGAGCGACTGTGACTCGATGTGCTCGATATTGTTGACCGTGGCGAGCGTGAAACGCTCGAAGTTCCCGGCGATCCGGTCGCTCATCTCGTTCGGCGGCAGGCCGCTATAGGTCCAGATGACGCTGACGACCGGAATGTTGATATTGGGAAAGATATCCGTTGGCGTGCGCAGCACGGCGAGCGGCCCGATGATGCCGAGCAGCAAGGCCAGGACGATAAAAGTATAGGGCCTTCTGAGTGCTACCCTGACGATCCACATTATCGCACTCCATCTGGGTGCATATGCACTTGTTTGCGGGTTCCGTTATCGGCGGACGACCTGCCGATCGACCAAAAGACCGTTTAATCATGCTACCGATCCGCGAATTTAACACACGCCGGTTTAATCATGCAACCAGACGCGCTATACTGGCCCGCAAGACGGGTCGCGTCGCCGGCCCGATGTTCACGAGCCGAGTTTCGACAAGCTGCCTGTAAAGGCGCAACGAAACGCCAGAAAAAGAGGAAACCATGCGACGTACGTGCTTGAAGACCGCCGAATGCCCGGTCGCGCGATCCTTGGACATCGTCGGCGATTGGTGGACGCTGCTGATTGTCCGCGACGCGTTGAAGGGTGTTCGGCGTTTTGGCGAGTTTCAAAAGAATCTCGGCATGGCGAAGAACATCCTCAGCACTCGCCTGCGCGAGATGGTCGCCGCCGGCATCATGGAGACGCGGCCGGCCGAGGACGGCAGCGCGCATAGCGAATACCATTTGACGGAGGCCGGGCAGCGTCTGCAGACCGTGCTCGTGGCGCTCCGGCAGTGGGGCGAGCAATATCTGTTCGCTCCCGGCGAGCCGATGATGATGGCGGTCGACAAGGAGAAAGAAGAGCCGATCCGGCGCCTGGAACTCATGGCTCGGGATGGGCGAGCGCTTACGTCCGCCGACATCGCGATCCAGAAAGGGCGCGCTCCTCACCCCGCAAAATCCTCCCGGCGGGTAAGTCGGCCTGCCCGATGACACATCGTCGGGGCGGGGCTGCGTCTCCTGAATGACTCAGGCAACCGCCTTGAGCGGGGGGAAGTCCGCTTCGTCGCGGAAATATGCAGTGGTAAAGTCGACGAAGGTCCGAACCTTCGCCGTGAGTTTGCTCCGCTCTTGATAGACGAGCGAGAAACACTGAGGCGACCGATCAACGTCAAAGGCTTCCAGCAAATGTATCAAGCTACCTTGCATGATGTCACCGCGCACCAAGGGATTTGGCAGCAAGGCAATGCCCATATTCCTCAACGCCGCAACACGTGCCATCTCAGGGCTTGATGTCTTCAGCGCGCCGCGGCCGTGCTCAACGCGGTAGCATCCCGCCCGGTCTCTAAACTCCCAGGCATGCTGCAAATGTCCCGACATTTTCAGCAGCTTATGATTTTCGAGTTCACCTGGGGTTTCAGGCTTGCCGTGACCGGACAGATATGCCGGGGATGCAACAAGTACATCCGAAAACGAGAATAGCTCGCGGCATATCAACGACGAGCGCGTGGGTGGAATGTCCACAAAACCAATATCGAGGCCTCGTTCCGCAGGATCGAACTCCCCATCGAAGCTCTGAACTTCGAAATTGACTGCAGTCTGGGTCCGGCTATATGCGGACAGAAGATCGCAAAGGTACGCCGAGGCAAACACCCGCGAAGTACCGATCCGTAGCGTCCCGCGCGCGGATAATGTCGAATCGGCGATGGCCGACTCCACTTCGTCGATGTGCCGCAAGATGGTCCGGCATGCGTCCAGGTAGTCGCTTCCCGCATCCGATAGCGACAGACGTCTCGTCGTGCGGTTGATCAATCTGACGTTCAGATGCGCTTCAAGCATACCGACATGGCGCGTAACGGCGGCCGCAGACATTCCAAGGTGGGTTGCTGCGAGCGTAAAGCTCTGCAGCCTCCAAACCTCTGTGAAAACCCGCATGGCAGTTAATTGGTTCACAAATTCCTCGCCCCCTCCGGACTCTTCGCGCAACAGCCCGCATGCGCGTCAGCATTTTCTTCCAATCGGTCCATCGAGGGCAGTGTGGAGCAATTCATTGCCCTCGCTCCCGCTCAACTACCAAAATAGATGTTGCAGAAGCTGACCGGACCAGCACAGCCGTCCGGAGAACCGGAACTCGCAGGAGCGTCCTTCGTGCCGCTCGCACTTGTTCCACTCGATCCTCCCCCGGTACCGCCGGCTTGCGCCGAGTTCATTTGGGCCAGACGTTGCTGGTAGGCCGGGCTGACGTCCGGGTACGATGCGTCGGTGACCAGATTCGAGCCATGATTTTCCGCATCAATGAGTTCCTGCCGCACTTCCGCACGGGTTTTTTCCTGAGCATTTGCGTCAGTTAGAGCTGCTCCGCAAATACCAGCCACTAGGATCATGCCCAGAATGTTTCGCGCTTTCATCTCGATTCCTTTTCAGGTTGGGTTGGCATCTTCCTGACTGGCCCGTCATGACATAAGTACTTCTCGTCAGACACTTTCGTCTGTTTCATAGGAGTAAGCCGCTTAATTTGCATACCTATCCAAAGGCCATTTGAACCATCGCCCAAGTGGCAAGCACATTCGCAGGCTTGCTATTGGATATATCGGTCCTCAGACGTTTTTGGTTACGGCGGAGGAAAGAATCTGCTGGTTATAGCCGTCTCACCTCAAATGGATTGAGCGAAAACCAAGGAAGCGTCTGGTCCAACCACTGTCACGGCAAACCGGAACCGCATCTACCAGCGGAGTATCCATCGACCGGCCACCCCCCCGATCAGTGCGGGAACGGCCATCCCCAGCGAGTACCAGGTAGCCCAGCAGGGCACCTCGGTCTCCGGACAGCGCAAACAGTAGGCCAATGTGCCGATCGCTCCTGCCAGCAGCCCGATCGTCACACCTGCCGTCACGGGTCGTGTGACGGCCAGCCCTCGCATCGCCCAGAACAGCATGAGCAGCGGCAGACTCGACAGTTGAGCGATGTAGAGCGAACACGTGCGCCAGGTGTGCCCCAGCACGAGATCCACGCGGTCCGTACCGGGCGATCCAGACAGGATCGCCACCGCGGCGAACCATACCGCTGCAACCGGAAAACCTAGCGCGAGCCAGGCGCGCCCGACGCGGAGACCCGGTCGCGCGAGGCGTGCGGTCACCCACAGCCCTGCGGCCATCATCGACAGCGATAGCAGAACCTTGACCCAGAAAAGTTGCGCGAGGAATGCCGTCTCGAGCCTGACACCGTTACGCGGGATCGTCGGCAGCATTAGCAACGCCGTTGCGATGCTTGCCACAAGGGCTAAGCCCAGGCGTTTGCTAACCGTCGCTCGGCTGGGCGGACGCGGCGCGTCCGCGAGTGTCGCGATGAGGTCTTCAGTCTTCATGGTCTTTCCCCCGAATCCTGGCGGCAAGCGCCCTCAGTCCCCGATGTACCCCGACCTTCACGGCGGACTCGGAAAGCCCCGTCAGCGAAGCCGTTTCGGCAACCGACATGCCCCATAGCCGCATGTGCACGATCGGCAGCCGTTGCGCTTGCGGCAGTGTCGCCAGCAACTTCTGCAGGTCACGCTGCGCGTCCGATCTGTCACTGCCGGATTCCACGAACAGTCCCCCGTCGTCATCCAGTGGCTCATGCAGCGAGTCCCAGCGAAAGCGCGCGCGATGATAGTCCGCCACCTTGTAGCGCACGATGGCACTTATCCAGGCTGTAAGCGGCACTTCTCGCGTGAACGTATCGAGACCCTTGTGAACGGCGATCAGGATCTCCTGCACCAGGTCTTCCACATCTTCATCCCGCCTGCGCAGTTTCTTCCTCAGCCGAGCGCGCAGATGCCGCGTCAGCTCGAAGAGAAAATCGCGGTAAGCCGCCCTGTCACCATCGAGCGACTGCAGGAGAAGCGCGCTCAGCCGGCGCTCCGCAGTCGATTGCGCCGACGCGTTCACGTGCTCGGCCACGGTGTGGTTCAGGTTTCCAGCGGTCATGATGCAAAGCGCCGAAAGAGCGCCAACGCCGACAGGTTTCGAACAATCAGACGTGGGCCTCGGGCACGCGATGATGACTTTGAATGCCCGCGTACCACAGGCGCAGCTGCGTATCGACGGCGAGCGGCCCGGCACCACCGAACACCAGGGTCAGCAATCCGGTCGCATACAGCAGGTCGGTTTCGTAGCCCGGTGGTCCGAACTGCGGTATGCCGTTCACGACGTCCATCAGCTTGATCGAGGTGAACCCGAATTGCAGATGGACCGTCAGCGAAGCTACGGCAAGCACGACAAGCATCGGCACCGTAATGATCGGCACGAAGGCACCGACAAAAATCGCCAACCCGCCAAGCAGCTCGATCACGATGGTCGCCCAGGCCATGAAATGCGGCGCCGGTACGCCGAGCGCATGAAGGATCGCGGCGAAATGTTCTGGATGCTTCACTATCTTTGCGTACCCGTGAGCCATGAACCCGTACCCGATCATCAAGCGAATCGGCAATGGGGAAAGGTGCTGAAGCTTCGAAGCGAGGCACGATGGATCAACGAGACGGAGGAGTGAACGAAGTTGCTTCATGAATGAATCCAGTATGGAGAGGAGCGACCCGGACCAAGCAAGTCGCGCCAGCTCGGTGATGAGCGCCTGTCATTCACTAGATCGTTCCAGCGCGCAATTTGGTTACAGGAAGCGGGACCTTTTACGAACAGATCGCGCTGTCGGCCGTGCGCACAATGCGACAGCACGCTTCGATCCGTTGTCCGCAAGCAAGCCCCGATTTTTTTCAGCGGATGTAACGCTATTCGACGCAGGCGCAGCCCTTACGCCTCAATACCTCAGCTTTTGAAGCCTCCCTGACTTCTTTTCGGGTTTCAGTCTGCACGCGATGAACCTCTTGTCGAAGTGGAAGAGACATTCGAGTGACCAATGCCTCTCGCGGCCCAATGATCGTAGCTAGCCGAAGCTGGCCTGAAGTAATCGACCGCGATCGACGGCTTACGTTCAGCCCGGCGTCGTCGGCACGGCGGCTTTCACGATGAAAACGTTATCCTGCAAAAGATCTCGTATAGCGCCAAAGAAAATCAGCACACCTACGCGAATTTCTTCTGGCGTGGTTCGTTTGCCAGCCTTTCGCGCTTCACCCCAAGATGTCGTTAGCCGGAAGGCTATTTAACTCGCTATGTCAAGCTGATAATTTGCCCGCGGCCTCTCTCACGGTGCGGACAAAGTATTGCGTGGCAATGACATCTGCTCCCTTTGTCGCAGCACCAATCCGACTGGTGGCATTTCAAGGTCCAATTCTGTTCTCACAATTTCCAGCGCATTTAGCTCGGCGAACTGGGCTGCAATCGGAGCAGGCATAGATGCCAGTAGGTCGGATGAGCGCTGCAGGGCAAGATTTGCCGTCACAGAGACAGACTCGATGGCAGGCTTGGGGGAGACAAGCCGGAAATCTGGCGTGAGTCCTTTCATTTCTCTTCCTCTTTGGTCAGTTCGATCGGACCATCCAGGATCGCGGATTCGGGGCCTGCACAATGGCTTCTCGCGCCCCACCGTTTGACACTATCACCATGATATCTACTATCCAAAAAGAAGCAACAGCGACACGTTTCCAACAGGCCTTACAGATCCGTGTTTCAGGTGTTGTTAATGATGGGTCATTCCCTTCCGGGGGTGTCGCAGTCCGTGGCAGCGCTCGCCAACACGCCGCTCGCAGATGGACAAGCGCCCGTGCATTGAGCGAGGGTAATCAACACTGGTCTCGAAATTATGCTTTTGTAATGATAGTTACTACTGTGTAGAAAGCATGAAGGGCCCTGAACATGCTGGGCACTAGCGATTCGTTTTTTGAAGGAGAGGCATTCAGCATGGTGACAAGCAATGCCTTCCAGGCAGCAAAGACGCGATCTGTTGAAGGTGGCGGAGTCAGGCACGCATACCGAGTGGTCGGAAAGGATTCCGCTGAGCCGCCCCTTTTCTTCTGTCATCGCTTCCGGGGCAACTTGGGCGAATGGGACCCGCGTCTGACTAATACCATCGCCGAGAAGCGCCAGGTTTTGCTCTTTGGCAATGCAGGTGTCGGTTTATCAAGTGGAGAGCCGGAGTCGACGGTACAAGGAATGACGAAACACGCAGCGACCAGTCGATGCGATTGGTGGTTCGAAGCGTCGCCAGAAGTACCTCGTGCAGCCGATCCCAGACGCCTGCCTGCCGGCAGTCGCGCAACCTGCGCAAACGACTCACGCTGAAGCTAAGGAAGAACAATGTCGCAGTGGACAACTAGGGCCCATGCAATATTGGCGGCGGAAGCTGCAGCAATTGCAGCAGTAACTTTGGATCCATCCTTCGATGAAGCGATCGAAACGCTATTTAATTGTTGCGGAAAGATCGTTACAACGGGCATGGGCAAGGCCGGGTTAGTGGCTAGAAAGTTCGGCGCTACACTTTGCTCTACGGGGTCCCCGGCAACCTACCTTCATCCAGGCGAGGCTGTGCACGGCGACCTCGGGGTGATATCGCCGAAAGATTGCATCGTGGCCTTTTCGACAAGCGGGAAAACAAGGGAGGTTCTGGATGCGATACAGCTTGCTCGTCATCTTGACTGCGGGCCCATTATCGCCATCACATCCCATCCCGAATCAGAATTGCGTCGGCTAAGTGACAAGGTGATCGATATGGGGATCGTAAAGGAGCCTTGCCCACTGGAAGTTACGCCGACGGCCAGTGTGGCAGTGATGTCTGCGATCGGAGATGCAATCGCGCTAATCCTGATGGAGAGAAGGGGCTTCTCGTTGCAGGACTATGGATTGCGGCATCACGCTGGATATCTGGGCGCGAAAGCACGGGAAGGTAACGGTGGTCGACTATTGGCAGGCTGTTGAAATACCTTCCGCGCCGGTCATCCGGGCGGGAGGGGCAAACGTCGAGACAAAGAATCGAACAACACTGAGACCAAAGCGATGCGCGGAGCGGACGGTTATATCGAGTCGATGTTCACGACGTCTCGGCTGGATGACTTCGTTCCAGCCGATCACCCGTTGCGACCGATTCGGCTGTGGCTGAACGACACGCTCACTCGCATGGATGCACTCTTCTCGCGTAGGTACGAGAGCGAGGCCAAGAGCGGTCGCCCGAGCATCGCGCCGGAGAAGCTGATTCGGGCGCTGCTGCTGCAGGTGCTGTATTCGATTCGCAGCGAACGCATGCTGACAGAAGTGCTGCCTCTCATGAGAACTGGCATGGCGAGAAGCGCAGCAACGAGACACATGAATCCGGCGCGGACTGTCAGGCCCGGCGGTTTCGCAAGAGTTGTGGCACGGGTGCGATGCTTTGCTACATTTCGTGGCAACGTGCCGCGCACATGGCGTGACGCCGCATGTGGCACAAAATGGAATAGCACGTGTTGGCGAAGGGATATTTCAACAGCCTGTTGGGCGTGCCAGCTTCAGCACCTTTCAGGTCTGCCGCCGAGAACTCGCTGACATGATGGCCCGGTTTACCGGGAGCCGCTCAATCCGAACACGGGAAATGGCTGAAGAACGGCGATGCGACAATAAATTGCGTTGTTGAAGTGGCTACATTGAAAATAGTCACACGGTGCGGCCATTGGCATTAACCCCTATTGGCTGGCCGGGACGCGTCCGGACAACCGTAGCACCTAGATACGCCGAAGTCATCCAATACAGTAACTTGCAAAGTGAAATTCACTAAGCTAGACTCGAAACCATGAAACGAAAAAGCTTTGAAGACATGGAATGTCCAATCGCCCGCACTTTGGAGCGCGTCGGCGAATGGTGGAGTATTTTGATCCTCCGGGACGCAGTAAGAGGTTCGACGCGCTTCGACGAGTTTGAGCGTAATCTTGGGATTTCGCCCAATATTCTTAGCCGACGCCTCGCGACCTTGGTCGAAAATGGCTTCCTTGAGAAGCGCCTTTACAGCGTAACGCCTCCTCGCATGGAATATCTACTAACCGAGCGAGGAAAGGCCTTCCGGTCCGTTCTGTTTGCGCTTACCGCTTTTGGTAATGACCACTTTGCGGACGACGGTGTCGCGTTGCAAGTTGTCAACAAGCGCACCGGTAGGCCTGCCAAACTCGTGGTCGTTGATGCGCGTACCGGCAAGCCCGCTACTGGGCCGAATTTCGAGCTTGCTCCAGGGCCGGCTGCGAGCAACGCCATCAGGGGTAAGTTCGGCGCTTGATATGATTCCGCGTGCCAATAAGGATCGGTTTTCGGCTTTTTGAGTTGCGTGCCATCTGAATTTTCTCAGAGAGACGTAGCAGTAAATCTCTACGTTGGATCTTGATAATATCCGCGGGATCATCACCGCATTACGGAAGCCCGCCCGGTTAACCTGCCGCTATCTAGTTTGGGCCGCACGCTCGAGCACAGCCTGAATGAGTCCGATCCTGCCTTCGGCGAGATTGCGGGCGAAGTTGGCAATCATCGTCGGGAATGCTTGTCCCATAACGACGTGTAAGCCGAGCGCAGGCGTTCCCGCTGTTGCCGTCGACGCTGCACGACGTGCTTCGAACCATTCGATGCCTGCCCGAGTCCCATCGTGCCAGGATATGACACGGAAGCCGGCAGCTTCCAAGATGTCTCGCATTGACGTTGGGCTGAGCAGGAAGCTTGTATTCTGATTACTCGCCCAAGGCACTGGAAAGTGTAGCGGCGCGCCACTGGCGGCGACGACATCGTAGATCGCGAACCGGCCACCGGGCTTCAGTACGCGAAACGCCTCAGCATACAGCTTGTCGCGGTCCGCAATGTTCATGGCCACATGCTGTGTCCAGACAAAATCGAACGAACCGTCTTCGTACGGGATTGACAAAGCGTCAGCGCATTGATAACTCACCAACGAGTCGAGGTCGGCTCGTTGCGAGAGGTATGCCGCCGCGTCCACAAATGAGGCATTCAGGTCGATGCCATAGACTCGGCAGCCAAATGCCGAGGCGAGATAACGTGACGGACCACCGAGGCCTGAGCCGATATCGAGCACAACGCTGTTTACAGCGATACCTGCTTCACGAGCAAGCTCAATCGTCGCGTCTGCGCCTCTCGTATGGAATTGGTCCAACGGCGCGAGCACCTCCGGCGTCAATACGCCATCCCCCGATCCCGCCGCCGCAAGCGCAGCTCGGATTGCTTCCAACAGATTCGAGCGGCCATAGTGTTCGTCTGCCTTTTCACGTTGCGACGTGACGATCTCATTTGGAAGGCTCATACCGACTGCTCCCTTTGCAGGCGCTGCTGTCGATCATCGGTAAAGGGCATGCACATGCCCGTCGCTGTCACTTTCATGGTCCTCTCCAAGGATGATCAGGATCGTCGGCACGAACTAGAATCGCGTTCGGACTGGGATCACTCTAGACAGAGTGCGGCGTTTGGGCTATCGTCATAAATGACAACTTTATGATCATTTACGCCATGCGTTTGACGGTACTCGCCCTCGACGGCGTTTTCGATACGGCACTTTCTTCGATGCTCGACGTTTTCACCACCGCCAACGAACTCGCCGAAGTTCAGGAGCCTGGAGTGGGCCCGCGCTTCGACATCGAGCTGATCGGTATGCGACGCGTCGTGCGGACTGCTTTGGGTATGCGCGTTCCGGTCAAACCGGTGAGCGCAATGACCAGCCCCGACTGGCTGGTCGTGCCTGCACTTGGCACGAAGATGCCTGCACAACTGCTGCCCGCGCTCGGTCGGCGCGACGTGATTGATGCGATGGCATTGCTGACCGAAAGCCACGCCAACGGCGCCAAGATCGCGGCCGCTTGCGTCGGCACTTTCGTGCTGGCGGAATCTGGGCTGTTGGACGATCATGAAGCGACCACAACCTGGTGGCTCGCGCCGCTGTTTCGTCAGCGTTATCCCGCGATCCGCCTGGACAGTACGCGCATGCTGGTGCCCTCGGGTGACTTTACGACGGCCGGAGCCGCGATGGGGCACCTGGACCTCGCTCTTTGGCTGCTGAATCAGGCGAGCCCCGCGCTTGCGTCGATGGTAGCCCGCTACATGCTGGTAGACGCGCGGCCTTCACAGGCGCCCTACATGATTCCGGATCATCTGGCTCGGGCGGACCCGCTCGTCGAGCGCTTCGAGCGTTGGGCAAGAGGCCGGCTCGCTCAGGGCTTTTCGCTTGAGGCAGCGGCAGAGTCCCTTTCCACAAGTGCACGAACACTGCAGCGTCGCATCGAGGCCGTGCTGGGCAAATCTCCGCTGTCTTACTTCCAAGACCTTCGCGTCGAGCGGGCCGTTCATCTGCTCCGCACAAGCCGTCTTGATGTCGAGGCGATCGCCGCCGAGGTCGGCTATGTCGACGGCGCGACGTTGCGCACGCTTCTGCGCCGACGCCTTGGCCGCGGGGTGCGCGAGATACGTGGTGCTGGGGGCCAATGACATCTGATAGTCCGGTCTGCAGGATTTTGTGATCGCCGGTGGTGATTTCGAGGGGGAGGTTGCGTCGAACGCCGATGATTGCCGCAAACGGGTTCGGCCCGACAGCCCGTCTCGTTATCCGCATCTTGACCGGCGAGTCTCGGTCGAGAAAAAGCCTGTTTACTTTCAATGACATAGCACAGCGCTTGTAATCTGCCGGCGGATCGCGGTTACTCTCCGCTTTTGAAAGTTTGCGTTGGATCGAAGGCTATGAGCGCATCGCCGAGATGCTACCGGGTCTGCCATCCACGTGCTTGGTGTATGCGGCCGACCGCTGCGCCCGTCAACTCTCCCATCACTTCTCGCCCGTTGTTAGTCATGTACACAGTCTTATGCCTGCACGTTCGTTGCAAATGCGGGACTGTGCCAGTTGAGGCTTCCTCCGATTTTCTGTTGACTTTAGATTGCATTTGAACGCTAATAGGATGTCGCTTGAACGCTAAATGAGCGCAAGCCGGCGGCCCGCGTTTCCACGATGGGCTGGGGATGGAGCCCGTCTATTGGTCAAGGAGAGGAAGCATGCAGCGGGATCGGACGGGCAAGTTCGCGTTCGCCAACGGAATCCGAATGCATGCGCGGATGCTGGGGCAAATTGAACTCGTTTTACCCATGTCCGCCGTTTGCGGGTTGATTGCGGGGCAATCGGTATCTGCCGCTGTAGACAGCCACAGGTTCGAGTCATGAACGCATCGGATCGTACGCCTGCGTCGATGCCACCGATATTGCCGTTCGCGGTGATGTGCGTTGGTATGTTCGTCGCCCTGCTTGATATCCAAATTGTCGCTGCGTCGCTGCAGGATATCGGCGGCGGTCTGTCCGCCGGGAGGGATCAAATCGGGTGGCTGCAGACGGCCTACCTGATCGCTGAGATTATTGTTATCCCGATGTCCGGCTTGTTGACACGCGTCTTTTCCACCCGGTGGCTGTTCGTTGTGTCAGCGTTCGGGTTCACTGTCGCCAGCATGCTGTGCGGACTGGCCTGGAGCATTGAAAGCATGATCGTGTTCCGGGCTCTTCAGGGCATGCTGGGCGCGTCGATGATCCCCACGGTCTTCACCTCGATCTTTCACTACTTCCCCGGCAAGCGGCAACCACTCGCCGCGGCTGTGATTGGTACGATAGCCTCCCTGGCACCGGCGCTCGGGCCGGTCATTGGCGGCTGGGTCACTGATGCGCTTTCCTGGCGCTGGTTGTTCTACATCAACTTGGTGCCTGGTCTACTGGTGACCTTCGGCACTGCCACGCTTGTCGATATCGATGAACCGGACCTCTCTTTGCTAAAGGGCGCTGATTACTTGGGTATTGGCCTTATGGCCGCGTTTCTTGGGAACCTGGAGTATGTGCTCGAGGAAGGAGCGCGCTGGAACTGGTTCGATGATGCCGGCATCCGTCTTGGTGCTTGGGTTTCGGCCATCGCCGGCACGCTTTTCGTGGCGCGCAGCCTGACATTTCCCCGTCCTGTAGTTGATCTACGGGCCTTGAGGGACCGCAATTTCCTGATCGGCTGCATCCTGTCCTTCATTACTGGTATTGGTATTTTTACCACCATCTATCTGGTGCCATTGTTCCTAGGGTACGTGCGTGACCTATCGGCTTTGCAAATTGGCACGATTGTCTGTGCGACGGGAGTTGGCGCACTCCTGGGTATGCCGTTCTATATCGTCCTCGCTCGCCGAGTCGACCTGCGTTGGCTGATGACTTTCGGTCTTGCGATGTTCGGGCTATCCATGCTGGGATTTAGCTGGATCACGCACGATTGGGGCGGAGATCAGTTTCTCTGGCCGCAACTCATTCGTGGCTTTCCTCAGGTGTTCGCTGTGGCGCCTGCCGTCACACTGGGTCTGGGTAGCTTGCCCATGGAACGGCTCAAATATGCCAGCGGACTGTTCAACATGATGCGCAACCTGGGCGGAGCGGTGGGCATCGCATTTTGCGGTGCGATCCTCAACAATCGGACAAATTTTCACTTTGAGCGCCTCGCAAGCAGGCTTACCGCAAGCGACCCATCTGCACAGTTGTTTCTGCACCGAGCGCAAGCGCAGTTCGGGCGGGCAATGGATGATGTAGGCCGTGCGAAGCTGGCCGCACTCAAGCAACTGCGTTCGTTGGTCTTCCGCGAAGCATTGACGATGGCCTACGCCGATGCGTTCCTTCTGATAATGGCCATTTTCGTTATCGCTACGGCGCTGGCGCCACTGCTGCGCAAGGTGGGGCCAAGGGCCGCCGGTACCGACTCGGGGCATTAAGAAGGTCGCACTATGAGCCTTGACGGTTTTCCAAACGAGGCGCCGTGAATGTAGCAAGTGGATTTAAACGAGTCGGCGCGTCGCGTGCCTGCATGAGTATTCACTGCGGAGAGCGGCCGAGATTTGGTCGATAACCGCCGTCAATACTCCCAGTGTGACGCATTCGCCGCTTGAGCTGCTTCGCAACGTCAAAGACCAACGAACTACCTCAAAACAATCACAAGAGATCTAAGTTGAACGGAAATATCGCACTCGATATGCGCTCACTCTCCCTCGGAGTTGCGATGGCCCTTGTAACCGTCGCCGGGCCTACAAATGCAAGCGCCGCCCACGGCCAGATGCCGATGACGGGTCGTTAGTGATTTCCCGATGAAGCTGCCGAAGAGGCGGGGTCCTTCGGTAGCCGACATCTTTTTACCCTTGTCGCGCGCCGAAGGCCGCCAATCCTCGAAGGACGGCAGGCCGCGCCATGACGGCCCTGTACCAGCGATGAAGTTGTGGAAGCATGCTCCAATCAATGTGCCGCTCAAGAGCGAACGCGATAGTGACCGCTGCGATATCGGCTAATGTAAAGGTCTCCCCGGCGACAAACGTGGACGTTTTTACGAATCGCTCTGCAGCGGAGAGAGCCTTTATAGCGCGTAGGTCGAGCGCTTGCGGCGAAGCGCCCTTCTGGCCATCCGACCGGAGGTGAAATGCGGCGTGGCTGACGGCAATTACATCCGTCAAAAAGTAGCAGAATCGTTCATAAACGATGGCACGTTGGCGTGCGCCGCCAACAGGGAACAAGGTTCCCGGAACAGCTTCTGCGACATAGAGCAGGATCGCATTGGATTGCGTGAGAACAAGCGCTTCGTCATTATCGGTGCGGTCGACGATCACAGGCACCTTGCCCGCCGGGTTGAGGGCTAGGAACTTCGCCTCCTGCTGTTCTCCTTGCTGAAGATTCAGCCCGATGGGGCGATAAGGCAATCCTGCCTCTTCCAGAGCTATCGCGACACGCAGACAGTTCCCCGTGCGTGCGCCATACAGGTCTATAGGGTTTGAACGCATCTGGCGCCTATGTGGTTGCAATTCCGTCTCGACATTTAGATGATATTAAACATCATAATATGATGTCAATGAGCGGGGAAGGCTATCGAAAAGTTCGAACCCTCCTGAAGAGCCGATAGCCACGAGCGTGTTTTCGTGAACATTCCCGTGTCAGTGGGGCGGGCGCGACCGAACCGGGAGCGGGAAGGGTTTGTTGAACGGCCGGGCTTATTTAAGCTCTCTGCGCGCCAAGCGCCGTATTCCGCGCATTTCGCTATCGTCTCGAGGCGCGTGGGCCGACTGGCTCGACTCCCTACCCGTCGATTTCGATCGAGCGCATGCGGCGTTCAAGTTCGCAGGGATCGATCGATGCTGCGAGATAGGCGTCGCGGCGGCTATGTTGGACATGCACATGAAAATCGCCGTCACTTTCATGGTCCTCTCCAAGGATGGCCAAGATCGTTCAGTAACGAACAAAAGTCGCGTTCGGACTGGGATCACTCCAGACAGAATGTGACGTTTGGGCTATCTTCGCAAATGACAACTTTATGGTCATTTGCGCCATGCGGTTGATGGCGCTCGTCCTGGCAGGCTTGTGGAACTTTGTTTAGATGTTGTGTATCCTCTGGATGGTGAGGATGGTTGCCGCCATGCGGCATTGGCAGAGAGCGATGAGAAAATCGAGGCAGGAAGCGGCGCAGACAAGGCAACGCATCGTAGATGCCGCGTCGGTGGAGTTCCGGCGAAAAGGAATTGGCGGCGCGGCACTGTCGGACGTCATGTCTGCGGCGGGGCTGACTCACGGGGGCTTTTACAAGCACTTCGAATCGAAGGATCAGGTTATCGAGGAATCCGTGAGTCAGGCTATCCAGTCGCTCATTGATGGTGTTGAAGCTGCCGCGTCTGGTGGCCGTGGGCCTGCCGCAGTAATTTCCGGCTATCTTTCGACGAAGCACCGAGATGACCCGGGAAGCGGCTGCCCCTTCGTAGCCTTGGGGAGTGAACTGGCACGCAGCGCGGCGAACGTGCGCGAAGCGACGACGGAAGGCTTTTCGAAGCTGGTGGAAGCCATGGCGGCGCAGTTCGACGATTTGCCAGCCGCTGCCGCGAAGAAAAAGGCGCTTGTCACGCTTTCGACGATGATTGGGGCTGTGACGATCGCCCGGATTGTGACGGACCCAAAGCTTTCCGCCTCCATACTTCTTGAGGCGCGAAAGCGCCTGACGACCGAATAGCCGTGGCAATACAATAAACAGTGCCATCGCTCTTCGTTCCATCCATCCAGTTGCGCCTGCGCCTCCCTCATTTTCCTGGCTGTCGGATCGTTGCGTTTCTACAGATAGTCTCGGGCTGGAATACAAGGACCGCGACGGCTGCGGTTATCCCGTCTATGCCGCCGCTGGCAGGTCAGTGAGCGGCGGTCATTTCACAGTCACTGCCGTTTGCGCTGCTTCTGCTACTCGGCTGTCGGGAGGAACATCCCACCCGCCGCCGAACGCTCGAAAGA
>NZ_JAFLRF010000043.1:966-44968 GCF_017315705.1 Trinickia mobilis | reverse complement strand
CCGGTTCGTGCGTCCCGGCGCCGCCGGCGCCCGGCACGGGGGGCACGACCGGCGCGAGGGGCACGACCGGCGCGGGGGGCACGACCGGCGCGCGGGGCACGAGCGTATCGAGCGGCAGGCGCCACGCGTCGGCGTCGGCGGCGAGCCGCCGCAGCAGCGCGACGTACTGGCCGAACATGGCGCGCAGCGTCTCGGGCTCGAACAGCGCTTCGACCGCATCCCAGTTGAAGCGCAACTCCCCTTCCGATTCGTAGACCTGGTGATCGAGCCAGACTTGCGGCGTCTGCGAGATGCCGCTGCGGGGCTTGAGCCATGACGCGTGGGCGAGAAACCGCTCCGTCTCGAAGCCGAGCGCGCTCGTGAAGACGACCGGCATCTCCGTCGACGCCAGGCCGCGCCGCCGGGCCAGTTCGCGCATGACCCAGAGCGCCGACACGTCGCGGTGCGCAAGATCCTGCCAGAGCCGCTGCTGCAGGCGTTGCACGCTGTCGAGCCAGCCTTCGCCCGGTTGCCATGCGACGAGCAGGAGCGAGGTGAAGTCGCCGAGCACGCGCTCGATCTGCGGATGCACGGGCTGGCGGTCGAACAGCGTGAGGTTCAGGCAGAGATTGCGGCGGGTGCTGAAGGCCGAGAGCACGGCGGCATAGGCCGACAGGAGCAGCGCCGACGGTGTCACGTGCGCGGCGGCCGCACGCTCCTTCAGCACGCGCCAAGCCGGCGCCGGCAGGCGGTCGGAGAGCCTGACGAAATGCGGCACGCCCGCTTCGGCGGGCTGGCGAGCGAGCGGCAGCTGCGGCGCGGGGGGCAGGGTGTCCAGGCGGCGGCGCCAGTAGGCGCGCGAGGCCGCGCTCGCTTCGGACGGCGCGGCTTCGCGCGCCTTGGCGGCGTGCTCGGCGTAGTCGCGAAAACCGATCTCGAGCGGCGGCCACGCCGTGCCCGGTTCGAGGTAGCCCTGCTCGAGTTCGGCCAGCAGGATCTGCATGCTGAGGCCGTCGAGCAACAGGTTGTCGAGACACAAGTAAAGGCGTGTGAGCCGGCCGCCGGCGCTTGCCGCCTGCACGTCGAACACCGGCCAGCGCGACGGGTCGAGCACTTGATGCGCGAGGCGCTCGCGCAGCGCATGCGCCCCGGTGCCGTCGAGCTCGGCGAAGCAGTGCAGCGGCAGGACGAAAGCGGGCACCTCGGGCAGGACCTGCTGCAGCCCGTTGCGGACCACGGCGCGCAACATGTCGTGGCGCGCGATCAGCCGGTTGAATGCGGCCTCGAAGCGCGGCACGTCGAGGTCTTCCACCTCGAATTCGACGAAGAAATGCGAGCCGACGCCGCCGAGCGGGAAACCCGGCCGGCGCCCGACCAGATAGGCTTGCTGGACATCCGTGAGCGCGAAGGGCCGGTGCCGGGCCGCCGCGTCGTGCCGCAATGCCGGCGCCGCGGCGCCGGCCGGCCGCGCGCGCAAGGTTGCGGCAAAGGCGGCGAGCGTCGGATAGTCGTACAGGTCGCCGAGCTGCGCGCCATAGCCGGCTCGATTCAGTTCGCCGATCAACCGCGTCGCGAGGAGGCTGTCGCCGCCCAGCTCGAAGAAATGGCTGCGCCGATGCATGGCGGGCGTCTCGAGCAGCTTGCGCCACAGCGCTGCGAGCGTTGCTTCGGCGGCGCCCTCCGGAGTCTCGCGCGCGGCATCGGGCGCGGCCGATTCAGCCGACGCCGCCGCTCGCGCCGCGAGCGCTTTGTGGTCGACTTTGCCGTTGGCGGTGAGCGGCATCGCGTCTAGAAAATAGACACGCTGCGGCAGCATGTAGGACGGCAGCTGCGCGGCGAGCGCGGCCTTGAGCTTGCCCGGATCGGGCCGCCAGGCGCTCGGGGCGGCGCGCAGCACGAACCGCTGCTGCGCGCCGACGATATCGGCGCGCTCGCAGTGGAGGCCCCGGGTCCGGAATGCCGCGAGCCAGCCGGAGGCGTCGCGCAGTCGCCCGGCGCCGCCGCCGCTGTCGTGCGTCAGCAAGTCGGCGGTCACGAGCGCGAGCGCCTGCGGCTGGCGCAGTTCCAGCACGTGCACGAGTGCCGACGGCGCAGCAAGTGCAGCGAGGCTGTCCAGGGCGCGTTCGCCAAGGCGATGCAGCGCATTGTCGGCCCAGACCACGTCGGCGCTGTGCCGCAGCGGGTCGGCGGCGCAGGCATCCCAGCGCCGGACGCTGGCGTGCGGATAAGCGGCGAGCCGTTCGCGGGCGCGCAGCACCCGCTCCTGCGATTCGTCGAGCGCCGTATACGCGAGCGCTTCGGGGCCAAGACGCGCGAGCAGCGCCGCGCCGCCGAGGCCCGTGCGCGCGCCGATCTCGACGACGCGCACGGGGCGGCGCAGCACGCGCGCGAGCGCCGCGACAGCCGCGGCGAACGCGGCAACGGCGGCGCTCGCGCCGTCGCTATGGCGCAACAGGTGCTCTGGGGAAAGACGCGGATGATCAAGCAGCGTTTCAGCCGGGCGCTCGCCACGCAGGATCCCGGCGAGCGCCGCGTGATGTCCGGGCAAGGCCTCGGCGATGGGGGCGAGTGCGTCGCCGGCGGGCGGCGACCATGGAGCGTCGTGGCGCGGGCCGTTCCGATAGCGGCCGTCGCCCGCGTCCTGCAACCGGCCGCTTGCCGCGAGAAGCGCGAGCCAGCGCGCCAATAGCCCGCGCCGGGCGGGCGCGGCGCCGTAACGGGTCAGGACGTCGTCGACGCCGAGCGGCGAGTTGAAGTCGAGTCCCTGCAGCAACAGATGCTCGTAGAGGAAGTCAGCGACGAGGCGTGTTTCGTGTTCGCCGCGCTCGCCGTGCGCGGCGGCGGCGACTCGTGCCTCGCGTTCGTCGTACTCGCGCTTCGCGGGGCCGTTTCCCGCAGCGAAAAGCGCGCCGTAATCGGGCGGCGCCGCAGGATCGGCAAAGAGGGGGGCGGACAGCGCCGGCCCCGCGCCGACGACGAACGCCGCGAGCGATTTCTCGCGCTCGCCGTAGGCAAGCGCGATGCCGCTCTTGATGCCGTCGAGGCGGGCGAGCGCGGCGTCGATCTCGCCGAGCTCGATCCGGTAGCCGCCGATCTTGACCTGCTTGTCGCGCCGGCCGAGAAATTCGAGCGTGCCGCCGGGCCAGTAGCACCCGAGATCGCCGGTGCGATACCAGCGCTCGCCCGCGGCTGCGACAAACTGCTGCGCTGTGCGTGCCGCGTCGTTGAAATAGCCGAGCGCGACGCCGGCGCCGCCGATCCACAATTCGCCCGGCACCCAGTCCGGGCAGTCGCGGCCCTGCTCGTCGACGACACGGTAGCGCTGGTTGGCGAGCGGATGCCCGTACGGGATGGAGCGCCACTCGCGCGGCACCTCGGCGACGTCGCAGACGTTGGACCAGATCGACGCCTCGGTCGCGCCGCCCATGGCGATGAACGCGCCGTCGGGCCGGAACGCGCGATAGCGCGCGGGCAGGTCGAGGCCTATCCAGTCGCCCGAGAGCATCGCCGCGCGCAGCGCCGACGGCGCGCCGAGCGCAAAGCCTTCGGCGTAGGTGAGCAGCATGTCGAAGAGAGCCGGCACGCTGTTCCAGAGCGTGATGCCGTGGCGCTCGATCAGCCGGCACCAGGCCGACGGGTCGCGCCTGCGGCTCTCGTCGAGCAGCACGAGCGCGCCGCCTGCGCTGAGCAAGCCGAAGATGTCGTAGACGGACAAGTCGAAGTGAAGCGCCGAGATGGCGAGCACGCGGTCGGCCGGCCCGACGCCGTAGCGGCGGTTGAGGTCGGCGCAGGTGTTCAGGGCGCCGCGGTGCGAGATCACGACGCCCTTCGGCGTGCCGGTGGAACCGGACGTGTAGATCACGTAGGCGGGCGCGTGAGCGTCGACGGCCGGGGAAGCCGTAAGCGGTTCGGCCCGCACCGCCTCCTGCCAATCGAGATGGCGGGCGCGATCGGCCGCTTGGTCCGCTTGGTCCGCTGCGTCGGCGTCGCTCTCGCGCGCTCCGCGCCCGGCGCGATCCTTGGCGCAGACGAGCACCAGTGCGACGCCGGCGTCGTCGTAGATTTGGCGGCGCCGTGCGAGCGGCTGGTCGAGCGGCACGGGCACGTACACCGCGCCGGCGCAGAGCGCGCCCAGCACCGCGACGATCTGTCCAAGGCCTTTGGACATGCTCACGGCCACCCGTGCGCCGGGGCGTACGCCGCGCGCGGTCAGCGCGCCGGCGCAGCGCCGCGCGAGCGCGGCCAGCTCGGCGTAGCTCAGTTGCGCGTCGTCATGAACGAGTGCGGCCGCTTGCGGCGTGCGCTCAGCCTGGCGGAAAAAGCCGTCGTGCAGCAATCCATCCGGCAGCGGACAAGCCGTGGCGTTGACGCGCGCGCGCACCTCGCGCTGCGCGTTCGGCTGCAGGTCCGGCAGCGGTTCGCGCCAGGCCGCCGCATCGCCGGCAAGCCGCCTCACGAGACCGGCGTAGGCGTCGAAAAGGGCGTCGACGAGCCCCGCAGGAAAGAGCGTGTCGTTGCTGTCCCATTGAAGCCATACCGACGAAGCGTGCTCGAACGCGAGATGGTCGATCCAGACCTGCGGCGTTTGCGAGATGCCCCATCCCGGTTCGCCGAGCGCGTCCGCCGTAGCCTCGCCGTAGAGCGGCCGCCCGAGGTTGCTCGTGAACACGATCGGCGCGCCATGCGGATGCCGCCCTTCCTTGCGCAGCTCGCGCAGCACCTCGACGCCGGACCAGTCGCGATGCTCGTACGCCTCGGCGAAGGCGTCCTGGTTCGCCCGCGCGAGCGAGGCGAACGTGTCGCCCTCGCAGGCGAGGTCGAGCAGCAGGATGCTGGTGAAGTCGGCGATCATCCGCTCGACGGCCGCATCGAGCGGCCGCCGGTCGAACAGCGTGAGATTCAGCAGGAGCCGCGCCTGGCTGCTCCAGCGCGCCAGCACGGCGCCGAAGGCGGTCGCGAGCGCCATCGCCGGCGTGACGCCGCACTCGCCGGCGTGGCCGTGGAACGCGCGCCACGTGTCGGCGTCGAGCTCGGCGCGGCGGCGGCTCACGCGAACCTCCGCGATGCGTTCGGGTTCCTGCGCGAGCGGCAGTTCGGGGGCGGGGGGCAGCGTCGCAAGCCGCCGGCGCCAGTAGCGCTTCGCGCTATCGCGTGCGTCGGCGGTTTGTGCTTCCGACTGGGCGAGGTAGCTGCAGAAGTCGTAATGTCCGGGCGACGGCGGCAGCGGCTTGCCGGCGACCAGCGCGGCAAGCTCTTCGAAGATCAGAGTGAAGCTCGCGGCGTCGAGCACGAGCAGATCGAGGTTGACGTGCAGGCGCTGCCTCCCCTCGGGCAGCAGCGACAATTGGAAGTCGAAAGTCTCGCCGCGCTCGACCGCCAGGACGCGATGCCCAAGCGTCTCGCGCAGTCCGGCCAGGCGTCGCTCGCGTTCGCCTTCGGGCAGTTCGCGCAGGTCGTGGACCGTCAGGCCCGGCCAGGCCGGCTGCTCGCGCCACTGCTGAAGCCCGTCGGCGCAAAATGCCACCTGAAGCATCGGATGGCGCGCGATCAGCGCCGCGACGGCGCCTTCGAGCACCTCGGGCGCAAGCCCCGCGCCGTCGAACTCCTGGTACAGGTGGCAACCGACGCCGCCAAGCGGCTGCTGCGGCGAGCGGCCGACGAAATAGGCGTGCTGCACGGGCGTCGGCACGAACGGGGCGCCGTCGCGCATGGTTGGCCAAGCCGTGTTGGCCGGCGCCCGCGACGGCCGCCCGGCGTGCGGACCCGGCGCGGTGGCCGGGCCGGCTTCGTCGACCCCGGCGCGCGCGACGAGAGCGCTCCAGCCGGCCAGCGTCGGCTCGCGGTACAGCTCGCGCAAGGTCAGCCGGTGCCCGCGCGAACGCAGGCGGTTGAGCCACGCCATCAGGTGCATCGAATCGAGGCCGAGCTGCAGCAGGCTCGCGCGCGGATCGAGATCGCGCGGCGCGATCCCCAGCTCGGCCGCGAGTTCGCGGTGCAGGGCGTCGTCGAAGGGCGCGCCGTCGCCGGCGTCTGCAACCGCTGTGTTATCAGTACTGCGAATGGCATCGGACATGGGCTTTCCGTTTCGAGTCAATGAGGGATCGGCTGTCAGCCGGGCGTGTCTTGGGCCAGGACGGGCCCGGCCCCGTGCGCAGCAAGCCGCCATTCGCGCGAGCGCGTCTGGCGCCGCCAAAGGCGTGCGTAGAGACCGTTCGCCGCGAGCAGGCTGTCGTGCCGCCCCGCTTCGACCAGCCGGCCGGCGTCGAGCACCACGATCTGATCCGCATGCGCGATGCTTTGCAGGCGATGCGCGATCACCACCACGGTGCGGTCGCGCACGAGCGCGCTGAGCGCTTCCTGGATGTCGGCTTCGGCCGAGGGATCCACGCTCGCCGTCGCTTCGTCGAGCAGGAGGATCGGGGCGTTTTTCAAGAGCGCGCGGGCGATCGACAAGCGCTGGCGCTCGCCGCCGGACAGCGCGCCGCCGCCCGCGCCAAGCGGCGTCTCGTAACCTTGCGGCAAGCGTTCGATGAAGTCGTGTGCGCAGGCTCGCCGTGCCGCCTCGATCACCTCGTCGCGCGTGGCCTCGGGGCGGCCGATGCGCAGGTTGTCGAGCACGGTGCCGGAGAACAGCACGACATCCTGGAACACGGTGGCGACGCGGGCCTGCAATGCGTCCGTGCCGATCTCGCGCACATCCGCGCCGCCGATCCGGATCGCGCCGCGCTGAACATCCCAAAGCCGCGCGATCAGATGGACGAGCGTGCTTTTGCCCGCGCCGCTCGGTCCGACGACCGCCGTGATCGCGCGGGCAGGCAGCGTGCAGGACACGCCGTGCAATACCGGCGGCTCGTTCTCGCCGTAGGCGAAGTGGACGTCGTCGAGCACGATGTCGTGGTCCGCGGGCTGCCGCGGCGCGACCGGCTCCGCAAGCGCCGCTTCGTCGAGCAGGGCCTGAATGCGGTTCATCGCGCGCCGTCCGAAGCGCAGGAGCAGCGTGGCGAAGCCGATCTCCTGGAGTTGGCGGTAGACGGGGAGCGACAGCGCGGCGAAGAGCGCCAAGGTGTCGGCGCGCAGGCTGCCGCCGGCGACCCGATAGGTGCCGGCGAGCACCATTAGCACGAAGCCGGTCTCGATCACGAAGCCGAACGCGCCGATCCACGGCGCCGGCTTCAGTTCGAGCCGCACCATGGCGTCGCGCTGCGCGTCGAGCGCGCGGGCGAGGCGCGACAGGGCGGCGCCGAAGCGGCCGTAGCCGCGGATCACGGCAATGCCGTGGACATAGTCGTGCAGTTCCGCTTGCGCGTCGCCCGCTGCGCGCAGCATCGCCTCGCCTTCGCGGTTTGCGAGCTGCTGGCCCCAGGCCATCGCCAGCCCGGCAAGCGGCAGCACGGCGAGCACGGTCAGCGCGAGGCGGGCGTCGAGCCAGCCGAGGAACAGCAGCAGGAAGCCGAGCATCGCGAGGCCCGATGCGCATACCCCGAGAAAATGTGACCAGAGGTGCTCGACGAGCTCGAGGTCGCTCGTGAGCCGAGCCGCGAGCTCGCCGCTGCGCGTTCGCGTGAACCACCCCATCGGCAGACGCTGCAGGTGCTCGGCGATGCGGATGCGGGCCTCGGCCATCATCGCGTAGGCCCCGCTGAAGACGAGCGGCATCGCGCAGCAGCCGGCGGCGATCCGGCCGATCAGGCAGACGACGAGGGCGGCCGCGATCGCCGCGATGAACGGCGCGCGCGCGGTGCCTTCAAAGACGCGCTCGAGCAACACGTAGAGGAGCGGGTAGGGTGCGGCGCTCAACCCGCCCTCGATGACGGCGAAGCCGAGGCCGCGCGTGAGCCGCGAGTCGCGGATGCCGGACAGACGCTGGCCGGCCCAAAGCCATTCGCGGATCATGCCTGCCCTCCCGCCGGCGAGAACGCCCGGGCAGGGCCGCCGCCGAGCCGCCATTCCCGTACGCGCGTGTGATCGCGCCAAAGAAGCAGGTAGGCGGGACAAGACGCGAGCAGCGCGTCATGACGGCCGTCGCCGACGACATGGCCGGCGTCGAGCACGACGATGCGATCCGCGTCGACGACCGTATGCAGGCGGTGCGCGATCATCAACACGGTGCGGCCGCGGCACAGTTCCATCAAGGCCTCCTGGATCAGCGCCTCGTTTTCGCTGTCGGCGTAGGCCGTGGCTTCGTCGAGCACGAGGATGGGCGCGTCCTTGACGAGCGCGCGGGCGATCGACAGCCGTTGGCGCTCGCCGCCCGACAGGCGTGCCCCGCGCTCGCCGAGCACGGTGTCGTAGCCGTGCGGGAGCCGTTCGATGAAAGCGTGGGCGCGGGCCGCCCGAGCGGCGGCCACGACCTCGTCGCGGCTCGCGCCGGGGCGTCCCAGGCGGAGGTTATCGAGCACGGTGCCGTGAAACAGATGCACGTCCTGGAAGACCGTCGCCACGCGTTCGAGCAAGGCGTCGAGCGGCCACTGCCGCACGTCGCGTCCGCCCACTGTGACGCGGCCGGCATCGGCGTCGATCAGGCGTGAAACGAGCCGCGCCACGGTGCTCTTGCCTGCGCCGCTCGCGCCCACCACGGCGGTCAGCTCGCCGGCCCGGGCGGTGAAGCTCACGTCGCGCAGCGCTGCTCGTCCGCCATAGGCATGCGCGACCTGTTCGAACGCGATATCGAGCGGCGCGCGCGGCACGGCGGCGCCGGCGGCGTCGACGAGCGCCGGGGCGCCGAGCACGGCGTTGATGCGCGCGAGCGCTTCGGCACGGCGGCGCTGCTCGCCGAACGCGTAGGTCAGGCGCAGGAACGGCAGCGGCACGGCGGGCGCGACGAGCAGAAACAGCAGATAGGTCGGCAAGTCGAGCGCGCCGCGCAGGTGGAGCCACGCACCGAACGGCGCCACCAAGACGAGGCTGGCCGAAATCAGCGCGGTGAACATCACCCAGCCGGGCGCTTGCGAGCGCACGAGCCCGGCGACCCATGCGGCGGCGGCGCGAATGCTCTCGGCCAATTGGCCGAAGCGGCGCGCTGACAAGCCGAAGCTCTTCACGACATGGACGCCGCGCACGTACTCGCTGACGTGATCGGCAATGCGGTGCTGGATCTCGCTCCATTCGCGCAGGCGCGTCGCGCCGCCGCGCATCGCGAGCCGCTGTGCAACGAGCGCGAGCGGCAGCGGCAGCAGCGCGGCGAGCGCGAGGCGCCAGTCCGCCGCGAAGAGCAGCGCGAACGCGGCGAGCGGCATGGCCGCCGCCGATACGGCGTCGGGCAGCATGTGCGCAAAGAAGCCTTCGAGCGAGGCCACGTCGTCGCCGAGCGTGCGGCGCAGCGAACCCGTGCCGCGCGTGGCGAAGAACGACAGCGGGACTTCGCCCAGCTTGCGCGCGAGCGTAAGGCGCAGGCGGTGCAGCAAGCGGAAGGCGCCCAGATGGGCGGTGACGTGGCTGAAGACCATGGTCACGATGCGCAGCGCCACCGCGGCCAGCGCGAGCACGGCGAACCCTAGCGCGTTCCCCGTGTCGGGCACGGGGGCGAGCAGGGCGGCCACGATTCGATACGCGCACCAGAGCGGCGCCAGGCTCAGCGCCGCCGACAGCACGGCCAGCCCGATGGCGGCGCCCAACGGGGCCGGCGCGAGCCGCAACAGTGCCGCAAACGTGAGCGGCGGCTCGGGATGCGCGGGGAAGCGGCTGGGGGAGAGGGTGTTGGCGCTATCGCTCATGCGTGCCTCACAGGATGTCGAGCCGGACGTTGACGCCGACCGTGCGCCCGGCGTTGATCTGCGCGAACGCTTCGCCCGAGGCGCTCGTGAAGGCGTAGGTGCGATAGAGGCGGTTGGTCACGTTCAGCGCATAGACCGTCAATTCCACTTGCGAATTGGGTTGCCAGCCGAGCCTCAGGTCCGCCGTCGCATAAAACGGCTGGCGCAGCGTGTTGGCGACGTCGAGCGCTTGGGGGCCGGCGATGCGGATGTCGATGCCGGGCCGCAAGGCGCCATAGGCGGTGCCGATACGCCCGTGCAGATGCGCGCCGGCGCTGTAGCGCGGGATGTAGGGCAGGCGCTTGCCGGCATAGCTGAGCGCGGGGGCGGCGTCGAAGCGGCTGAATTGCGCCGACACGGCGGTGGCGTCGACGCCCGCCGACCAGCCGGGCAGAAGACGCCAGTCGAGCGCGACTTCGGCGCCGTTCGCGTACGCGCTGCCGGCGTTCGCGATGGACTGCCCGCCGACCGGGCCGACAAAGAGCTGCATGTTCCGGGTGTCGGTGTGGAACAGGGCGGCCGCTACGCTGACTCGCTGGTCGTCGTAGCGGGTTCCCAATTCGTAGTTCACCGAAGTTTGTGCGCCATACGGCGTGGCGTCCGCCGGACTCGACGGCGTGAGGTTGAAGCCGACCGGCTCGTAGCCTTGCGCGATGCGCGCGTAGACGCGCCAATCGGGCGTGAGCCGGAAGCCGGCGGACACCTGGCCGAGCGCGTGAGTGCGATGGGTGCGCCCGGTGGCCTCGAACTGGGTCGCGCCGAGGGAGTCGTTTTGGATGCTCGTCTTGGCGGAATCGCGAGAAAGGCGCACGCCCGCGCCGAGATCGAACGACGAAGTGACGTGCCAGGTGCCGTCCGCATAGGCGGCAAGCGTCTGGCTATCGCTCCCCGAGACCGTGACGGGCGACGGCACCGCGACCGGCGCGAACGGATAGGTCGTCGACAGGCGGTGCTGCTGGACATCCTGCCGGTACAGGCCGAACACGGCGTCCCACGGACGGCCCTTGCCTTGCGTCGCGAGCCGTATCTCCTGCGTGTTCTGCCGCCAGCGCTCGGGCTGCTCGGAGACGTAAGCGCCGAACGGAAAGGCGCGCGCGTAATGGACGTTCTGCCATGCGGCGACTGCCGTCATCAGCCAGTCGCCCGCGCGGTAGCTGCCGCCGAGCGACTCGCTGTTGCCGTAGCGGCGCAGATACGGGTCGGGCGTGCCGGGGCCGGGGCTCGACAGCGTTTTCGCGTCGACGTTGTAGAAGGGGAGGTAGACGTCCTGGGAGGCGCGGCTGTATTCGCCGCTCAGAGCGAGATCGACCTCCCACGGCTGACCCTCGGGCGCGAGGCGCAGCCGTGCGGCGCCGGCCTCGCCGCGGGTGCTGCCGAGGTTGCCGCTGCCGGTCGCGGGATTGCTCAGGTCGCCCGGCTGCGCCTGCGAGACGGCCGTCAGGGAGCCGTACAACAGGCCCGGGAGAAGCGTGCCGCTCACGTTGCCCTTCGTGACGTAGCCGTGGCGGCTGGCGGCGCCGGCCTCGACGGAGGCCACGGCTTGGGCATCGGGCTTGGGCGTGACGATGTCGATGACGCCGCCCTCGGCGCTCTTGCCGTAGAGCGTGCCTTGCGGGCCGCGCAGCAGTTCGACGCGCTCGACATCGGTCAGCATCTGGTAGGCGAAAACCGGCAATTGCGGCACGCCGTCGATATAGACGGTCAAGGCGGGATTGTAGAAATTCTGTGCCGAGGTCACGCCGCGCGCGGAGACGATCGGGAACAGCTCGCTGCCGCTTTGGCTCATTTGCACGCCCGGCAGGACACGCGCCAGATCGCCCGTGCCGCGGATCTCGGCGTCGTCGAGCGCCTGCGCGGACACCGTGGCGACGCTCGCGTCGAGGTCGCGCGCGGACTGCTCGCGCTTGCTGGCGGAAACGACTACCGGCGCCAGCGAGGGCGAGCTTTCGACGGGTTGGGCTTGCGCATGGGCGGCGACGGGCAACGCCAGGCCGACAGCGTACGCGAGGGGGCCGCATGGGCGGCGCGCATGTGAATTGAGTGAGTTCCGGTACAGCGGCATGGGAAGGCAGGGCAACGAAAGAGAGGTGAAAGGTCTGAATTGACGAAGACTAATGACGAATGCCGCCGAGAAGTCGCACGATCGGTTGCAAAGCAACACAATCGGTAATGCGAATGATTTGCATTCACTTGTTCGGCTATTGAAATTCCCGTACGATTTGCCGACCTCATTTCCACACAGCACCGGCTTTACATGCGACTCCAGGCGACCGACTCTCGAGCGAACTCCTGCGCGGAACGGCAAACCGAGCCGGTGCCGGGCCTCAAGTGGGGACAGGTGAATGCGAGCCTGCGCGTCGGCCTCGTGAACGGGCTGCCGCGCACGGACATAAGAAGGCCCGGCGAGGCGGGGCGGCACGTTTCGCTGGTGCTGATGCTCGAGGGCAGCGGCCATTACCTGATGGACGGAGCGCGTCAGGCGTGCCTCTTTACCCGGGGTTTCTGCTACCTGAGCTGCGCCCACGAGCGTTTCGGCGGCGCCGATTACTTTCCCGCCGGCCATCTCCTCAAACTGGCGATTTTTCAATACCGCACCGAATGGCTCGATCTGCTGACGCCGCTCCTTCTAGAGCGTCGAGCCGGCGCCGAGCTCTACCCCCATCCGACGCGCCGCGCCTGGGTGTTGCGCATGCCGATGCCGCCCGAACTTCGCCAGCTGGCGCAGGAACTGCTCGACGACGGCATCCCGGAGCACCCGCTCGATGTGCTGAAGGTGGAGGGCCGGGCGCTGTCGGCGCTGTGGCGGGTCGCCCATGACTTAAGCTTCGGTTCGGGCGCGCGCGCGGGGGAGCCCGGCTGCGAGCCTGGTTGTGAGCCTCGTCGTGAGCCTGATTCCCGGCGGGCTCGCGCGCACCCGTTGACGGGCAGGGAGCGCCGTTTGCTGCTCGATGCGCGCGCACACATCGACAAGCATTGCCTGGAGCCGCTCGAAGTGGCCGGGATCGGACGCGTCGTCGGGCTTGGGCTTCACGCACTCCAGCAGGGGTTTCAGCAACTGTTCGGCAAGAGCGTGTACGGCTACGTGCTCGAGCGCCGGCTCGAGCACGCGGTGCAGCTCATCGACGAAAGCGCATTGCCGATCAAGGAAATCGCCTGGCGCTGCGGCTTCGCCCATGCGAGCCACCTCGCGCGCCAGTTCCGGCGGCGCTACGGGGTGTCGCCGCGGGCTTATCGCTGCCGCTGAATCGTGTGAGCGCCGGTTTCTCTCAGACGGTGAAGAGGCGCCCGAACTGCGGCAGCGCGTCGGCGACGCCCGCGAGCCGCAGCGCGTGCCAGGCCATCGCGTGATTGCTCGACGTCACCGGCTTGCCGAGTTCCGCCTCGATCCCGGTGACGGTGTCTGCGAGCCGCAGGCTCGTGCATGAGACGAAGACCGCTTCGACATCGGCGCGCTCGCCGAGCGCGAGGATCGCGCGCCGGATCGACCCGGCATCGATTCGCGCGACCTCGTTGTCGTCGCTGTGCTCGAACGATCCCATCCGCACGACGTCGAGGCCGCGCGCCTGGAGATAGTCGCGCATCGCGTCGTTGATCCGGCGCAGGTACGGCGTGAGGAGCGCGATGCGGCGCGTGCCGAGCGCTTCGAGCCCGGCGCGCGCCGCGGTGATCGGCGTCGTGCACGCCGCGCCGGGCCGCACTTCGCGGATGCGCGCAAATACCGTTTCCTCGCCGAGCACCATCGACGCCGACGTGCAGCCGAACGCCACCACGTCGAGCCGCTGCCCCGGGCGGATGACTTCGGTGCCGGGGCCGATGCGCGTTTCCATCTCGACGAGCGTCTCGGGCGTGATCTGCGCCGGGCTCGCGACGCGGCTTTCATAGAGCGCGACGCCGTCGAGCGCGAGCAGCTTGCGCCACTCGTACTCGATCGTGTTGTCCGTCGCGAGGACGATCAGGCCGATCGCCGCGCGGCGCGCCGTCCCTTCATCGAGCGTGAAAGCCAGGCGCAGGTAGTCGTCGGAAACGTCTGCGGTATTCTTGTCAGTACGCGCCGGGCCGCCCCAAGCGTACTGACCAGCCCCCTTGGGGGGCAGCGAACGAAGTGAGCGTGGGGGGAGTTTCATTTAAGCGTGAGTCCCGTGATGTCCAGCTCCGGAGTGCGGCCTTGCATGATGTCGGCGAGCACGCGCGCGGTGCCGCACGACATCGTCCAGCCCATGTGCCCGTGGCCGGTGTTGATGAAGAGGTTGCGGTGCCGGGTCGCGCCGATGATCGGCGTGCCCTCGGGCGTCATCGGCCTCAAGCCCGCCCAGTACGACGGGCGGCTGTAGTCCGCGCCGTTCGGAAAGAGCCCGCGCGCGGTCTGCAGCATGTGCGTGAAATCGGCCGGCTTGTGCCGCGTGTCGTAGCCCGCGAATTCCGCCGTCGCGGTAAAGCGCAGACGGTTGCCGAAGCGCGCCCAGGCGACGAGGTTCTTCTCGTCGACGCCGCCGATATCGGGCGGCGTGTGACCGCTCTCGATGGGCAGCGTGACCGAGTAGCCCTTCACCGGATACACCGGTATCCGGTAGCCGAGCTTGCGTCCGAGAAACGGTGAATAGGACCCGAGCGCCAGCACGTAGCGGTCGCCTTTGACCGGGCCGCGCGAGGTCTCGATCTGCTCGATGCGCTCGGCGCTCGCCCTCGCGCGCTGGATCTCGGTGTCGAACTGGAACGTCACGCCGAGCGCCACGCACCGTTCGTAGAGCGCCTTCGTGAAGAGGTGCGCGTCCCCGCTTTCGTCGGTCGGGCAGTAGATCGCGCCGGCCAGCTCGTTGCGGGCGGCGGCGAGCGCGGGCTCCTTCGTGATCGCGTCCTGTGGGGTGAGAGTTTCGAGCGGCAGGCCGTTCTCGGTCAGGATCGACATGTGCGCGATGCCGCTCGCGAACGCGGCCTCGTCGCGATAGAGATAAAGCAGACCGCGGCTGATGCGTTCGTAATCCAACTGTTCGGCGGCGGTAAGCGCCTGCAATTGCGCTTGCGAATAGCGGCACAGCCGCACCTTGCGCGACGTGTTGAGGCGCGAGCGCTCCTCCGTGCAGTTTTGCAGGAAGAGCCAGCACCAGGCCCACATGTGCCAGTCGGCCGTGAGCTTCAGGCGCAGCGCCTGCCCCTCCTGGAACAGCGACTTGAGCATGATCATCGGCGCGCGCGGCGACGCCCAGGTATACGAATGGCCGGGCGCGACGAGGCCCGCATTGGCGAAGCTCGTTTCGAGCGCGACGCCCGCGCGCCGGTCGACGACCGTGACTTCGTCGCCCGCTTTCGCCAGGAAATAGGCGGACGTGACTCCGACGATTCCTCCGCCCATCACGATCGTCTTCATGATGCCTCCCGCCGGGCCGCCCCAAGGGGCGTAGCAGGGAATTCGCGGAGCACCGCTCCGCGCCTGCGCAGCCGGCCGGCTTTGCAAAGCCGGCCGTGGACGGCATCCGCCCCCTCGGGGGGAGCTTTGCATGGGACCGGAGTAAGCGCTAAAGCGCTAACTCCGGCCGACAGCGAACGATAGTGAGCGTGGGGGTTGTTCATGACAGCCTCCCCATGCCGGCTTCAGCGAACAGTGACGCTTGTCGTTGTCATCGAAAAAACCGGCTTGATCACAGGATAGTACGGAACGCGCCGTCGTTCATGCGCCCGGTCCGGGCGAGCCGCGGGCATGGCAGCGGCGCGGCGAGGAGAACTGACGAATCGCGAGAGTAGGCACTTGCTCCTGACGCTCTGTGGGATCGCGCACGGTGAAGGCTCCGAAAAAACCGCAGGCTCGCCGAGCATGAAGCGCTGCGCTCGCGCGTGCCGTACGTGTTTCCACTTCCTTCATATCAGGGGGAACGAGGCCTATCATGAAGCGAGCGCTTTCGGGGCAGCAACCCGACGAACCCGATGGCCGGCCCCCGAATCCCCTTGCGCGATGGCGCCGATCATTCTTAAAAGAAGGAGAAACGAAATGACCACAGGAAACGATGGCGCGCGTCGCGCGAAGAAACTGGTGTTGCGGCCGCTGGCGCTCGTGCCGCTCGTCGCCATGGCGGCGGCGGCCGGCCTCGCGCCGGGCGTCGCGCAAAGCCAGGGCGACACGATCAAGATCGGCGTGCCGGTGCCGCTCTCGGGCAGCTCGGCGAACGCCGGCCAGGATATCGTGAACGGCGCCAAGCTCGCCGCCGCGAAGATCAACGCGGCGGGCGGCGTGCTCGGCAAGCAGATCGAACTGGTTCCCGAAGACGATGCCTGCGACGCGCAGACGGCCGTGCAGGCGGCGCAAAAACTCGTCGACGCGGGCGTCGTCGCGGTGGCGGGCGGCTATTGCTCGAGCGCCGCGCTGCCGGAGCTGACTGCATTTCACCGCTCGGGAATTCCCTATGTGCTCGACGCGTCGACCAATCCTCAGTTGACTGAGATGGGCTGGGACAACGTGTTCCGCACGATCGGCCGCGACGACGAGCAAGGGCCGTTCGCCGCCGGCTTCATGAAGAACTTCTTGCACGCGAAGAAAGTGGCCGTGATCGACGACAACACGACCTACTCGAAGGGCCTCGCGCAGAACACGGTGTCGGCGCTGAAGAGCCAAGGGGTCGAGGTGGTCTACGCGAACTCGATCACGCCGGGGCAGATGGACTATTCGCCGACGCTCACGCGCGTCAACTCGCTGAACCCCGACGTCATCTACTACACCGGCTATTTCGCGGAAGCCGGGCTGATGGTGAAGGAAGCGCGGCAGCTCGGCAATAAGGCGACCTTCATGGGCGGCGACGCGACCAACGACCCGACGCTCTTCAAGACCGCCGGCCCCGCGGCCGAGGGCATGATCATCACGACCGCGCCGCTCGCGCAGTTCCTGTCCACGGCGCACGGCTACGTCGACGAATACACGAAGACGTACGGACAAGGGCCGGGACCGTACTCGGTCTACGAGTACGATGCCGTCGGCGTGACCGCGAAGGCGATCGCGGACGCGAAATCGACGTCGCCTGCCGCGATCACCGCTGCGTTGCACAAGATCACCGACTACAAGGGCGTGACCGGCTCGATCGGCTTCAACCCGAAGGGCGACCGCAGCCGCGCGGTGTACGTCACGGTGATCGTCAAGAACGATGCGTTCGTGCCGTATCAGTCGTTGAGCGCAAGCGGGAAGTGGATGGCGATGAAGTAGGGCGCATGAGCACCTTCTTCCAGTACGTCGTCGAGGGGCTGACGATCGGCTCGTTCTACGCGCTCGTCGCCCTCGGCTACACGATGGTCTACGGGATCATCCGTCTGATCAACTTCGCGCACGGCGACTTGTTCATGGTCGGCGCGTTCATCGGCTGGACCGCGTTGTCGGCGCTCGCGGCCTCGCATATGCCGTGGGTGCTGGCGCTCGCCGTCGCGCTCGTCGCGGCGATGCTGGCGACCGGCCTGCTCGGTCTCGGGATCGAGCGGCTCGCGTATCAGCCGCTCCTGCGCGCGCCGCGGCTGTCGATCCTGATCACGGCGCTCGGGGTCTCGCTCGCGCTCGAGAACGGCGTGCTCCTGATGTACGGCGCGGGATTCAAGACCTATCCGCATCTGCTCACGCAGACCGGCTTCTTCCTCGACGGCGTGCAGATCACCTACGCGCAGGTCGGCATCGTCGTGGCGAGCTTCGCGCTGATGCTGGCGCTCTATTTCTTCGTTCACCACACGTTCATCGGCACCGCGATGCGCGCGCTCGCAATCGATCAGGACGCCGCGCGCCTGATGGGCGTCGACGTCGAGCGGCTGATTCAACTGACGTTCTTTCTCGGCTCGATGCTGGCGGCAGTGGCCGGCGTGATGGAAGGGCTCTACTACACGCAGATCAACTTCTTCATGGGCTTCGTGCTGGGCCTGCGCGCGTTCACGGCGGCGGTGCTCGGCGGCATCGGCAACATTCCCGGCGCGATGGCGGGCGGCATCCTGATCGGCCTGCTCGAAGCGTTCGGCGCGGGCTACGTGTCGTCGCAATGGACCGACGTGTTCGTGTTCGGCGTCTTGATCGCCGTGCTTGTCGTGAAGCCGACGGGGCTCTTCGGCGAGCGCGTCGTCGAGAGAATGTAGGCCATGAGTTCCGACGCGGCTTCCTCGCTTCAGCGCCGTTCGATCGGCGTGGTGCTGTTCGCCGCGGCAGCCGCGCTGCCTGCGATTGCCAGCAACTACATCGTCGATGTCGGCCTCACGATTCTCACGTATTCGATCCTCGGGCTCGGGCTGAACATCGTCGTCGGCTACGCCGGGCTGCTGGACCTCGGCTATGCCGCGTTCTTCGCGATCGGCGCGTACACCACGGCGCTGATGGAAACGCTGCTGCACTTCTCGTTCTGGGAGACGCTGCCGTTTTCTCTCGTGTTCGCGGGCGCGTCGGGGATCGTCATCGGCTATCCGACGCTGCGCCTGCGCAGCGACTATCTTGCGATCGTCACGCTGGGCTTCGGCGAGATCGTGCGCATCATCGCGACCAACCTCGACATCACCGGCGGCCCGAACGGCATCTATGGCATCGCGAGCCCGAACTTTTTCGGCTACGAGATCGCGTCGCCGCGCGCCGTCTACGAACTCGGGATCGTGTTCGTCGCGTGCGTGCTCGTGTTTGCGATCCGGCTCGGGCAATCGCGCCTTGGGCGGGCGTGGACCAGTATCCGCGAGGACGAATCGGCGGCCGAAGCGGTCGGCGTGCCGACGCTGCGCACCAAGCTGCTCGCGTACGTGATGGGCGCGCTGATCGGCGGCTTGGGCGGCAGCCTCTTCGCCGCGCGCTTCGGCACCATCGATCCGACGGGGTTCACTTATCTGCAGTCCGTCACGATCCTGATCATCGTCGTGCTCGGCGGGCGGGGCAGCATTCCTGGCGTGCTGGTCGGCGCCGTCATCGTCGCGGGGCTTCCCGAGATGCTGCGGTTTCTTTCCTTGTGGCGGATCTTCGGCTTTGCGATCGGGCTCGTGATCCTGATGTTGCTGCGGCCGCAAGGGCTGTGGCCGGCCGCGTTGCGCCGCGTCGCGCCGCCTAGGAAGGCGGCGCTCGGCGAGGCGAGCGCCGCGCCGGCGCCGCGCGAGATCGCCGCCGGCGAGACCCTCCTTGACGTGCGCGACATGACGAAGCGGTTCGGCGGCGTGCTGGCGGTGGGCGGCGTGAGCTTCACCGTGAAGAGCGGCGAAATCCTCAGCGTCATCGGGCCAAACGGGGCCGGCAAGACGACCGTGTTCAACTGCCTCACCGGCGTGATCCGCCTGACGAGCGGGCAGGTGCTCTGGCGCGGGGCGCCGCTCGCGGGCGGCGCGCCGCACCGGATCGTTCACCGCGGCATCGCGCGCACGTTCCAGGGCATCCGTCTGTTCGGCAACATGACCGCGTTCGAGAACGTGCTGGTCGGCATGGATCACCGCTTCAAGGCGCCGATCATCGCGGAGCTGGCGGCGCTCCCGTTCGCGCGCGCCGAGGCGGCCGATCACGCCGAGGACGGTCTCGTCTGGCTCGATTTCGTCGGCCTGCGCGCGCGCGCAGGCGAGCGGGCGGCGGACCTGCCTTACGGCGACCAGCGTCGCCTCGAGATCGCCCGCGCGCTCGCGAGCCGCCCGCACCTTCTGCTGCTCGACGAGCCGGCCGCCGGGATGAATCCGACCGAGAAGCAGGCGTTGATGGAACTGATCCGCCGGATTCGCGACCACGGCGTGACGGTCCTTCTGATCGAGCACGACATGATGCTCGTGATGGGCGTGTCCGACCGCATCATCGTGATGGACCACGGCGTGATCATCGCTCAGGGTCAGCCCGCCGAGATCCAGGCCGACCCGCGCGTGATCGACGCCTATCTCGGCACCGCGGAAAAAGACGAGACGGCCGACGACGGCAAAGCCGGGGAGGCGTCGCTGTGGGACTCCTAGAGATCCGCGATCTGCACGTGAGTTACGGCAAGGTCGAGGTGCTGCACGGCATCTCGCTCGAGGTGGCCGCGGGCGAGATCGTCGCGCTGCTCGGCAGCAACGGGGCCGGCAAGACCACGACGCTGCGGGCGATTTCGGGGCTTGTCCGCCCGCGCGCCGGACAGATCACGATGGACGGACAGTCGCTCACCGACTTGCCCGCGCACCGGATCGTCGCGCTGGGGCTAGGGCACGTGCCGGAGGGGCGGCGCATGTTCAGCGCGCTGACGGTCGAGGAGAATCTGCGGCTCGGCGGTTATTTGATCCGGCGCGACGCGGGCTCGATCGACGCGCGGATGGCAAAGCTGTTCGAGACGTTTCCGCGGCTTCGCGAGCGGCGCGATCAGCTCTCCGGGACATTGAGCGGCGGCGAGCAGCAGATGCTCGCGATTGCGCGCGCGCTGATGTTGAAGCCGCGGCTCGTGGTGCTCGACGAGCCGTCGATGGGGCTCGCGCCGAAGCTCGTGCGCGCGATCTTCGCGATGATCGCGCAGATCCAGAGCGAGGGGACGGCGATTCTCGTCGTCGAGCAGAACGCGCGGCAGGCGCTCAGGATTGCGTCGCGCGCCTATGTGCTGGAAAGCGGGCGGATTGCGCTATCCGGGCCGTCGCAGGAGCTGGCGCAGGACAGCCGGGTGAGGGCGGCGTATTTGGGGGGAAGTGCGGCAGCGGGGTGAGGCGTACGACACAGCCCGCCGAAGCGGGCTTTCACATGAGCCGCTTTGACGTTGCGTTTACTTCGCCGCCACCACCGGAATCCCCCGCAACGTCCCCGCGCCTTTCGCTTCGTCGAGCGCTTTTTGCACGTCGCGGCTCGTCGCTGCATCGACGTTGAGCTTCACGGCAAGATCGCGCTCGCTGCGCTTCACGCCTGAGAGATTCGCCAGCTTCACATGCCCATACCCGCGCACGCGCGCATGCAGTTCGGCGAGCTTCGCGACATCGTCGGCATTCGCCGCATTCAACACCGCAAACGCCCGCTCCATCGTCGTCTCGTAGTCGTCAGCGAGCGCGCGCTCCATGCGCCGCTCGACCGTGCGGCCGAACGGATCGAGCGCCGTGCCGCGCAGGCCGCGCCATTTCGCGAGCGTGCCGAGCACCGGCCACAGCCATTGGCCGAACACCATCTTGCGCGGCGGGCCGCCATGCTCGGGCTTCGCGAGCGCCGGCGGCGCGAGGTTGAACTTCACGGTGAAGTCCTTGCCCGCCGTGCCTTCGAATTGCGCTTCCAGCGCCTCGCGGAATGCGGTGTCCGTGTGCAGGCGCGCGACTTCGTATTCGTCCTTCACGGCAAGCAGCCGGTAGAACGTCGTCGCGACGGCGCGTGCGATGCGCTCGTCTCCGGCGTTCGCGGCCGCCCGCCGCGCCGCGTCGACGAGCGCGCGATAGCGCGTGACGTAACGCGCGCCGCCATACGCAGCGAGACGCGCTTCGCGATCGGCGGCCAGCGCATCGAGCGATTCGACCGCCGCCGTTGCCGTTGCGGGCTTTGCCGCATGACGTGCCGCCCACAGCGCATCTAGCGCAGCCGGATCGCCCGCGGCGAGCCGTCCCACCGCGAACGCGAGCTGGTTCATCGGCACCGCGACGTTGTTCAGCTCGATCGCGCGCATCAGCGCCGCGTGCGACACCGGCACGAGCCCGAGCTGCCACGCAAAGCCGAGCATCAGGATGTTCGCGCCGATCGTATCGCCGAGGAACTTTGTCGCGAGCTTCTGCGCGTCGCAGGCCGACATGAAGTCCTCGCCGGCCGCGTGGCGCATCTTGTCGATGAGCGCGTCGGCGTGCAGGCTCGCATCGGGGTTCTGCACGAACGACGCGTTCGGAATCGCGTGCGTGTTGACGACGATCCGCGTGCGGCCATGCCGTACCGATTGCAGCGCCTCGGCGCTCGCGCCGACCACCATGTCGCACGCGAGCAGCACGTCGGCCTGCTGGGTATCGATGCGCACCTGGTTCAGCCACTCGTCGCGCGCGGCGAAGCGCACGAACGACAGCACCGAGCCGCCTTTCTGCGCGAAGCCCATGAAGTCGAGCACCGAAGCGCTCTTGCCTTCGAGGTGCGCGGCCATGCTGATCAGCGCGCCGACCGTCACGACGCCGGTGCCGCCCACGCCGGTGACGAGGATGTCGTACGGCGCGGCGTCGAGATGGGTGGCCGGAACCGGCAGTGCATCGACGCGCGCGCCAAGCGCCGCTTCATCGAACGCGACGCCCGCGGCCTTCTTCAGCTTGCCGCCTGCGATCGTCACGAAGCTCGGGCAGAAGCCGTTCACGCAGGAGTAGTCCTTGTTGCACGACGATTGATCGATGCGGCGCTTGCGGCCAAGCGGCGTCTCGACGGGCTCGACCGACAAGCAGTTCGACTGCACGCCGCAATCGCCGCAGCCTTCGCAAACCTCTTCGTTGATGAAGAGGCGCTTGTCCGGATCGGGGAATTCGCCTTTCTTGCGGCGGCGGCGCTTTTCGGCGGCGCAGGTCTGGTCGTAGATCAGCACGGTGACGCCCTCGGTCTCGCGCAGTTCGCGCTGCACGGTATCGAGTTCGCTGCGGTGGTGGAACGTCGTGCCGTTCGGGAAGACGCCGTGATGGCCGTCGTATTTCTCGGGCTCGTCGCTCACCACCACGAAGCGCGAGACGCCTTCGGCCTCGACCTGCCGCGCGATCTGCGGCACGGAGATGCTGCCGTCGACGGGCTGCCCGCCCGTCATCGCGACCGCGTCGTTGTAGAGGATCTTGTAGGTGATGTTCGTGCGCGCCGCGACCGCCTGGCGAATCGCGAGGATGCCCGAGTGGAAATAGGTGCCGTCGCCGAGATTCTGAAAGACGTGGCGCGTTTTCGTAAACATCGAGTGCGAGGCCCAGTCGACGCCTTCGCCGCCCATCTGGATCAGGCCCGTCGTATCGCGCTCCATCCACGACGCCATGAAATGGCAGCCGATGCCCGCTTGCGCGATCGAGCCCTCCGGCACCTTCGTCGACGTGTTGTGCGGGCAGCCCGAGCAGAAGTAGGGCGTGCGCTTCACGGCGTCGGCGGCGTTCGAGAGGATCTGCGGCGCGACGAGATCGACCACGCGCTCGCGCCTGTCGAGCGCGGGCTTGTGGCGCGCGAGCCAGTTCGCGAACACCGGCAGGATGCGCGACGGACGCAGCTCGCCGAGGTCCGACAGGAGCGGCGCGCCGTTCGCGTCGTGCTTGCCGATCACCGCGGGGCGCGCGAGCGCGCTGCGGTTGTACAGATAGTCCTTGATCTGCTGCTCGATGACCGGGCCCTTCTCTTCGATCACGAGCACTTCGCTCAAGCCTTCGACGAACGTATCGAGGCGCGTCGTCTCGAGCGGGAACGACAGGCCCACCTTGTAAATCCTCACGCCGGCCGCGTCGAGATCGGCGACGCTCAGGTCGAGTCGCCGCAGCGCTTCCATCAGGTCGAGGTGCGCCTTGCCGCACGTCACGATGCCGACGTTCGCCTGCGAGCTCGGCGCGATCCATTTGTCGATGCTGTTGGTGCGCGCAAAGCGCCGCACGGCGTCGAGCTTCGCAGAGAGACGCGCTTCGATCGTGAGGCTCGGCAGATCGGGCCAGCGGTTGTGCAGGCCGCCCGCGGGCGCCTGGAAGTCGCCGGGATCGGTCCAGTCGGTCTTCAGCGCGTCGAGATCGACGGTCGAGCCGGACTCGACCGTCTCCGAAATCGCCTTGTACCCGACCCACGCGCCCGAGAAGCGCGACAGCGCCCAGCCGTAGAGTCCGAACTCGAGCATGTCCGCGACGTTCGACGGGTTCACGACCGGCATATGCCACGACATCATCGTGAAGTCGCTCTGATGCGGCATCGACGACGACACGCAGCCGTGATCGTCGCCCGCCACCACGAGCACGCCGCCGTGCGGCGACGAGCCGTAGGCATTGCCGTGCTTGAGCGCGTCGCCGGCGCGGTCGACACCCGGGCCTTTGCCGTACCACATCGCAAAGACGCCATCGACCGTCTTCTCGCTGTCCGATTCGACCCGTTGCGTGCCGAGCACGGCCGTGCCGCCGAGCTCTTCGTTGATCGCGGGCAGGAAGCGCACGTTGCTCGCGTCGAGCAGCTTCGCCGCCTTCCACATTTGCTGATCGACCATGCCGAGCGGCGAGCCGCGATAGCCGGATACGAAGCCGGCCGTGTTCAGGCCGCGCGATTGATCGAGCGCGCGCTGCGAGAGCATCAGGCGCACGAGCGCCTGGGTGCCGGTAATGAAGATGCGGCCGCGGGTGGCGGTGAGGTTATCGGTGAGGCGGTAGTCCGACAGGGCAGGCGTGTCGAGCGACGGCGGACGGGCGGTCATGGGGAGCGTCTCCGGTTCTTATGCCATCCGCGGCGAGCGGGGAAACCAAGCGGATCGGGCGGATGGGGCGGACGCGCAAGGGGGCGCGTCTGTGGAGACTCTATTCTTCAGCGGCAATAAGGGAAGATTTTTGCTATCTCGCTATCGCGGCGCTTTTGTTGAGCAATTTTTTCTCGGGTTGGCTCTGGATGCGAAAAAAAGCCCCGATTGCTCGGGGCCGCCCGCTAGCTGCTCGACGAGATCGGCGCGCCGCTCCGCGACCCGCATCGCTAAGGCCGCGTAGCCTCGTGCACAGTCTCTAGCCGCGACTCCTTTTCGGCCGGCTCGATCGGCACGACCTTGTCGAACTTCGAGTAGTCGATGTGCGTGATGCCGTCTTCGTCGTCGTGCAGCAGATCGGCGAAACGGTGCTGCCAGAGGACATCCTTGTGCGACCACTCGTAGCGGGCCTGCATCGTCTGCGCGGTGGTCTCGTCGGAGCCTTCGATCATCACCATGAACGACGCGTCGGAATGCGCGAGCGTTTCCGCCGTTTCGCCGAAGAGCGGGCTCGTATCGTCGATCACATGCACGAGCAGCCAGCCGAGCAGGAAGACCGGATGCTGGTCGCGCACGAGATCGAGATCGCGGATGCGCCATAGCGTGTCGCCTTCCGGCGTCGTTTCGCGGCGCAACAGGCGCAGCTTCGCCTTCGCTTCCGCGATCACGTTCTGCCGCGCGTTGGCGGCGCGGATCATCAGCGTCTGACGGCCGTCGTACGGCCGCACCACGGCGTGGCGCGCAAAGATGATCTTCGCGCGCGGCCGCGAAAAGCGCGCGAACACGAGGCCGGTTGCGAGCGCGATGCCCGACATCCCGGTGAAGATTTCCAGCGTGGCGACCACGTGCGCGTAGACGGTCTGCGGATGCATGTCGCCGTAGCCGACCGTGGCGAGCGTCTCGACGCTGAAGAAGAACGCGCCCGTGAAGCCTTTCGGCGACTGATTCGCGATCGGCTCGGTGCCGAGCATGTAAAGGCTCGCGAAGACCGTGTTCAAGATCAGGAACATCGCGGCGAGCGAGGCGAAGAAACACGGCCAGTTCAGGTTCAGCGCGCGATGGTAGAGATCGAACCACGCGCGCGCCGGCATGCCGTGCGCGATCACGGTGCCCGAGCTCGTGGTGATCTTGCGGCCGCGGGGGACGTGCTGCTCGCGCTCGGGCTTGGTGTCGGTCGTCCAGGGAGATCGGATTGTCATCAGCGGAAACGCGCGGGCTTTTATCGCTTGCAGCGTAGCACGCCGCTTAAGCTTTTTTCCGCGCAGTGCTGTGCAAGGCGGTTCGCGGCCCGGCTTGAGCCGCTTCGCCGATCGACCTGCTTACCGGATTATTGGCGGCGCCGCTACCGGCACGCGCTGCCTCAGAGAGGTTGCGCGCCTGCCGCGCCGCTCAAGGAAACGAGCGCGGCTTCGGCACGCCGGCGCCGTGATCGATATCGGCGACGGCTTGGCGGTGCGCGGCTTCGACCGCCGCCGCTTCGTCCGCGTAGCCGCTGTCGCCGCCGACCGTCGTCCACTTCTGCACCGGGTGGTCGCGGTGACGGATTTCGTATTCGGCATCCCAGCGCGCGCCTTGCAGTTCAAGCGCGCGCACGTGGATCGAATACACCCCATAGAGAAAGAGTTGCTCGGCCATCGTCGTCTCCCGCTGCCCTCGATCGATCGGGCTTGTCGTTCTTTTAGAACCGTGCAGAACGGCTACAGTTCGAGCTCGCCGAGAATGCGGTGCGCAAGCGCCTTCGCTTCATCGAGCGCCTCCTGTTCGCTTGCGCTCGTCGCCTCCACTTCGTAGGCGGTCGATTCGGGGTCGTCGGGGTCGTCGCGTGACAGCGTCACCACGCCCTGGAATTGCCCGCCGTCCAGCGGACGCGCTGTTGCCGTGGCCGTGTAGATTCCCTTGGTGTAGGTGACGTCGTCCATGATGCCGCTCCGCTCGACAGGGATAATTCATCCTAGCACGCGCTTTGCGAACTTACTGTGTCGGTTCCCGCACGGTCAGCCAGCTCGGCGGGGCGAAGCGGCCTTAATCCGTGAGGAGCGAGACCACCTCGTCGAGCGTCGGGGAATGGGCGCCCGAATGGCGGCACGCCGCCGCGCCGGCGGCCAGCGCGAACGCCAGGTGCTCGGCGTAGCTGCGCTGCGGCGATTGCATCAGGCTGAAGAGGAAACCGCCGATCGACGCGTCGCCCGCGCCCACCGTATCGGCGACTTCGACGCGCGGCGGCTTCGCTTCGAACGTTTCGCCGCCGGCGAAAAGCGTCGCCATGTCCGAGCCGCGCGTCACGAGCACCAGCGCTTGCGGATTCATCGCGCGCAGTTCGGCGAGCGCTGCGGCCTCGTCGGTCTTGAAGATGAGGCGCAAGTCTTCATCGGAGACTTTGATGAGGTCGGCGAGCGCGGCCATCGTTTCGAGCGTCGGGCGGTAGCCCGTTTCCATCAGGTTGCGGTAGTTCGGATCGAAGCTGATCTTGACGCCGTGCGCGCGCAGCTCGACAGCGAGCGTCGCGAGCGTGGCGCCGAGCGGCTGGCGCACGAGGCTGATGCAGCCGAAATGCACCCACTGCGCCGCTTTCATCCAGCCTTGCGGCAGCAGCTCGGGGTCGAACGCGAGATCCGCGCCGTTTTCGCCCATGAAGAAGTAAGTCGGCGGATGTGTCTCGTGGACGATCGCCAACAGCGGGGGACGGTTGACGCGCTGCAGGAAGCGCATGTCCAGACCGGCGGCGACGCTCGCGTTCCAGAGTTCGTCGGAGAAGTAGTCGGTGCCGAGCGAGCCGGCGCTCGCCGTCGGAATGCCGAGCCGCGCGACCGCGCGCGCGACGTTCCAGCCCGCGCCGCCCGGGCGCGACAGCCAGTGCGAATCGCCGGTGCGCACGAGGTCGGTCAGGATGTCCCCGGCGGAGACGAAGAGCGGGAAATCGGGCGTGGCGGTCATGATGCCTCCCGTCCCCCAAGGAAGGCATTCGCCCCCTCGGGGGGCAGCGAACGAACGTGAGCGTGGGGGCAGTTCATGTTGCCTCCCGCCGGGCCGCCCCAAGGGAGGCAACCGCCCCCTCGGGGGGCAGCGAACGAACGTGAGCGTGGGGGCAGTTCATGACGCTTCTCGCGGCTTGCTGTGGCTGTTGGGTTTCGGCGCGCGCTTGGGGGCGTGCTTAGTCTCGTGTTTCGCCGCCTGTGCGGTGGCGTGCTCGGCCGCGTGTTTGGACGATTCTGCGGCGCGTTCGAGCGCGGCGGCAGCGGTGACGTCCGCCGCGACGCCCCCCGAATTCGCTGCGCCCCGCACGAGCGGCGACAGCGCGTTCAGCGCTTCGTAGCACGCGCCCATCGTGTGATAGTCGGTCTTGCCGGCGGGGCTCTTTTCGTCGCTGTACTTGCGGTTGTCGCACGTGAGGATGCGATACCAGGCGCCGTAGCGATGGTCGACGAAATGCGCCCAGCTATAGCGCCAGATCTCCTCGTACCAGTCCCAGAAGCGCTCGCTGCCGGTGCGCTCTCCGAGCAGCGCGGCGGCGGCCAAGGTCTCGGCCTGCACCCAGAAATACTTGTCGTGATCGCACACCATGCCGTCCGGGCCGAAGCCGTAGAAGAGGCCGCCGTGATCGTCGTCCCAGGCGTGGGTGAGCGCGGCGTCGAACAGTTCGATGGCGCGCGGCAGGAGCCACGGCAGCGCGCGGTGGCGCTCGAGGATCAGGAGCAGCTTCGCCCATTCCGTCTGGTGCCCGGGCTGAAAGCCCCACGGGCGGAAAATGTTCGAGCTGTCCTCTTCGTTGTAGTGCCAGTCGACCGACCAGTCCGCGTGGAAGTGCTCCCAGACGAGACCGTGCGAGAGCTGCGCCTGGCGCATCGTGATGTTCGTCGCGACGCGTTCCGCGCGATCGAGATAGACGAGATGGCCCGTCGCTTCGTACGCGGCGAGAAGCGCCTCGGTCGTGTGCATGTTCGCGTTCTGGCCGCGGTAGCCGGACACGTGCCAGTCGGGCGTCGCTTCGTCGGCGTAGAGGCCGGCGGCGCGGTCCCAGAACCGGTGCTCCATCAGTTCGAACGTTTGGGCGACCAGCGGCCGCGCCTCCTCGATGCCCGCCATCACGGCATGCGAGGCGGCAAGCAGCACGAACGCGAGGCCGTAGCAGTGGCGCGTGCCGTCGAGCGTGCGCTTCTTGCCGTCGCGCCATTCGATTTCCCAGTCGTAGCCTTGGTGGTCGGCGTCCCAGTGCGCGTCGCGCAGGAACTCGAGGCCGTGGCGCGCGTAGTCGAGGTGCTGCGCGTCGCCGAAATGGCGGTACGCCATCGCGTAGTTGAAGACGAAGCGGCAGCTGCTGACGAGGTGGCGCGTCGTGCGGTCGTAGATCGAGCCGTCGTCCTTGAAGAAATGGAAGAAGCCGCCGGACGGATCGAATACCGCCGGCGCGTAGAAGCGCAAGGTGCCCGCGACGTGCGAGAGCAGGAACGCGCGGTCGCGGAAGTCGTCGATGGGCGGCACGGCCTCGTTCGTATGCACGGCGGCGAGAACGGCGCGGGCTTGCGATTTGGACTGGTTAGGCAGCTTCGTCATGGCGTGATTCCCAAGAGGGTGCTGGCGGTACTGAACGTGTCGAGCGGGGCGGCGGTGCTGGCGCGCGGGACGAGATGCACGGGCAGCCGCACTTCGAGCTGGGCCGGCGTTTCCTCGAGCAGCAGCTCGACGCCGCGTGCGCCGAGCGTTTCCTTGTCGACGGCGATCGTGGTGAGCGGCGGCACGGCATGCGCGGCGGCAGGGATGTCGTCGAAGCCGACGATCGCGATGTCGTGCGGCACGCGCAGGCCGCGCGCGAGGCACACCCGCAGCGCGGCGAGCGCCGCTGCGTCGTTGTAGGCGAAGAGCGCATCGGGCGCGGGGCCGGGCGCGTCGAGAATGCGCTGCATCGCGCGCGCGGCGCCGGCATCGGGATCGAGCCCGGCGTCGATCGTGACTTCGAGCGAGGGGTCGAACAACAGGCCGGCTTCGAAGAACGCGCGGCGGTAGCCGAGTGCGCGCTGCGCGATGCTGTAGTGCGCGAGCGACCCGCCGATGAACGCGACGCGCCTGCGCTTCAATTCGAACAGGTGCTTCATCGCGAGCGCGGCGCCCGCGGCGTTGTCGAGATTCACGGAGCGCAGGTTCGGCGCCCACAGGTCGATCAGGACGAGCGGGCGCTGCAGCGCGACGAGCGCCGCGAGCGTTTCGGGCTCGATGAAACCCGCCACCGCGATGGCATCGGGCGCATGCAACCGCAACTGGTCGACGATGTCGTCGGTCGGGCCTGCCGTGAGCAGCGACGGCACGATGCCCCGCTCGCGGCACGCGTGCTCGACGCCGTGCAGCACGTGCGAAAAGAACGGGCTTGCCGCGACGTTGTTGTGCTGGCGATGCAGCAGGAAGGTCAGCCGCCGGATGCGCGGGCGCAATTGCGCCGGGTCATAGCCCAGGCGCCGCGCGGCCTCGACGACGCGCAGGCGCGTCGCCTCCGACAAGCCCGGCTGGTTTTTCAGCGCCCGCGATACGGTGCCGATCGATACGCTCGCCGCCCGTGCGACGTCGCGAATGGTTGTCGCCATCGTCTCCGATTCTGTCGATTCTGGTTCGGCCGATTGTATAGTAAAAATCGACGCAAACTGCCGGAAAACGCGTGCCGGGACACGCGGAAATACCCGTAGAATCAGGAGAAAACGAACATTCGTTTGTTTAGTAAAACCAGCTAAACACGCGCGCTAAACCGCGATCCTCTCGCCGCGCAGACGGATGCCGAGACGCACGATCAAGATCACCGCGTCCGACAGGATGCGCATATCGAAGGGCATCCGGCGGCGGCGAACGTCGAGCAGCAGCACGATGCGGACCTGGTCGCTCGCGTTCAGCACTTCATGCTCGAAGGTGTCGTCCCATAGCATGAATTCGCCTTCGTGGAGGCCGTGGGCATGGCCGTCGACGGTCAGTGTGGCGGCGGGCACGCCCTTCGCGTCGAGCGGCATCGACAGCACGAGATAGCCGCGCAGGATGCCGCGAAACGGCCCGTGGTGCGGCGGAATGTGCTTGCCCGGCGCGAGGAACGAGAACGACGCGGAGAGCACGTCCGGCGATTGCGCGATGATCGACGCCAGCGTCGGGCAGCGCTTCAGGTTGCGCTCGAACGCCACGCCGTACGCCTTCATGATGTACATGCGCCAGTCGCGCGCATCGTTGGCCGAGATGTCGGCTTGCTCGCGCATGATGTCGTGAAAGCGCGGGATGTTGCGCAGATTCTCGGCGACGTCGAGCGCCTCGGCGCGAATCGCCTGCCAGTTCGCGACGAAGCGGGCCGCGTCGGGGAAGTGGCGGGCCGCGTCGAGCACGGGGGCGTCGTCGATGCGACTGTCGAATATGCGGCGCATCAGCCGCACGCTGCTGTCGTACAACCCAACCATCCCGATCCTCGTTGCCGCGATTGATGTCCGCGCTTAGGCGCCGCGTGCAGTTTAGACTGGGACAGCCGACGGAGTTCGGCGGCGCGCTCCCCATGCGCGCGTTTATCCGCGCGCGACGGTTATGGGAGATTACAAGGCGTCAGCGCGGTGTAGTCGGCGGGAAGGCAACCGCAAGATTGGGCCGCTTCGGCGCAACCGCGGCCGCCATGGTCGAGCTTGCCTGCTTAGTTGAGCGTGCGCGCCTCGGTCTCCGGTTGCGGCGGCGTGGCGGCCATGTGCATCATCGATTCGCCTTCCTCGACGTCGATCAGGAAGAAGCCCGCCGACTCGTGCTTCGCGCGGCGCTTGGCGAGCGCCGCCGCCGACGCGATCATCTCGCTGCTGTAGACGTGGCTCTGGCCGGGCTGCGGCTTGACGCGCACGCAGCCGATCGCCATCGTCACGAAGCCGAAGAAGGTCGGGTTGCCGCGCCGGTCTTCGCCGTGGATGCCGCCCGCGGCGCGGTCCGCATCCGCGTAGAAGCGCTGCGCGCCCTCGTTGAACGTCGCGATCGCGTTCTTGGCGCGCGCCTGCCAGTCCTCGCTTTGAAAGAGGATCAGGAAGTCGTCGCCGCCGACGTGGCCGAGAAAGTCGCGCGTCGGATCGCAGATGTCGGCGAGCACGGCGGCCGCGAACTTCAGCACTTCGTCGCCTTGCCAGTAGCCGTACTGGTCGTTGAACGGCTTGAAGTGATTCAAGTCGACGTAGCACGCGAAGAACTCGGCGTCGTGGCCGAGCAGGCGCGCGATGTGCGAGCTGATCGGGATGTTGCCCGGCAGGAACGTGAGCGGGTTCGCGTAGCGCGCCGCTTCGATCCGCACTTCGGTCACCGCGCGCACGAGGTTTTCGCCGGTGCCGAGGCCGAGGTACTGGCCGTTGTCGGTGATCACGAAGCCGTCGGCGAGGTAGCGCTGGTCGTCGCTCGCGAGCAGCTTCGCCATTTGCTCGACCGTCATCGACTTCTCGATGATGACCGGCGACGCGTTCGCAAACTGCAGGCACGGACGCTTGCCGAACAGCTCGCGGTGATAGGGCAGCGCATAGCGGTCCATGAAGGCGCGGCGATTGATGAGCGCGACCGGCTCGTCGTTTTCGACGACGGCGACCGCGTGCAGATTCGGCATCCGGTTGAACAGATCTAGGACGTCGTTGTTGGTCGCCTTGCGCGGCAGCGCGGGGGCGGCCACCAGCATCTTCGCCGCCGCGACGCCGCCCGAAGGCGACGCGGACACGCTGCGGGTCTGGCCGGGAAACACGGCGATGTGCTCGGCGCGGATCGCCTGCTTCGCGGCGTCGGCGATGCCTCTCGCGGGCGCCGCGTTCGGGCGGCCGAAGAAATAGCCCTGGCCGCAGCCGATGCCCATGTCGCGGATCACGATCAGGTCCGCTTCGTTTTCGATGCCTTCGGCGACGAGCCGCGCGCTGCTCGAATTCGCAAAGTGCTGCATCGCGCGGACCGCTTCGAATTTGAGCGGATCGCTCGCGATGTTGTGGATGAAGAAGCGGTCGATCTTCACGACGTCCGGCTGCAGGCGCACCCACAGGTTCATGCTCGCGTTCGCGGTGCCGTAGTCGTCGAGCGCGAACTGCGCGCCGGTTTCGCGCAGCCCCGCGACGATCGGCATGAAGCCGGCGAAGTCGGCGATCGCGCATTGCTCGGTCAGCTCCACCACGAGCCGCTCGACCGGCAGGCCGAGGCGCCGGAGCCACGCGAGCGTGGCGTCGCGCGACTGTTCGAGCTTCAGGATCGCTTCCGCGCTGAAGTTCAGGAACAGCTTGCCTTCGCAGCCGAGCTTCACGAACGCGTGGATGCAGGTGCGCGCGGCGGCGTGCTCGAGCTCGGTCAACACCCCCTCGAGCACGGCGCGCGAAAAGAGCGCGCCCGGCGATTCGAGCGGCGAGCCCGCCGGACCGCGGATCAACCCTTCATAACCGAGAATCGTGCCGCCGTCGAAATCGACGATCGGCTGAAAGACCGCGGAAAGCGCACGCTGCGCGATCAGATCGGCGATCCTCGGGGCAGAGGCGGCCGATGACGAACGAAGTGACATGACTGAACGGCTGACGCGCCGACGTTTGACAGGACGATCGGGTTATCGACGTCGAGCCGGCAGAGTTGAATGAATTTTTTGTGAATCCGCGCACCTTTGCGGTGCGAGGATTCCATTGAGGTCTCACGGTTCAGTCCGGCAGCCACTCGCGCGAAAACGGCTCGGCGTTCGATTCGTGCGCCGATTTGCCGTGCGTGCCGGGGGCGGCTTGGGACCCGGCTTGGGACCCGGGTTGGGACCCTTGAGTCACTTGTGTCCCTTGCGCCGCTTGCGCGGGCGCGGCGTCGTCGCCCGCGGGACGACCGGCGATCACCACCCGGTTGCGGCCGCTGCCCTTCGCATCGAGAAGCGCTCCGTCGGCGCGGCGGATCACGCGGTCGATCTGCTCGCCGCGCACGTGTTGCGCGACGCCGATGCTGATCGTCAGCGTGACTTCGAACTGGCGGATGTCCTCGATGCGCTTTCTGAGCCGCTCGGCGACGCGCGCGGCGTCGATCTGGTCTGTGCCAGGCAGAAGCGCCACGAACTCCTCGCCGCCGAAGCGCCCCGCGACGTCGGATGAGCGCATGCTGGCCTGGATGTGGTGGGCGATGAGGCGCAGCGCGCGATCGCCGGCGTCGTGGCCGAAACGGTCGTTGACCGACTTGAAGTGATCGGCGTCGATGTAGAGCACCGAGAACGGCTGCCCCGCGCGCTCCGAGCGCTGCAGGACGCGGCGGCCGAGTTCGAACACGCGGCGGCGGCGCGGCAGTTGCGTGAGCTCGTCGATGTCCGCGAACGCGCGCAACTGGTGTTCGAGCCGGAAGCTCTTCTGCTTCGCGCGCCGCGCAGAGAAGTTCGTGACGAAACTCGCGGCGAGCGCGACGAACATCGACAGCACGATGCCGATCTGCGCGTCGGCCGGCTGCCGGCGGAGCGCGAGAAGCGCCAGTGGGCCTGCGAGCGCGAGCCCCGCGGCGAGCGGGAAGTCCCAGCCGCGCTGCAGGACCGGACTGAACATCAACGGAATCAGCACGAAGGCCGGCAGGACGATAAGCGCGCCGCGCTGCCAGTGCAGGCCGTGCAGCACGAGGCCCGTTTCGAGCGCGCCGATGAAGACGAGCGCGGCGAGGCTCGGACGCACGCCGCTGTCATTGCGCCACGCCAAGGCGAGCGCTGCCGCCATCGGCAACACGGGCGCCGCGCAGACGAGCGTCGCGAGCGCGAGCAGCTCGCCGCGCAGCCAGGCGACGCCCGCGAACATGACGGTGTAGGCGGCGAGCGCCGTCGCCAATTGCGCGCAAAGAAACGACCCCAGCCGGTCGGCTGCGTAGTCTTCGAAAGACAGGTTGTCTTCAGGCACTTCGGCGGTTTTGATCCGGCGCCCCCGCGAACGCCTTTTCGACCGCCGGATGCCTGCTACCTCGTGACGATCCTCGTGGGACCGGTCTTGGCTGCTCATTTTTATTCTCTCTTTGGCATGCGAATCCGGGGTACATCTGAAGCACGGTCTCTCAGTTCCGTGGCGTCATTCTAATAGCGCCAAATACCGCAGGCGCTGATTTTAAAGAGATTTGAAGTTTCTGCGAGGCATTATCGCGGACGCCTGCGTCTTTTGGAATGGACCGGGGGCTTTCGAAGGCGCCGCTCCAGCGGCTTCGGACATAACCAAGGCGGGCAATCCGTGTCTTGTCCCTGGGCTTGGAGATAATCGCCGAAAGGCAAACGTTTGCTGTGCCGCTTTATTTAATTCGGGCACCCGAATTAAGTGAAAGGAGTCGAGCCTGCCGATTTTGTAGGATTAAATTGTCCGCCCCCGGCGCTTTATTTCCGAAAATTACAGACGGGCTCGAAAAGCGTTGGTTCGATTAACTACGGGATTGCCCGGCCGCTGCGCCGGCGCTCGCCGCTTGTTTGGCGAGGCCAAACGGCGCTCCTCCCTCCTTGCACTGCGCCCCGCAGGAAGTCCCCTTGGGGGACAGCCGGCAAGGCACGTTCGCAAGCCTGTTATTAGGTTGAACAGGCCCTAATGCGGCGCCTTATGACTTTCGGCCGACGCGACGCGCCCGCCCCGCTCGCGTCAAATGGCAAAAACGCCGCGTGAGGCGGCGTTTCGTGTCTGACAGGCTTGGAGGGAAGATCGTGGCCCGTTCCTTTGTATTGCCGCGCGAAGCCGCGGACTCAGCGGCGCGCCCCGGCGGGCGCCGCCGCCCTGCGCGAGGCGGCGGCGCGGCGTTCGCGGCTCATCTCGCGCGCGCCCCAGCGCTGCGCGAGCGCGGCGCAGACCATGAGCTGAATCTGGTGGAACAGCATCAGCGGCAGCACGACCGCGCCGGCGTGCGAAGCGAAGATCACTTTCGCCATCGGAATGCCTGCGGCAAGACTCTTCTTCGAGCCGCAGAAAATGATCGTGATCTGGTCCTCACGGCTAAAGCCCAGGCGCTTACTGCTGAATGCCGTGAGGCCGAGCGCCACGGCCAGCAGCACCGCATTCACAACCACGAGTCCAACCAGCGCCATCGGCGGAATGTGGTGCCAAAGGCCCTCGTTCACGGCTTCGCTGAACGCGGAATAGACGACGAGCAGAATCGAGCCCTGGTCGACGATCTTGAGCACGCCGCGGTTGCGGTCGAGCCACTTGCCGATCACCGGCCGCAGCAATTGCCCGGCGACGAACGGCACGAGCAGTTGCAGCACGATGTTGCCGACCGTGTGCCAGGCCGAGCCCGAGCCGGCCGCCTGATTGGCGAGCGTCACGCTGACGAGCGCGGGCGTGATGAAGATGCCGAGCAGGCTGGACGCGGACGCGCTGCACACGGCGGCGGGCACGTTGCCCTTGGCCATCGACGTGAACGCGATCGACGACTGAACGGTGGACGGCAGCGTGCAGAGGAACAGGACGCCGGTATACAGCGCGGGCGTGACAAGCGGCGAAAGCAGCGGCTTGAGCGCGAAGCCGAGCAGCGGAAACATGACGAACGTGCTGAGGAGCACGACCGCATGGAGGCGCCAATGCGTCGCGCCCGCCACGATCGCTTCGCGAGACAGTTTCGCGCCATGCAGGAAGAACAGCAGGCCGATCGCGATGTTCGTGATCCAGTTGAACGCGACCGCCGTTTCGCCTCGGCACGGCAGCACGCTCGCAACGATGACGGTGCCGACCAGCATTAGCGTGAAGTTATCGGGGAGAAATTTCGGGCGGGCCATCTTGACTCTCAATGCGGCTATTGCAGTAAAGGATTGTGTTGTGGGCAGCGGCTTCGCGCCCAGGGGCATTGACGCTATTCATTGACGCTATTGTCAGCCTCAGCTATTGAAAATACAAATTCATTTAAATTGTTGATTGATGATCTGGGCGCATGAGCCGGCGACGATGGCGGAGCGTGGCTTGTGTCCCGTGCGGCGTGCCTCTTCGTGGGGCGCGTAGACGCGAATGCGTCGCTTGCAAGCAACAAGCATAACCGCGTCGGCAGCTCTCGCCAGACGTCCTGACATCGACCTTGCTTGCACGAAATCCGAGCGCGCAAAAGGCGCGTCGATATAGGGAAAACACGGCAATTTCGGCGCAGTAACAAGGCGTTACAACGATGCCCCAGGTCTAACACTTTTTACCTCGACACCTTTTCGAGCGACCCATAAATTACTGCTGAAAAGCTCTTCGAAGCACAGCTGTGTGAGTAATACGAGTCGGTACGACGCGTGTTTTCCGGTGCTGTGCACCCTGCTTGGGCAGGCGTTTCAGGAAGGGTTTGCACGCAAATCGATCATGGTGGAATTGGGTACTCGAAACTTGGGACGTTGGGCGGTGGGTGCGTTTTGCGCGGCCATGCTGTCCTTCGCCCATGCGCAGCCGCCACGAATGGATCACGGCGAGGGCGGCCACTACGGCGGCGCCACGCGCGCCTACGGCGGGCAAGCCATGCGTGCGTCCCGGGCCGATTCCCGCGGTTACGCCGCGCCGCGCCGCGTTGCAGGTCCCGGTCAGAATCCGCGTGTGGCCGCCGGCGGCGCGCCGTGGATGGGGCCGGCCGGCGGCCCGAGCGGCCGCGACCCGGTGTACGGCACGCCGATTCACCCTGTCAGTGAGGTCACGCGGCCGTTTCAGCGCCAGGATCCCAACCCTCCGTATGTGAGATCGGGCTCGATTCGCGCCGACATCACCCGCTACAACGAGGAACGCGATTCGTCGCACTTCGTGCCGCGTCCGCCTAGCGAAGTCCCGCATCCTCCCGCGCCTTCCCCCTACCGCAACTGACTGCAGCGCACCGCGCGCAGTCGGCGGTTGCAGCGCCAAGCGTCCCACCTTCCAGCAAGCCGCGATCCGGCAACCAAAGTGACGTAATCACGCCACACTTTTCGAGCTCGCAGGCGCTTCTGTGCCTTTGATCGGGCCTCGGTTTTCAAAATTAATTTGCGACCCCGCCGCTTTCAGCGACGATAGCGCTGTGTCCGCATGTCGGCCAGAACAGCCGCTGACATGGCATTGCGGGCCATTGCCTTCGTTGTTCTTCGGACACCGCGCTCGATAAGCAAGACGTATCAATGGGCAATTAATGGGACAGCTATACCAGCAATAAGCGAACCCATTTTTGTCCGGAAAAATGGTCCGTGAAGATGATCTTCGCCCACAACCGGATCGACGATCGAACGGCCAACTAAACAGTTCGCGCGAACCGCCCCCAGCGCCCGTCAACGCTTACCTTTGAAAAAGACAGGAGATCATATGAAAGCAATCGTCAGCCGTACGCTGAAAACAAACGTCAAACGTGCAGCCGTGGCCGGCTTGCTCGCCGCGGGCACCGCGGCGCATGCGCAGTCGAGCGTGCAGTTGTACGGCCAGGTCGATACGTGGGTCGGGGACCAGAAATTCCCCGGCCAGAAGAGCGCGTGGCAGGTCGCCGGCGGCGGCATGTCGACGTCGTACTGGGGCTTGAAGGGCTCGGAAGACTTGGGCGGCGGCTATAAGGCCATCTTCACCTTGGAAGACTTCTTCCTGCCGCAGAACGGCAACTTCGGCCGCTTCACCGGCGACTCGTTCTTCTCGCGCAACGCGTATGTCGGCATCGAGTCGCCGTACGGTACCGTCACCGCGGGCCGCCTGACGACGCAGCTGTTCGTCTCGACGATTCTCTTCAATCCGTTCATCGACTCGTACGAGTTCTCGCCGATGGTGTGGCACACCTTCCTCGGCAACACGGCGATACCGACCGGCGCGACCTATACGACGGATACCGGCGTGGTCGGCGATTCGGGCTGGAACAACGCGGTGCAGTACGCGTCGCCCGACTTCAACGGCCTGTCGGGCAGCGTGATGTATGGGCTCGGCAATACCGCCGGCGACAACGGCGCGAAGAAGTGGAGCGCTCAGTTCCTCTACTTCCACGGACCGTTCGCCGCGACCGGCGTTTTCCAGTACGTGAACTTCAACAACGCGCCGGGCGACTTGCTGAACCCGCCGCCGGTGTCGTTCGGCGGCAGCGTGGTGCCGTTCAAGAGCCAGTATGTCGGCCAGCTCGGCGCGAGCTACGACCTCAAGTTCGTGAAGTTCTACGGACAGTACATGTACACGCATAACGACCAGACCGTCGGCAGCTGGCACGTCAACACCGGCCAGGGCGGCGTGACGGTGCCGGTGGGTCCCGGCACGGTCATGGCCTCGTTCGCCTATTCGCGCGATGCGGGCGGCCTCGACCAGACCCGCAAGACCTGGGCGCTCGGCTACGACTATCCGCTGTCCAAGCGCACCGATGTCTACGCGGCCTATATGAACGACCGCTTGAGCGGCCTGTCGGACGGCAACACCTTCGGGGCGGGCATTCGCGCGAAGTTCTAGGCGCTCGCGGGCTGCTTCGAGGAGAAACGGCGCTTCGGCGCCGTTTTTCTTGCCTTCCGCCGGGCCGCCCCAAGGAAAGCATCAGCCCCCTCGCGCCCCGCAGGAAGTCCCCGGCCCCGCAGGAAGTCCCCCTGGGGGATTGGGGGAGCGGGCAGCGAACGAATGTGAGCGTGGGGGGCAGTTCAATTGCCTACGTGACTTTGATAAAGTGCGGGCAAACCGGCCGATTCATTCTTACTGCGAGCGATTGCCATGGATACCCTCGTCAGCATGAAAGTGTTCCGCTATGTCGTCGAGGTGGGCAGCTTTGTCGGCGCGGCCGAGCGCATGCAAATGTCCGCGGCGATGGCGAGCAAGCACGTGATGCATCTCGAGCAGCAGCTCGGCGCGCGGCTCCTGAACCGGACCACGCGGCGCGTCGCGCCGACCGAGGCCGGCCGCGAATACTACGAACGGCTCGCGCAAGTGCTCGCCGAGCTCGACGAGGCCGAGCAGGCCGTCAGCGCCGCGAGCATCGTGCCGCAAGGGCGGCTCAGGGTGTCGTCGCTGTCGGCGTTCGGCCTGCGCTACGTGATGGCCGCGGTTTCCGACTACGCCGCGACGCATCCGCAGGTGACGACCGAAGTGGCGCTCTCCGATCGCATCGTCGAGTTGATCGAGGAGGGCTTCGACATCGCGATCCGCGCGTCGCCATTCGGGCTGAAGTCGTCGTCGCTGATCGCGCGGCAGCTCGCGACCGCGCATATCGTGCTGTGCGCGTCGCCGGAGTATTTGAGCCGCCACGGCACGCCGCGAAAAATCGAAGATCTCGCGAAGCACAACTTCATCCAGTACACGAACTTGCCGAACTTCGACTGGCTGCCAAGCGGGCCCGACGCGCCGCGCGTCGTGCTGGCGGGCAATCTCGTGGTCGGCGATCTGGAAGCGCAGCGCGTCGTCGTGCTCTCGGGCGTGGGCATTGCGCGGCTCGGTACCGAAGTGATCGGCCAAGACATCGCGCAAGGGCGCATCGTGCCGATCCTCGTCGACGCGCTGCCGCCGCGCGAACTGCCGATCCATGCCGTGTACGCGAGCCGGCGCCACGTGTCGGCGAAAGTGCGCTCGTTCGTCGACTTCATGGCGGAGCGGTTTTCGGACCGGCCGCTGTGGCCGTCGCTCGAGGAGATTCGCGCGGCGGCGCGCTGAAGCGGCGGGCTTGATCGGCCTGCGTTCGTCTTGACGCGAACGTCAATCTCCCCAGGCGTTTGCCTATACTGCGAAAAACACCCGCTTGATTTGCCGATCCGGAGTTAGTGCTTTAGCACTTACTCCGGTCCCATGCAGAGCTGCCGATCCGGGGGAGACATGACCGATCTTTCGATGCCGCAGCGCACGAGCGGCCACACGCCGCCGTCCGCGCCGCGCCTGCGTTTCGTGACGGCCGCCGCGTTGTTCGACGGCCACGACGCGTCGATCAACATCATGCGCCGCATTCTTCAGGCGAGCGGCGTCGAGGTGATCCACCTCGGCCACAACCGCTCGGTGGCCGACGTCGCGAACGCCGCGCTCGAAGAGGACGCCGACGGCGTCGCCGTGTCGAGCTACCAGGGCGGTCACGTCGAATATTTCGAGTACCTCGTCGACATGCTGCGCGAGCGCGGCGGCGGGCGTATCAAAGTGTTCGGCGGCGGCGGCGGCGTGATCGTCGCCGACGAGATCGACGAGCTGCAGCGCTACGGCGTCGAGCGCATCTACTCGCCGCAGGACGGCCAGCGGCTCGGCCTGCAAGGGATGATCGACGACATGATCGCGCGCGCGTCGAAGTCGCCGCGCGCCGCGTTGGGCGCGGATGCAGTCGCGCAGTTGGGGCGCGGCGGCAGCGACGGTTTCCGCCCGCTTGCCCAGCTCATCACCGCACTCGAAAGCGGACAGGCCGACGCCGCCACGCGCGCAGCGCTCGCGGCACGCGCGGCGGCCGTGCACGTGCCGGTGCTCGGCGTCACGGGGACGGGCGGCGCGGGCAAATCGTCGCTGACCGATGAGCTCGTGCGGCGCTTTCGCCTCGACTACGACGACACGCTGACGATCGCGGTGCTCGCGATCGACCCGTCGCGCCGCAAGTCCGGCGGCGCGCTGCTCGGCGACCGCATCCGCATGAACGCGATCGGCGACTGGGGCCGCGGGCCGCGCGTCTTCATGCGCTCGTTCGCGACGCGCGGCGCGGCGGCGGAGATCGCGGAGGCGCTGCCCGACGCGATCGCCGCGTGCAAGGCGGCGGGCGTCGACCTGATCGTCGTCGAGACCTCGGGCATCGGCCAGGGCGCTGCGGGGATCGTGCCGTACGCCGACCAGTCGCTCTACGTGATGACGCCCGAGTTCGGCGCCGCGAGCCAGCTCGAGAAGATCGACATGCTCGACTTCGCCGATTTCGTCGCGATCAACAAGTTCGACCGCAAGGGCGCCGCCGACGCGCTGCGCGACGTCGCGAAGCAGGTCCAGCGCAATCGCGACGCGTGGGGCACGCCGCCCGACGCGATGCCGGTGTTCGGCACGATCGCGTCGCACTTCAACGACGACGGCGTGACGGCGCTTTATCAGCATGTCGCGGCGTCGCTCGCCGCACACGGCTTGCGCGACGGCGGCGCGCGGCTCCCGAAGACGGACGTGCGCTATTCGAGCGAGCGTCGCGCGATCGTGCCGCCGGCGCGCGTGCGCTATCTGTCGGAGGTGGCCGAGACGGTACGGGTTTATCGCACGCGGGCTGAGACGCAGGCGCGCGTGGCCCGCGAGCGCTGGCAGTTGAGCGAAGCGCGGAGGATGTTGGAGGAAGAGACGGGAGCGGCGAACGGAGCAAACGGACCGGAGGCGGCCGGAGCGGCGGAAGCGGCTGCGGCATCGGTTGCCACGGCCGCGATCGGCGGTGTAGATGAATCGAGCGCCGCGGGCCCGCAAGCCGTCACCGCCCTTGACACTTTGATCGCCGCGCGCGAATCCCGGCTCGGCGAACGCGAGAAGGCGCTGCTCGCTGCATGGCCGAAGACGGCCGCCGCCTATGCCGGCGACGAGCACGTCGTGACAATCCGCGACCGCGAGATCCGCACCTCGCTTTCGGTCACGACGCTCTCCGGCACGTCGATCCGAAAAGTATCGCTGCCGAAGTTCGCCGACCCCGGCGAACTGCTGCGCTGGCTCTCGCTAGAGAATCTGCCCGGCTATTTCCCGTTCACGGCGGGCGTGTTTCCGTTCAAGCGCGAGAACGAGGACCCGACGCGGATGTTCGCCGGCGAAGGCGACCCGCTGCGCACCAACCGGCGTTTCAAGCTGCTGTCCGAAGGGCTGCCGGCAAAACGCCTTTCCACCGCGTTCGATTCGGTGACGCTCTACGGCGAGGAGCCGCACGAACGCCCCGACATCTACGGCAAGGTCGGCAACTCGGGCGTATCGGTGGCGACGCTCGACGACCTGAAGGCGCTCTACGACGGCTTCGATTTGTGCTCGCCGGAAACGTCGGTGTCGATGACGATCAACGGTCCCGCGCCGACGATCCTCGCAATGTTCTTCAACGCCGCGATCGATCAGCAAGTCGAACGCCTGGAGACCCGCTGCGCAGCAAAAGGGCGGAAACCCACGGCGGACGAAATCGCCGCCGCCCGCGCCCACGCGCTGCAAAACGTGCGCGGCACCGTGCAGGCCGACATCCTGAAAGAAGACCAAGGACAGAACACGTGCATCTTCTCGACCGAGTTCAGCCTGAAGGTGATGGGCGACATCCAGGCGTACTTCGTCGAGCACGGCGTGCGCAATTTCTACTCGGTGTCGATCTCCGGCTATCACATCGCCGAGGCCGGCGCGAACCCGATCTCGCAGCTCGCCTACACGCTCGCCAACGGCTTCACGTACGTGGAGGCGTATCTCGCGCGCGGCATGCACATCGACGATTTCGCCCCGAACCTGTCGTTCTTCTTCTCGAACGGCATGGAGCCGGAATACACGGTGCTCGGCCGCGTCGCGCGCCGCATCTGGGCGGTCGCGATGCGTGACAAGTACGGCGCGAACGAGCGCAGCCAGAAGCTCAAATATCACGTGCAGACTTCGGGCCGCAGCCTGCACGCGCAGGAAATCGACTTCAACGACATCCGCACGACGCTGCAGGCGCTGATCGCGATCTACGACAATTGCAACTCGCTGCACACGAACGCGTTCGACGAAGCGATCACGACGCCGACCGAAGACTCGGTGCGCCGTGCGATGGCGATCCAGTTGATCATCAACCGCGAATGGGGGCTCGCGAAGAACCAGAATCCGAATCAGGGCAGCTTCATCGTCGAGGAACTGACGGATCTCGTCGAAGCGGCGGTGCTCGCCGAATTCGACCGGCTGACCGAGCGCGGCGGGGTGCTGGGTGCGATGGAGACCGGCTACCAGCGCGGGCGCATTCAGGACGAATCGATGCTGTACGAACACCGCAAGCACGACGGCTCGTATCCGATCGTCGGCGTGAATACGTTCTTGTCCGCGCACCCGCACGAGGCCCCGCCGCCGATCGCGCTGCAACGCTCGACGCAGGCGGAAAAGCAGAGCCAGCTCGCGCGCCTGCGCGCATTCCAGGCACGGCATCAGGGCGAATCGGCGGAGATGCTGCAACGCCTGCAGCGCGCGGTGATCGACGACGAGAACGTGTTTGCGGTGCTGATGGACGCGGTGCGCGTCGCTTCGCTCGGGCAGATCACGCACGCGCTGTTCGAGGTGGGGGGGCAGTATCGGCGGAATATGTGAGCGTGTGCGTCGTAATAGCGGCCGGCAGAGGCGGCGCTTAAAAGGCCGCATCACCGATCGATATCACGGTCGTCTGGTCGGCTCGACCGTCTCATGCGATTCGCCTGCCTTTGCTTTAACGCTTTTCCGCATTTCGGACCATTCCTATATCCCGCCAATCATCGGGCTGGTTATGTTGCGTTCTCTCAACGATCAGAACATGGAGAACGAGACATGACCACGTCGCGCAACGCCACCGCGCAAACATCACCTCGATTCACGATTCGCCTCGTTATCGCTAACGCTCAACGTTGGCAGCGCGATGAAGACGCTCTGCGTCGCATCCGATGAGCGGGGGGATCATGTCAGACCGACACCGCTCCCCGGAGGCCCGCCGACGCCTCGCGCGCCCAATCGGCGGCCGCGCCCACCTGTTGCCCATGCGAGACCTGACGCCCGAGCAAGCGTGCTGGGTCATCCCACCATTGCTTGCGTGGTCCGCCATTGCGCCGGCAGCCCATGCGCGATTGTCGGGCATGGACCGCTATGGCCTGCTCGAAAGTGATGTCAACCCAAGCGAGCTTGAACAGTTCATCGACGATATGTTCGTCGACCCAAGCTGGCGCCGATGGGGTGCCCTCCAGGGCGAGATTTTGCATAACAACCTGCAGCGATTGGCGGATCGGATACATAACGGCGATTGGGTCGTACTGAAAGAGATATCGGCAAGTTCGGCGCTGGTCGATTGGATCGACGCTCCGGAGGCGCCGGACGGCGGGTATTGGCAGGTCAATCGCGCCGGGCTGAACTTGTGGATGGGCAGCAGCCTGCAGTGGCAATTGAACCAGGCGTATCGGCAGAGGAGGGCGATGGCACAGTGCCCGCCTCCCATCCCATTGCC
>NZ_JAFLRF010000043.1:0-852 GCF_017315705.1 Trinickia mobilis | reverse complement strand
TAACGTCGCGGTGGAGAAGGCGCGGCTGACGGACCATGTTTATGAGCCGACGAGGCCGGTGCCGGAGGGGTGGAGGGGTGGAGGAATGCGAGTGGGGACTTGCAGACGTTGGACGGGCATGGCTTGAAAGTAGACGATTTCCAAAGCGACGGCTCGAATTTTCGCGTCCAGCTTTACGCTCCGGACCGCAGCGTATTCGGTGACGACATGATTTCAACCGTCTCTTTCAAAGGAACGGAGGTGACCAGTTTGGAAGATTGGGGGAATAACTTTTCTCAAGCGGTGAATTTGAAGTCAGCGTATTACGAACGAGCTGTCAATATGGGCAGAAAATTGAAACGTGACACCCTTCCCATCGATGTCGCGGGTCACTCGCAGGGCGGTGGGCTATGCGCAACTGCATCGAGCGTCAGCGGGAAGGCCTGCTGGAGTTTCAACGCCGCAGGCCTGCATTCCCAAACAGTGGAGCGCTACGGCGGCACTTCGCAACCTTCGGAGGTCTATGCGTACCACGTGAAAGGGGAAATCCTGACAACCCTGCAAAGCTGGCTACCGTTGCCGGAGGCCGTCGGCACGCCTTATGTGCTCGACGGAAAAGGTTCGTCGATCAGTCGACACTTCATTAGCCAGGTGATTGACGGAATCGAAAAGCAAAAGCAGGAAGATATTTCCATTCTTCAGGACGTGTCGCCATGAAGCGCCTGTTTTTCGTTTTCATCCTAACGATCGCCCTTTTACTGACTCCCTACATGGCAAACGCAATGAAAAAAATTCCTGCCACCGACTTCTTTTCTGGCTCGCAGTTGGTGTTGGCACAAGCCATCGAGAGCGGTGATCTAGCCAAGGTAAAGC
>NZ_JAFLRF010000042.1 GCF_017315705.1 Trinickia mobilis | reverse complement strand
CTTGCTCGGGCGTCAGGTCTCGCATGGGCAACAGGTGGGCGCGGCCGCCGATTGGACGCGCGAGGCGTCGGCGGGCCTCCGGGGAGCGGTGCAGGTCTGACATGGCCCCCCCGCTCATCGGATGCAACGGCGGCCACTCAGGGCGCGGTCATCGCTCCGGCAAGGTTGGACCCTGGCAAGAGCGGAGCGAATTGTAAATCGAGGGGCGGTTTGTGAGGTGGCGCCGCACGGTGTGTGCATGTCTCGTTCTCCATGTTCTGATCAATGAGAGAACGCAACATAACCAGCCCGATGACTGGCGGGATATAGGAATAGTCTGAAATTCCGTTAAATCTTAGCAGTGCTATGCCTACGGCATCGAATGCGACTATCCGCGAGCCAAGCGGTGCGCGCCCCACATCACGAGCGCGGCCAGCACGAGTGCGCCATAAGGCAAGACCTTGCGCATCGCGCCCATCGCCATCGTGATGCTGGTGCCGTTCCACGCGCCAAACGTGGCGGTCGCGAGATTGCCTTGTGCATCGTGGCCGAGCGGCAAGAGCGGGATGAGATTCGACATCGGCACGTCGCCGGTGATAAACGGCACGATGCCGACTATCAAGAGCGGCGTAAGCGATGCAATACCAAGACACCAAGCGCACGGCCGACTGCTCCGTGCGCTCAACGTTTGCTGCATATCAAGCGTCATTGCGTTCCCGCCAACCAGCTATTGACCCGGTCGGGGTGCGCCGCGATCCATGCATCCGCGGCGGCATCAGGCTTCGTGCCGACTTGAGCCGCCAGCATCACACCGTCGATCTCACCCGGCTTCCATTGAAACTGCTTCAAGAACGCCACCACCGGTTTGGCTTTCGTCTCCAAGTCCGGGTTGACGACATTGTCCACGTGCTCGGCTTCGCCGTAGACCTTCTTCGGATCGTCGAGGAACTTGAGCTTCCACTTCGCAAACATCCAGTGCGGCGCCCAGCCCGTGACGATCACGGGTTTATCGGCATGCATCGAGCGCGCGAGTTCCGCTGTCATCGCGGTGCCCGAGCTCGGCATCAGTTGATAGTCGAGCTTGTAGGCCTTGATCGCATCCGCTGTCTTTGCCATCACGCCCGCGCCTGCGTCGATTCCCACGATACGTCCGCCAAATTCGGACTTCTGAGATTCGAGATCGGCGATGCTGTTCGCTTTCACGTCGGCGGGCACGATCAAGCCGATTCTAGCATCCGTAAAATTTGCACCGAGGTCGACGACCTTCGTCTTGTACTTGTCCCAATACGCACCCTGTGTCACGGGCAGCCACGCGGACAGCGTCGCGTCGAGGTCGCCGCGCGCGACGCCCTCCCACATCATGCCCGCCGCGACCGGAACGATCTGCACCGGATAACCCAGGCGCTTTTCGATGATGCGTGCGGCCACGTTGGTCGTCGCGACGCTGTCGTCCCAGCCTTCGACATAGCCGATCTTGATCGTCGGTTTCGTATCGGCAGCCACGGGCAGCACCGTGACCAGCGCGGCGCTAAGCGCGCCGCAAAGCAGCAGTTGCTTGAGAAGTTTCATCGTGATCTCCTTGTCGTCGACGGTGCCGGCGTCATGCCGGTGATGTCAGGATGATCAGCCAGAAATCGGCGGTAAGTCCGGATTGCGACATCGTCTTGTCATTGCGCGACCCGATCTTTCCCTTGCTTATTTGTCGATGATCAGATCGCTGAGCGGCTTGCTGCAGCAAAGCAGCACCATCCCTTGATCGATCTCGCGCTGACGAATGCCGCCGTTGTGCTTCATATCGACCTGGCCCGACACGAGCTTCACCTTGCACGTGCCGCACATGCCCTGCGTGCACGATGCCGGCAGGCGCACGCCCGCTTGCCGCGCTGCGTCGAGCACGGGCTGGTCGCTGCCGCATTCGATGTCGCGCCGGCTCTTTGCGAACGTCACGGCGAAGCGCGCAACGGTCTGCGGCGTGCCGTCGGGCGCGGTGCGAGCGGTGTCGTGCGCCGCCTCGCTCAAGGCCTGCGCCGCCGATTCGGCCGGCGTGTCGAACGAAAAACGCTCTTCGTGATAGCGGCTGCGATCGAAGCCGGCTTCGTCGAGCAGGTCTCGAACCGCTTTCATATACGGCGCCGGACCGCACGTGAAGATCTCGCGCTCCATGAAGTCCGGAGCCGTCAGCTTGAGCAGCGGCAACGTCAAAAAGCCCGTGATTCCAGGCCAATTCGTGCGCGCCCCAACCCGCTCGCAGACAAACGACGTGCGGAAATTGACTTGATTGGCCGCGATCAGATCGAGTTCTCGCGCGAAGACGATGTCGTCGGGGGTTCGCGCGCTGTGCACGAACACGATGTCGCGATCCTCGTTGAGTTCGTGATGCGCGCGGCTCATCGACATCAGCGGCGTAATGCCCGATCCCGCCGAGAGAAACAAATACTTGCCCGCCGGATGTCGGGCGCACGTGAATTCGCCCGCAGGCCCGAGCACGCGCATCGCCGTGCCCGCCTGCAGATGGTCGTGCAGCCAGTTCGACACCTTCCCGCCCGGCACGCGCTTGACCGTGATCGAAATCGTATGGGGCCGCGTGGGCGCCGACGAAATCGTATAGCAGCGATTGACCGTTTCGCCGTCGATCTCGAGTTCGAGCGTGACGAACTGCCCCGGCTCGAACGCGAACGCGCGGCTTTCCGGCGACGTGAAGAAAAAGCTCTTCACGTCGTGCGTTTCCTGACGCACCTGGCAGCAGACGAGCGTCTCTTCGACGTCGCTCGTCCAACGTTCCGGCAACGCGCTCCAGAATCCGGGCCGCGTGAGCCGGCTGCCGGCGGGCTCGAAGGTCTCCCCGTCTCGCTTCATGGTCCACTCCGGCATTCGCTATGCGTCGATCTGCGCAGCCACGCGACCGATGTACCAATCGCAGAACTTCTCGACAAGGCCTTCGGTGTACGGCGAATAAGGCCCCGGTTCATAGGCGCTGCTTGTTGCGCCGCGCTGCGAAAATTCGACGAGCGCGCGATCCTGGTCGTTGGTCGCGTTCCACACCGCCGTGAGGTTCCTGACGTCATAGTCGACGCCTTCTTGCGCGTCCTCGTGCACGAGCCATTTCGTGCGCACGAGCGTCTCGCCCGCGGACAGCGGAATCACCGAGAACGTCACGATGTGGTCGCTCATGAAGTGGTGCCATGAATTCGGCTGCGTCCAGAACGACAGGCCGCCAAGGTCGGCGCGCTTGAACTCGCCGAGCAGCTTCTTCGAGGCGACCTTCGCGTCGAGCGTCTGCGATTCGCCGCAGCGATCGAGCGGCAGCCGCTGCGTGCGAAATCCCGTCACGTCGCTCAAGCGATCGACTTCCACCGAAGGCAGGTCCATCGCCTCCCACTGCGCGGCGCGCTCGATACAAGTGCGCTCGAATGCGGCCAGCCCGTCCGCGTTGGCCGGCGACGGTTGATAGCCGAAGCCGTACTCGTAGAGTGAAACGGTCAGCTCGGGATGGTTCGCAACGCAGTGGTAGCACTCGCGATTGTTCTCCATCGTCAGCTTCCAGTTGCCTTTTTCGAGGATGTCGATCTGGGCCGCGATCTTGCAGTTCGACAGGTCGTGCGGCAGCAAGTACGGCTCCATCGCCGCGCGCATTACGTCGAAGTCGACAGGCGGTTCGTCCGCGAGGCAGACGAAGATCAGCCCCGCGAGGTTCTGCACGTGAACGGACTTCAGGCTGTGCCTGCAGCGGTCGAACTGCTCGCCCATGTGCTCGGCAAACATCAATTGGCCAGTGAGGTTGTAAGTCCAGCTGTGGTACGGGCACACGATGTTGCCGACCGAGCCCTTGTCGTCATTGCACAGGCGGGCGCCGCGATGGCGGCAGACGTTGTGAAACGCGCGGATCTGCATGTCGTCGTCGCGCACGATCAGGATCGAATCGCGGCCGAGCTCGACGGTCATGTAGTCGCCCGGCTCGGGAACGTCCGGCTCGACCGCGACTTGAATCCAGTGCTTGCGAAATATCGCTTCCATGTCGAGCGCGAAAATCTCGTCGCTCGTATAAAACGGCGCTTCGAGGCTGTAACCCTTTTTGCGCCGGTCCACCAGCGCGCGAATGTCTGCCGATACCTTCATATCGTTGGCTCCGGATTCAGTACGTCTCAGTGCGTACGCGCCTGATGAGGTACAGACGCGTCAATAATCGATGAGTTGATGCTCGCGCAAATACGCGAGGATCACTTGTGCTTTTTCGACCGAACTCCCGTCAATTACGACGCTGCCGCCGCGGCTTTCCGTCGTCGTTGCGGACAGCATCCGGGCGTGCCCGGAGCGCTTTTCCGCGGCAGCAAGCTTCACGGGCTTACGTTCGGCGCGCGCCACGCTCCACTGGGCGGCTTCGCTGTCCTTCTGCATCGCGGTCGGGTTCGTCACGATCGACCCCGCGCGCAAACGGGCGTACGCGTAACGCGGGGCGGCGTTGGCGAGCGGGTGCACGGCCACGACCGCGGGCAATGCGGCGTCGACGCGCCTGCGCAGTCCCTTCGGCAAAAATTGCCGAGCTGCGGCACGGCCGTTGTCGACCGATACGTCGACCGCCGAGCCGATCAACGGATAGCCGAGCGCAGCGGCGAGACGATAAGGCAGCATGCCGGTGTCGTACGCGCCCTCGGCTCGCGTGCCGGTCAGCACGAGGTCGCAGCCTTGCACGCGCTTCGCCAATGCCGGGACGGCATCGTCGCCGTCGCTGCATGCGAGCACATCGATGCGCTCGGCGCCGAGCGCGAGGTAGTCGGTCAGCGCCGGATTCGACGGATCGCCTGCGTGCACGACGTCGAGTGCGGCTTGGCAAGTCTTGGCGAGCGTGCGTGCGATTTCCAGCGCGGCAGCATCGTTGCGGCTAAAGCGCGCCGCGCCGCTCACCGGGTGGCTTCCGACCGACACCAGCACCGCGATCCGTTTCAGCGTTCCTGTGCCGTTCATGCGGCGACTCCTTCGTTGGGGGAGACGGTGACGGCTTCGGAAGCACTCGAGCTCGCCGCATGCGCTGCGCGAGCGCGCCGGACTTCGTCGGTAAGCGCGGCGATGGTCGTCTGCGCGTCGCCGATCACCGTGAGGTTCGCGCGCTTCACGATCGGCGCACTGCCGTCGAGATTCACTGCGATCACGTGCCGGCAATCCTTGATGCCCTGCAGGTGCTGGACTGCACCGGAGATACCCAATGCGATATACACGCTTGCGTCGACGGTTTTACCGGTGGCCCCGACCTGTTTGTCGCGCGTGAAGCTGCCGTTGTCGACCGCGACCCGGCTCGCCCCGATCGCCGCGCCGAGCACGCCGGCGAGCGTTTCGAACGCCGCGACGTCGCTCACGCCGTTGCCGGCCGAGACGATGAAATCGGCCTCTTCGAGCGCGACCTGTGCGGCGTCGATTTCCTCGATGCCGAGATCGCGGTACGCCGGACTTTCGGCGCGAATCGTTTCCTCGCCGATCAAGCGCACGCGTTCGCCTGCGCCGACGAACGGCAGTTTTGGGTCGACCGCATTCGGTGCAAGCAATATCACCTCGGGAAGCCTCCGCGTCGCGAACGATTGCTTGGCATTGGCATAGACGCCGACGTGCGCCGCGTCGATTTCCAGGACATGCGTCGCGATGCTGGCGCCCGCCTGTGCCGCGTAACGGCGCCCCACATCGCCGTCGCCCGACACGCTGTCGGGCATGACGATGTGCACGGGCGCCATGCTTGCGACGCAGGCTTCGAGCGCCCGCAGTGCCGGCTCGGGCGCGAACGCGCGACGCTCGAGCGCGGGCAACTCGATGACTTTGTCCGCGCCGAGCGCCGCCGCGTCGTCCTTCAACTCGCCGAGTACGAGCAGCGCGACTTCGGTGCGCGAGTCCGCAATCAGCGCAGCGGCGGCAACGGCTTGCCGCGCGTGCTCGTCGAGCGAGCCGCGATCGCTGTACGCGACCGCCAGCACGACCCGCTCGACAGCAACCAGCGGGCGGCGCGGCTTGACGCCCGGTCCGTGCGCCGTCTTCGGCACATCGCCGGCTGCCGCACCCGCAACCGCTTCCACGCCGAGCGCGATGCGCCTGAGCCCTGCCGCCGTGATCGTGAACGGGCGACGCGGATCGATTCTTTTGATGGGATTCATGGCCTCACTCCAGCGCGCCGGCGACGAGTTCCGCCACGTCCAGCACTTCAGGACGCGGACCGACCACGCCCTCCAGCATCGCCGTGCAGTTCGGGCAGCCGACCGCGACGACTTCCGCGCCTATCGCACGAGCGTCCGCGATCCGGATATCGGGAATCCGCTGCTTGCCGGGAATATCGGTCAGCGGCGCGCCCCCGCCGCCGCCGCAGCAGCGCCCGCGCATGCCATGCCGCTCCATCTCGACCACCTGGATGCCGATCGACTTCAGCAGCTTGCGCGGCGCTTCGGTCTCGCCGTTATAGCGGCCCAGATAGCACGGGTCGTGATAGGTCACGCGCTTGGCGCGCAGCGCGGCCGCGGCGCTCGGCGAGAGCTTGCCTTGCGCGACCAGCTCCGCGATGAAGCTCGTGTGATGCCGGACCGCATAGCGAGCGCCGAGTGCGCGGTATTCGTTGCGCAGGCTGTGCATCACGTGCGGGTCCGCCGTGACGATCTGCTTGAAGCTCAGTTGATCGAGCGTGCCGATCAGGCGTTTCGCGAGGCGCTGGAACGTCGCTTCATCGCCGAGGCGCCGCGCGACGTCGCCCGTATCGGTCTCGACGCTGCCGAGCACGGCGTAATCCACGCCGGCACGGTTCAACACCTTGACGAGCGCACGCAGCGTGCGCTGATAGCGCATGTCGAACGCGCCTTCGCCGGCAATCAGCAGCACGTCGACGGGCTTGCCCGGTTGCGCCGCCGGCGCGTTCAGGTCGACCGCCCAGTCGTAGCGCGCCGCGATGTCGTAGCCGCCCGCCGAGCCCGTCTCGCGCAAATTGGCGAGCACGTCGGCGCCCTTGCCCGGCACTTCGCCGTGCACGAGGGTCTGGTTGCGGCGCATGTCGACGATCGCATCGACATGCTCGATCAGCATCGGACACTCCTGAACGCACGCGCGGCATGTCGTGCACGACCAGAGCGTTTCGGCTTCGATCAAACCGGCCACGATCGGACGCTGCGGATCGCCGCCATGCTTGCCGAGCGCGATGCCCGGCGTAGGGCTGCCCGCGTACGCCGCGTCCGTGCCGCCGACCATGCCCGTCACGAGATCCTGAATCAGCTTCTTCGGATTGAGCGGCTGCCCCGCGGCGAAGGCCGGACACGCGGCCTCGCATTTGCCGCATTGAACGCAAGCGTCGAAGCTCAGCAACTGGTTCCAGCGGAACTCGACGGGCTTGCCCACGCCGTATTCGTTCGCATCGAGCGCGGGGAGCTTGAGTGCGGTCGGCGGCGTCGCGTCGGCGGCGGCACGCACTTCGCCGGACGCACGGAAGCGCTCCTGTCGCGGATGAAACGCCAGGTGCAGCAAACCGGCGAGCGCATGCTTCATCGGACCGCCCCGCGCGGCCCCGACCGTCATCGCAAACGCGCCCGCCGCAATCAACAGCGCGAAGATCACCGCGAGAGAGCCCGACATCGCAGACGCGGGCACCGTGACGAACAGCACGAGGCCAAGCGCGAACGAGCCGAGCAGCCAAGGCAGCGTCTTCCACGGACCGCGCGACAGCCGCGCCGGCACCCCCTTCGCGCCATGCCGGCGACGCCACACGAAGCCCGCGCCGATCAGCATCGCGAGGGCCGCGAGGACAATCAGCTTGTCGAGCCACGGCGAATAAATCGCGAGCCCGTAGTTGACGAACACGAGCGCGAACGCGGCAATCGCACCGCCCGCCGTCGCGACGTGCGTACGGGCAATGTACGGATCGCGTGCGACCACGTGGTGCAGATCGACGAAATAGCGCTTCGGGATCGCGAAGACGTTCGTCCATCCGAACGCGCCCGCCGCGGTGGCGCGCCCCAGCCGCCAATAGGACGCGCGGCGCACCAGCGCAAACGCCAGACCGGCGACCGAAACCCACAGCAACGCGGTAATGACCAACGCCGGGCTCATGGTCAAAAGTCCTTGCAAAGGCGCAGCGCGTCGTAGATCGCGCCGTGGATGTTGTGCATCGAAATGCAATCGCCGACGCGGAACAGCAGGAAGCGGCCGTTGCCGAGCGGCTCCGCGAGCGACGGCTGCGGCTCGGCGGCGAAGAGCTTGTGCACGTCGACCTGTCCGCGGTTCACGGATTCGGGCTTGAGCTTCCAATAGAGGGTGTCGTTGGGCGCGATGCCGTTCTCGATCACGACTTGATCGACCGCACGCTCCTCCTGCTCCTCGGTGTACTCGTTGCGCAGCACGGCGATCTTCTTGCCGTCCTCCTCATAGACGCGATCGAGCCAATAGTTCGGCGTGTGGATCACGCCCTGCGCGTAGAGACGGCGATAGAAAATCGGGAACGTCGTGCCGCCGACGTCGTCGGCCACCTTGACGTCGGGCGTCACGATCTCGACCTTCGAGCCGCGGCTCGAGATGAAATCGGCGACGCCGGCGCCCGCATGCGTGCTCACGCCGTCGTAGACGAGCACGTTCTGCTTCGGCTCGACGCGCCCCGAGAGCAGGTCCCATGAGCTGACCGCGAGCCCCTCCTCGACGCCCCACGCCGGCACCTGGTTCGTGAAGCTCGAACCGCCCGTCGCAAGCACGATGATGTCCGGCTGCTCCGCGAGAATCGTCTTTTCGTCGGCCGCGACGCCGAGGCGCCGGTCGACGCCGATGCGCTTCGTCTCCATGTCGAACCAGCGGACGATGCCCGCCATCTGCTCACGCTGCGGCGCCTTCGCGGCCAGCAGAATCTGTCCGCCGACTTCGTTCTGCATTTCGAACAACACGACGTCGTGCCCGCGCAGACGCGCGACGCGCGCCGCTTCGAGCCCTCCCGGCCCCGCGCCGACCACCACCACTTTGCGCTTCGGCCCGCGCGACATCTCGATCACGTGCGGCATCGTCGCTTCGCGCGAAGTCGCGGCGTTCTGCACGCACAGCACGTCGAGGCCGTTGTATTGGCGGTCGATGCAATAGTTCGCGCCGACGCACTGCTTGATCTCGTCTTCGCGCCCGTCGCGGATCTTGACGACCATGTGCGGGTCGGCGATCTGCGCGCGCGTCATGCCGACGAGATCGACCATGCCGCTCGCAAGCAGCCGCTCGGCCTGCCCCGCGTCGCGAATGCTCTGCGCGTGCATCACCGGCAGCTTGACGACCGACTTGATGCCCGCCGCGAGGTGCACGAACGGCTCGGGCGGCAGCGCCATCGGCGGCATGCAGTTGGCGAGCGTGTTGTGCGTATCCGCGCCGGAGCCGATCACGCCGAGATAGTCGATCAGCCCGGTTTCAGCCATCGCTTGCGCGATCTCTTTCAGTTGCTCGTGATCGAGGCCGTCTTCGTGGAATTCGTCGCCGCACATGCGCAGGCCGACGCAGAAATCGGGGCCTGCCGCTTCGCGCACCGCGCTCAGCACTTCGACGCCGAAGCGCAGCCGGTTCTTCAAGCTGCCGCCCCACTCGTCCGTGCGAAAGTTCGTGCGCGGGCTCCAGAACTGATCGATCAGATGCTGGTGCGCGGCGGAGATCTCGATACCGTCCATTCCCGCTTGCCGCACGCGCTTCGCGGCCGCCGCGAAATCGCCGATGATGCGGCGGATTTCCTCGACCTCGATCGTCTTCGCGTTGCCGCGGTGCACCGGCTCGCGCACGCCCGAGGGCGTCATCAAATGCGGCCAGTGCTCGCCATGAAACGCCGAGCGGCGGCCCATGTGCGTCGCCTGGATCATGATCTTCGCGCCGTGCCGGTGCATCGCCTCGGCGAGCCGGTTCAACGGCTCGACGATGCGGTCGGTCGCGAGGTTCACCGACTTCCACCATCCCTGCGGGCTGTCGATCGACACCGGGCTCGATCCGCCGCACACCGCAAGGCCGACGCCGCCCTTCGCCTTCTCCTCGTAGTAGCGGATGTAGCGATCGCCGGGCAGGCCGCCCGGCTCGGCATACACCTCGGCATGCGCCGTGCTGACGATACGGTTGCGCACCGTGAGCCGGTTCAGCGTCAGGGGTTTGAACAGATGGGGATAGCGCATCTCAGCCTCCCGCCGGTCCGCCCCAAGGGAGGCTGACGCCCCCTCGGGGGGAGCGTTGCATGGGACCGGAGTAAGCGCTAAAGCGCCAACTCCGGTCGACAGCGAACGATAGTGAGCGTGGGGGACGTTTCATTTTCGACCTCGAACGTAGTGCTCTTTTGACGTGTCATCGAGCGAGCGGCGAAACTTCGAACACGCAATGATCGTGGCCTTCGGCCGCGCATTGCACCTCTTTCGATTGCGAGCGCGGCGCGGGCTTGGCGCTGCCGCTCATGCTGCTCGTGTCGTTCACCCAGTCCATCGCGCCTGCAAACCAGCCGGCGAACAGGTAGCAGAGCTTGCCGTGCTTGCCCGGCTGCGCGAGCACGAACGACGAATGGCGCAGCTCGATGCGCGCACGCGCGCTCGCCGGATCGGCCTCGACGATCTTGAAGAGGCCCCAGCCGCGTTGCGACAAGCGCTTCAAGTAGTGCTCGAAGACCGCCATGCCGCTGATGCCGTGCTGCTTCGACTCTTTGTCGCACCAGTGGTACGCAGACTTGTAGCCGGCCTGGTAGAGAATCTCGGCATACGCTTCGCGGCCGAGCGCTTCCTCGACTGCCGTGTGGTTGTTGGTGAAGAAATGACGCGGCACGTACAGCATCGGCAGCGCGTCGGTGGTCCAGACGCCCGTATTGGGATCGACGTCGATCGGCAGTTGCGGTTGCATCGAATGACTCCGTGGGGTGGCGGCTTGATTGATCGTTTCTGCTTGGCTTGCGCTTGCTCTGATGCTCAAGCGCCCCAAACGTCCTTGAAAACCCTCACCCAGTTCTCGCCCATGATCTTGCGGATGCGGGTCTCGCTCCAGCCCGCGCGCTCCATCGCCGCGGTCAGGTTCGGAAACTCGCCGATCGTGCGGATGCCTTCGGGGTTGACGACCTTGCCGAAGTTCGTGAGGCGGCGGTAGCGGCCCTTGTCGTGCGTCAGCCAGTCGAAAAAATCGACGCTGAAGCCCTGCGTGAAATCGGTGCCGATGCCGACCGCGTCTTCGCCGATCAGATCGACCACGTAGCCGATCGCTTCGATGTAATCGTCGATGGTGGCGTCGATGCCGCGCTTGAGGAACGGCGCGAACATCGTCACGCCGACAAAGCCGCCGGCATCCGCAATCTCTTTCAATTGCTCGTCGCTCTTGTTGCGCGGATGCTCCTTGAGCCCCGACGGCAGACAGTGCGAATAGCAGACCGGCTGCTTCGAAAATGCGATCGCTTCCGACGACGTCTTTCCGCCGACATGCGACAGATCGACCATGATGCCGACGCGATTCATCTCCGTGATGACTTCGCGGCCGAAATCCGACAAGCCGCCATCTCGCTCATAGCAACCGGTGCCGACGAGGTTCTGCGTGTTGTAGCAAAGCTGGACGACCCGCACGCCCATGTCCCGGAACGCCTCGATGTAGCCGATGTTGTCCTCGAACGCGTGCGCGTTCTGAAAGCCGAAGATGATGCCGGTCTTGTTTTCCTGCTTCGCGCGCAGGATATCGCCGGTCGTGCGCACGAGCGTGAGGATCTCGCTGTGCTCGCGAATCTGCTGTTTCATGAGCGCGATGTTGTCGACCGTCTTCGTGAAGTTCTCCCAGACCGACACCGTGCAGTTCGCGGCCGTGATGCCGCCCTTCCTCATGTCTTCGAATACCGAGCGGTCGAACTTCGAGATGTTCAGGCCGTCGATGATGATGCTGTGCTCGTGCAGGGTGCTCATCGAATTCTCCAGGCGTTCTTGCGGATGGTCGGGTTGGCGTGCGCGTGGCGAGCGTATCGTCGTGCGGGTCAGTCAATCGGGAACCGTTCGCACAGCGCGAAGATTTCGCGGCGCACGCGCTGCTCGGCTTCTGCGTCGCCTTCCGGGTGCTTGCGCAGCGCGTCGAACACTTCGAGGATCAGGCGCCCGACCCGGCGGAACTCGTCGACGCCGAAGCCGCGCGTCGTACCGGCCGGCGTGCCGAGACGGATGCCCGACGTGACGGTCGGCTTCTCGGTGTCGAACGGAATGCCGTTCTTGTTGCACGTGATGCCCGCGCGTTCGAGCGCCTGCTCGACCTGCGTGCCCTTGAGTCCCTTCGGGCGGAGGTCGACGAGCAGCAGGTGGTTATCGGTGCCGCCCGTCACGAGATCGACGCCACCGTCCTTGAGCACAACGCCCAGCGCCTCGGCATTGCCGAGCACGCTGTCGATATAGGTCTTGAAGCCCGGTTGCAACGCCTCGCCGAACGCGACCGCCTTGCCGGCGATCACATGCATCAGCGGACCGCCTTGCAGCCCCGGGAACACGGCGGAGTCGATCTTCCTCGCGATCTCCTCGTCGTTGGTCAGGACAAAGCCGCCGCGCGGACCGCGCAGCGTCTTGTGCGTGGTCGACGTGACGACGTGCGCGTAGCCGATCGGATTCGGATGCCGCGCCGCCGCGATCACGCCCGCGATGTGCGCCATGTCCACCATCAGCTTCGCGCCGACGCTATCGGCGATCTCGCGAAAGCGCGCGAAGTCGAGCACGCGCGGATACGCGGAAAAGCCCGCGATAATGAGACTCGGCTTGTGCTGCTGCGCGAGCGCTTCGATTTGCGCGTAGTCGATCCGCAGCGTCTCGCGATCGACGCCGTACTGCACCGCGTTGAACCACTTGCCCGACAAGGCGGGCTTCGCGCCATGCGTGAGGTGGCCGCCTGCATCGAGCGACATGCCGAGCACCGTGTCGCCCGGCTTCGTGAGCGCGAGCATCACCGCGCCATTGGCTTGCGCGCCCGAATGCGGCTGCACGTTTGCATAGCGTGCGCCGAAGATCTGCTTCACACGTTCGATTGCGAGCGTTTCCACCTCGTCGACATATTCGCAGCCGCCGTAGTAGCGCTTGCCGGGATAGCCCTCGGCATACTTGTTGGTCAACACGGAACCTTGCGCTTCGAGCACGGCGCGCGACACGATGTTTTCCGACGCGATCAGCTCGACCTGCGACTGCTGCCGCTCGAGTTCCCTCAGCACCGCGCCGCGCACCGGCGCATCGCGCTCGGCAAGAGTCTGCGTAAAGAATGGAAGCGTGTTCGACATAGTGGGTCCGTGGGTAGTGGGTGGAGCACACCCGCTTGCAGCCAGGCTTGCGGGCTCTCGTACTTGACGGCTCTATTCTTGTCGTTCGCTTTTTGGGCCGATTTACGATTTCAGACGCTTTCTTGGTCTTTTCCGCCATCGAAGTCCATTTTCGACAAGTGACCGGTCGTGCGGAATGGCTCACCGCGCGCCACCGATCTCAGCTTTCAAACGGCTATCAGCGCGCGCACAGTGCAGCACGCGGCAACAAACTAGGGTTAAGCCGTATGGCACGCTTGTTGCCGCGGAATCCACAATAAACGAGCCTTTGTCCCCGCATCGGCAGCAATAATCCAGATTCGAAGGAACGCCTCTCCATGTCGCCCGAGCGAACTGCGTCGCTGTCTCACTTCGCCTTCATGCCCTTGCCGAACTTCACCATGATCGCGTTCACGAATGCGATCGAAGTGTTGCGCATGGCTAACTATCTGAGCGGCGAACCGCTGTACCGTTGGTCGGTCGTGAGCCCAGAGGGCGGGCCGGTGACAGCGAGCAACGGGTTATCCGTCGATACCGGCCCCGTCGAATGCCTCGGCAAGCCTGACATCGTGTTCGTCTGCGGCGGCATCGACGTGCAGCGCGAGACGGCGCCCGCCCATTTGTCCGCGCTGCGGCGCTTCGCGCGCGAGGGTGTCGCGCTCGGCAGTCTTTGCACCGGCACTTATGCGCTCGCCAAAGCGGGGCTGCTCGACGGCTATGCGTGTGCGATTCATTGGGAAAACATGTCGGCGCTAAAAGAAGAATTCCCGGGCACGCGTTTTCTGAAAGAGCTGTTCGTGGTCGACCGCGACCGCGTGACCTGCACGGGCGGCGTCGCACCGCTCGACATGATGCTCAACTTGATCGCCGCGCGCGTGGGGACCGCGCGCGTCACGCAAATCGCCGAACAGTTCATCGTGGAGCACGTGCGCGATACGAGCGCACAGCAGCGCATGCCGCTCGTCGCGCGCCTCGGTTCGGCGAACAAGTCGCTGTTCGAAGTGATTGCGCTCATGGAGAACAATATCGAGGAGCCGCTCTCGCGCGAGGAACTCGCCCGGCTCGCGAACATGTCGCAACGGCAGTTGCAGCGACTATTCCGCGAGCATCTCGGGATGACGCCGACGCATTACTACCTCACGCTGCGTTTGCGGCGCGCGCGGGAACTGCTGCTGCAAACCGACATGTCGATCATGCACATCACGATGGCCTGCGGCTTTCAGTCCGCCTGCCATTTCAGCAAGAGCTATCGCGATGCGTTCGGCACTGCGCCGACGAGAGAGCGGCGCCGGCAGGTTGCGCCGCTTGCGCCTGCGGCCGCTGCGCCTATGTTGCCTGCGGGGATGACGGGCGGTGTGCTGATGCACGCCTAGGCTGCGCGATCAGGGCGCGTTTGAACGGCTATTCGCCTTGCGCCTGGCATTCCGTCCGAACCCGCTTAGACGCAAACCCTCTGCTACAAAGATCGAGCGTACAGCTTCCATGTGCCCAAGCTGGAGGGTCCACGCGCGTTCGAATCATTGAATTAGCGGCCCATTTGCCTTCATTTCTTCGCATAACCGGTACCGGCCATAAGTATTATCAAGCCTTGTCGGCATTTCGCCGTCCTGTCCTGCCGAGTATTTTTTTGAAAAGCAAACGTTTGCTTACGTGACAAATACGTGACAAACGTTCTGCTATCGCCTCCCGGTACTGACATGACTGCCACTGCCAACAATCGATACGGAACCGGGTCACATTGCGTTCCAAGTCACCCCCTCGTCCGGTGGCGTCCCTCCAGAAAGCCACCCTACCTTTGGAGTTCTCATGCTGCAATTTATCAAGTCTCTGTCGCGCGATGAGCGCGGTGTGACAGCACTCGAATACGCAGTGCTCGCGGGGATCGTAGTGGTTGCTCTTGTGGCGGTCGGCGTCATTTTCACTCCCGGCATGACGGGCATATTCCAAAACCTGGTGACCAAAGCTACGGCTGCCGCCGGCTGATACACGTCTCTAACCGGCGCTGTGAGCGCGGGGCTGGCCTGGCGTCGAAGACCGCCGGGCTCTGCTCCCGCGGGCTCTTATGGATCTCGCCCCCATGCTTTACGCTGTCAAGTCGGCTACGTGCGTCGTGTTGGCATCGTTGGCAATGTTCGATATTTGTTTTCGACGTTTGCCCAACCGCTCAATCCTGCTCGTTGCGCTTCTCTATCTGGTCGATGCGGCTCTCGCGCGCCCGAGTGTCGCGTCGGTTGCGGTCCACCTGGGCACTGCTGCAGGCGCCTTTGCTCTGTTCGCCCTGTTGTTCCGGTTCGGGTGGATGGCCGGAGGCGACGTCAAGCTGGCCGCCGCGGTCTTCCTGTGGGCAGGGCCCGCTTTCGCTTTACCGGTTTTGTTCATCGTGTCGTTGTGCGGAGCGGCACTCGGCCTGACGGTGCTTGGGATCGCCCTGTTCCACGGGCGCAGTCGGCGCCTTGACCGCGCGTCGTTGCAGTCAGTCCGGATGGACGGTGTGCCATATGGCGTTCCCCTTGCGATTGGCGGCGTTGCAGCCATTTGGCTGCCCGTGCTGACCTCGCTCCAATTGACTTGATGGCCCCCAGGTTTCGGCAATGCCCAGACTCTTCAAGACGATCCTCCTAGTGCTGTTCGCCGCCGTCGGCGCAGTCGTGTTCCGCGCGCTGTTCGTCGCCGCTTCACAGCCACGCGCGCCGCGGCCGCCGGCAATGGATCGCGTGCGCGTCGCTGCGGCAGGACTGCCCGAAGGACTGTTGCTGCGCGACAGCGACCTCGCATGGAAAGACATGCCTCGCGCGCAAGTCCCGCCAGGAGCGCTGGTCAAAGCAGAGGCTGGGGACGGGCACGATACCGATCTGAAAGGCGATGTGTTACGCCACGCCGCAAGCGCGGGCATGCCTCTGGGCGCCGGTGACGTGATTTCTCCTAATGCACCTGGCTTTCTTGCTGCGGCGTTGAAGCCCGGGATGCGCGCCACTTCCGTCGCGATCGACGACGTGTCGGGGAACGCCGGTCTGATTCAACCTGGTGACTACGTCGACGTGCTGCTGACGCAGCAGCTCGGCGGTTCATCCGGTTCGCTGAACTCGCTACGCGAGGTAGAGAGCGAGACGGTGGTTAGCCGCGTTCGCATCCTTGCAGTCGGGTCAGCCTTTCAGCGACCGAAAGAGGATGCCGCCGAGCCGAAAACGCGAGCACGAACGGTGACGTTCGAAGTGACGCCGCATACTGCGGAGGTCATTGCTGTCGCGACGCACCTAGGTTCCTTATCGCTCGCGCTGCGCAGCTTTGCAACGAGCGACCGCAACGCCCCCGTGGCGGGCACCGAAACGTTACCGCAAACGCCGCCGGTGTGGGCGGGTGATGTTTCTCGCGCCTTGCGCGCGGCGCCCCCCGAGCGTGGGCCTGCGCGCGACGCAGCGACGGGCGCGCGGCCGCGCGCCGTGATCGTCTATCGCGGATCGCAGGCGTCCGCCGCGCCGGACGATTCGCGGCCAGGGGGCGGCACGGGTGCGGCACGCCGTGCGCCGGATTCGCCGATGTCCGTCGGTGCCGCGCAGCCGACACAGTTGGCGCAACAGCCGACTCCTCAACGCTGATGCTTCGTGGCGGCCTTCAGTGGCCAGCCCGTGTTCGACAGCAGGGTGCCGTGTGGCATGTCGTCTATCCGGTACTCCGACAGGAAGGATCCATGTTTCATTGTGTTCATTCGATATTCCGCCTGCGTCCGATGCTCCTGTTCGGGCTCGGCATCGCGCTGATGCACGGAGCGTTCGCCGCCGCCGTCGGTCCGTCGCCGTCGGTCGCGGACGGCGACGCAGCATCGTTATCGATCGCGGCTGGCGGCGGCGAAATGCTGCGCTTGCCCGAGCCGGCGGTCGCAGTGTTCGTCGCGGACCCGGATGTCGCCGATGTGCACGTGCCCTCGTCGCAAACGGTATTCGTGCTCGGCAAGAAGGCCGGCACCACGACGTTGTTCGCGCTCGGCCCGAACAATCGGACGATCCTGCGCAAGACCATCGTGGTCAGCGCCGATACGGTTTCGCTGCAACGTATGATCGACGCCCGCTTCCCTCGATTCCAGCTGACCGTGAGCGGCGCGCCGGGCTCGCTGATGGTAAGCGGCCAGGTGCCGAGCGCGGCCGACGCGGACGCGGTGGTCCAGTCGCTTACGCCTTATCTTCACGATAAGGAAACCGTCGTGAACCGAATGACACTGTCCCGCCCGATTCAGGTCAATCTGCGAGTGCGCATCACCGAAGTGGATCGTAACGTCACTCAGCAACTCGGCATCAACTGGAGCGCGCTCGGTAGCAGTGGAAACTTCTTTGGCGGGCTCTTCAGCGGAAATACTGTGTTCAGCACGGCCACCAGCATCGCCGGCGGCATAGTGGGCGCCGCCACGGGGAACGCCAGTACCGCCAACGGGGCGACCTCAGGGGCCTTTTCCATCCTTGGCGGCTTTCACACGTCTCATCTGGGCATCGACGGCGTCCTCAACGCGCTCGACCAGGAAGGCCTGGTGACGCTGCTCGCCGAACCGAACCTCACCGCCATGTCGGGCGAAACCGCCAGCTTCCTGGCGGGCGGCGAATTTCCGATTCCCGTTCCACAGGGGGGAGTGAACAACACGATCACGATCGAGTTCAAGCCGTATGGCGTATCGCTCGACTTCACGCCGACCGTGCTCGCCGACAACCGGATCAGTCTGAAAGTGCGACCGGAAGTCAGCGAGATCGATACGACCAACAGCATCACGACCGGCGGCATCACCGTTCCCGCGTTCACCGTGCGCCGTGTCGACACGACGGTCGAACTGTCGAGCGGGCAAAGCTTCGCGATCGGGGGGCTGCTCCAAAGCAACACCAGCGACGTACTTTCCGAGCTTCCCGGTTTGGGAACGCTTCCCATATTGGGCAAGCTGTTTTCGTCGAAAAACTATCTGAACAACAAGTCCGAGCTGGTGGTCATCGTCACGCCGTATATCGTCCAGCCAGCCGATCCGGGCCGCCTGCGGCAATCGATCGATACTCTGACGCGGCCCAGCAGCGATATCGAGTATGTGCTCCAGCACGCGCTGGGACTCGATCCCTTGTCCGGCCGGCGGCCACGCCTCGTCGGCGCCGCTGGCTTCGTCTACTGATCTCGGAGGAACGACAGATGCGCCCGCGATTGATTGGTATCGGACTTCTGCCGCTGGCGCTCGCCGCATGCATGTCCGCCCATCCGCCGTTCGGCATGCCCGACGCGTCGGTGATCGGGTTCGACGGTCGCCGGGCGATTTCGCCCGACTGCGCCGCGCTGGACCAGCCGTCAACCTTGGTCGACGCGGGCTCCGGGCGCCCAGGCATGCCGTTCGGCTGCGCGACTTACACGAATCTCGCGGTGATGCTCGCACGGCCGGCTGATCTGACCGAACCGCTGCCCTATGCCGGCGCGGACGCCGCGATGGCGGCAAGCGCGGTTCGCCGCTTCGACGAAAATCGCATCAAGGAGCCCAACGTCACTTCGACCACGACTCGACCGGGTCAGTAACGGGCCACCGACCATCATGAACGCCCAGGAATTTCTTCGTCCCAAGAGTTCGGCCGCGACACACGCGGTGGACTTGCTCGCGGTCCTCTCCGATGCAGCTAGCGTCGAAGCGGTGAAGAGCCTGATCGTCGATCAGGCCATATCGCACGCACGCGCGCAGATCGGCAGCATCGACGACGCCATCAGGCTCTTGCAGGTGCTCGAGAGGCCGCCCCGCCAACTGCTCGTGGACGTATCCGGCTCCACCATGCCGCTATCGGACCTGGAACGCCTGGCCGAAGTGTGCGCTCCATCGGTGGCGGTTGTGGTGATCGGCGATCGCAACGATGTGGGCCTGTTTCGCAGCCTGCTCGAGATCGGCATACAGGACTATCTCGTCAAGCCGCTGACGGTCGAACTCGTACAGCGCGCGCTATCGGCCCGGGACCCTTCGGCACAGGCGCGTACCGGAAAAGTGATCAGCCTCGTCGGTGCCCGCGGGGGAATCGGTGTCACGACGATTGCTGTATCGCTCGCGCGCCATCTGGCCGACGAGACGCAGAGACAAGTCGCCTATGTCGACCTGGACCTGCACGGCGGCGCGGGCAATTCGATGCTTGGGCTGCGCACCAACAACGGCCTGACCGGCCTGCTCGAGGACACGCGAGCCATCGACCCGCAGTCGATCGTCGGGGCCCTGGTTCCGGCCGGTGACCGGCTCTTCGTTCTGTCGTCGGAACTCCCCTACGACGCTGAGTTCGCGCTGCGCCCCGGCGCCATCAGCGAGCTGATCAATACGCTCAAACGGCGCTTTCACTATGTCTTGCTCGACCTGCCAGGCCGGGGTGGACACAGCGTCACAGAAGCGCTCGATGCTTCCCAGGTTGTCTGCATCGTTGCCGATCCTTCGGTCCATGCGGCGCGTGAATGCGTGCGGCTGCTCCGGTTCGCCGAGGATCGCACCGGAGAACCGGTCGTTTCGGTGCTGCTGAACAATCCGCTTGAGCCGGTCGCGGACCGCGTTCAACCCAAGGACTTCCAGCGTGCGCTTGGACGCTCGGTGCTGCATGAGCTGCCGTACGATCCGAAGTCCCTCGCGAGGGCCGAAAATCTGGGCGAGCCGGTCGCCGGCCGCAAAAAGCAGCCCGGGTTCGCCGCAGCAATCGAACGGATCGCCAACGGCCTGACCGGCCGCGAATCGTCGGCGGCGCCTCTTCCGTGGCATGCCCGTCTGATGACACCGAGGAGAACGCCGTAATGTTTGGCGCAAAAAAGCACATGCCGACGGATTCGTTGCCCGCCGACGCACACGTGCGCGCCGAGCAACCGGCGGCCGCTCCGCCCGCGCATCCGCGCATGCCGACGGACGGTCACGAGGCGCTGATTCGCTCGGACAACTTCAAGAAGATCCGAGCCGTGGTGTTTGCCTCGATGAACATGTCTGCGGCGCTGATGAAGACACGCGAGCAGGTGCGCGCCGGCATTGAGGAGATCGCCGTCGACGTAGCGGCGCGAGAGCAACTGAACGTCACTGCTGCGGAGCAGGCACTGATCGTCAGCGAAATACTCAATGACATGTTCGGTGTCGGGCCGATCGAACCGCTTCTGGCTGACGAGACCGTGACGGACATACTGGTCAACGGCCCGGATCAGGTCTACGCGGAGCGGCACGGCCGACTCGAACTCACGCCGCTGAAATTCCGCGACAACGCACATGTGGTCAACGTGGCACAGCGTATCGCCGCTGCGGTCGGCCGACGCGTCGACGAGAGCAGCCCGATGGTCGACGCGCGACTTGCCGACGGTAGCCGCGTCAACGTGGTGTTGCCGCCGATTGCGCTGCGAGGCGCGTCGATTTCGATCCGGAAGTTTTCCAAGCGCAATATCACGCTTGCGCGCATGGCCCAGCAAGCCAATATCTCGCCCGAGATGGTGCGGGTGCTCAAGATCGCCAGCGCCTGCCGCCTCAACATCATCATCTCCGGCGGCACAGGCTCGGGCAAGACCACCTTGCTCAACGCACTGTCGCACCACATCGACGAACACGAACGTATCGTGACCATCGAGGACGCCGCGGAACTGCAACTGCAACAGCCGCACGTGGTCAGCCTTGAAACGCGTCCCGAGAACAGCGAAGGACTCGGCGCGGTATCCCAGCGCGACTTGGTGCGTAACGCACTGCGGATGCGGCCGGACCGCATCATCCTCGGTGAAACGCGTGGCCCCGAAGCATTCGACGTACTGCAGGCGATGAACACGGGCCACGACGGGTCGATGACGACAATACACGCCAACACGCCGCGCGATGCCATCACGCGACTCGAAAGCATGGTGATGATGGCAAACGGCAATCTGCCGCTCACGGCGATCCGACGGCAGATCGCCAGCGCCGTGCACCTGATTCTGCAAATCGAACGCATGCGCGACGGCGTGCGGCGCGTCACGCGCGTAACCGAGCTTGCTGGAATGGAGGGCGACGTGATCATCACGCAGGATCTTTTCGCCTTCCGTTACGACGCCAGCGCCTATCAGGAAGACGTCAAAGGCGCGTTCGAGTCGTCGTCGTTGCGTCCCGTGTTCGCGGCACGCGCCGCCTACTATGGCCTTGAAACGACGCTCATGGAGGCGATGCGCACATGACTCCAGCGGACATCGTGGCAGCGGGTGCGTTTTTCGCCATCGTACTGGCCGGAATGATCGTGTCGTCGTTGCGCGAGATGGCTCGTCGCCGGCCAAAGCCTCGCATCCGGGCGCGGCTGAGCCAGATTCAGCAGTTGCGCGTCGCAAGTCAGCAACCCGCGGCGCGGGACACAAGTGGAGAACTCTTCGAGCGGCCAAAGGACTATGGAGCGATCGAAGCGTGGTTCCAGCAACGCGTGCGGCGCTTGCGAGCCGTGAGCGGTGCGGGCGGCATCCGCCTCGTATTCGCCAGTGGCATCGTCGGCGCGGCGATAGCGTTTATCATCGTGCGCCTTTCACCGCTTCCGGGATGGTCCGCTCCGTTCGTCTACGGAGGCACGCCGGTCCTGGCGATGAGGATCACTCAACGATTTTTGATCGCGCGCTTTCGCACGCGGTTTCTCACGGTGTTTCCGGATACGCTGGACCTGATCATCCGGGCCGTGCGCGCAGGAATACCGGTAGTGCAGGCAATCAGCACGGCTGGGCACGAGGCGGAGGAACCGGTGCGCTCGACCTTTCGCACGATGGGCGACAGCTTGCAACTTGGCGCGGACCTGAAAGAGGTGCTCGACAAGGCCGCCGAACGACTGCAGATCGCCGATTTTTCTTTTTTTGCAGTATGCCTGCTGTTGCAGCGGGAAACGGGCGGGAATCTCGGAGAAACCCTTGAGAATCTGTCGGGCATTATTCGCTCCCGCAGGGACATTCGACTGAAAACCAGCGCGCTGACCGCAGAAGGCCGCATCGCAAGCAAGATCATTGCGGCGGTGCCGTTCTTGATCACCGGCCTGCTCTATGTGATCAACCGGCCTTATGTGGACCTGCTGTTCCATACGCGCGCCGGCCACAAGATGCTGACGTTGGCGGCAGTGCTTCTCGTCGCCGGCCTCTCGATGATTCAAAAAATTTCGAAGCTGGACACATCGCGATGAATTTCATTGGAACCGATACGGCTCGCGAACTGGCGCTGCTGCTCGTGCTGTGCGGCGGCCTGCTGTTCGCGCTGATGTGGCCGCGCAGAACGCGCCGCCGCATCGCACAGCGGGCGTACCACGCGGCGATGGGCGCGGACACACAGCACCTGCCGGGCGCGGAAGAGCACGCTACCGAGATGTGGCAACGGCTCATAAGGCGTTTCGCGACGCTTGGCGAAAGCGTTCCGCTGGGCGATGCGGCTCAGCGCAACAAGTTGGCCGAGCAACTGGTCCGCGCGGGCTTTCGTGAGCGCCGGGCGATCTCCGTGATGATCGGCCTCAAGCTGCTGGCCGGCGCATTGCCGGCACTGGCGGCGATCGTGCTCGGCCCTCATGTGCCTCGAATCGGCGGCTACTTCGTGTTTCGCGCACTGATGATGGGCGGGGCGTTCATCGTCGGGATGATCCTGCCCGAGTTGGCGCTCGGCGCCATGGTCAGCCGTCGTCAAAAAGCAATAGCGTCATGCCTGCCCGATGCGCTCGACCTGCTGGTGATTTGCACCAATGCCGGCAACAGTCTCGTAGTAGGCGTGAAGCGCGTTGCGCGCGAATTGAAAACGATTTGTCCGCCGCTCGCCGACGAGTTCTCTGTCACCGGCGACGAGTTGCAGATCGGCGGTGACAGCGCGGTCGCACTGCGCCGCCTGGCTGCCCGAATCGGCCTGCCGTCGGTACGCGCGCTCGTGACCACGCTGGTTCAGTCGCAACAATACGGCACGCCGATCACGCAATCGCTTCGCATGCTGTCTCGAGCCGAGCGGACCGCGCAAATGCTGGCGCTCGAAGAAAAGGCCGCGAAACTGTCGGTCAAGATGACGTTGCCGATGATGCTTTTCATTCTGCCGACGGTCGGCCTGATAGCAGCCGGACCGGCGGTGATTCGCCTGGTGACCCTATTCAAATGAAACATTTTCCAGTGTTGTTGCGGTCCCTTGCGACTACGTTGCCGCTGGCCTGCGCCCTATTGGCCGGCTGTGCCGGCGGCGGAAGTTTCAGCCCCCGTCCAGTATCGTTGCAACACGGCACCGATGGCACGAGCGACGAACGGCTCGCAGACAGTGTGTTGCAGGCGGGCGACGTTGAACTCGCCGCCACGCTGTTCGAGAAAGCGCTCAAGTCCAACCCGAACTCGCTCGATGCGCAACTGGGTCTCGCCGACTCGATATACGAGACCGGCGACCTGGAGCGCGCCCGCGCGCTATACCAGCTGGCGGCCCTTCAGCTTGCGGCACGACCGGCAGCGCAGCTTGGTCTCGCGCGCATCGCGTTACGGCAGCGTCGCCTCGATGATGCAGCGGCGCTCTATCGCGGCCTGCTCGCGGCGCAGCCTGACAATCCAGTGATCAGCGAGGGTCTCGGCACCGTGCTCGACCTGCAGGATCGACACAGCGAAGCGCAGGACGTTTATCGCAAGGCGCTTGCCGTGCATCCCGAGGTAGAAGGCTTGCGCGTGAACCTCGGCCTGTCGCTGATCCTTCAAGACAAGCCGCGTGAAGGTGCGAACGTCCTGCTCGACGTTGCCGGCCTGCCCGATGCGCCATCGCAAGCGCGCCAGGACCTGGCGCTCGCCTACGGGTTGCTTGGCAATGCGGATGCGGCGAAGAGGATTCTGCTGGTCGACTTGCCTCCTTCGTCAGTCGACGACAACTTGCGCTTCTATCAGAGCCTGCGCGGCAGGCTCGACGAGTATCGAGCCGCAGGCGGCCGCGCGGACGGCACGGCCACGCCGGCAGTTTCGCCGGGCGCCAAAGCGTCGCCGCAATGAATCGGCGCGCGTTCATGTTGAATCGATCGCCGCGAGGTGCGCAGGCGCGCAGTGCGGGACTGCCCCGCGCCAGCCGTGGAGCGATCGCGCTCGAGTTCGTTCTCGTGCTCCCGTTCCTTTTGATTGTGTTGTTCGGCATCATCGACGTGAGCCTCCTGCTAAGCGACAAGGCGCTCATCACCAACGCCAGTCGCGAAGCGGCGCGCGCCGGCGTGGTGGTGCGGGTTCCGCAGTTGACGCCCACCGAGATCAGCAACGTCGCCCTCAACTACTTGCAGAACAGTCTTATCACGGGAGGCACCGCGACGACACCGACCGTAACCGTGAAGCAACCTGTGGGTACGTCGCCCGGCAATCCGCTGAAGGTCACCGTAATCTATCAGTATCAAGGCCTCGTGCTGGGTTCTATATTCAGCTCGCTGACCGGCCCGATTACGGTGACGGCCGTCACCGTAATGAATTACGAATGAGGCCGGCGATGCGCTATCGGACATTCCCTTCGCGACATCGGGCTCCTCGCGCCGCGTCCCGGCAACGCGGCTCCGTTGCACTATTCTTTCTGCTGTTCCTCATAGCGTTGCTGGGCTTCGGTGCATTCGCGATCAACCTCGCCCGTGTGGATGTGGTAATCAACGAACTGCAAAATGACGCGGACGGCGCGGCACTGGCTGGCGCCTCCCAGTTGGTGACTGCCGGCGGCAACGGCTCGAACTGGACCCAGGCCCAGGCGGCAGCGGCCAACGCCGTAACGTTGAACCGCTCCGACGGACAAACGCTGACGACGGGTGCGGTTCAGGCCGGCTACTGGAATCTAACGGGCAGTCCGGCCGGTATGGAAGCAACGACGATTGCACCCGGCATCTACGATGCTCCCGCTGTGCAAGTCACCGTGACGCGCGCGACGAACCAGAACGGAGGCCCGATCGCGTTGTATCTAGGGAGCCTGCTGAACCTGTTGAGCGTGCCGGGCAGTGCCACTGCGGTGGCGGTGGCCGCGGCGCCGAGCACGGTCGATGCGGGCGGCTTGTTTCCCGTGGTCCTGGCTCAGTGCGTCTTCAATCAATACTGGGACGCGACGACCAATCAACCCGTGATCGATCCGACGACGGGCCAGCCTTACGAGTTCCGTATCACCAACGGCCAGATGAATGGCGGCTCGTGTGATGCCGGTCAATGGACCGCGTTTCTCGAAAACGCGAACAATGTGCCGACGATCGACAACCTGATTGTGAACGGCAATCCGTCACCCCTGAGCATAGGCGACAGCATCTGGATCGAACCCGGTGCAAAAACCGCCATTTATGGCTCGGTGCCGACTAATGTGACGGTCGTCATGCCTGTCGCCGCACAGATCGACAGCAAGACGTATGTTCCGATAGTGGCTTTTGCCGCGTTTCACATCGACGCATCGGTCGGCGGCAGTGGGAAATACATTCAAGGACATTTCGTCGGCGGCTACACGCTGACCACGGCAGCGGGCGGCGTCGGACCGGCCTACGGCGCGTATATGGCACCGCGGCTCGCGCAGTGACGGCCGTCGCCGAATGCCGCGATGGATCGGCGGCGGGGACCAAGTCCAGATCTACGCCTATCGCGACAACACATCGATACGATAGCGATCCGCACGCTCAAGCCGCCTTCAACAACCCATGCGGATCGATCACAAACTTCCGCGGCGCGCCGCCATCGAACTTGCGATAGCCTTCCGGCGCTTGATCGAGCGAAATCACCGGCACGTTGACGATCTTCGCAATCGGCAGCCGGTCCCACAGAATCGCCTGCATCAGATTGCGGTTGTATTTCATCACCGGTGTCTGCCCGGTATGGAACGAATGCGACTTCGCCCAGCCGAGGCCGAAGCGGATGCTCAAGCTGCCGTTGCGCCCGGCGGCATCCACGGCGCCCGGGTCGTCGGTCACGTATAGGCCGGGAATGCCGATCGAACCCGCTGCCCGCGTGATTTCCATCAGCGAATTGAGCACCGTCGCGGGTGCTTCTTCCGTGTGTCCGCTGCCGTGGCCGTGCGCTTCAAAGCCGACGCAATCCATGGCGTAATCCACCTCGGGCCTGCCGAGAATCTGCTTCAAGAGAGGTTCATCATCGAGAGGGGCTCGAATCCATTTCGACGCTGGTCAACACAAAGGTGCGGAAAATGCTGCGATTTCTTACCAGACACGGACCACGGACGAGGAGACAACTGGCGGCCATAAGCTGTCCTTCGCCAAGGTCGGCTTTCCGGTAGCTCGTAGAGTGGTACTCGGGCCGGGCGGGGAAGCGAGTGCTTCCAGCTTTCACTTCCAACTTCGACACGCGTAGCCGTTTGGCAAGTCGGCCTGAGCCAGCGCGCAGGCGGCATCAGGCCAACTGCTGGGTTGCTAGGAACGACGGAACATTCCCCGCTGTTTGCCAAGACCTTCGATAAGCCGACCAGACTTGACCAATGCACGACACGCCTCCTGAACATCCCACGGAATTTCGTTGAGCGTATCCGCGACATCGACGTATGGAACGAGACCAGCGCGCGGCCAAACGTCCAAAACCCTCTTAGCGAGTGATCCGATGTCGATGCTTTCTACAGGAGCGGTGCCTGAGACGCGATCGAGACCGAACATCAAGATGCGGTCTCTCCAAATTATGAAGTGGCTCTGACAGCCGGTGTCACGCCATACCGATGGGAACAACGTAACGCTCTTGTCGGCGTCGCAGTAGAAGCGCCAAGCCTTGCCGGCGCGCTTGTCAACGTTCACCGGAATCTGTTCGCCACAGCCGCAAGGGCATTGCAGCAAGAGCCACCTCGGTGTCTCACGGCAAATCAAGACGGCATCGCCAGGTGCTTTCAAGAATTCGTCTGCACCTGCGCGCGACGTGAGTTCAGCTTTGAGTGCAATTCGAAGCGTCTTCATAGGCTGGGCGTGGTTTCCGGCGCCGACAGCGCCATTAGGATTTTTTCTCCGAGCACGTATGCGAGAGCTCGAACGGCCTCACGTGTCAAGGGAGCCGGGTTCACATCCATCTCCTCGGTTGAGGAGCGGAAGTCTTCGGGATTGCATGCCTTCTTAAGCAACACAGCTGCGAGAGTCAATCCATACTGCCGTGGCGAACGCTCCATTTGCCGGGCCTGCATTCGAATCTGGCGTACGCTGTCAACGAACCAAGCGGAGCCGTCCTGCGGAAGACAAAAGTGATCGTCACCATAGAAGGCACTAGCTGAATACATCGAGACCAGCGAAGCCAACAGTGCGGCGCCGGTCCGTCGGTCGCCAATGAACCCATCAATGAAGAGACCGCCTTCGAGGGATGCAGCGTCATAGAGCAGCGGCATGCCGAGTTGAATGCGTTCAAGATCGATAATGACCGCGTCGTTCGAGCGTACGAGCACGTTCGTTGCATGTAGATCACCATGCACGACGCCGACTAGTACTGGCTGACTTATCTGCGATTCAAAGACCTGCCTCAGATATTCCGGTGGGTGAGTTCCACCGTATGCTTCTATCAGCGCAGCGCGATGCGGTGGGATTGCTTTGGGGAAATGGTTGCCTAGGTACTCAGCGAGCGGCACTTCGGCGTCTAGTGCGGCTCTTCGCCACGCAAGTAAGGTCAAATTGAAGAGGTTGCCAATCGCCGGAACCCCTCGCCCCTCGCGAGCGCAGTCCCGCAACGCCTCTGCGCCTGAAACATAGTCGCTCACGATGAGGCCTTGGGAGCGGCCGAGCACACACCGGTCCATCCGTAACCGCGGTCCTAAGTGATATGGCACGTTCTCAAGCGCGGTCGTTCGATACTTGTGGTACTCCCGGCTAACCTTGACTCGACTGCCGAGTTTCACAAAAAACCGATATGGCCAGTCACCCCCGACCACGTTCTTGCTCATGTGCGCAAATGCGTCGTAGGCGCCTACGCCAGAAAGTCCGTTCGCCTTGGCATTCAGCCGAACTGAGGAGCAGTTCCAGAATGCTCGCCGGACGAGAAGCTCTGCTTCCGACTCCAGGTGAATGGCGTTGTGATTGACATCGTAGATTTCAATTTTTAAATCTTGATTGGGTGCCTTACCTGCCGGATTTTGAACAACGAGATTCGCTAGGTTGTCCCACGCTGTTTTGTCCGGCAGCACATGAACAAACGGGGCAAATACCGGATGATTGACGCCTTCGAACCAGTCGCCATAGAAGAACTTCCCATCCGTCTCCACAAAGCCAGAAGGTGGCAACTGCTGACTGTTCAGGGCTCTGAGCACGATGTCCTTGTCGCCGATGGCCTCTGTGTATCTGACATACAATCGGCAGTCATGATTGAGCAAGTCGGCCAATTGCTCTAACTGCTCTCGCACTTGAAATCGTTCCGTTTCGCCTGCGATTTGTGTGAGCACCACGCAATCCGCTGTACTGGCCTCCAGTGCGCGACCAATAGGATCGCTGTTAAGCACAAAGCAATCGAAGCCTCGTCGACCGAACGCCTTTAAAGCTTCCGGAGGTACGTCACCAACGAATGCAACTCGTCTTCTGATAGGGCCCGCGCAGAATTCGTGAATCGGCATTTCAATCAAGCCTCGTGAAGAGTTGTCGATCGCTGCCCCATGCGATCGCTCCCGCACGGGAGCAGATGAAGCAGTTTTTCTTAGCTTGGCCGCGGACTGCCCTGAGGCTTGATGCGCAGCCGTTATAGATCAAGTGCGTCGACTCGAAAGGCGCTCCGGCGACCGCACCTAAGAGCATCGAAACCGCCAGAGAAACGACTGTTCCGTTGAGCGAGACAACCGACGGCGCCGGTTCGCGAGAGCCAGGGATGTATGGATCGAGTCGACGTTCGGGCTCATTCATCATGTCCCGCCGAACTTGCTCCGCGTCAAGAAGCGAACTGCACCACAAACACGGTAGGCCAGGCGCCAGCATTTGGATGCGTCCAAAAATTCCGGTTATGCGACCTTCCGATTGGGTGATCGTCGACCCCATGTCGATGCATGGGATGAGATGCTGGTACGCGATCTGCTGCAGAACCGCACGACTGCCATGTGAGTCGGTGCACGACAAGATTAGGTCTGCGTCGATGAGCTTGCGGGCAACGGAGTCGTGCACAACGTCGCCGACATGCTCGAATATCGTTGTTGCGCTGCTGAAGCCCCGTATGTACTTGGCCGCGACTGAAACCTTGGCCGAGCCGATGTCAGCCACGGTCGCTCCGACTACGCGGTTTAAGTTCACCTCCTCGATGGTGTCGGGATCAACCAAAATGAAGTGACGGACGCCGAGGTGCACGAGTTGCTGTGCAGCGATGGATCCTGTTCCACCCAGGCCGACGATTGCGACTCGAATGCTTTCCAAGCGCTGTTGCCCAAGGGCTCCGAACGCTCGCACTTGACGGTCAAACATAGTCGAAGGAGCATCTACTGAGAAGCCAGGATCGAAGGCGATACTGCGCTTCGGACCGACCATGACCACCCGCAGTTCGTCGGAGGTGCCAAGGATTCTGGCACGCAGGCCGCCAGCGCTCATGACCAGCGCAGCGTGCCGTTTTGGACCGCAGCGAATCGTCAAGAATGCGGACAACACACGCTCACCGCGGTTATCAACAGGCGAGAAGACTGGCGCTTTCGCCCCTGGGTGGGTGTGTACGAAGACCAACGAAAGACCGGACCTCACCGCTTGCTTCGCCACCCGGGCGACAAATCCCGGCGTCAATTCTGCGTCGTGCGTACCTTGGCTCGTGTAGTCAGTAGCCTCGGGATAGCTGATTTCGCGAACAAGAAAGCGCACTTGCCCGTCGCTTCGCCTGCTTTTCGATGCGAAGAGAACCGCACAGCGTTCTTCGACGCAGGGCAGCAGATTGGCTTGGAGCGACTCGAAATCGCCAGCAGCGATGCAGAGTTCGTGCCTCATCGCGCCGGCCGTAGTCGATCTAGGATCAGCTGATAGAACCCTGCAAGCGTGTTGACGTTGGGATTCCACCCTTGGACGTGCCACGAGAACCAAGTTGTGCTTCGTCCTGCCATTGGGTCGCCGGGGATAGGGTTTCCATCGTTGGAAGCCTGTGGCGTTGCTCCGTTGGCAAGCCTCAGGCCACCCGGTTCAACCCAGAAGCAATCCGGTGCGGCGCCCGGGTAGCCAGGAGGCGCCACGAATAGCACCTCTGCGGTGGGTCGATTCCATCCTCCATTCAAGTCGACGTTGCTCACTTTGATGAGCGCCCCCCCGTTGGGCATCTGCTGGCTCTCAACGACGGTGTTTGGACTCTTCTGACGAAGCCGCTCACGTAGTTCTTCGAGTTGCTGTTCGATCATGCTTGCTGCTTCCCGAAGGTGGCCGGCGGCACGGCAAAGAAATGCTTTTCCTTGTGGTCCATCGGCACCGTTTCACCATCAGAGATTGCACGGTCCGGTGTATCACCTTGCTCTTCAAGGTACAACTGATAGTTGCCAGCCACACCTGCGATGTTCTTGATTTCGAGGCCCGACAGATACGTCTTCTCGGTAGCGTATGGCTTGCCGTCAACAAAGAAGTGGTAGGTCGCCGCATGCGCAAGTTCGGTCATTTCAGATTCCTTCACAGTAGTTAGTTGGAAATTTGCACGTCGGGCAGCTTTCTCGCTTTTGCGAGCACATCTGATAGTTCATCCCGGTTCTCGAGTTCAAGAGGCTGCTCGGTAAGAGGGATAGGTTCTAGGCGTTCGAGGTGCAACTGACGAACGACGTAGAACGCTAAGGCTCTGCGGCAGTGGATCGCAAGCCGACCGTTTGTCATTCCGAAGTCAGTTTCGATCGCTGCCCTTTGGCCGCTTGAAAGCCCAGTCCTGGCTTTCACGACGACATCAACATGCGATTGCCAAGCAATGTCGTCCCTAGGGTCGACGCTTCGGGGACGTGAGCCCGACACTTGCATGACCCGCGAGAGAACGAAATCACGGAAATCGGCGTTCGCATGACACCACGCACGCACGTGCCACCGCAGGCCATCGGATGCCAACGCGTGAGGCGCGATCCATCGAACTGAGGGGTCTGGCTGACGCATTGACTGGTAGGTCACTTCAATCTCCTCCTCATCGCGCATCGCCCACAAGAGGCGCAGGAGATTGAGATCTGACACCGGCCTGGACGGGTATCGCACTATGTCGCATGGTGGTTGCCAACCAATGAAACATGCCGATTGGGGAGCAACTCCGGCTGTCAGGTCACTCAGCTGACTCAGGTACAGCTCGGCATCGTTTCCTTCGAAAACGGAAGCAAAGTTGCTGGCGGCGCGGAATGTCTTGGCCTGTTTGTCATAGTGAATGTTGTTAGGTGCCAAGCGCGCATAGTTGGCCAAATCGGCTGACGCCTGCTGAATTGAGATGCCAAAGAACGCGACGAGTTCAGAGCGATTGATCCTGCCTTCCCATCGCAGGCGGAAGTCAATGAACTCAAGGCGACGCTCGGGGCCCCAACGTGCGGACGGTGCATTGAAGTGTTCGGACATGTCTTAATGGGTAGCGTTACTAGATTGATCTAGTTTGTATGCCCATCTTACTCGCCCTTGGAATGCGCCGCAAGGTGTTGCTTGACGAGTACCCTTCTAGGGAGGAAATTATCGGCGCCGCCGGCACTCCGAGCGCGGCTACCCAATCGGTCTACATGCGCCTTCGGAAGGGGCCTGTGGCGAAAGGACATGGACAGGCGTCCTTCATTTGGGCGGGTGCCGGCTGCGGACAGATGCAGCAACATGTAGGTAGCTAACTCATAAACCATTCGGGTTTTGGTGGCGCTTCAGGGATTCGAAACCATTAGCTGCCAACCACACACGCCGCGGCGGCGTCCTGAAGGTCAGCTTCCGGGCGACGAGTTCAGTAGTTCGAATGTCGCAGATGGGTCGCTTCCGGCCATTGCAACGGGACAGGCACCAAGTCTAGCGAATACACATCACATTTCTGATTTCGCATAACGAATGATAAAGTCGCGTACTTCCGTTGTGCTAGAAAATCCTTGCCAAATGAATCAAAGCAAATGAGCCATGTAGGATTGACTGCCTTGCGCATCCGCGAGCGCGCCGTATTGCACTACTACAACGATATCGCAGACAACTGCACACACGGCGTTGGCACGCTTGCACATCATGGCCCCTGCACGGAAGATGAGCTTCGGCGGCCCGTTACACCTGCAATGAAACGCGCATTCGTGATGATCGCAGCCGTGTCCCGGTTGGCACTTGCCGCCCCCAATCCGGTGGACGAATTGGCCGCGCGAAGTGGACTGCCTGCAAGCGAGGTAGGTGCCTTGCTTTCGAACTGCGACGCCGATCAGACCAGCATGAATTTCTGCGCATGGCGAGATCAAATCGTGGCCGAGCAGGAATTGCAGCGAATCGTAGACCAAAAATCCGCTGCGTCACCGGATTGTGGAGTCACATTAAAGAAGAAAATCACGGCGTGGAAAAAAAACCGCGACTCCAGTTGCAAGAAATCAGCTGACCGCGAATGGCATGGCGGCTCCATGCTGCCCGCCGCTATTGCCATATGCGCTACGGCCGAGACGAAGCGCATGACAAAGGCTATTCGCGCGAAGAAATGTAATTGAGCGCGGCCCGGGGCGGACCCGAGGCCGAAGCGGATGCTCAAGCTGCCGCGGTGCGCCGCGCTGTTCGCCGCCGCGACCCGTTCGAGCGTAGTCCGCAACGCCGGGCCGCAATCGTTCAAAACCCGACACGCGCTTGCCCAACGCCGACATCCCAGCGCCTGAGCCGCTTTTATTGATTGAACGTTCAAAATAAAACAACTATCCTCGAGGCCTCTCGACGCACAACGAAACCGGAAACGACCATGCCCAAAGTCGGAATGCGCGAAGTGCGCCGCGCCCAATTGATCGACGCCACGCTGCACACCATCGACGAAGCCGGCCTGTCCGGCACGACGCTCGCGCTCGTCGCGCAGCGCGCCAACATCTCGACAGGCATCGTCAGTCACTATTTCGGCGACAAGAACGGCCTCATCGAAGCCACGATGCGCCACGTCCTGCGCGATCTGTGGGCTGCCACGGCGCGGCGGCGCACCGCGGCGAAGGCCGATCCGCGCTCGCGTTTGCGCGCCGTCGTCGCCGCGAATTTCGATGTGAGCCAGATCAGCGCCCCCGTGATGAAAACGTGGCTCGCATTCTGGTCGCAGAGCATGCATGAGCCGTCGCTCAAGCGCCTGCAGCACGTCAATACGCGGCGCCTCCACTCGAACCTCAGCGCGGAATTCGGCAAGGCGATGCCGCGTGCTGCCGCGCGGCGCTCGGCGAGCGGTCTCGCGGCGATGATCGATGGCCTCTGGCTGCGCGGCGCGCTAAGCGGCGAGCCGTTCGATACGAAAGCCGCGATCCGCCTCGCCAACGACTACATCGATCTGCTGCTCGCTCGACACGCGTAAATACGAATCACGCGTACGTCCCGTTGCTTTCGCTCTCGGTCGCGCCGAAGTCGCGATTTGCGCATCCAAGGAGAAAATATGAACCGCCCCCACGCTTACACCGCTTACGGCCTGCAACGTCTTTACATCGGCGGCGCTTATGTCGACGCCACCAGCGGCGTCACGTTCGACACCTTCGATCCCGCCACCGGTGAGACGCTCGCCTCGGTCCAGCAGGCAAGCGAGGCCGACATCGGCCGTGCGGTGCAATCCGCGCACGAAGGCCAGCGCGCGTGGGCAGCGATGACCGCGATGCAGCGCTCGCGGATCCTGCGGCGCGCGGTCGAATTGCTGCGCGCACGCAACGGCGAGCTCGCCGAGCTCGAAATGCGCGACACGGGCAAGCCCATTGCGGAAACGCTCGCCGTCGACATCGTGACCGGCGCCGACGTGATCGAGTATTACGCGGGGCTCGCCACCGCCATCGAAGGCCGGCAGATTCCGCTGCGCGCCGAATCGTTCGTCTATACGCGGCGCGAACCGCTGGGCGTGTGCGCAGGTATCGGCGCATGGAACTATCCGATTCAGATCGCCTGCTGGAAATCGGCACCTGCGCTCGCTGCCGGGAACGCGATGATCTTCAAGCCGAGCGAAGTCACGCCGCTGTCCGCTTCGAAGCTCGCGGAGATCTACCTCGAAGCCGGCGTGCCGCCCGGCGTCTTCAACGTCGTGCAAGGCGACGGACGCGTCGGCGCCATGCTCGCCGCGCACCCGGAGATCGCCAAGGTGTCGTTTACGGGCGGCGTCGAAACGGGCAAGAAAGTGATGTCGCTTGCGGGCGCGTCGTCGCTGAAAGAGGTGACGATGGAACTCGGTGGCAAGTCGCCGCTGATCGTGTTCGGCGACGCCGACCTCGAGCGCGCCGCCGACATCGCCGTCACGGCGAATTTCTTCAGCGCCGGGCAGGTCTGCACGAACGGCACGCGCGTGTTCGTGCATCGCTCGATCACGGAAGGCTTCAAGGCGCGCGTGCTCGAACGCGTGAAGCGCATTCGCGTCGGCAAGCCGTCCGACCCGGCGACGAACTTCGGTCCGCTCGCAAGCGCGGCGCAGCTCGACACGGTGCTCGGCTACATCGAAAGCGGCAAGCGCGAAGGCGCGCATGTGCTCGCGGGCGGCACGCGCCTCGTCGACGGCGAATTCGCGCGCGGCCAGTATGTCGCGCCGACGGTGTTCGGCGATTGCAGCGACGACATGCAGATCGTGCGCGAGGAAATCTTCGGCCCCGTCATGTGCCTGCTCGACTTCAACGACGAAGACGAAGTCGTCGCGCGCGCGAACCATACGCCGTACGGCCTCGCCGCAGGCGTCGTCACGGAAAGCCTGGCGCGCGCGCACCGCGTGATCCATCGGCTCGAAGCGGGTATCTGCTGGATCAACACCTGGGGCGAGTCGCCCGCCGAAATGCCGGTGGGCGGCTACAAGCAGTCGGGCGTCGGGCGCGAAAACGGCATCACGACGCTCGAGCACTACACGCGCATCAAATCCGTGCAGGTCGAACTCGGCCGCTATCAACCGGTGTTTTGAAGCCCAGCGGGAGGCAACATGAACGACCCCCACGCTCACTATCGTTCGCTGCCCCCCGAGGGGGCGGTTGCCTCCCTTGGGGCGGCCCAGCGGGAGGCAACATGAACGACCGCGAATACGACTACATCGTCATCGGCGCCGGCTCGGCCGGCAACGTGCTTGCGACGCGCCTGACCGAGGACGCCGGCGTGACCGTGCTGCTGCTCGAAGCGGGCGGCCCCGACTATCGCTTCGACTTTCGCACGCAGATGCCGGCCGCGCTCGCGTATCCGTTGCAAGGCCGGCGCTACAACTGGGCCTACGAGACCGATCCCGAGCCTCACATGAACCATCGCCGCATGGAATGCGGGCGCGGCAAGGGGCTCGGCGGCTCGTCGCTGATCAACGGCATGTGCTACATCCGCGGCAATGCGCTCGATTTCGACGGCTGGGCCGAAAACAAAGGCCTCGATAACTGGCGCTACCTCGACTGCCTGCCGTACTTCAAGAAAGCCGAGACGCGCGATATCGGCCCGAACGATTATCACGGCGGCGACGGTCCGGTGAGCGTGACGACCAGCAAGCCCGGCAACAACCCGCTCTTTGCGGCGATGGTCGAAGCCGGTGTGCAAGCGGGCTACCCGCGCACCGGCGACTTGAACGGCTATCAGCAAGAAGGCTTCGGCCCGATGGACCGCACGGTGACGCCGAAAGGCCGGCGCGCGAGCACCGCGCGCGGCTATCTGGATCAGGCACGCCAGCGCCCGAACCTGACGATCGTCACGCACGCGACCACCGATCGCATCCTGTTCTCCGGCAAGCGCGCGATCGGCGCGCAATACCTGCATCGCAACGCGCGCATCACGGCGCACGCGCGGCGCGAGGTGCTGCTGTGCAGCGGCGCGATTGCGTCCCCGCAGATCCTGCAGCGTTCAGGCGTCGGCCCGGGCGCATGGCTGCGCGCGCTCGACATCCCCGTCGTGCTCGATCTGCCCGGCGTCGGACACAACCTGCAGGACCATCTCGAGATGTACATGCAGTACGAGTGCAAAGAGCCGGTCTCGCTCTACCCCGCGCTCCTGAAGCGCAACCAGCCCGCGATCGGCATCGAATGGATCCTGAAAGGCACCGGCATCGGCGCGAGCAATCACTTCGAGGCCGGCGGCTTCATCCGCACGCGCGACGACGACCCGTGGCCGAACATCCAGTATCACTTCCTGCCCGTCGCGATCAACTACAACGGCTCGAACGCGATCGAGATGCACGGCTTCCAGGCGCACGTCGGCTCGATGCGCTCGCCGAGCCGCGGGCGCGTGAAGCTGCGCTCGCGCGATCCGCACGCGCATCCGAGCATCCTCTTCAACTACATGGCCGAGCCGCTCGACTGGCGCGAGTTCCGCGACGCGATCCGGATCACGCGCGAGATCATCCGTCAGCCCGCGCTCGATCGCTATCGCGGCCGCGAGCTGAACCCCGGCGCCGATCTCAAGACCGACGCCGAACTCGACGCGTTCGTGCGCACCCGCGCCGAAACCGCCTACCACCCGTCGTGCTCGTGCGCGATGGGCTACGACGAGATGGCGGTCGTCGACGGCGAGGGCCGTGTGCATGGGTTGGAAGGCTTGCGTGTCGTCGATGCGTCGATCATGCCGCGCATCACCACCGGCAACCTCAATGCGCCGACGATCATGCTCGCCGAGAAGATCGCCGATCGCATTTGCGGACGCGAATCACTTGCGCGTGCCGATGTGCCGTACTTCGTCGCCAACGGCAAACCTGCGCGGCAAACCGCCGATACGAAGTGAAGGCTCCTTGCGCTCCGCGTCGGCACGTGCAGCATGGAGCCGGCGCGGCAGTCAGCGAGCCGCGTCGCCCCAGCGATATTCATGCGTGAGCTCGTCGAGCTTCGCCTTCAATCCGGCGTCGAGCGTCATGTCGGCTGCCGCGAGCGTAGCGGTCAATTGCTCCGGGCGGCTCGCGCCGATGATCGCCGACGTCACGACCGGATTCGCGAGCACCCACGCAATCGAAGTCGTGGAAAGTGCGAGGCCTGCCTCCTCGACGGTCTTCTTCAGCGCCTCGATCGTATTGAACTCGCGCTCGTGCCAATAGCGCTCCTGATACATCGCGCCCGCGTTGCCGACCGTGAAACGCCCTTCCGGGGGCGCCGCATCGCGCCGGTGCTTGCCGGTCAAAAGCCCACCCGCGAGCGGGTTATACGGGATCACGGCCAGACGTTCCTCGCCGGCCAGCGGCAGCAACTCGCGCTCGATCTGCCGAAACAGCAGGTTATAGCGCGGCTGCACCGAAACGAAGCGTGCGAGGCCGCGCAGATCGGCACGTCCAAGCGCCTTCGCGAGCCGATACGCCAGAAAATTCGACACGCCGATATAACGCACGCGGCCTGAGCGCACGATCGTATCGAGCGCTTCGAGCGTTTCGTCGAGCGGCGTGTCCTGATCGTCCGAATGCAGCTGATAGAGATCCACGTAGTCGGTTCCCAGCCGCGCGAGGGACGCGTCGATTGCATCGAGCAAATGCTTGCGCGATGCGCCCTTGTCCCAAGGCGAAGGGCCGACCTTACCGACTGCCTTGGTCGCGACGATGAAGCGCTGACGCTTGCCTTTCAGCCAGCGGCCGACGATTTCCTCGGTCCGTCCAGCCAACTGCTCGCCGCCTCCAAGCGGATACACGTCGGCCGTATCGATGAAATTGATGCCGCCGTCCGTCGCCTGATCCAGGATCTGCTTCGATACGGCTTCGTCGATCTGTAAGCCGAACGTCATCGTGCCGAGGCACAAGTTCGACACCGTCAGGCCGGTATGGCCGAATTTCGTGTATTGCATGATGGCTCCTGGGTTGCGAGGCGATGCGGACAAGGCGACAGCATAGCGCTCGTGCGCAACTCATGCAGGACGCGACCAGGCGTCGAAGTCGGCACGCGTCCAATCCAGCTCGACTCCGATGCGCTTCGTGCCGGGCCGGATCTTCGGCTTGTGCAGCGCGAGCGTCAGCGCATCGAGAGCGGGCCATTCGCGAAACGACAGCACCGCCATCTCGACGGCCAGCATCTCGAGCAAGCGCGTATGCGGCTTCGTCGCGAGAAACGCGGCGATGCGCTCGCAATAGCGCTCGTAGTCGATCCATCCGCCCGTTTCCGACGGCACGCAACGGTACGTCAGGCGCGCATCGATCACGATCGGCTGCGGGGCCGCGTGCTCATGGGGATGAATGCCGATGCGCGTCGGCACGGCCAGCTCGTCGATGAACACGCGCCAGCCGCGCCCGCGGCGTGGCGCGCCTTCACGCAGCGGGTCGAGGGAGGCCGGCAGCTCCGCAAGCGGCACAAAAGGTTCGTGCGGTTTCACGACATCAGCGGCGCGGCAGCGTCGAGCAGGATGCGGCAGAAATAGTCGGCGAAGCTGCGGCGCACGATGATCTCGAACGCGTTCTCTCCAGTCGGAATCAGCACGATCGACGCCTTGAAGAAATGGCTTTGCGCGCACTGTCCGCGTGCGAACACGTGCGGATGCAAATCGAGCGGACACCCGCGCGAGAGCACGTCGCGCACGCGCTCGCCGCTCGCTTCGACCACCGTATAGCCGCTGCCGACGTTGACCGCTGCGGCATAGGCGCCGTCGAAAGCGACGCGCAGCTTCGTCTCCAGCGTCGCCGCGCGCGCCTCGTGCGAGCGCACGAGCCACTCGTCGGGTCCGAGCCACAGCACGTCGCAGCCGTTGCCCTGCGCGACCGTGTTGGCCTTCGCGGGCGGACGGCAGCCGAGCACGCTTTGCACCGCGCTGACGAACGCGGCATCGTCGAGATCGCCGCGCAAATTGACGAGTTCGAGAAACGGCCGCTCGTTCAAGCGGAAATATTTCGACGCCGCCGCTTGATGCGCCTGCATCAGATCCTGCACGCCGACGAGCGGCGATTCGAAGCGCACGCCGCGCTCCACGACGACCGAAGCATGGCCCCTGCCTTCATTCCACATGTTGACGCACTCCTTCGATATCGTAGAAAACCGGGCTCGAAATCTTCGCGGCGACCTGCTTGCCGTTTGCGAGCGGAATCGTGACCGTCTCGCCCATCTTGCCCAAGCCCCCCTTCACCACCGCGAGCGCGATCGAGCGCTCGAGGATCGGGCTGTAGTAGCTCGACGTGACGTGGCCGATCATCGGCGCGATAGCGCCGAACCGGTGATCGACAGCGCCCCCGGACCTGTCGCTGCGCGCCAGGCCCCCCGAGGGGGCAGAAGAACTTGGGGCGGCCCGGCGTTCTCCTGAGAGCGGCGTCGCGACGATCTGGGCGCCTTCCGGCAGCACGCACGAGGCGTCGTCGGTCAGCAAGCCGACGAACTGCTTGCGCCCCTCCTTCGCCGTATCCGAGCGCGTCAGCGAGCGTCTGCCGAGGAAGTCCTTCGACTTCGCGACGAGCCCGCCCATGCCGAGGTCGAACGGCGTGATCGAGCCGTCGGTGTCCTGGCCGACGATGATGTAGCCCTTTTCCGCGCGCAGCACGTGCATCGTCTCGGTGCCGTAGGGCGTGATGCCGAACTCGTCGCCGGCGGCCATCAGCGCTTCCCACACCGTGCGGCCGACGTTGGCCGGCACGTTGACCTCGTACGCGAGCTCGCCCGAGAAGCTGATGCGCATCACACGCGCGGCGACGCCCGCAACCATCCCTTCGCGATAAGTCATGAACGGGAACGCCTCGTTCGCGAATTCGATATCGCCGCACACTTTCTGCAGCACCTTGCGGCTCTTCGGGCCGACCACGGCGAAGGTCGCCCAGTGGTCCGTCACCGACGCGAGACGCACTCTCAGGTTCGGCCACTCCGTCTGCAGCCAGCGTTCGAGCCAGGTGAGCACGCGCGCCGCGCCGCCGGTGGTCGTCGTCATCAGGTAGTGGTGGTCGGCCAAGCGCACGGTCACGCCGTCGTCGAACACCATGCCGTTCTCGTCGAGCATCAGCCCATAGCGGCACTTGCCGACTTCGAGCTTGCTCCACGGATTCGTGTAGACCCAGTTCAAAAGCTGCGCGGCGTCGGGCCCCTGAATGTCGATCTTGCCGAGCGTCGATGCATCGAGAATGCCGACGCCGTTGCGCACCGCCAGACATTCGCGCGCCACGGCGGCATGCATGTCCTCACCCGGCTTCGGGTAATACCAGGGCCGCTTCCAGTTGCCGACGTCCTCGAACATGGCGCCGTGCCCGGTGTGCCATTCGTGGAGGCAGGTCTTGCGGATCGGATCGAGGAAGTCGCCGAGCTCGCGGCCCGCGAACGCGCCGAACGAAACGGGCGTGTAGTTCGGGCGGAACGTCGTCGTGCCGGTTTCGGGAATCGACTTGCCGAGCGCGCCGGCGAGAATCGCCATCCCGTTGATGTTGCCGAGCTTGCCTTGATCGGTGCCGAAGCCCATCGCCGTGTAGCGCTTGACGTGCTCGACCGACTCGAAGCCCTCGCGCGCGGCGAGCAGGATATCGGCCGCGGAAACGTCGTTCTGGAAGTCGACGAACTGCTTCGGTCCGCGCGCGGCGGCCTCGCGGCTGCCGACGAGCCACAGCGGCAAGAGCGGCGTCTCGTCGAGTTCGGCGACCCGCGGCGGCGCCGGCCGCTCGGCCTTGAAGCCGGCCGCCTTCGCCGCTTCGACGCCCGCATCGACCGCAAACCGCAAGCCGCGCGCGAGGCTGAACTCGCCCGCGGCCGCACCGGCGCTGCACTCCGCCTGCATCGCCTTGCCCGGCACGAAGCACGCCTTCTGATCGTTCCAGTGCGCCTTGCCGCCCGATTGCGCGAACAAATGCAGCACGGGGCTCCAGCCGCCCGACATCGCGAGCAGATCGCACGGCAGGCTCATCGGCTTGCCGTCGGCCTTGCCGTTCGCAAACGATGCCACTTCCGCCGACGCGACGCGCCACTTCCCGTGCGCCTGCGTCACCACGGCGCCGTTGAGCACCTTCACGCCTTGGCGGCGCGCGGCGTTCGGCAGCGTGCCGTTGCCTTGCTCACGCGGGTCGACGACCGTCACCTTCGCTCCGCATGCCTTGAGATCGAGCGCGCATTGATAGCCGTCGTCGTTGTTCGTGAACACGACCGCTTCGCGTCCCGGCAGCACGCCGAAGCGCTGCACATACGTCGACACCGCCGACGCGAGCATCACGCCCGGCAGATCGTTGTTGCCGAACACGAGCGGACGCTCGTGCGCGCCGGTTGCGAGAATCACGCGCTTGGCGCGGACCTTCCACATCAGCTCTCGCGTGCCCTTGCGCATCGACACCGGCAGATGATCGGTCAAACGCTGCACGACGGTGACGAGATTGTGGTCCTGATAGCCGAATGCCGTGCTGCGCGTAAGGACCTTCACGTCGGGCATCTGCGAGAGCGCCGCTTCGATTTTCTCGACCCATTGCAGCGCCGGCTTGCCGTCGATCTCCGCCTTGCACGACAGCAGGCTGCCGCCGAGTTCGCGCTGGTCGTCGACGAGGATCACGCGCGCGCCGGCCGCACCGGCCGCGTGAGCCGCGGCAAGCCCCGCCGGACCGCCGCCGACGACGAGCACGTCGCAATGCGCGTAGCACTTGTCGTAGCGGTCCGCATCGCGCGTATCGGGGGCCTTGCCCAAGCCCGCCGCCTCGCGGATCTTCTCTTCGTACTTCGGCCACCATTTGCGCGGCCACATGAACGTCTTGTAGTAGAAGCCCGCCGGAATGAAGCGCGCGATCTTCTGATTGACGGCCATGCGGTCGTGTTCGATCGAGGGCTCGGCATTGACGCTCGCCGCGACGAGCCCCTGATACAGCTCGACTTCGGTCGCGCGCGCATTCGGCACCGCGTACGCGCCGCCCTCGAGCTGCACGATGGCATTCGGCTCTTCGACACCGGCCGTCACGATGCCGCGCGGCCGGTGATACTTCCAGCTTCGCGCGACGAAATGCACGCCGTTGGCGAGCAGCGCCGATGCGAGCGTATCGCCCTGATAGCCCTGATAAGTCTTGCCGTTGAACGTAAATGCGAGCGGGATCGCGCGATTGATCCGGCCACCGGTACCGAGGCGGTCTTTCTGGCTCATTTTTGCTTGCCCTCTTGTGCGGCGTTGCCGGCTGCTTTGGCGGCCGCTTCGGCCTGCGTCGGGAACGTTTGATATCCCTGGATTGCGTAACTCACCGTGTCGCGCGTCGCCATGAACCAGCGGCGGCATCCTTGCGTATGCAACCATTGCTCGCGATGCAGGCCGCGCGGGTTCTTGCGCATGAAGAGGTAATCGCCCCATTCGCGGTCGGTGAGCTTGTCGGTGTCGAGCGGGCGCGCGATGTCCGCTTCGCCCCCGCATGAAAATTCGGATTCGGCGCGCGGCCCGCACCAGGGGCATTCGATCAGCAGCATGGAGGTCTCCGTGTATGCGTAGGGTTAGTGGGCCACGGCTGCGGCGCCGTGTTCGTCGATCAGATGGCCGGTGTAGAAGCGCTCCAGCGAGAACGGCGCATTGAGCGGATGCGGCGCATCGTTGGCGATCGTGTGCGCGAACACCCAGCCCGAGCCCGGCGTCGCCTTGAAGCCGCCCGTGCCCCAGCCGCAGTTGAAATAGAGGCCCTTCACGCCGGTCTTGCTGATGATCGGGCACGCATCCGGCGACACGTCGACGATGCCGCCCCACTGCCGGTTCATCCGCACGCGCGAGAACACCGGGAACATCTCGACGATCGCCTGCAGCGTGCCTTCGATGATCTGAAAGCTGCCGCGCTGGCCGAAGCCCGTGTATTGATCGATGCCCGCGCCGATCACGAGGTCGCCCTTGTCGGACTGGCTGATGTAGGCATGCACCGCGTTCGACATCACGACGGTATTGACGACGGGCTTGATCGGCTCCGACACGAGCGCCTGCAGCGGATGGCTTTCGAGCGGCAGGCGGATGCCGGCCATGTCGGCGAGCGTCGTCGTGTTGCCCGCCGCGACCACGGCCACCTTGTTCGCCTTGATGAAGCCCTTCACCGTCTCGACGCCCGTCACCGCGCCGTTCTCGCGGCGAATGCCGGTGACCTGGCAGTTCTGGATGATGTCGACGCCGCGCGCATCGGCGCCGCGCGCGAAGCCCCATGCGACCGCATCGTGGCGCGCGACGCCGCCGCGCCGCTGGATCGATGCGCCCAGCACGGGGTAGCGGCTATTGAGGTTGATGGTCGGCTCGATCTCCTTGATCTGCGCGGGCGTGAGGAACTCGGCGTCGACGCCGTTGAGCCGGTTCGCGTTCACGCGCCGCTCGGTGTCGCGCACGTCCTGCAGCGTGTGCGCGAGATTCATCACGCCGCGCTGGCTGAACATCACGTTGTAGTTCAGATCCTGCGCGAGGCCTTCCCAGAGCTTCATCGCCTTCTCGTACAGCGCGGCCGATTCGTCCCACAGGTAGTTCGAGCGCACGATCGTCGTATTGCGCGCGGTGTTGCCGCCGCCGATCCAGCCTTTCTCGACCACCGCCACGTTCTTCACGCCGTGCTCTTTCGCGAGGTAATACGCGGTGGCGAGCCCGTGCCCGCCGCCGCCGACGATCACCACGTCGTACTCGCGCTTAGGCTCGGGGCTTCTCCATTGACGCTCCCAGTTCTCGTGATACGACAACCCGTTGCGCAACAAACTGAAAATCGAATAGCGGCTCATGGCTAAAGTCCTGCTTGGCTTAAGGCGTGGTGGTTAGCATTCGATGACGTTCACGGCGAGGCCGCCGCGCGACGTCTCCTTGTATTTCGTCTTCATGTCGGCGCCGGTCTCGCGCATCGTCTTGATGACGGAATCGAGCGACACGTAGTGGTGGCCGTCGCCCTTGAGCGCCAGGCGCGACGCGTTGAGCGCCTTGATCGCGCCCATCGCGTTGCGCTCGATGCAGGGAATCTGCACGAGGCCGCCGACCGGATCGCAGGTCATGCCGAGGTTGTGCTCCATGCCGATCTCGGCGGCGTTCTCGACCTGGTCCGGCGTCCCGCCCATCACGGCGGCCAACGCGGCGGCGGCCATCGAGCACGCGACGCCCACCTCGCCCTGGCAGCCCACTTCCGCGCCCGAAATCGAGGCGGTTTCCTTGTAGATGATGCCGATCGCGGCGGCGGTCAGCAGGAAGTCGACGATGCCGTTCTCGTTCGAGCCGGGCACGAACTTTACGTAGTAGTGCAGCACGGCGGGAATCACGCCGGCCGCGCCGTTGGTCGGCGCGGTGACGACGCGGCCGCCCGCGGCGTTTTCTTCGTTGACGGCCATCGCATAGAGATTGACCCAGTCGAGCATCGAGAGCGGATCGCGCAACGACTCTTCCGAGCGCATCCGCAAGTTCTTGGAAAGTTCGGCCGCGCGGCGCTTCACGCCCATCGGCCCCGGCAGATTGCCCTGCGCCTGGCAGCCGCGCTCGACGCAAGCGGCCATCGTGCGCCAGATCGCGAGCAAGCCTTGGCGCACTTCATCGGGCGAGCGCGACGCGCATTCGTTCGCGAACGCAACCTGCGCGATCGACTTGCCGCTCGCGCGGCATTGCCGCAACAGATCGTCGCCGGTTCGGAACGGATACGGCACCTCGCCGCCAGTCCGGACACCGTTCACGCGATCGCCCTCGCGATTGACGACGAAGCCCCCGCCCACCGAGTAATACTCCTTCTCGACGAGCAACTGGCCGTGCTCGTCGAACGCCTGGAAGCGCATTCCGTTCGGATGCACGACGGCGGTGCCGGTCATCAGCTTGCGATAGAAAGCGACGTCCTCTTTGTCGTCGAAGCGAATCGCGTGCTCGTTCAAAAGACGCAGCGACTTGCCGCGGCGAATCTCGGCAAGACGCGGCTCGATCAGGTCCGGATCGACCGCATCCGGCACATGGCCTTCGAGCCCGAGCAGCACCGCCTTGTCGGTGCCGTGCCCCTTGCCGGTCGCGCCGAGCGAGCCGTACAGCTCGACTTTGACGCGCCGCACAAAGCCGAGCAGGTTCGTATCCTCGACGTGCGAGGCGAAGCGGCACGCGGCGATCATCGGCCCGACCGTGTGCGAGCTCGACGGGCCGATGCCGATCTTGAACAAATCGAAGATGCTGACGTTCATGCTTACCTGCCTCATCGTTCGTGACTTGGCGCCAGTACACCAAAGCGTAGAATCCGCAGATAGAACAAAAACGGCATCGGTGTGGGATGCCGCCGCCAAGGTGGCCTCAACCTGCTGCCAAAGTACGTTTCGCCGACGATTTGCGGCGGAAAATCACAAGCCGGGACGCAAGCGATAGGCGACGCTTCAAGCGTGGCGGTCGCAAGCAGCGCCTCGACCGAACACCGCCCGACATACCCGCATGAAACTCGCCGACTCGCCACCTTTGACCACCGCCGACACCGCCGACCCCGCGCCGAAAGCACGGATCCGCTTCGGCATCGTGCTCCTGCCGAACTTCACGCTGACGGCGTTTTCGGGTTTTGTCGACATGCTGCGCCTCTCCGCCGACGAAGGCGACTACAGCAAGCCGGTGCGCTGCTCGTGGAGCGTGATCGGCGACACGCTCGCGCCGGTGCGCGCGAGCTGCGGCATCCAAGTGACGCCCTGGGAGACGTTCGATACCGTCGAGCCGTTCGACTACGTCGTCGTGGTCGGCGGCCTGCTGCACTCGGGCCCGCAAGCGAACGAAGCGACGCTGCGCTTCATCCAGCGGGCCGCGCGCGGCAACGCGACGTTGGTCGGCATTTGCACCGGCGTGTTCGCGCTGATGCGCGCCGGCGTGCTCGACGGCCACCGGATCTGCGTGAGCTGGTTCCACTACTGGGATTTCGTCGAACGATTTCCGACGGTCAGCACCGATGCGCTGATCGCCGACCGGCTCTTCGTGATCGACCGGCGGCGCATTACGTGTTCGGGCGGACGCGCGTCGATCGACGTCGCGGCAGCGATTCTGCTGCGGCATTTCGAGCACGCGACGGTGCAAAAGGCGCTGCGCATCCTGCTCGTCGGCGAAATGCAAAAGGGCAACGCGCCGCAGCCGCATCCGCCGGGGCTCGAGCCCGCGACGCACCCGAAGGTGAAGCGCGCGATTCTGCTGATGGAACAGCATGTCGGGCGCTCGCTGCCGCTGGAGGAGCTGGCGTGCAAGCTCGATTTGTCGCCGCGTCAGCTCGAGCGGCTGTTCAAGGCGGAGACCGGGAAGAGCCCGCAGGCGTTTGCCAAGCAAGTGCGCCTGCGCACGGCGGCCTGGCTGCTTACGAGTTCAGACCGGACGGTGGCCGATATCGCGTCGAGCTGCGGGTTTTCCGATGCGTCGCACCTGGGGCGCGAGTTCCGCAAGCAATTCGGGGTGCCTCCGGTGATGTTCCGGGAACAGCGCAGCGAAGACGCACGGGCTGACGACATCGTCTGCGGCGAGAATTTCGTCGGCGTCGGCGGCGTTTATTGACGGCCTTGATTCGGTCGTCATCAAAATCGTGACGCCGGCGCCTCGAAGCGCCGGATCAAGCCACCCATTCCCGATCCGGCGCAAGCCGCCGGCCGCTCAATGCGACGCCAGATAGCGCTTCACCGCCGTCACCCCATCCTTCCCGTCGATCGTCGTCACACCCGCGAGCCACGGGTTCAGCACCTGCGGATTCGCCTTCAGCCATGCGAGCGCGGCCTTGTTCGGATCTTCCTTGTTCATGATCGGCACCATCACGTGGTTCTCGATGCCGGTCGTGAATTGCAGGTTCGACACGAGCTTCGCCGCGTTCGGGCAGCGCGCCGCGTAGTCGGGCGGCGTCGCCGTGAACACCTTCGCTTCGCCATAGTTCGGCCCGAACACGTCATCGCCGCCGCTCAGGTAGTCGATCTTCATCTGCACGTTCATCGGATGCGGCTCCCAGCCGAGGAACACGATCCACTGCTTCTCCCGAATCGCCTTGTTCACTTCGACGAGCATCCCCGCCTCGCTCGATTCGACGAGCTTGAACTTGCCGAGGCCGAACCGGTTGCCGTCGACCATCTTCTTGATCAGCGCGTTGCCGTCGTTGCCCGGCTCGATCCCGTAGATCTTGCCGTCGAGCTTGTCCGCGTACTTCCGGATATCCGCGAACGACTTGAGGCCGCCGTTATAGACGTAATCCGGCACGGCCAGCGTGTACTTCGCGCCGGTCAGGTTCGGCGTGGGCAGCACCTTGATCGATCCGGCCTTGACGAACGGTTCGATGATCGGGTCCATCGTCGGCGCCCAGTAGCCGAGGAACACGTCGATTTGCTTGCTCTTGATGCCCGCGAACGTGATCGGCACCGAAGCGATCGTCTTCGTCGGGGTGTAGCCCAGGCCGCTGAAGAGCGTCGACGCGAGGCCGGTGGTCGCCGCAATATCGGTCCAGCCGACGTCGGCAAAGCGCACGTTGCGGCACACGCCGGGGTCGGACGCCTGCGCGGGCGCAGCCGTCATCGCAGCCGCCACGCCGAGCGCGCAAGCCGCCACGGTCAGGATTCGCTTCATTGCTTTTCTCCTCGGGTTTCGATATGTGAAGTGTCGACGACAGGGAAATCCGTTCACTCGGGCCGGCGCCGCTCCAGGCTCGGCGCGTGTCCGAATTGCGCGCGGTATGCCTTGCTGAAATGGCACGGCGAATGAAAACCGCAGACGGTCGTCACGCGCGCGATCGATGCGTCCGTCGTGCGCAGCAGATCGCGCGCGCGGCGCAATCGAAGCGACAGGTAGTAGTGCGTCGGCGAGACATTCAGATACACCTTGAACATGCGTTGCAAATGACGCTGCGACAGTTGCACGAGCCGCGCGAGTTCGTCGAGCGAGAGCGGCTCTTCGATATTCGCTTCCATCAGCCGCACCACTTCGATCAGCTCGGCGCGCGAGAAGCCGACGCGCGCATCCACCGGAATCGGCTGATGATCGGACGCGCTGCGAATGCGCTCGAGAATGAACTGCTCCGAGACCTGCGCGGCAAGGCTCTGGCCGAAACGCCTGCCGACCAGATGCAGCATCAGGTCGAGCGGCGCGGTGCCGCCCGTGCAGGTGAGCCGGTCGCGATCGATGACGAATAGCTCGTCGGCAAAGCGCACGCGCGGGAATTCCCTGTGCAGCACCGACATGTCTTCCCAATGCACGGTGCAGCGGTAGTCGTCGAGGAGGCCCGTGCTCATCAGCGCGTAGGCGCCCGTGCAGATCCCGCCGAGCGGCACGCGGCACTCCGCCAGTTCGGCGAGAAGCGTCTTGACCGGCGCATCGACCGCATTGCGGATCTGCGTGCCGCCGCAGACGATCAGCACATCGGGCACCCCGGACGCTTCGAGCGTGCGCGTGGGCTTGACGGCGATGCCGTTGCTCGCCCGCACGGGCGAGCCGCCGGTCGAGACGATCGACCAGCGGTAGTGCGGCTCCCGCGCCACGTAGTTAGTCATCCGCAGCACTTCGATCGCGCTCGTGAACGCGATCATCGAGAAGTTGGGCAACGTCAGAAAACCGAAATGCGCGGGGGACGGCAACGGCGCTTCCGTCGTGGCCGGCATCACGTCGCTCTCCAAGCGCGGCGCACGCGCATGACATTGCGCAGCCCTGCGAAGCGCGGTGCCGGCGCCGTGCCCGGCGTGCGGCCGAAGCTTTCGGTGATGCGGTCGAGAACGATCGCAAGCAGCACGACCGAAAGTCCGCTCTCGAAGCCAAGCCCGATATCGAGCCGCTGAATGCTCGCGAGCACGTCGTTGCCGAGACCGCCCGCGCCCACCATCGACGCGATGATCACCATCGACAGCGCCATCATGATCGTCTGGTTCACGCCTTGCATGATCGACGGCAGCGCATTGGGGAACTGCACCTTGTAGAGCAGCTGCCACGGCGTGCAGCCGAACGCCTGCCCCGCCTCGACGATCTCGCGGTTCACGTGGCGAATGCCGAGGCTCGTCAGGCGCACCGCGGGCGGCATCGCGAAGATCACCGTCGACAGAATCCCCGGCACGCGCCCGAGGCCGAACAGCATCGCCGCCGGAATCAGGTAGACGAAAGCGGGCATCGTCTGCATCAAATCGAGTATCGGGCGGACGATCGCGGCAACGTGCTTGTTCTTCGCCGTCCAGATGCCGAGCGGGACGCCGAAGACGAGGCTGATGATCGTCGACGACAGCGTGAGGCCCAGCGTGATGACGGATTGATCCCAGAAGCCCGTCGCGTAGATGAGGAGCAGCGCGAGCGTCGTGAAGATCGCGAAGCGCCAGCCGACGCGCCACAACCCGATGCCGATGAAAATCGCCATCAGCGCCCACATCGGGACGGCCTGCAGGCTGTGTTCGACGAAGGCGGCGATGCCCTCGATCACCTTGCCGATCGCATCGAATGTGCTGCTGTCGTGATCGAGCAGGAAGTGGACGGATTGATCGACCCAACTGCCGAGTGGGATGAGTTCAGACATGGGCGCCTCGCGAACGCGTGAGTACTTTCAGAACAGCGGCGCGATCGACCGAGCCGCAATAACAGCCGTCGTCGTCCACGACCGGCAGCGCCCTCGCGCTCGCGACGACGCGCGACACGACATGCTCGAGCGACGCCGCCCGCGAGATGCTTTCGACCTGCGCGATACGCGGCGCCACGGCGGGCGTCGCTGCGTGGAGCGCCTCGCGCGTGACGAAACCGCGGATCTTGCGCTCGGCATCGAGCACGAACGCGTAGTCCGCACTGCCGTTGAGCGACGCCGTCACCGCGGCCGTGTCGGCGTGGCGCACGAGCGGCACGGCGTCGGTCTGCATGAGGTCGGCCGCCGTGAGGTAGCGGCTGGTGTCGACGCCTTCGAAGAACGCGCGCACGTAGTCGTCGGCGGGGTTGCTGATGATTTCCTGCGGCGTGCCGAGCTGCACGAGGCGGCCGCCTTCCATGATCGCGATGCGGTTGCCGATGCGCAGCGCCTCTTCGAGATCGTGCGACACGAACATGATCGTGCGGCGCTGGTCCTTCTGCAGTTGCAGGAGGACGTTCTGCATCTCCTTGCGCTTTAGCGGATCGAGCGCCGAGAACGCCTCGTCCATGATCATCAGCGACGGGTTCACGGTCAGCGCCCGCGCCAGGCCGACGCGCTGCTGCATGCCCCCCGAGAGCTCCGACGGCAGCTTCTGCGCGAAGGCCGCCAGCCCGACCTGCTCGAGCACCGCAAGCGCGCGCTTCTCGCGCTCCTTCTTCGCGACGCCCGCCACTTCGAGCCCGAACGCGGCGTTGGAGAGCACCGTGCGCTGCGGCATCAGCGCGAACGACTGAAACACCATGCTCATGTCCGTGCGGCGCAGCGACGTGAGCGCCGAGCGCTTGACCGCGGCGATGTCGCGGCCGTCGACGATCACCTTGCCCGACGTCGGCTCGACGAGCCGGTTGATCAGGCGGATCAGCGTGGACTTGCCGGAGCCCGAGAGGCCCATCAGCACGAAGATCTCGCCTTCCTGAACGCCGAACGACACGTTCTGCACGCCGACCACCTGGCCGGTGCGCGCGAAGATTTCATCCTTCGTCGCACCGGCCGCGAGCATGTCGAGTGCCTGTTTCGGGTTGTTGCCAAACACCTTGTACAGACTTTCGACCACCACCTTTGGGGCATTCATCGAATCCATCTCCTTCGAGCAGCAGGGCTGCAGGGCCGCAGGCGCCGGCCTGCACAGTGTTCATACATAGTTGCCAGAAAAAAGACGTTGCAGCCGACGAATTCCGACAGACGCTTGCGCAAATGCGACACGCATGGAAACGGACGATCGTCCCGAAAGCGCGCAAACGCCCGCCGCACGCGCGGCTTTGCCGATGGTGCGATGCACGAGACGTCATGCATGAAAAAACGCCGTGTCGCCGGCGTGCAGATTCGCGTCCAAAACGCCATGCGCAATGGCCGATTTGGCTGGACATACTCCGACCGTCATCTCGACCGGACGCCCTCTCGACACCGCAGGCATCGACGCGGGAGGCCCGCCCCTCAATCGAACTGCCCGGTGGAAACCGCAGCCAGCCAGCAGGCAAAAGCACGCAAAGCGGCCCGCCCTCAACGACGGAGATCTTCTTCATGCACGACGGCAAGACGAAGTCACGCTTTACGTCAGCCGCGCTTTGCGGCGCGGCCCTGATCGGCACGCTGCATGCGGCCGCAGCCGAGGCGCAATCGGCCGATGCCAACGGCTCAGGCTCGAGCTCGGAGGCCGCGCCCGCGGCAGCCAGCACGCCGGCGCCCGCGCAGGCCGCAACGCCGGCGTCGGAGGCCGCGCCCACGCTCGCGGCCAATCCGGCCGATCCGCCCGCCCCGGCAGCGGCGGCAGCGCCCGCTCCGGCCGGAGCGTCGCCGCTGACGGCCAACGTGACGCTTGCCTCGCAATACGTGTCGCGCGGCTTCAGGCAGGGCTGGGGCAAGCCGGCGATTCAGGGCGGCTTCGACTACGCGCACCCGAGCGGCCTGTTCGCCGGCACCTGGCTCTCCAGCGTGAGCAGCAAGTTCATCGAGGACGGCACCGTCGAATGGGACTTGTACGGCGGCTACGGCGGATCGATCGGCGATGTCTCGTACACGGGTACTGTGTACTACTACATATATCCGGGCGCCCGCATGGCCGCGAGCGACACCAGCTACAACTACGGCGAAATCGTCGCGGCGCTCACCTACAAGTGGTTCACCGCCAAGTACTGGCTCACGTACACGCCGAACTACTTCGGCTACGACAGCCAGTCGCTCGGGGTCGGCAGCGGACAGCACAGCCGCGGCTCGGGCTATCTCGACTTGAACACGAACATCGATTTGACGCACGGCCTCTCGCTGCTGCTGCACTACGGCTGGCAGCGCGTGCAGAGCTTCTCGGCGTACAACTGGCAGGACGCGAAGGTGGCCGTCTCCAAGACGTTCGACGGCGGCTGGACGCTGACCGGCGCGGTCACCAAGGGCTGGGGCGCGACCGACGTCTACGACAACTACACGACGGGCGCGCGCGATTCGTCAGGCAATATCGCGGTGTCGAATCCGTTGGCGACCACGGTGCTCGCGACGCTCACGAAAGTGTTCTGATGCCGCCCGGCTGCCCCTCATCTGCCGCCTGCCTTCGGTTCCCGGCATATCGATAGAAGAATAAGTCGTTTCCGGCGCAGTTAAGCAGTCGCTACGATGGCAGCTTGAACAATTTGAAAATCTGGCGCCCCGGCGCGCGGCCGGCAAGGCTTCGCGCGGCGCCGCTGACCGACGGAGTGTGGTCTTGACTGCTTTCGAACCTCTTCCTCTGCCGCTCGTCGTGGGCATCGGCGGCACGACGCGCGATGCGTCGTCGACCGAGCGCGCGCTCGGCTTTGCGCTGCGCGGCGCACAAGCCGCGGGCGCGCGGACGCGGCTGTTCGGCGGTGCATTCCTGCACGGCCTCCCGCACTACGCGCCCGAACACCCGGTTCCGACCGGCGCCCAGCTCGAACTGATCGAAGCCGTCCGCGCCGCCGACGCGATCATCATCGCGACGCCGGGATATCACGGCGGCGTATCGGGCCTGGTGAAGAACGCGCTCGACACGCTCGAAGCGCTGCGCGCCGACGAGCGGCCCTACCTCGACGGACGCGCCGTCGGCGCGGTCGTGACGGCCTACGGCTGGCAGGCGGCGGGCACGGTGCTGACGTCGCTGCGCTCGATCGTGCACGCGCTGCGCGGCTGGCCGACGCCGTTCGGCGCGGTGGTCAATACGCTGGAAACGCGCTTCGAGACGCCCGATACGTGCTCGGATGAGAAAGTCGCCGAGCAGCTCGCGACGGTCGGCCGGCAGGCGGCCGAATTCGCGCTGGCGTTCGGGTCGCACCGCGCGGCGCGCCTCGCCGCCGGACGAAGCGTCGCGGAGGCGCTGACGCGGGCGCGCTGAACGCGTCGATGCCGCCCCGGTCAGGCCTCGACGTCCGCCAGGCTGAAAAGCTCCGTCTGGTCGTTGTACGAGAAGACTTCGCCGTAGCGGCCCCAGTTGATGACCGCATCGAGCGTCTGCTGAGCCGCGTTGTCCGACAGGAAGTCTTCCAGCTCCTGCTCGAAACGCACGCGCGGCGCGCGATGCCCCGGACGCTCATCGAGCACCTTCTTGATCTGCGCGGCGAGCGGCACATTGCGCAGCAGATGCTCGGCGAACATCATCTTGCGCTCCTGCGTGCCGAACTCGGAGAAGGCACGCGCTTGCGGCGTCAGGAAGATGTCGCCTTCGCGCATCTCGGCGAAGCCCAGGTGCTGCAGCACTTCGGCGATCGGAAAGAGATCGTCCACTTCGAGATGCAGCGAGCGCGCGATTTCCGGCATGTCCGCACGGCCGTCATACGGCGGCATGGCCAGCGTCTCGATCAGGCCCGCCATCAGATTGGTCGACACCTCCGGCAGACGGCTGCCGAGTTCCAGTTCCTTCTTCGCCGCTTCGCCCACCTGACGCGCCGTCATGCGGGCGTAGATATCGTCGACGAGACGGCGGAACGCCGGGTCCAGACGATTGCGCGGATGCTTGAACGGCACCTGGATCTCGGCGATCACCTTGCCCGGGTTCGACGACAGCACCAGGATCCGGTCGCACATGAACACCGCTTCTTCGATGTTGTGCGTGACGATCAGCACCGACTTGATCGGCAGACGGCCTTGCGTCCACAAGTCGAGCAAGTCGGTGCGCAGCGTTTCGGCGGTCAGCACGTCGAGCGCGGAGAACGGCTCGTCCATCAAGAGCAGCGTCGGATCGACGACGAGCGCGCGCGCAAAGCCTACGCGCTGACGCATGCCGCCCGACAGCTCGCGCGGATAAGCGTTTTCGAAGCCGTCGAGACCGATCAGGTCGATCGCGGCCAACGCGCGCTCGCGACGCTCGCTTGCGCCGACGCCCAGCGCTTCCAGCCCCGCTTCCACGTTCTGCAGCACCGTGAGCCACGGAAACAGCGCGAACGTCTGGAACACCATCGCAACGCCTTCGGCCGGGCCTTCGAGCGGCTTGCCGAGGTAATCGACGTGGCCGTCGGTCGGCTTGATCAGGCCCGCGATGATCCGCAGCAGCGTCGACTTGCCCGAGCCCGAGCGGCCCAGCATCCCGACGATCTCGCCTTCGCGCAGCGTCAGGTTCACGTCGTCGAGCACCAGCAGGTCTTCCTGGGCCTTGTTGAAGCCCCGGCTGACTGACTTGACGCACAGGATCTCGTCGCCGACACGCGGCGGCGTCTGAAGCACTTCCGTAGTCGCAGCTCTAGGATTTAGCATCGCCTATCTCTCTCAGTCGAGTCGAAGCTTGGATTCGGCATATCGATACATCGGACGCCACAACGTGCGGTTGAACAGCGTGACAAACAGGGACATCACCGCAATGCCCAGGATGATCTTCGGGAAGTCGCCCGCGGCCGTGGTCTGCGCGATGTAGGCGCCAAGGCCGTGCGCCGCGACCTTGGTGTCGCCCCATTGGACGAACTCCGAGACGATGCTCGCGTTCCATGCTCCGCCCGAAGCCGTAATCGCGCCCGTCACGTAGTACGGGAAGATGCCGGGCAATATCACCTGGCGCCACCATTGCCAGCCGTGAATGCGGAAATTCGTGGCCGCTTCCTTGAAGTCGTTCGGGTAGGCCGTCGCGCCGGCAATCACGTTGAACAGGATGTACCACTGCGTGCCGAGCACGATCAGCGGCGACAGCCAGATATCCGGGTTCAGGTGAAAGCGCACGATCACGATCACGAACACCGGGAACAGCAGGTTCGCCGGGAACGCGGCGAGGAACTGCGCAAGCGGCTGGATCTTCTCGGCGAGCGCCGGACGCAGTCCGATCAGCACGCCGAGCGGCACCCAGATGACTGAGGAGATCGCGATCAGCAGCGCCACGCGAAGGAGCGTAATGAGCCCGAGCCCGAACACGTGCCCGACTTCGCTCATCGTGACACCCGTGCTCACATACGCGACCACGCGATAGACCACATACACGGTCAGAAGGAGAACGAGAATCCCCCAGATGATGTCGCCGGCCTTCGAGCGCTTGCCGCCGAACTGCACCGGGCCGATGCGTTGTCCGCGAGGCAGCGGCAGGCGTATCGGTATGCGCGCCGCCTTCGCCAGCAGCACGCCCATCGGCACGAGCCCGCGGTGAATCAGGTGCGTGCGGCGAAGCAGATCGAGCAGCCACGATTCCGGCGCGTTGCCCGAACTGGTGGTCTCCATGCGGAACTTGTCGGCCCACGCGACGAGCGGACGGAACAGCAACTGGTCGTAGGCGAGGATCACGATCGTCATCGCCAGAATCACCCAGCCGATCGCGGCGAGGTTCTTGTCCGAGATCGCCTGCGCGAGATACGCGCCGATGCCGGGCAGCGTGATCGTGTTGTTGCCGACAGTGATCGCTTCCGATGCCACGACGAAGAACCACCCGCCCGACATCGACATCATCATGTTCCAGATCAGCCCCGGCATCGAGAACGGCACATCCAGCTTCCAGAAGCGCTGCCAGCCGGTCAGATGAAAGCCGCGCGAGACTTCATCGAGATCGTGCGGCACGGTGGTCAGCGACTGGTAGAAGCTGAACGTCATGTTCCAGGCCTGGCTCGTGAAGATCGCGAAGATCGCCGCGCATTCGGCGCCGGCCACGCGCGTCGGGAACAGCGCGATGAAGAACGTGACCGTGAACGAGATATAGCCGAGCACCG
>NZ_JAFLRF010000041.1 GCF_017315705.1 Trinickia mobilis | reverse complement strand
GCCCGACCGTGCACAGCGCGGTGTTGCCCGCCGTCACGCCCGAGAGCGCCACCGATTTCTTCGGCTTGAAGCCGGGGGCGCTTTGCGTCGTCGTCTCGCTCATCTGTTCTCGTTCTCCTTGCGCCTCAAGAAAGCGCCGGGCCGCCCCAAGCTTTCCTGACCCCCTTGGGGGGCTGGCGCGAAGCGACAGGTGGGGGCGCTCATGTTCACACCTTGTCTTTGCTGAACAGCGCGTCGAGCTTCTGCTCGTAAGCGTGGTAGCCGATGCTCTGATACAGCTCTTCGCGCGTTTGCATCGTGTCGAGCACGGCCTGTTGCGTGCCGTCGCGGCGAATCGCGCCGTAAACGTTTTCGGCCGCCTTATTCATCGCACGAAACGCGGAGAGCGGGTACAGCACGAGCGACACGTCCGCGCCGCGCAGTTCGTCCACGGTAAAGAGCGGCGTCGCGCCGAACTCGGTGATGTTCGCGAGGATCGGCACCTTCACGGCTTGCGCGAACTGCCGGTACATGCCGAGTTCGGTCATCGCTTCGGGGAAGATCATGTCCGCGCCTGCTTCGACGCACGCACAGGCCCGGTCGATCGCCGCTTGGAGCCCCTCGACTGCGAGTGCGTCGGTGCGCGCCATGATGACGAAATCGGAATCGGTGCGCGCATCGACGGCGGCCTTGATGCGGTCGACCATCTCGTCCTGCGAGACGATCGCCTTGCCCGGCCGGTGCCCGCAGCGCTTCGCGCCCACCTGGTCTTCGATGTGCATCGCGCCCGCCCCGGCCTTCGTCAGCTCCTTGACCGTGCGCGCGATATTGAACGCGGAAGGGCCGAAGCCGGTATCGACGTCGACGAGCAGCGGCAGGTCGCAGACGTTGGTGATGCGGCGCACGTCGGTCAGCACGTCGTCGAGCGTCGAGATGCCCAGATCGGGCAGCCCGAGCGAGCCGGCCGCGACGCCGCCGCCGGAAAGATAGATCGCCTTGAAGCCCGCGTGCTTCGCGAGCAGCGCGTGATTGGCATTAATCGTGCCGACGACTTGCAGCGGCTTTTCCGCCGCGACCGCCGCGCGGAATGCCGCGCCGGGGGACGTGCTTGCCGAGGTGTAGGTCATGATGCCTCCCGCTGGGCCGCCCCGAGGGGCAGCGAACGATAGTGAGTGTAGGGGCTGTTCATTCTGCCTCCTGGGAGGTGGCGTCAGGGCCGAAGAGCGGCGCGGTTTCCGGCGGCAGCCGTCGGCCCGTGGCCCGCGCGCGGCGCAGCACCGACCAGTAGTAGCGGTAGCTCGCGCGATCGTGCAGCGTATCGCCGTGGCGCGTCGGTCCCCATTGCGCGGCGAGCGCTGCGAGCAGGATTTCGGCGGCGGTCGCGATCTCCTCGTCGCGCGGCGCGAACGCGGCGACGATCACGGGAATCTGCGCCGGATGGATGCTCCACATCCGCGTGTAGGCGAATTCGTTGCGGGCGCGCTCGGCATCGTTCGCCACGACGCTCATGTCGCGCACCTCGGTGCTCACGTTATGCGACGGCACCTTGCCGTGCGCATGACACGCGGCCGCGATCTCGAGCTTCGCGCGGCGCACGAGCGGATGGTCGAACTGGCCGGGCGAGCGCATCGCCGAATCGGGAATCGCGCCGTTATGCGCGGAGACGAAGTCCATCAGCCCGAACGAGAGCGCTTCGACGGCCGGCAGCGCCGCGAGCGCGAACGCCTGCGCCAGCGCGCCGTGCGTCTCGATCAGCACTTGGACGGGAAGGGGCTTCGCGATCCCGAGTTCGCGGCGCGTGGCTTCGATGAACGCGCACATTTCGGCAGCATCGCCCGCATGGCGAATCTTCGGGAGCGTGATGTAGGCGGGCGCGCGCGCCGCGCCGCGCAGAATCAGCCGGACGTCGTCGCGCCAGTGCGGATGATCGAAATCGTGGATGCGCACGCCGACGCGGCCGAATCTGTCGTGCTCGCCGCCGACGAGCGACGCGACCAGCTCCGCGTGCTCGGCCTCGCGGCCCACTTCGGCGCCGTCCTCGCAATCGAGCGTGACGTCGAACACGGGCCCAAGCTGCGCCTGCAGCGCCAGCGATTTGAGCATCAGCTTCTCGCTGCCCGCGTAGTGGTCGCAGGCAGGCAGGATGGCGGGTGGCGCTTCGCCGTCAAACAGCACAACGGCAGGGAGGAGTGCGCGCATCTTCGGCGTCGGGAGCGTGGGTCGTCGGGAAAAAAACCTGATTCGGGTGAGTTCTGTCGCGCTTGATCGTCGCTGGCAGGCTGGCAGGCTGGCCGGTTGCCGCCGTCGTCGGCGATGAGCGGCGGCTAACGATGAAAACGGCCGGACTGCACCGGATTCGCTGCAAAACGCGCCCGAATCAGGTGCGAAGACTGGCGTTCGCGGTCCGCTCGATAAGCCGGTAAGCGGACCTTCGGCGCCTGTCTTCGCAGACAAATGCCGGAAACCCCTCAAGCAGCAACGGGTTCCGGCGCGCTTCGGGCATTTAGCCGAGCAGGTGCTGCACGCCGTCGCGCTCTTCGAGCAGTTCGTTGAGCGTGCCGTCCATCTTCTCGCGCGAGAACGCGTCGATTTCGAGGCCTTCGATGCGCTTGTACTCGCCGTTTTGGCAAACCACGGGCACGCCGTAGACGATGTCTTCGGGGATGCCGTACGAGCCGTCCGACGGGATGCCCATCGTCACCCACTTGCCGTTCGTGCCGAGCACCCAGTCACGCACGTGGTCGATCGCGGCGTTCGCCGCGGACGCCGCCGACGACAGGCCGCGCGCTTCGATGATCGCCGCACCGCGCTTGCCGACGGTCGGGATGAAGGTGTTGCGGTTCCATTCGTCGTCGTTGATCAGCTTCGTCAGCGACTGGCCTTCGACGGTCGCGAAGCGGAAGTCGGGGTACATCGTCGGCGAGTGGTTGCCCCACACGACGAGCTTTTCGATCGACGCGACCGGCTTGCCCGACTTGGCGGCCAGTTGCGACAGCGCGCGGTTGTGGTCGAGGCGCAGCATGGCGGTGAAGTTCTTCTTCGGCAGGTCCGGCGCCGACTTCATCGCGATGTAGGCGTTGGTGTTGGCCGGGTTGCCGACCACGAGCACCTTCACGTCGCGGCTCGCGACTGCGTTGAGCGCCTTGCCTTGCACCGTGAAGATTTCGGCGTTGGCCGACAGCAGATCCTTGCGCTCCATGCCCTTCGAACGCGGACGGGCGCCGACCAGGAGGGCGACGTCGGCATCCTTGAAGGCGATTTTCGGGTCGTCGGTGACCACGACGCCCGCGAGCAGCGGGAACGCGCAGTCTTCGAGCTCCATCACGACGCCTTTCACGGCCGCCTGCGCTTGCGGCAGGTCGAGCAGTTGCAGGACGACCGGCTGGTCTTTGCCGAGCAGATCGCCGTTGGCGATACGAAACAGCAGCGAGTAACCGATTTGACCTGCGGCGCCGGTGACGGCGACACGCTTTGCGGGCTTAGCCATTGAGAAATCTCCAGGACGATGCGTTGGACGCTAGGGAAAACGCCATTCTATGCGCGTTACGCGAAGCGTGAATGGAGCATGGGGCAACGGCGCTGCGCGAAAGGCCCGGAAACCGCGCCGGGCTTGGCGCTGCGGGCAATGCCGCCATGCCGGATAACCGGTGCCGCAAAGGGTGCGGCGAAGCGGGGAATGGGGGTGTTCGAAGGCGGTCGATGACGCCTGCCGGACCGCTCGACGGCGCCGGCGATTGCAGCAGCGCGCAACTCGCAAGGCTTACGCTCAAGCGTTTCGCGGCTGGCGGGAAGCGCTTCGCATAACCCGCAAACCCTGGCTCGCGTTGGAGTTTAGGAGGGGGGCAACACAAAGTCAACCGTATCTTATGTCTTATATAAGATAGATGTGTTGCAGGGAAAAATCTGGACGCGAAAGCGGCGTTTGTGATGAAATGCGCGCATGAATGCGAACCCGGCAGGCACAGTGAATCCGATCGGCGCGGCGGCCTCTGGCGGGGCAGGCGATGGCGTCGGCACGAATGCGCCGTCGCCGACCTTCAGTCCGCTCTATCAGCAGATCAAAGGGCTCATCACGCAGAGCCTCGAATCGGGCGAATGGAAGCCCGGCGAGATCATCCCGAGCGAGGTCGAACTGGCGGTCCGCTATAAGGTCAGCCAGGGCACGGTGCGCAAGGCGATCGACGAACTCGCCGCCGACAACCTGCTCGTGCGGCGCCAGGGCAAAGGGACGTTTGTTGCCACGCACAACGAAGACCGGGCCCAATTCCGCTTCCTGCGCCTGCTCGCCGACGACGGCGCCGAGCATCCCCACATCAGCAAGCTGCTCGAATGCCGCCGCCTGCGCGCGCCGGCCGAGATCGCGCGCCAGCTCGACTTGAAGCCGGCCGATCCCGTCGTGCTGATCAAGCGCCTCCTGCAGTTCGACGGCGAAACCACGGTGCTCGACGAGATCTGGCTGCCGGGCGGCGTGTTTCGCGGACTCACGCTGGAGCGCTTAAGCGAGTATAAAGGCCCCCTGTATGCGATGTTCGAGACGGAGTTCGGCACGCGGATGATTCGGGCGTCGGAGAAGATTCGCGCGGTGGCGGCCGAGCCGTCCGTGGCCGACCAGCTCGGGGTGCCGCCAGGATTTCCGTTGCTGTCGGTCGAGCGCGTGTCCTATACATACGGGGACCGGGCTGTCGAAGTGCGTCGCGGTTGGTATGTCACAACCGGGTATTACTATCAGAACGATTTGAGTTGAGCGGAGCCCGCAGCGCCTTTGTGGAGGCGGGTCTCGGGGCGCCAATGTGGCGCGCGGTGCAAAACGTCCGAGTAGGTTTTCGCTGCGTTGCGATATAAAAAGGCGCTAAAATTGTGGATTAGTGTGACTACATAGTAGGGGTCTAGCATGGCAGAAGCCGTAAAAAAACCGAGACCGGAGTACCGGAACATCGGTATCGGTCAGATATTGACGGCATATCGTCTCCCGCTAGCGGGGCGTGTGTCGATCCTGCATCGCGTGAGCGGTGCGTTGCTCTTCATATTCCTTCCGTTCCTGCTTTACCTCTTCGATCAAAGCCTCACTTCCGAGCTCAGCTTCGAAGTCTTCAAGGGCTTCCTCTCCAACGTCATCGTCAAGCTCATCACGCTGGTTCTCGCGTGGGCCTTCCTGTTTCACTTCTGCGCCGGCATCCGTCACCTCGTGATGGATACGAACCACAACGCCGTGACGAAGGAAAAGGGCAAGCAGACGTCGCTCGTCGTCGTCGTCGTGTCCTCGATCCTCACCATCGTCTTCGCGCTCAAACTATTCGGAGCTTTCTAAAACATGTCAGCCAATAACCGAATCGGCTCGAAGCGCCTGGTCGTCGGCGCGCACTACGGCCTGCGCGACTGGCTCGCGCAGCGCGTCACCGCCACGATCATGGCGATCTACACCGTCATCCTGCTCGCCTGGTTCTTTGGCGCACAAGACTTTTCCTATGACGGCTGGGCGTCGATCTTCGCCACTCAATGGATGAAGCTCGCGACGTTCGTCACGCTGCTGTCGCTTTTCTATCACGCGTGGGTGGGTATCCGCGACATCTGGATGGACTACGTGAAGCCCGTCGGTGTGCGTCTGGTCCTTCAAGCGCTGACGATCGTCTGGCTGCTCGCGTGTGCGGGCTACGCTGCGCAGATTCTCTGGAGAGTGTAAAAGCATGGCTGCAATCAAGAATTCTCTGCCGCGTCGCCGCTTCGACGTGGTCATCGTCGGCGCAGGCGGCTCGGGGATGCGCGCTTCGCTGCAACTCGCGCGCGCCGGCCTGTCGGTCTGCGTGCTCTCGAAGGTGTTCCCGACGCGTTCGCACACGGTCGCCGCGCAAGGCGGCATCGGCGCCTCGCTCGGCAACATGAGCGAAGACAACTGGCACTTCCACTTCTACGACACGATCAAGGGCTCCGACTGGCTCGGCGACCAGGACGCGATCGAGTTCATGTGCCGTGAAGCGCCGCACGCCGTCTACGAACTGGAACACATGGGCATGCCGTTCGACCGCAACTCGGACGGCACGATCTATCAGCGCCCGTTCGGCGGCCACACCGCGAACTACGGCGAAAAGCCCGTGCAGCGCGCCTGCGCGGCAGCCGACCGTACCGGCCACGCCCTCTTGCACACGCTGTATCAGCAAAACGTTGCGGCGAAGACGCAGTTCTTCGTCGAATGGATGGCGCTCGACCTGATCCGCGACGCGGACGGCGACGTGCTCGGCGTGACCGCGCTCGAAATGGAGACGGGCGACGTCTACATCCTCGAAGGCAAGTGCACGCTGTTCGCCACGGGCGGCGCGGGCCGGATCTTCGCGGCGTCGACCAACGCGTTCATCAACACCGGCGACGGCCTTGGCATGGCGGCGCGCGCGGGCATCCCGCTGCAGGACATGGAGTTCTGGCAGTTCCACCCGACCGGCGTGGCGGGCGCGGGCGTGCTGATCACCGAAGGCGTGCGCGGCGAGGGCGGCATTCTGCGCAACTCGGACGGCGAGCGCTTCATGGAGCGCTACGCGCCGACGCTGAAGGACCTGGCGCCGCGCGATTTCGTCTCGCGCTCGATGGACCAGGAAATCAAGGAAGGCCGCGGCGTGGGTCCGAACAAGGATCACGTGCTGCTCGACCTGTCGCACATCGGCGCCGAGACGATCATGAAGCGTCTGCCGTCGATCCGCGAAATCGCGCTGAAGTTCGCGAACGTCGACTGCATCAAGGAGCCGATCCCGGTCGTGCCGACCATCCACTATCAGATGGGCGGTATTCCGACGAACATCCACGGCCAGGTTGTGGGCACGTCGAAGGGCCACTCCGATCCGATCCACGGCTTCTACGCGGTCGGTGAATGCTCGTGCGTGTCGGTGCACGGCGCGAACCGCCTCGGCACGAACTCGCTGCTCGATCTCGTGGTGTTCGGCCGCGCGGCGGGCAATCACATCGTCAAGCACGTCAAGGAAATCAAGGACCACAAGCCGCTGCCGGCCGATGTCGCCGATTTCGCGCTGTCGCGTCTCGACAAGCTCGAAAAGTCGAGCTCGGGCGAGTACACGCAGGTGATCGCAGGCGACATCCGCAAGAACATGCAGGCGCATGCAGGCGTGTTCCGCAACTCGCAGCTGCTTGCCGAGGGCGTCCAGAAGATCAACGAGCTGAAGGAGCGCGTCGACCACGTGCACCTGAAGGACAAGTCGAAGGTGTTCAACACCGCGCGCGTCGAAGCGCTCGAGCTGGCGAACCTGATCGAAGTGGCGCGCGCGACGATGGTGTCGGCAGAGGCCCGCAAGGAAAGCCGCGGCGCCCATGCGCAAAACGACTACGAGCATCGCGACGACGAGAACTGGCTGCGCCACTCGCTGTGGTACAGCGAGGGCGATCGCCTCGACTACAAGCCGGTGCAGCTGAAGCCGCTGACGGTCGAGTCGGTGCCGCCGAAGGCGCGTACGTTCTAAGCGCTCCGTACTGGTTGCTTGACGCCGGGATTCGCCCGCAAGGCGCCTCGGCGGTTCCTTGAGAGCCAAATCAAAGGACTCTGAAATGGCAAAACGTATTTTTGAAATCTACCGCTACGATCCGGACAAGGACGCGGCCCCGCGCATGCAGACGTACGAAATCGAAATCGATTCGCACGAGCGCATGCTGCTCGACGCGCTCATCAAGCTGAAGGCGCTCGACGAGACCTTGTCGTTCCGCCGCTCGTGCCGCGAAGGCGTGTGCGGTTCGGACGCGATGAACATCAACGGCAAGAACGGCCTCGCGTGCCTGACGAACCTGAACGACCTGCCGCAGAAGATCGTGCTGCGTCCGCTGCCGGGCCTGCCCGTCGTCCGCGACCTGATCTGCGACTTCACGCAGTTCTTCAACCAGTACCACTCGATCAAGCCGTATCTGATCAACGACACGCCGCCGCCGGAGAAAGAGCGCCTGCAGTCGCCGGAAGAGCGCGACGAGCTGGATGGCTTGTACGAGTGTATTCTGTGCGCTAGCTGCTCCACCTCGTGCCCGAGCTTCTGGTGGAACCCGGACAAGTTCGTCGGTCCCGCCGGCCTGCTGCAAGCCTACCGCTTCATCGCGGACAGCCGCGACGAGGCAACCGGCGAGCGTCTCGACAACCTTGAAGATCCGTACCGTCTGTTCCGCTGCCATACGATCATGAACTGCGTCGACGTGTGCCCGAAGGGCCTCAACCCGACGAAGGCGATCGGCAAGATCAAGGAATTGATGGTGCGGCGCGCGGTCTGAGATGGACAGTACTTCGCACCAGTCCGACCCGCTTCGCCGGGCGCGCCTTCGCTGGCGCGCCCGGCGCGGATTGCTGGAAAACGATCTCATCTTCGAGCGTTTCTTCAGCCGATACGAGCATGATCTCAGCGATGACGACGTAGGCGCGCTTACGCGCCTGCTCGAGCTGAGCGATAACGACCTGATGGACTTGCTTCTCTCGCGCAAGGAACCGGAAGGCGACCTTGCCGGCCCGGACGTGATCCGGATCTTGGGGCTGTTGCGCGCTGTGTGAGCGCCGTGCCGTTAGCGGCGCCGCGTGCAATTTATCGACCCGTAATAAAACCTTCGATTGAGGATGCTATGACCCCGTCAGAAGTTAAAGCCACGCTATCGTTCAGCGACAATTCGCCTAGCGTTGAGTTGCCGATCTACAAGGGCACGATGGGCCCGGATGTGATCGATATCCGCAAGCTCTACGGCCAAACCGGCAAATTCACGTACGACCCGGGCTTTATGTCGACGGCGTCGTGCAACTCGGCGATCACTTACATCGACGGCGACAAGGGCGAGCTGCTGTACCGCGGCTATCCGATCGACAACCTCGCGCAAAACGCCGACTTCCTCGAAACCTGCTACCTGCTCTTGAATGGCCAGTTGCCGAACGTCGCGCAGAAGAAGGAGTTCGTGGATACCGTCACGAAGCACACGATGGTCCACGAGCAAATGCAGTTCTTCTTCCGCGGCTTCCGCCGCGATTCGCACCCGATGGCGATTCTCGTCGCATCGGTCGGCGCGCTCTCGGCGTTCTATCACGACTCGCTCGATATCAATAACCCGCGTCACCGCGATATCTCGGCGATCCGCATGATCGCGAAGCTGCCGACGCTCGTCGCGATGGCGTACAAGTACAGCATCGGCCAGCCGTTCGTCTATCCGAAGAACGAACTGTCGTACAGCGCAAACTTCATGCGCATGATGTTCTCGAACCCGTGCGAAGAGTACCAGGTCAACGACGTGCTCGTGCGCGCGCTCGACCGCATCCTGATCTTGCACGCTGATCACGAGCAGAACGCGTCGACGTCGACGGTGCGTCTCGCGGGCTCGTCGGGCGCGAACCCGTTCGCGTGTATCGCGGCCGGCATCGCGTGTCTGTGGGGCCCGGCGCACGGCGGCGCGAACGAAGCCGCGCTGAACATGCTCGAAGAGATCGGCTCGGTCGACAACATCCCCGAATTCATCAAGCAGGTGAAGGACAAGAACTCGGGCGTGAAGCTGATGGGCTTCGGTCACCGCGTGTACAAGAACTACGATCCGCGCGCGAAGCTGATGCGCGAAACGTGCCACGAAGTGCTCGAAGAACTGGGCCTGCACGACGATCCGCTGTTCAAGCTCGCGATGCAGCTCGAAAAGATCGCGCTCGAAGACGAATACTTCGTGTCGCGCAAGCTGTACCCGAACGTCGACTTCTACTCGGGCATCGTGCAGCGCGCGCTGGGCATCCCGACCTCGATGTTCACCTGCATCTTCGCGATGGCGCGTACGGTGGGCTGGATCGGGCAATGGAACGAAATGATCTCGGAAGCCGAGCAGAAGATCGGCCGTCCGCGGCAGCTCTTCATCGGCGAAACGCCGCGCGTGGCGAAGCCGCTGGCACAGCGTTGATGCGCGGCTGAGCGAGCAGGGCGCACGGTTGGAGTCGTGCGCTCGCGCGAAGCTCGGCGATGACGCAGGTCACATGCAAACACCCCAATGGCGAGTGCCGTTGGGGTGTTTTTTTGATGCCTCCCGCTGGGCCGCCCCAAGGGAGGCATCGGCCCCCTCGGGGGGCAGCGAACGATAGTGAGCGTGGGGGTAGTTCATTGATGCCCGTGCCGAAATAGGGGCGGCTTCCCCGGGCGGTTAAAATAGCAGGCCTATCCAGCCTGCTCGATGCCGCAAATGCGCCCCGCGCCGGCGAGGCTTGCCTCGATACCGGCTCGTGTTGAATACTTCGACATGAAATTTCTCCTGACCTCCATTAAACGGTTTTCCTCATGAGCACCATTCTTCAGAATCTTCCGACCGGTCAAAAGGTCGGTATCGCGTTCTCCGGCGGCTTGGACACCAGCGCCGCGCTTCACTGGATGCGCATCAAGGGGGCCGTCCCGTTCGCCTACACCGCGAATCTGGGGCAGCCGGACGAGGACGACTACGACCAGATTCCCAAGCGCGCGCTCCAGTACGGCGCCGAAGGCGCACGGCTGATCGATTGCCGGGCGCAACTGGTTGCGGAGGGCATTGCGGCGTTGCAAAGCGGCGCGTTCCATATCTCCACGGCCGGCGTCACGTACTTCAACACGACGCCGATCGGCCGCGCGGTCACGGGCACCATGCTCGTCGCCGCGATGAAGGAGGACGGCGTCAACATCTGGGGCGACGGCAGCACGTACAAGGGCAACGACATCGAGCGTTTCTACCGTTACGGCCTGCTCGTGAACCCGGACCTCAAGATCTACAAGCCGTGGCTCGACCAGACGTTCATCGACGAACTGGGCGGCCGCGCGGAGATGTCGGAGTTCATGCGCCGTTCGGGCTTCGAGTACAAGATGTCGGCTGAAAAGGCCTATTCGACCGATTCGAACCTGCTGGGCGCGACGCACGAAGCCAAGGACCTCGAAAGCCTGGGCAGCAACATCAAGATCGTGTCGCCGATCATGGGCGTCGCGTTTTGGCGCGAAGACGTAGCGGTCAAACACGAAGAAGTGGCGATCCGCTTCGAAGAGGGCCATCCGGTGGCGCTGAACGGCGTCGAATTTTCGGATCCGGTGGAATTGCTGCTGGAGGCGAACCGGATCGGCGGCCGTCACGGCCTCGGCATGAGCGACCAGATCGAAAACCGGATCATCGAGGCGAAGAGCCGCGGTATCTATGAGGCTCCCGGGCTTGCGCTGCTTTACATCGCCTACGAGCGCCTCATCACCGGCATTCATAACGAAGACACGATCGAGCAGTACCGCGAGAACGGCCGCCGTCTCGGGCGCCTGCTGTATCAGGGCCGCTGGTTCGACTCGCAGGCGATCATGCTGCGCGAAACGGCGCAGCGCTGGGTGGCGCGCGCGGTGTCGGGGGAAGTCACGATCGAACTGCGCCGCGGCAACGACTATTCGATCCTGAACACGAGCTCGCCGAACCTGACGTATCAGCCGGAACGGCTCACGATGGAGAAGGGCGAATCGACGTTCTCGCCGCGCGACCGCATCGGCCAGCTGACGATGCGCAACCTTGACATCACCGATACGCGCGACAAGCTGCGCATCTACGCGAAAGCGGGCTTGCTGACGCCGGGCGAGGCGTCCGCGCTTCCGCAATTGAAGGGCGACGACGAGTAAGCCCATTGGGCTGCAGATTGGATATGGAGCCGCCTCCGTATCCAATCCAGGCGCACTTAAATGATTCGAAAAGCGCCGGACCGATTGCCGGGTAACCGCGATCCAGGTACCGCCACTACCACCCAACCCCCTGTTTTTAATCGCTTTTTTGCGAAATGTGCGGTGCCGTGCGGGCACTATGCGTGGCATAATCGACCGAACCGGGATTGCCCGACGTCACTACTACCCCGCATACCATGGCACAGACTCTCTACGACAAATTGTGGAATTCGCACGTCGTCCACACGGAAGAAGACGGCACGACCCTGCTCTACATCGACCGTCATCTGCTGCATGAAGTCACGAGCCCGCAGGCCTTCGAAGGCCTGAAGCTGAATCAGCGCCCGGTGTGGCGTATCAGCGCGAACCTCGCGGTGTCGGATCACAACGTGCCGACCACCGACCGCAGCCACGGCATCGCCGATCCCGTCTCGAAGCTGCAGGTCGATACGCTCGACGCGAACTGCGATTCCTACGGCATCACGCAATTCAAGATGAACGACCTGCGCCAGGGCATCGTTCACATCATCGGGCCCGAGCAGGGTGCGACGCTGCCGGGCATGACGATCGTCTGCGGCGATTCGCACACGTCCACGCATGGCGCGTTCGGCGCGCTCGCGCACGGCATCGGCACCTCGGAAGTCGAGCACGTGCTCGCCACGCAGACGCTCTTGCAAAAGAAGAGCAAGAACATGCTCGTGAAGGTCGAGGGCCCGCTGCCGCGCGGCTGCACGGCGAAAGACATCGTGCTCGCGATCATCGGCAAGATCGGCACCGCGGGCGGCACGGGCTACGCGATCGAATTCGGCGGCTCGACGATTCGCGCGCTGTCGATGGAAGGCCGCATGACCGTCTGCAACATGGCGATCGAAGCGGGCGCGCGCGCCGGCATGGTTGCCGTCGACGACACCACGGTCGAATACCTGAAGGGCCGTCCGTTCTCGCCGACGGGCGTCGAGTGGGATCAGGCGGCGACGTACTGGAAGCAGTTCAAGTCCGATCCGGACGCGCAGTTCGATCGTGTGGTCGAGCTGAATGCGGCCGAGATCGTGCCGCAAGTGACGTGGGGCACGTCGCCGGAAATGGTGACGTCGATCGATGGCCGCGTGCCGGATCCGGAGCGCGAGAAAGACCCGGTCAAGCGCGGCGCGATCGAGCGCGCGCTGCAATACATGGCGCTGGAGCCGAACCTGCCGATCGAATCGATCAAGCCGGACAAGATCTTCATCGGCTCGTGCACGAATGCGCGCATCGAAGACCTGCGCGCCGCCGCCTATGTCGTGAAGAAGCTGGGCCGGCGCGTCGCGCCGAACATCCGCCTCGCGTTGGTCGTGCCGGGCTCCGGTCTGGTGAAGGCGCAGGCCGAGCGCGAAGGGCTCGACAAAGTGTTCACGGAAGCCGGCTTCGAATGGCGCGAGCCGGGCTGCTCGATGTGCCTCGCGATGAACGCCGACCGGCTCGAGCCGGGCGAGCGCTGCGCGTCCACGTCGAATCGCAACTTCGAAGGGCGCCAGGGGGCCGGCGGCCGCACGCACTTGGTGAGCCCGGCGATGGCCGCGGCAGCGGCGATCGAAGGGCACTTCGTCGATATCCGCAAGCTGGGGTGAACGAATGAAGGCACTAACGATTTGGCGCCGCGCCGCTTTGTTCGCTTTGGCCGGCGCGCTGCTCGGATTGGCGGGCTGCAACACGGTCGCCGGCTTCGGCCAGGACATGAGCGACGCAGGCCACGCCATCAAGAAAGCCGCCGATTAACGAACGACAGGTTCGAGTGATAGATCATGGATAAATTCGTTGTGCACACGGGCCTCGTTGCGCCCCTCGATCGCGAGAATGTCGATACCGATGCGATCATCCCGAAGCAGTTTCTGAAGTCGATCAAGCGCACGGGCTTCGGCCCGAACGCGTTCGACGAGTGGCGTTACCTGGACCACGGCGAGCCTGGCCAGGACAACTCGAAGCGCCCGCTCAACCCGGACTTCGTGCTGAACCAGCCGCGCTATCAGGGCGCATCGGTGCTGCTCGCGCGGAAGAACTTCGGCTGCGGCAGCTCGCGCGAACACGCACCGTGGGCGCTGCAGCAATACGGTTTCCGCGCGCTGATCGCGCCGAGCTTCGCGGACATCTTCTACAACAACTGCTTCAAGAACGGCCTTCTGCCGATCGTGCTGACCGAGCAGCAAGTCGATCATCTGTTCAACGAAACCCATGCGTTCAACGGCTATCAGTTGACCGTCGATCTCGAGGCGCAGGTGGTGCGCGCGCCGGACGGCCGCGAATATCCGTTCGAAGTCGCGGGCTTTCGCAAGTACTGCCTGCTGAACGGTTTCGACGATATCGGCCTCACGCTGCGTCACGCGGACGAAATCCGCCAGTTCGAAGCCGAGCGGCTCGCGAAGCAGCCTTGGCTCAATCACCGGATAGCCGGCCCCCGGAGCGTCGGCTGACGTCATCCGGCGCACGGCGTGCCGCATGGCTCGCCGTGCCGCGCCCATGAACGCGTAAGCCTCGTGCCAGGCGCGTTCGCCGCAACGAACTCACTACAGACAAAAGGAACACGCGCATGAAGATCGCAGTGCTGCCCGGCGACGGCATCGGCCCGGAAATCGTCAACGAAGCGGTCAAGGTGCTCAATGCCCTCGGCGAAAAATTCGAACTGGAGGAAGCGCCCGTCGGCGGCGCGGGCTACGAGGCACAGGGGCATCCGCTGCCGGAATCGACACTCGCGCTCGCAAAGGAAGCCGACGCGATCCTGTTCGGCGCGGTCGGTGACTGGAAGTACGACGCGCTCGAGCGCGCGCTGCGTCCCGAGCAGGCGATTCTCGGTTTGCGCAAGCACTTGCAGCTGTTCGCGAATTTCCGCCCGGCGATCTGCTATCCGCAATTGACGGATGCCTCGTCGCTGAAGCCGGAAATCGTGTCGGGTCTCGACATCCTGATCGTGCGCGAGCTGAACGGCGACATCTACTTCGGCCAGCCGCGCGGCGTCCGCCAGTCGCCCGACGGCACGTTCGAAGGCGCGAAGGAAGGCTTCGACACGATGCGCTACTCGGAGCCTGAAGTGCGCCGCATCGCGCACGTCGCGTTCCAGGCCGCGCAAAAGCGCGGCAAGAAGCTGACGTCGGTGGATAAAGCCAACGTGCTCGAAACGTCGCAGTTCTGGCGCGATGTGATGATCGACGTCTCGAAGGAATACGCGGATGTCGTGCTGTCGCACATGTACGTCGACAACGCGGCGATGCAGCTCGTGAAGGCGCCGAAGGCGTTCGACGTGATCGTGACCGGCAACATGTTCGGCGACATCCTGTCGGACGAGGCCGCCATGCTCACGGGCTCGATCGGCATGCTCCCCTCTGCGTCGCTCGATGCGAACAACAAGGGCCTGTATGAGCCGTCGCACGGCTCGGCGCCGGATATCGCCGGCAAGGGCGTTGCCAATCCGCTCGCGACGATCCTGTCGGCTGCGATGATGCTGCGCTATTCGTTGAACCGCGCCGAGCAGGCCGATCGCATCGAGAACGCGGTCAAGAAGGTGCTCGAGCAGGGCTACCGTACCGGCGATATCGCGACGCCAGGGAGCAAGCAGGTCGGCACGGCGGCGATGGGCGACGCGGTCGTCGCGGCGCTGTAAGTTTTACCGGGGCGCGTAGTCCGGGACGCGTAGCCCGAGGCACACCGTCCGATGCGCACAGGACTGCGCATCAATCAGCGAGCGGACCGCCTGATAAAGCGGTCCGTTCGTTCGAAATACGCTATACAGGGTGTGACTTTACGCAAACGTTACGTTTTGCGAGGGGGCGCCCGATCCAGGTTTTCGTGTATATTGTCGCGATGGCGCAGATATCCAAAATCTCTTCGATTGCAAAGCTCCACGGCGAAACGGCCCGTGCGAGCGCATTCGCCATTAGCGTCATTAAATCGATTACCCGTAAAACGATCACGAAACGCTGATCGTCCGCCGTGCCCGCTCGTCTTCCCCGCGCGGTCACGCCGGGCAAAGTTGCGGGGAAGCGTCCACTCCAAGGGTTAGTCATGAACGTAGGTCTCGTAGGTTGGCGCGGCATGGTCGGCAGCGTCCTGATGCAACGTATGCAAGAGGAACGCGATTTCGATCTGATCGAACCGGTGTTTTTCAGCACCAGCAACGCGGGCGGCAATGCGCCGTCGTTCGCGAAGAACGAGACCAAGCTCAAAGACGCGTCGAGCATCGACGACCTCAAGAAGTGCGATGTCATCATCACCTGCCAGGGCGGCGACTACACGAACGACGTGTTCCCGAAGCTGCGCGCAGCGGGCTGGAACGGCTACTGGATCGACGCGGCATCGTCGCTGCGCATGAAGGACGACGCGGTCATCATCCTCGATCCGGTGAACCTGAACGTGATCAAGGACGCGCTCGTCAAGGGCACGAAGAATTTCATCGGCGGCAACTGCACCGTCAGCCTGATGCTGATGGCGCTGGGCGGCCTGTACCGCGAAAACCTCGTCGACTGGATCACGGCGATGACGTATCAGGCCGCATCGGGCGCAGGCGCGCAGAACATGCGCGAACTGCTGAGCCAGATGGGCACGCTGCACGGCGCGGTGAAGTCCGAGTTGGCCGATCCGTCGTCGGCGATTCTCGATATCGACCGCAAAATGCTGTCCGCGATGAACGGCGACAACATGCCGACCGAGCACTTCGGCGTGCCGCTCGCGGGCTCGCTGATTCCGTGGATCGACAAGGACCTCGGCAACGGCATGTCGAAGGAAGAGTGGAAGGGCGGCGTCGAAGCCAACAAGATCCTCGGCAAGCCGGCAATGGGCACCCCGGGCTCGATTCCTGTCGATGGCCTGTGCGTGCGGATCGGCGCCATGCGCTGCCACTCGCAGGCGCTCACGATCAAGCTGAAGAAGGATGTGCCGCTCGACGAAGTCGACAGCATCCTCGCCTCGGCCAACGATTGGGTGAAGGTGGTGCCGAACACGCGCGAAGCGTCGATGCGCGATCTGTCGCCGGCCGTGGTGACGGGCACGTTGTCGGTGCCGGTCGGCCGTACGCGCAAGCTTGCGATGGGCGGCGAATATCTGTCGGCGTTCACCGTCGGCGATCAGCTGCTGTGGGGCGCCGCGGAGCCGCTGCGCCGCATGCTGCGCATTCTGCTCGACAAGTAAAGTAAACTACGCGCTCAAGACGCGTAGAAAATCAAAAGCGTCGCGTGCTCCGCGGCGCTTTTTTCATTTGGCTCCATCTTGCCCTTTCCAAAACGCCAACTAGGGCCGCGCTTCGACGCGCCGAAAGTACCCATGATCGTACGATTTACCTCGCGTGGTTTGGTGCGCCAGTTCGTTCGTTTTGCGTTCGGCAGGACGACTGCGATCGCGATGGCGTGCGCGCTGTTTGGCGCGGCAGCGCATGCCGCTGCGGCCGATTCCGCTGCCTCCGCCAGTGCGGCGGCGAGCGCTTCGGCTGCCGCAAGTCAGGCAGTGCCGCTATCCGGCACGCAATACACGGTCAAGGCGGGGCAGTCGCTGAACGACGTCGCGATCGAGGTGACGCAGTCGCACGACCGGACGGTGTTGTCGCATGCCGCGAAGGCGCTGTTCGACGCGAATCCGAAAGCGTTTATGGGCGGCGATCCGAGCCGGATGAAGGTCGGGGCGGTGTTGAATGTTCCGTCGCTCGATGCCACGGGGAATGTGGCTGCGTCGGAGGCGGAGGCTGCCGGCGCGGCGTCGGAATTGGCGGCAACGGCTGCGTCCGCCGCGAGCGCCGTTGTGCCTGCGAGCAGCGTCCCCGCACAGGCGGGCAGTGCTTCGGCTTCCGCTGCCGCGCTGGCAGCGTCGAATCCGGGCGCCGCGAGCGCAGCGCTTCCCGCTTCGGCGGAGGCGGCCGGCCAGCACGGCTGGACCGGCGCGATTCAGCAGACTGCCAGCGCTCCCGCCGAGGAGGGCGGTGCGTCGGCGCCTGCGGTCGCGACTGCGGCGGCGTCTTCGGCGCAGCCGCATGTGTCCAGTCTTCAGCAGTTGCTTGCGCTCAAGAACCGCGTCCTGATGGCGCTTCAACAGCACGGCTTCGGCACAGCACGGCCGGACGCGGGAAATCGTGCGCCTGCCGCCAAGGCGCGTCCTTCGACCGGCCCGCAAACCTTAGCCGCGAGCAGTGCTTCAGGAGCGACAGTCGCGGCGGAGCCGGTTAGCAGCCCGGCTGTGGCGGCAGCGGCGCCCGCGCCGCGTGCGACCGCTGGCGAATTCAGCTTCAACGGATGGCAGATCAATATCGGCGCGCTGTCCGCGGCGGTCGCGGCCTTGCTCGTGTTGATCGTCGGTCTGGTCATGCGCAGCCGCAGGCGTGCCGCTGCTGCGGCTGCGGCGGCAGAGGAGAGGATCGAGAAGCGCGTACGCGCGGCATCCGACGAGGCCGGCGCCGCACCGGCCGGAAAGTCCGCAGCCGAGCCGCCGGCCGACGATGCGAGCGCCGACGTCGCAATTTCGCAGCAAGGCCGTGACGCATCCAAGGACGCCTCCAAAGCGCCGTCCGGCGACGCCGCCGAAGCCGAATACCTCGCGACCCTCGAAGACAGCCCGAACAGCAAGAGCGCGCTGATGGGCCTGGTCGGCATGTACGCGGAGCGGCGCGATGTCGCCCGTTTCGACGAGATCGCCAAGCGCATCTGGCATTTGTCCGGTGGACGCGGGCCGAATTGGCGCCATGTGGCGTCGCTGGGACGTCAGCTGGATCCCCATAACCCGTTGTATGCCGATCCGGGCGCGGCTCCCGGTGCTGGCGTTGCGCCGCTCGAATCGAGCGGGGGCGGAATGTCTTCGTTCGACATGCCGGAGCAGGCGTCGGCGGACGCGCAAGACGGTGCGCTTGCCGACGCTGCGATGGGCGTTGCCGGCGAAACCAAGGCCGAGCCGCTGAGCGAAGCCGCCGATCACGCTGAGGCTGGCGAGCCGTTGGCCGAGCCGAACGCGGAACCCGCCATTGCGCACGACGAGCAAGCCCCGCCGCAGGCTGAAGAGCCCGCGCCGGCAACGACGGACCCCACGCCGTCCGCGGCCGCAGCCGCTGCGCACGCAGCAGACGCCGAGTCTCGCGCCAACGACGCCGCGTCGCGAACCCATGCGATCGCGGCCCGTCTCGAAGCCATCGCGGCCCGGGTCGAGGCGGCCAAATCGCGTGAGAACGAGACCGCGCCGCACGCCGAGACGGCTACACCGCCCACGCCCGAACTAACATGGCCGCACGCCGAGCCCGAGGCGCCGGCAGGCGATTTGCCGACGGCTGCGGCGGCAACGGAGTGGGAAACCGCCGAACCCGCGCCGTCGCACGATGGCACCACGGCATCGGCCCACGACACGGCCCACGACACGGCCGAAGATCTGGCCCCGCCGCCGCCGTTCCCGTCCGAAGCGATTTCCGCGCTCAGCAGCCTGGACTTCTCACTCCCGCCGCGTATTGAATTGGGCCCGGCCGAGCCCTTGCACGCTTCGCATGACGAAATCGCCGTGCCGTCGCCCGTTTCGCTGACGACGCAACCCGTCGTCGCGCCTGAGATTACCGAGCAACAGGCCGTACCGCCGTTCGAGCCGGAACCGCCGCACGCTGCCGACGCGATCGAAGCCGGCATTGCGGGCTCCGCGTCGGTGGCCGGCCTGGGCGCCGCGCGTTTCGGCGCGATGAATCTCAACTTCGATCTGGACCTGCCGGCGTCCGCGTCGCCGCTGCCGACGTTCACGCCGGAAGAACTCGCGAAGATCGCCCGCAACAAGCTCGACCTCGCGGCCGAGTACATCGAGCTCGGCGACATCGCAGGCGCGCGCACGCTGATCAACGAAGTGATCGAATCGAACGACGCGGCCACGCGCAACGACGCCCGCTCGATGCTGTCGACGCTCGCGCCGCTGTCCTGATGCCGCACGTGATGCGAATCGCTCTCGGCATCCAGTACGACGGCACGGCGTTTTGCGGTTGGCAGTCCCAGCCGCACGGCAAGACGGTCCAGGACGAACTCGAGCGCGCGCTGCGCGAATTCGCGCAGGCGCCGCTCTCGACGGTCGTCGCGGGCCGCACCGACACCGGCGTGCACGGGCTCGGCCAGGTCGTCCACTTCGACACGGACCTCGATCGCGCGGAATTCTCGTGGGTGCGAGGGACGAACGCGTTCTTGCCGGAAACGGTTGCCGTCCAGTGGGCGAAGGTCGTGCCGGAGACGTTCCACGCGCGTTTCTCGGCGTTCGAGCGCACGTACTACTACGCGCTCTACGTCAATCCCGTGCGCTCGCCGATGCTCGCGGGCCGCGCGGGCTGGACTCATACGCCTCTCGATGTCGAGGCGATGCGCGCCGCTGCCGCGTGCCTGATCGGCGAGCATGATTTTTCGGCGTTCCGCTCGTCGGAATGCCAGGCAAAGACGCCCGTCAAGCACCTTTACGAGATCGACATCCGCGCGCAGGGCGATCTGATCCATTTCCGCTTTCGCGCGAATGCGTTCCTGCACCACATGGTGCGCAACCTGATGGGCTGCCTCGTCGCCGTCGGCCGCGGCCGTTATCCGGTTGCGTGGCTCTCCGAAGTGCTCGCGAGCCGCGACCGCAACCGCGCCGCGCCGACGTTCATGCCGGAGGGGCTCTATCTCGCCCATGTCGGTTATCCTGAGACATTCGCCGTGCCGCCTACCCATCTCGGCAGCGTGCCGTGGAGCGACGTATGGAACGACCGACCGACACCATGAACGACGCCTCATCCCAGCAATCCCGCGCAACACACGAACGCGCCGTGCCGCACCGCACGCGCATCAAGCTGTGCGGCCTGTCGCGCCAGGAAGACGTCGCGCATGCGATCGATCTGGGCGCCGACGCGTTCGGCCTCGTGTTCTACCCGCCGAGCCCGCGCTCGGTCGGCGTCGCCGACGCCGTGGACTTGACGCACGATATTCCGCCATTCGTCTCGGTGGTGGGGCTTTTCGTGAATCCGGCGCCCGACTGGATCAGCGAGGTCACGAGCAACGTTCCGCTCACAATGCTGCAATTTCACGGCGACGAATCGCCGGAAGAGTGCGAAAAGCTCGCCAATCTAGCGGGTTTGCCATGGTTGCGCGCAATACGCATTGCCGCGGATACTCGGCAAGCCGATTTGGTAGAATCGGCGCTTAACTATTCATCAGCCAGCGGTCTGTTGCTCGACGCACACGTCGAGGGCTACGGCGGCGGCGGGAAGACTTTCGATTGGTCACTTATTCCAGCAGAGCTCGGGCATCGGGCCGTTTTGAGTGGTGGGTTGAACGCGCAAAACGTCAGTGATGCGATCCATCGCGTGCGCCCGTTCGCGGTCGATGTCTCGAGCGGCATCGAAGTGCCGGGCGCCAGGGGCGTGAAGGATCACGCCCGGATGGCGGCGTTCGTGCGCACGGTGCGCGAGGCGGACGCCGGATGATTGAAGCGGTGCGGCTTGAAGGTTTCGAACCCATCGCCGTGCCGCCCCTGCCGAGAGTGACAACATGTACAACTTACCCGATCAACGCGGCCATTTCGGCCCCTATGGCGGCACGTTCGTCGCCGAGACGCTGGTTCACGCACTCGACGAGCTGCGTGTCGCCTACGAGAAATTCCAGAAAGATCCCGACTTCATCGCCGAATATCAGCGCGAATTGAAGTATTTTGTCGGCCGTCCTTCGCCGATTTATCACGCCCGGCGCTGGAGCGAGCTGCTCGGCGGCGCGCAAGTGTTCTTGAAGCGCGAAGACCTGAACCACACCGGCGCCCACAAAGTGAACAACGTGATCGGCCAGGCGCTGCTCGCAAAGCGCATGGGCAAGCCGCGCGTGATCGCCGAGACGGGCGCAGGTCAGCACGGCGTCGCCACGGCGACGATCGCCGCGCGCTTCGGTATGGAATGCGTCGTCTACATGGGGGCCGAGGACGTGCGCCGCCAGGCCGCGAACGTCTACCGGATGAAGCTGCTCGGCGCGACCGTCGTGCCCGTCGAATCCGGTTCGCGCACGCTCAAGGATGCGCTCAACGAAGCCATGCGCGACTGGGTCACGAACGTCGAAAGCACGTTCTACATCATCGGCACGGTGGCGGGGCCGCACCCGTATCCGATGATGGTGCGCGACTTCCAGCGCGTGATCGGCGACGAATGCAAGGTGCAGATGCCCGAGCTGACCGGGCGGCAGCCGGACGCGGTGATCGCTTGCGTCGGCGGCGGCTCGAATGCGATGGGCATCTTCTATCCGTATATCGACGACACGCAGGTCTTGCTGATCGGCGTCGAAGCAGCGGGCGACGGCATCGAGACCGGCCGCCATGCGGCTTCGCTGACGGCGGGCAGCCCCGGCGTGCTGCACGGCAACCGCACGTATCTGATGCAGGACGAGAACGGCCAGATCATCGAGACGCATTCGGTGTCGGCGGGCCTCGACTACCCGGGCGTCGGTCCCGAGCACGCGTGGCTGAAGGACAGCGGCCGCGCGCAATATGTGACCATCACGGACGTCGAAGCGCTCAAGGCGTTCCACGACTGCTGCCGGATCGAAGGCATCATTCCGGCGCTCGAGTCGAGCCATGCGCTAGCGTATGCGGCGAAACTGGCGCCTACGCTGCCCCGCGACAAGCACCTGCTCGTCAACCTGTCGGGCCGCGGCGACAAGGACATGCACACGGTCGCCGAGCGATCGGGCATCCAGTTCTGAGCGCCGCCGCGATGCGCGACCTGTTCGACGAATTCGACGAGCCGCAGCCGGCCGCCGCTGGGGCGGCCGAGCGGCCGCCGGCGAAAGCGAAGTCTCAGCCGAAGCCGGAGGCGGAGGTTCAAACTGCCCCGGCGCCGGCAGCGGAGCCGTCGGTGTCTGCGGCAGTGCAGCCCAAGCTGCCGGCGTTGCCGAGCGGCATCGACATCCGCAACCGCGATTTTCTGACCGACATGGAGAACGTGCCGGACGCTTCGGTCGACCTGATCGTCGCCGACCCGCCGTATGGGCTCGGCAAGGATTACGGCAACGATTCGGACATGCTCACGGGCGAAGCCTTCCTCGCGTGGACGCGCGGCTGGCTCGACCTGGCGGTCCCGAAGCTCAAGCCCTCCGGCTCGCTCTACATCTTCTGCACGTGGCAATACGCGCCTGAAATCTTCTCGTTTCTGAAGACGAAGCTCACGATGGTCAACGAGATCATCTGGGACCGGCGCGTGCCGAGCATGGGCGGTACGACGCGCCGCTTCACGTCGGTGCATGACAACATCGGTTATTTCGCGGTCTCGAAGGACTACTACTTCGATCTCGATCCGGTCCGCATCCCGTACGACGCCGCCACCAAGAAGGCCCGCTCGCGCAAGCTGTTCGAGGGCAGCAAGTGGCTGGAGCTTGGCTACAATCCAAAGGATGTCTGGTCGGTCTCGCGCCTGCATCGTCAGCATGCGGAGCGCGTCGACCATCCGACGCAAAAACCGTTGGAAATCGTCGAGCGCATGGTGCTCGCAAGCTGTCCGCCGGGCGGTCGAGTTCTCGATCCGTTCATGGGCAGCGGCACCACGGCAGTCGCCTGCGCGCGCCACGCGCGCGAGTTCGTCGGCTTTGAGATCAACGAAAGCTACTGCGCGATTGCGCGCGAACGTGTCAGCGCCGTCTCCGGCAGGCTTGATGCCCCCCTCGCGCCCGCGGCCGTCGAGGGCTAGGCCCCCGAACCGAACCGCGCAGCCAACGATTCCAGAGAAAATTCCATGTCCCGAATCAAGAACACACTCGCGGCGCTCGCCGCACAGGGCAAGAAAGGGCTGATCCCGTTCATTACAGCGGGCGACCCGGACCCGGCGAAGACCGTCGATCTCATGCACGCGCTCGCCGCCGGCGGCGCGGACGTCATCGAATTGGGCGTGCCGTTCTCCGACCCGATGGCGGACGGCCCGGTTATCCAGCGCTCGTCGGAACGGGCGCTTGCGCGCGGCGTTTCGCTGCGCCAGGTGCTGGCCGACGTGAAGCGCTTTCGCGAGCGCGACGACAAGACGCCGGTCGTGCTGATGGGCTACGCGAACCCGATCGAGCGGATGGGCACCGAAACGTTCGCCGCGGCCGCCAAGGAGGCGGGCGTCGACGGCGTGCTGGTCGTCGACTATCCGCCGGAAGAATCGGCTAACTTCGCGAGTCAGATGCGATCTGCCGGCATCGATCCGATCTTTTTGCTCGCGCCGACGTCGACCGACGAGCGTATCGCCGAGGTCGGCAAGATCGCGAGCGGCTATGTCTACTACGTGTCGCTAAAGGGTGTGACCGGCGCCGCAAATCTGGACGTTTCCGATATCGCGAGTAAAATCCCGGCCATCAAGTCGCGCGTACCCTTGCCGGTGGGCGTCGGCTTCGGCATTCGCGACGCCCAGACGGCGCGCGCGGTGGCCGAAGTGTCCGATGCTGTCGTGATCGGCAGCCGTATCGTGCAGTTGCTCGAAGAAACCGCGCCGGAAGCCGCCGTTGAAAAGCTGACGCAGTTCGTCGCCGAAGTCCGGCGCGCGCTCGACGGCATCGGCGCAACTGCCGCGTAAAAGTACCGCGTAAGTCACCATCATCCGGTTCGAGTCCCCGCCGGTTTCCGCATGCCAAGTCAGGACGGTGCGGAAACTGGAGCGTCGCAATACGCCGCGGGTGCCGAAACATAGAAAGGAGCAACATGAACTACGCCCACGCTCACTATCGTTCGCGGGAGGCATCATGAGCTGGCTCGACAAACTGTTGCCGCCGAAAATCAAGCAGACCGATCCGAAAAGCCGCAAGGGGATTCCCGAGGGCCTGTGGATCAAGTGCCCGTCGTGCGAAGCGGTGCTGTACCGCAACGACGTCGAGGCCAATCTGCATGTCTGCCCGAAGTGCAGCCATCACATGCGCATCGGCGCGCGCGAGCGCCTCGACGGGTTGCTCGACGCGGAAGGCCGCTATGAGATCGGCCAGGAGATCGTTCCGGTCGACGCACTCAAGTTCAAGGACAGCCGCAAGTACCCCGATCGCATCAAAGAAGCGATGGACGATACCGGCGAGACCGACGCGATGGTCGTGATGGGCGGGGCGATCCACACGCTGCCGGTGGTCGTCGCGTGCTTCGAGTTCGCGTTCATGGGCGGCTCGATGGGCTCGGTGGTCGGCGAGCGCTTTGCGCGCGGCGCGCAGAATGCCCTCGAGCAGCAAGTGCCGTTCATCTGCTTCACCGCGTCGGGCGGCGCGCGCATGCAGGAGAGCCTGCTGTCGCTGATGCAGATGGCGAAGACCACGTCGATGCTCACGAAGCTCTCGGACGCCAAGCTGCCGTTCATTTCGGTGCTGACCGATCCGACGATGGGCGGCGTGTCGGCGAGCTTCGCGTTCCTCGGCGACGTCGTGATCGCCGAGCCGAAGGCACTGATCGGCTTCGCCGGTCCGCGCGTCATCGAGCAGACCGTGCGCGAGAAGCTGCCTGAAGGTTTCCAGCGCGCCGAATTCCTGCTGCAAAAGGGCGCGATCGACATGATCGTCGACCGCCGCAAGCTGCGCGAAGAACTCGCGCAATTAATCGCGCTGCTGACGCGCCAGCCCGCGGACGCGGTGGCCTGAGCAAGCGGCCTTGCCGCAGCGGCTTAAGCGACTCGTCACGCCGAATCAACGCAGACGTACGCAGCAAACCCCGCGCGCCGCTTGAAGCGAATTCAAGCGGCGCGCCGTCATTTCCGCGATAATTACGGGCTTGTGAAACCGCGCGTTTCACCGCACAACTGATTCGTCCCATGACCCCATTCCCCACCTTGGACGCCTGGCTGGCGCATCTCGAGACCGCGCATCCGGTCGGCATCGACATGGGGCTCACCCGCATCGGCAAGGTCAAGGAAGCGCTCAAGCTGTCGTTCGAATGTCCGGTCATCACGGTCGGGGGGACGAACGGCAAGGGCTCGACGTGCGCGATCCTCGAATCGATCCTGCTGCGCGCGGGTTATCGCGTCGGCTGCCATACGTCGCCGCATCTGCTCGCGTTCAACGAGCGGGCGCGGGTGAACGGCCAGATCGCCACCGATGCCGATCTGCTGCCGCATTTCGAAGCCGTCGAGGCGGCGCGCACGAGCTTTCCCGAACCGGTTTCGCTGACCTACTTCGAATTCACGACGCTCGCGATCATGCATCTGTTCGCTTCGCGCGGGCTCGATGCCGTGATTCTCGAAGTCGGCCTTGGCGGCCGGCTCGACGCGGTCAACATCGTCGATACCGATTGCGCGATCGTCACGAGCATCGATATCGATCACACCGAGTACCTCGGCGATACGCGGGAAAAGATCGCCTTCGAAAAAGCGGGCATTTTCCGCCCGGGCAAGCCCGCCGTTTGCAGCGATCCGAGCGCGCCCCAGACCTTGATCGACCATGCGGAGAAGATCGGCGCCGATCTGTGGCTCTTCGGGCGCGACTTCCGCTACGAAGGACAGGCGGGCAGCGAGCGCCAGCAGTGGAGCTACGTCGGCCGCGCGCTGCGCCGTTCGGCGCTCGCCTATCCGGCGCTGCGCGGGGCGAACCAGTTGATCAACACGTCGGCGGCGCTGGCGGCGCTCGAAGCACTGCGCGGGCGGTTGCCGGTATCGGCGCAGGACATCCGCCTCGGGCTCGCGAACGTGGAGCTGCCGGGGCGCTTCCAGGTGCTGCCGGGCAAGCCGTCGATCGTGCTCGACGTGGCGCATAACCCCCATGCTTCGGCCGTGCTCGCGCAGAATCTCGGCAACATGGGTTATTTCCCGTACACCTACGCGGTATTCGGCGCGATGCGCGACAAGGACATCGCCGGCGTGCTTGCGCACCTGAAGGGCGAAATCGACCACTGGTGCGTAACCGACCTGCCGCTGCCGCGCGCGGCGTCGGCCGCGGATCTCGAAGCCGCGCTGCGCGAAGCAGGCGTGACCGACACCGCGGACAGCAGCGTGACGCGCTTTGCGACCCCCGCGGACGCTTATCAAGATGCACTAGAACGGGCGTCCGACAATGATAGAATCGTGGTTTTCGGCAGTTTCCATACGGTAGCGGGCGTGATGGCCTTTCGAAAAGCGGGCCTATCGTAATTTGCAGCAACACTGACGCGTCAGCCTCGAACACAGCCACCATTCATGGGACTTTTCTCGTTCGGCAAGAAAGACGACGCGCCTAGCCGGCGCGGCGCGAATGCCAGCTCAGGACGTAGCCCGCGCACCGAGCCCCCGAAGGGGACTTCCTCCGGGGCGCGCGTTGAGCGGCGAACCCGGCGCGCGGAGCGCGCGGGCGATGTCGATGCGATGATGCTCGATCCCACTCTCCCGGAAAAGCAGCGTGCGCGGCGGCGGCTCGTCGGCGCGATCGCGCTGGTGATTGCCGCGGTCGTCGTGCTTCCGATGGTGCTCGATTCGCACCCGAAGCCCGTCACCGACGATATCTCGATCGATATTCCGAACCGCCCGGCGCACGATACGCAAGCCGCGAGCGACGAAGACACGCAAGCGGGCGTCGCGCCCGACAATCCGGCGCCCGAGGCGACGGCTGCGGCATCCGGCGTAGCGCCGGTTGCACCGTCGGCGAGCGCTGCCGGCTCGAACAAGGCCGCGGCGAGCGGTCAAGTCACGCCGCAGACGTCCGTGCAAGCGAGATCGCAATCGTCCGCACAAAGCAGCGCTCAATCGACGAAACCAGCCGCGACCGCACCGGCGGCTCAGGCGTCGGCCAAGAAGCCGGCCACGCCGCCGGCACAGACGGCTGCCGCGAAACCGCAGGCGCCAGCCACGCAAGCCACGCAGCAGTCGGCTGCGAACACCGCAGCCGCCACGCCGAGCCCGGCCGACGCCGATTCGGGCACACCCGCTGCGCCGCCCGGCGCGCGTTTTGCGGTGCAGCTCGGCTCGTTCACGGACGATGCCAGCGCGCGCACTTGGGCGGCCAAGCTGAAGGCCGCGGGCGTGCCCGCGTACACCGAGCATCGCAAGCAAGCCGACGGCTCGACGCGCATTCTGCTGCGCGCCGGACCGTTCGCCGATCGCGCGGCCGCGTCCGCTGCCATCGCGAAGGTGCGCGAGGCGGGCCTGACGGCGAACGCGGGCAGCAGCGCCGGCTCCGAGCAATAGGACAACGGCGCCGATGTTCACCGCGTTCGACTATGCCGTGATGGCGGTGATCGGCCTGTCGGCGCTGCGCGGCGCGTGGCGCGGCCTGCTGTCGGAAGTGTTCGGATTGATCGGCTGGATCGCAGCTTTTTTTATCGCCTGCCGTTGTGTTGGGCTCGTGGTGCCCTATATTCCAGCTAACTGGCCGGGCGGCGCGTTGACACAATGGTTGATCGCGTTTGCCGCGATCGCCGTCGGCGTCGTGCTCGTGGCGAGCGTCGCGAATGCGCTGCTGGCGCGGCTCGTCGAAGTGAGCGGGCTAGGCGGCGTCGACCGCTCGCTCGGATTGATGTTCGGCCTCGCGCGCGGGGTCATATTGGCGGTGCTCCTGGTCGCCCTCGCAGGCTTGACCGAACTGCCAAAACAGGAATTCTGGCGCCAAGCGCTGCTGCGGCCGTACGCGGAGCAGGGCGTGCGCGAACTGAAATCGCTGCTTCCCGAACCGCTTGCTGATTACGTCCGCGTTTGACGGGCAGCGCGCAGCGCTCGCAGTGACCCTTTTTGTACCTTTGAAGGACGTGCCATGTGCGGCATCGTAGGCGTAGTTTCCCAATCCCCGGTCAATCAGCTGATCTATGACAGCCTGCTGCTCCTGCAGCACCGCGGTCAGGACGCCGCCGGCATTGCAACGGCAAACGGCAGCAACTTCCACATGTACAAGGCGAACGGCATGGTGCGCGACGTGTTCCGCACGCGTAACATGCGCAGCCTGCCCGGCACGGTCGGCATCGGCCAGGTGCGCTACCCGACCGCGGGCTCCGCGTCGAACGAGGAAGAGGCGCAGCCGTTCTACGTGAACGCGCCGTTCGGCATCATCCTCGCGCACAACGGCAACCTGACGAACTGGCAGCAGTTGAAAGACGAGATGTTCCGCATCGACCGCCGCCACATCAACACCAATTCCGATACCGAAGTGCTGCTGAATGTGCTCGCGCACGAATTGCAGTTGTCCAGCTCGGGCCTGCAGCTCGATCCGGCGGCGGTGTTCAAGGCGGTGTCGGGCGTGCAGCGGCGCGTGCGCGGCTCGTACGCGATCGTGTCGCTGATCGCGGGCTACGGCCTGCTGGCGTTTCGCGATCCGTTCGGCATCCGTCCCCTTTGCATCGGCAAGCAGGAAACGGCGCACGGGGTCGAGTGGATGGTGGCGTCGGAATCGGTGGCGGTCGAAGGGATCGGCTTCGAATTCGTGCGCGATGTGGTGCCGGGCGAAGCGGTGTTCATCGATAACGACGGCAACCTGCACAGCCATCAGTGCGCCGATCATTCGAGCCTCAACCCGTGCATCTTCGAATACGTGTATCTGGCGCGGCCGGACTCGGTGCTCGACGGCGTGCCGGTCTACAACGTGCGCCTGCGCATGGGCGACTATCTCGCCGCGAAGATCAAGCGCGAGCTGCCGGATGTCGCGATCGACGTCGTCATGCCGATTCCCGATTCGTCGCGTCCCGCGGCGATGCAGGTTGCGGCGAAGCTCGGCGTCGAGTATCGCGAGGGCTTCTTCAAGAACCGTTACGTGGGCCGTACCTTCATCATGCCGGGCCAGGCGGTGCGCAAGAAATCGGTGCGCCAGAAGCTCAACGCGATGGCGATCGAGTTCAAGGGCAAGAACGTGCTGATCGTCGACGATTCGATCGTGCGCGGCACCACTTCGCACGAGATCGTGCAGATGGCGCGCGATGCGGGCGCGAACAAGGTGATCTTCGCGTCGGCGGCGCCGCCCGTGAAGTTCCCGAACGTCTACGGCATCGACATGCCGACGCGCGGCGAGCTCGTCGCGCACGGCCGCACGGACGACGAAGTCGCGAAGATCATCGGCGCCGATTACCTCGTCTATCAGGACGTCGATGCGTTGAAGCAAGCGGTGCGCGACATCAATCCGGCGCTTTCGCACTTCGAGGCGTCGTGCTTCGACGGCGACTACATTACGGGCGACGTGACGACCGAGTATCTCGACACGATCGAGCGCGCGCGGCTCGCGCCGGCATCGCAGTCGGACCGCGATGCGGCAAGCGATGCTGTCGACGGCGGTTCGTCGCGCTCGCAATTGCACTTGCAGTTGTCGGTGGAGTGAGCGGCGAGCCTCGTCGGTTGAGGCAGGCCGCACCCGAAGCCCGCTTGAGCCAGCGCGAAGCGGGCTTTTTTCATCGCGGCGGCCTGCAGCATTCTTGGTTTGACCCCACGCATCGCACGCTCTCGTACGGAACACAACGCGGAAAGACAACGAACATGGACGACTCCTTGAATTTCGACACCCTGGCCGTGCGCTCGGGCACCCTGCGCACCGAATACAACGAGCATTCGGAAGCGCTCTTCCTCACGTCGAGCTTCTGCTTTACGAGCGCGGCCCAGGCGGCCGAGCGCTTCAAGCACTCCGAGGACTATTACACGTACTCGCGCTTCACGAATCCGACGGTGACGATGTTCGAGGAGCGCCTCGCCGCGCTCGAAGGCGGCGAAGCGTGCATGGCGACGGCCTCGGGGATGAGCGCGATTTTGTCGGTCGTGATGGCCGCGATGCAGGCGGGCGACCACATGGTCAGCTCGCAGAGCCTGTTCGGCTCGACGCTCGGCATGTTCTCGCAGATCTTCACGCGCTTCGGCATCACGACGACCTTCGTCGATCCGAACGATCTCGACGCGTGGAAGAACGCCGTGCGTCCAGAGACGAAGATGTTTTTCCTCGAGACGCCGACGAACCCGCTCTGCGAGCTCGCCGACATCGAAGCGATCGGCAAGATCGCGAAGGCGTCGAACGCGATCTTCGTCGTCGACAATTCGTTCTGCAGCCCCGCGCTGCAGCAGCCGATCAAGCTCGGTGCCGATGTCGTCATGCATTCGGCGACCAAGTTCCTCGACGGGCAGGGGCGTGTGCTCGGCGGCGCGCTCGTCGGCACGAAGCAGTTCATCATGGAGAAGGTGTTCCCGTTCGTGCGCAGCGCCGGGCCGACGCTCTCCGCATTCAACGCGTGGGTGCTGCTCAAGGGGATGGAGACGCTGTCGGTGCGCGTCGAGCGTCAGTCGGCGAATGCGCTCGAAGTCGCGCGGTTTCTCGAGTCGCATCGGGCGGTCAATCGTGTCTGGTATCCGGGGCTCGAATCGCATCCGCAGTATGCGATCGCGAAGCGCCAGCAGAGCTCGGGCGGTTCGGTCGTCGCGTTCGAACTGAAGGGCGATACGCCCGAGAAGCAGCGCGAGAACGCTTGGCGCGTGATCGACGGCACGAAGATCTGCTCGATCACCGCGAACCTCGGCGATACGCGCACGACGATCACCCACCCCGCGACGACGACGCACAGCCGCGTCACGCCCGAGGCGCGCGCCGCGGCGGGCATCACCGAAGGGCTGATTCGCCTCGCCGTGGGCCTCGAAAACGCGGGCGATATTTGCGGCGATCTCGCGCACGGGCTCGCGGGCTGAGTCTCAGTTTCAGGATCGCGAGGACGCCGTGCTCAATGCCGCCCGGGGGTCCGCCACTGTCCGGGCGCGCGTCCGAAACGCCGCGTGAACGCGTGGGTGAACGCGCTCTGGTCGCCGAATCCGACTTGCAGCGCGACATCGGTCAGCGCATTGCGCGGATCGTTGAGCAGCGTGACCGCAGTGTCGAGCCGCAAGCGCTGCAAATAGCGATGCGGCGTTTCGCCAAAAGCCTCGATGAACAACTGATGGAACCGGCGCATGCCGAAGCCGCAATGCGCGGCCAGGTCCGCGATGCGCAGCGGTTCCGAAAGGTGCGCGCGCAACCATCGGTCGATGCGCGCGAAATCGAGCCCTGCGGCGGGCAGCGTCGTGTTCGGATCGGCGACGATCGCGGCGCACAGGCGCGCGGCGGCGTCCCAGTGGAAACGATGCACGTCGAGCGCAGCCGACGTCGGCGCATGGCCGGCCGCGCTCGCCGCGACGTTGCGCACGAGCACGGTGAGCGACGCGTCGATCGGCACGGCGCGGGCGCGCTCGAAAAGCCGCTCGGGCACCGCGAGCGACGCCGCCGGCAAGTCGAGCACGAGCTGGCGGTTCTCGCCGACGCCCGCGTAGTCGTGGCGCGCGCCGGCCGGCACGAGCCACGCGGAACGGCAGTCGATGCGCTGGCCGACGCCGTCCACCGCCATCTCCATCGAACCGTCGAGCCCGAGCACGATCTGGTGAAAACCGTGCACGTCCGTTGCTTCGACGGCGCCATAGCGGCGCAGCGAAACGGCGGGCGACAGCAACGGTTCGTGGGAGTGAGCGGGATTCATGCGAATACGTTCATCGCGTGAGCGGATGGCGGCGGCTGCAAAGGAACATCAACGCGCGCCATCGAAGCGCGCCATCAAACGCCGAGCAATTCGACTTCGAACACGAGCGTCGCATTCGGCGGAATCACGCCGCCCGCGCCACGCACGCCGTAGCCGAGTTGGGGCGGAATCGTGAGGCGCCGCACGCCGCCCACTTTCATGCCCTGCACGCCCTCGTCCCAGCCCTTGATGACCATTCCGCCGCCGAGCACGAAGGCGAACGGGTCATTGCGGTCTTTGCTCGAATCGAACTTTTGACCATCGGTGAGCCAGCCCGTGTAGTGGACGCTGACAGTTTTACCGGCGACCGCTTCGGCGCCCGTTCCTTCGGTCAGATCTTCATACTTGAGGCCGGATTCGGTGGTGACGATCGACATGGATTCCTCCCGTAAATATTGGAAACCGCCATTGTAGGCGTTCGGGCGACGGTGCGCGGCCGCCGCGCGCTGGCGTGCCTATAATTGTTTTTCCCTTCCTTCGAGCGTACGAGGATCGATCGTGACGATGACTTCCCTTGCTGCCGATGCCGCGCTTGACGAGCGCTTCGCGCGCCTTAGCGCCGAAGCGGCGCTCTTCATGCGCGATCATGTGCTGTCGCTGGTCTCGCACGATTTGCGCAGCCCGTTGAACGCGATCCATAGCTGGGCGTATGTGCTCGAGCGCAAGCTCGATGCCGGCGATGCCTCCGCGCAGCGCGCACTGACGGGGATCCGCTCCGGCGTCGATCAGCAGGTGAAGCTGCTGGAGGAAGCGGTCGACAGCACGCGCGCGCAGACCAAGACGATCGCACTTTCCCGCGCGCCGTTCGCGCTGCGGGCGCTCGTCGAACGCGTCGCCGGCGAAGTGCGGGTCATGCTCGCCGATGCGCGCCACGTTTCGTTATCGATCGTTTCATCGCTCGACGCCGAGACGCTCGACGGCGACCGCGAGCGTCTGTCGCAGGCGTTGTGGACCATGCTCACGTTCGCGGTCGAAGCGAGCGCGCATGACGGAGCGGTGACGGTCGGCAGCGCGATCGACGCAGGGCATTGGCAGGTCGAGGTCACGCACGCCATGAGCTTCGCCGCACTCCGCAACGTCGAGCTGCCGCACGCCTTCGAGCGCTTCGCCTGCAAGCAGGCGACGCATCCGCGCGAAGCCGGACGCATCGCTTGGGTGCTTGCGCTGCCGCAACGCGTCGCGATGGCGCACGGCGGCGTGTTGGCGCAGAGCGAAACCGTCGACGGCGAAAAATCCACGCTGACGTTGCGCGTTCCGCTCGCCGCTTGAGCCCGCCAGCGGCGCATCGCGCGCCGGACACCGCCGAAACGACCGGCGCCCTGCCTATCGGCCGTCATTTTTTGGCTCCGCCCGCAGCACCCTATACTGAGGCCTTTCATTTCCGGAGCCCCTCGCTTTGATTCAGATCGTCGCCTTGATCGGCGCGTTGTTGCTGGTTGCCCTCAACGGTTTCTTCGTCGCAGCCGAGTTCGGACTCGTCAAACTGCGGTCCACGCGCGTGCAGGCGCTGGCGCGCAAGAACGGCATCCGCGGCCGTCTGCTCGCCACGGTGCACGGACGGCTCGATGCGTACCTTTCCGCGTGCCAGCTCGGCATCACGCTCGCCTCGCTCGGTCTCGGCTGGATCGGCGAGCCCGCCTTCGCGAACCTGCTGTCGCCGCTTTTCAGGGTCCTCGGCATCGATTCGCCCGATCTGATCCATGCGATCTCGCTGTTCTTCGCGTTTTCGGTCATCTCGTTTCTGCACATCGTCGTCGGCGAGCTTGCGCCGAAGTCGATGGCGATCCGGCAGTCCGAGCAGGTTGCGCTGTGGGTGGCCGTGCCGCTCTACGGGTTCTATTGGGCGATGTATCCGGCGATCTGGCTGCTCAATACGAGCGCGAACGCGGTGCTGAAAGTCGCGGGATTGTCGGCGGACCACGGCGGCGATTCGCACTATTCGACCGACGAGCTGAAGCTCATCTTGCGCGGCCGCCGCGGCGGGAGCGGCCCTGCGCCGCGCATCGCCTATAACGCAGACGAATGGAACACGCTCGCGCATTCGCTCGATTTCTCGTCGATGACCGTGTCGGACCTGATGCGCCCGGCGCACGAGATGATCGGCCTGCGGCGCGACGTGCCGCTGCGCGACAACATGCAGGTCGTCGCGCGCCACCGGTTCAGCCGCTATCCGCTGTTCGAGGATGCGGCGGGCGAGCGCGTCGCCGGGTTGATTCACTTGAAGGACTTGCTGCTCGCGCGCCACGCGGGCTCGACGCTCGACGATCTTTCCGACTACGCCCGCCCGGTTCAGTACGTGCGGCCCGACACGCCTGCGCTCGAAGTCTTTCGCCGTTTCCGCCGCGGCGCGCCGCATTTTGCGCTGGTCGGCGGCAAGCACCAGAAGCCGATCGGGTTCCTCACGCTCGACAATCTGCTCGGCGCGCTGGTCGGCCAGATTCACGACGAGTTCCGCCAGGGCGACGCCGACTGGACCCGCATGGACGACGGCACGCTGATGGGCAAGGGGAGCCTTCCCGTGGTGTCGCTCGAGCGCGTGCTCGGGATCGATATCGACGAAGGGTCGGCCGAATCGGTCGGGGGGCTTGTGATTCATGCGCTTAATGATTTGCCGTCCGAAGGACAGCGCGTCGGGTTCGAGCACTTCGACGTCGTCGTGAAGAAGATGCACGGGCCGAGAATCGTGCTCGTGCGGGTGTATCCGAAGGCGTTTGAGGATGAGGGGGGGTGAGGGGGGCGCCGGTGCTAGATAGCGATAGAGATTCGGAGACTTTACGGATTCGCGCTCCATAACCCCAATCTGCCAAGGCTCGCCGCGAGCTTGAGACGCGCGGTCCGCCATTTCGACACGGTAAGGACTCGCTGCTTCTGCGCATCGGCGAGCGCCGTCTGTGCATTCAACAGTTCGGTGAACGTGCCGACACCTTCCTTGTAGCGGCCCCGCGCAATGTCGAGCGCGCGCTGCGCGTCGTTGAGCAAGTCCCGCGAGTTGGCGAGATTGGTTGCGCTGGCCTGCACGCCGTGATAGCTCTTCCACACGTCGAGCGACACCTGGAGCTCGGTGTCGCGCAGCGCCGCCTCCTGCACATCGGCCTGCGCCTGTGCATGCTCGGCGCGATAGCCGGATGCAAATCCTTCAAACAGTGGAATCGTCACCTGCATGCCAATTATGCTGCCACGGCTGCGCGTGATGGGTATCGACTGCGGCTGCTGTTGGTATGACAGGTTGATTTGTGTCAGGCTGCCAACCAGCGAGATGGTCGGACGACCCTGCGCGCGGGCCGCGTCGACGTTTGCACGGGCGGCATCAAGCTTCGCGCGGGCGGCGACGAGATTTGGCTGGCACTGCTTCGCCTCGTCGATCAGTTCGTCGATGCGGGCGTCGATCTCGGCCGGTGAATCCGGATCGCGCTCCGGCGGCGCTATCTGCACGGTGGTATTCGCGTCGAGCCCAATCGCGACGGCGAGCGCACCTGTCGCCGCGCGCGCGTCTCCTTCCGCGCTGACGCGATCGAGCATCGCGCGACGGTAGCTGGTACGCGCTTGCAGTTCGTCGGCGAGCGCGCCAATGCCGGCTTTGTGTTTCGCGCTCGCTTCGGCGACACTCTCGCCCGCGATCGCCTCACTGCGCTGCGCGGCCGCGAGCGACGCCTGCGCGTCGCGCAGCGCGTAGAACGCCAGCGCCGCGTTAAAGAACACAGTCTGCAGCGTGTCGTCCTGCGTCGCGTTCGCGGCGGCGAGCAGCGCGCGCGCTTGCCGCCGCGCGGCGCCGCGCTTGCCGAAGTCGAACAGCACCCAGCTCAGGTTCAGCATTCCGTTCTTACTAGACGTGTTTTGCGACTGGCTGGTCGATTCCGCGCCGAGCACACTGTAGCCGTAGGTAGTGGACAAGGTGTCGCGCTCGATGCCCGCCGTCGCGTTCAGCGTCGGCAGGTACGCAGCATCGACGACGCCGAGCGCGGCGGCCTGAGCGTGCGCTTCGGCCCAGGCCTTGCGCGCCCGCGGGTTCGCAAAGATCGCCTGCAGGATCGCGTCCTCGAGTTCGAGTGGACGCACGTCCGAAAGCGGGCGACACGACATGCTCTGGAGCAGCGGCGTGGCGGGCGTTGCCGACACGTCGCCGCGCGTGCAGAACACATCCAGCATCTGCGCATCGGCGCGAGGATGACCAACCAGTGCTGCGGCAGATACGGCGAGTAGTAGATAGTATTTCATCGACCTGCCTGTTCTGCGAAGCCAGACGAATCAGCTATCGAGTCGGAAAGAGCTGTCGCAGGCCGGTCGATCACAATCCGTCCCTCCTTCAACATCACGACGCGCTTGGCCGACGCAATTGTCTCTGGCCGATGCGCGACGATTACGCGGGTCATCCGCAGCGTGCCGACAGCCGAGTTGACCTGTTGCTCGCGCTCCAGGTCGAGATGGCTTGTCGCTTCGTCGAGCACGAGGATCTTCGGACGCTTATAGAGGGCGCGGGCGAGCAGTACTCGCTGTTTCTGCCCGCCCGACAGCACGGTGCCCATGTCGCCGACCAACGTGTTGTAGCCCATCGGCATTGCGACGATGTCGTCGTGTACCGCAGCGAGCCGCGCGCACTCGGCGATCCACTGTGCGTCGGAATCCGGATCGAAGAAGCTGATATTGTCGGCGATCGAGCCGGCGAACAGCACGTCGTCCTGCAGCACGGTACCAACGAGCGAACGTAGCCGGTCAAGGCCGAGCCGGCCGACGTCGACGCCGCCGATCCGCACCTTGCCAGCCGTCGGTTCGAGCACCCCGAGCAGCACGTTGACGAGCGTCGTCTTGCCGCAGCCCGACGGCCCGACGAGCGCAACTGATTCGCCCGGTGCGATCGCAAGCGACACGCCGTTGAGCACAGCCGGCTCGCCGTCCGCATAGCGGAAGCCGATCGCATCGAATTCGATGCTGGCTGCCAAGTCGTCCGCTTCGCCCGGCACGTGGCGCTGGTTTGCGTCGGGCTCTGGCTTTTCGAACACGATGTCGGCGAGCCGCTCTCCCTGCAGCTGCAGCATCTTGACTTCGAAGTACTTGTCAATCAGGCTCCCGACACGACTGTCGAACTGTCCCTTATATGCATTGAACGCCATCAGCGCGCCGACCGTGAACTGGCCGTCCATCACCATCCGCGCCCCGAGCCAGATGATCAGGATGCCATCGATGCCGAACAACAGCCCGTTGAGCTGTTGGTAAAGCAGTTGCAGCTTCTGTATGTGCAATCCGGCATTGACTTGCTCAACGAGCAGCGATAGCCAGCTTGAACGGCGCTCGTTCTGTCGGTTGAACAGCTTTATCGTCTTTACGCCGCGCACGGTCTCGATGAAATGGCTCTCCTGCTTGGCGGCACGCACGATTTGCTCTTCGGTCGCGCGACGCAGCGGCCGATACCAGAGCCAGCGCAGCAGCGCGTACAGAGCCATCGTGACGAGCGCGACGCAGCCGAGCATGCGGCTGTAGATGAACATCATCGCGAGCGTGACGACCGTCATCAGGCCGTCGATCACCGCGCTCAAGAACGACGTGGTGAGCGTCTGCTGGATCGCTTCGATTGAGCCGAATCGCGACACGACGTCGCCGAGATGGCGCCGCTCAAAGTAGCGTACGGGCAGCCTGAGAAGGTGCGTGAACACGTTCGCGCGCCACTGTACGTTGAGTGTTGCGCCGAAGTACATCAACGCCCACGCGCGTATTGCGCTCGTCGCCTGCTGCATCATCAGCAGCAGGCCGAAGCCGAGTGCGAGCACCGTGAGCAGGTCGCGATCAGCGCTGACGATCGCCTCGTCGATGACCCACTGCAGGAAGAACGGATGCACCAGCGTGAACACCTCGAGCGCGAGGGCAAGCACCAGCACTTGGCCAAGCGAGCGCGTCAGCCCCGCCACCGGTCCGAGCAGCGCGCGCAGCTTGATCGCGGGCGCCGCTTCGCGCGGCTCGAAGTCACTCGTCGGCCACAACTCGAGCGCGACGCCGGTGAACGAGCGCGACAGCACGTTGAGCGGCAGCTTGCGGATGCCCTGTGCGGGATCGTGGATCACTGCGCTCCTGCCGCTCACCTCCTTCAACACGACGAAGTGATTGAAGTTCCAGTGCAGTATGCACGGCACGCGTAGCTGGTCGAGTTGGTTGAGATCGAGCTTCAGCGCGCGGGCACCGAGATCAAGTTGCTGCGCGATCTCGATCACGCGGGAGAGGCCGGTGCCTTTGAGCGATACCGGAAAGCGCTGGCGCAGTGTTGCGACATCCACGTGGTCGCCGTGGTAGCCGGCGATCATCGCCAGGCACGCGAGTCCGCATTCGGTCGCTTCGGTCTGCAGCAACATCGGCAATTTGCGGCCGACGCCAAACGAGAGACGGTCGAGAAAGGACATGGGTGGATAGCGGAATCAGAGTTTGCCAGTGACGCTGTAGAGCGGTTCGAGCACCCATTCGTATAGACGCCGGCGTTCCTGCAGGATGTCGGCCTGAAGCGCCATGCCGGCTTGCAGCGGTTGTGGTTTGCCGTATGTGGTCACAGTCTGCGCATCGAGAGTGGCGGTGACGCGGTAAAACGAGCCGTCGTCGCCGCCGCGATCGTCGGCGGCGGGCATTCCGCTCGTCGACAGTTCGGCGGCTGACAGCGCGGTGCGTGCGATTGATGACACGCGCGCGTGGTACTGACCGAATTTCTGATAGGGATAGGCCCGATAGCGAATCCGCACCGAATCGCCGGCGTGTACGAAGCCGACGGCCGCGCTTGGCACAAACAGGTGGACTTGCCAGCGGGCACCGTCCGGCACGATGCTCGCAGCCGGGTGTGCCGTATTGATCGTTTGTCCCGGCTCGGCGATCACGGCAGTCGCGATTCCGGCTTCGGGCGCGGTGACGACAAATTCGCGCCGTGCTTCGCTCTCGATCAACGCCTGCTTAACGTCGATCACACTGCGGTCGATCTGCGAGAGTTGGTTCTGCTGCTTGAGTGCAAGGCCGGAGAGATCGTTCGAGGTTTCCTTGAGTGCCTGAACCACGTTAGCGCGCTCACGCTGCAGACCAAGCAGTTTGGACTGCTGATCGAGCCTGTCAGCCTGCCTCTGCTGCAATTGGTCGGTTGAGATATAGTCCTGAGCCAACAAACGGCGATAGCGGGCGACGCTGTCGGCGGCAATCGATGCGCGCTCGCGCTGGTTGACGAGCTGATCGTCGAGACGCGCGAGTTCCGCGCGCAGGCTGGCAAGTTTCGCTTGCAGGGTGTCGCGTTCGTCCTGCTGGAGCACGCGCGTCTTGTCGATTTCCTGCTGCAGCAAACGCTGCCGCTTACGCGACTGTTCGATCAGCGCGGCTTGCGTACGACCCTCGGTAGCGCTATGCAGATCAGTAGAGACTGTATAGAGCGTCATCCCGCGCGACACGTGCTGGCCTTCGACCACAGCCTTGCGCAGCACGACGCCCGGTTGCTGTCCATATACCTTGACGAGGCCCGTGTCGGGCACGATCACGCCTTCAACCGTGGTGCGGCGCGTGTAGCTGCCGAACGCGAACAGCAGCGTCACACTGAGTGCCATGAAAGCCATAGCGGATGCGAGCACCGTAAACGATACGGGGCGCACCAGGACGATTTCCCCGAGTGTCTGTCCACGCTGTGCCGCCAAAGCAGCTTGCCGAAACGGTGATTGTTTGATATCGCTTGCCACGCCGGTCGACAAGCTACTGTAACGTCGCTGAAGGATTAAACGATGCCGCAGAATTGCTTTGCACCCGAGCGGTCAGGAACCATTCCATACCACGCTCAATGATCCCTTGAAGATTTTTAGGTTCCCCATGGTCGTTTGGACACACCAAAAAATGATCGCCACATGGAATGTACTCGGTTACAAAGGGGCGATTGTGTGCCACGAGGTATGCAATACCAGCCTCATAGTCGACTGCCGGCGCATTTTGATCGAGCCCCCCTTGGACCAAATAAAGCTGTGCCTTGGATGCGAGCATGTCTTCAGCAGACGATGCCATGCCTATAGTTCGCCAATAGGCTTCATCGTGGCCTGCGATTGATTTAGTTGACTCCTGTCCCAGACTCCGGTGCACTTGTTCCCAATTGGTAAAAGTAGATTGCAATCGGTCAAGTTGATTATTTGGTTCAGCCTCCGGCACGAAAGTCCAATTCCCCCAGCCGGTTAGTGCTGCGTGAACTGTCGCTAAGGTTTGCCCAATCCCAAATCCTGAAATTAACAGAAGATGGGATACGTCCTTAGCCGACGTTGCGAAACGTGATGCTATAGAAACGCCCTCAGAACCGGTAACAATCATAAACGGCTGACCATTAATCCAACCACGATGCTGAAGGTCGTCGACAATGGTCCGCAACGCCTCTAATCGTGCTTGCATATTTGCCATTTTCCTGAACGCCAATGAACACCCAGAGTCCATTTCGTGTTCGAAACGCTTTTCAATACCTGGGTTCTCAAGGATAACCAAACGAACTTTTTCCGTGAATTTTAGAGCGAATCCCTCTGGTCCCATGGTGCGATGTCCATCAGGCAACACGGAAAAGGCTCCGTTGCATCCGCTTCCCGGCACAAAAATGACTAATGGTTTTTCCCGTGCTGACATATCCGATGAATAGTAACGTAGCCGATGCCCGTCAGACGTCGTGATCTCACTGCCTGAGAATGGAAATGCAGCAGAGGTGGTTGTTGGAACAGTAAAGTCACTCCTGAGATTGGCAGCATGAGGCTCAGTTTCCGCGTCTACGTTTTCAGCGTATACACCAATTGGCAGTACCAAAAAAATAGCGAAGAACAGTTTTCTAATCATGCTATTATTTGCTCCGCAAATCACGGCATCATCAAAAGGTGTGCCGCGTGAGATTAGATCAAAATTTCATGTAAAGCCGCTGACAAATATTGCTTTTAAGACGATGGGCAAAGCCGGGGGATTGCATCGTTTAATTGTCGTGAATCCGTATCATATTTTTCTCAATGGTCGACCATGGCACGCCGTGTGAAATGGCAAATTGTCCTAATCGAATAATGATAGCCTGATGACTTTGGCAGAATAGACTGGCATTGCGAAATTTGTTAATGAAACTGTATCTGTGAAGAACAGACTCATTAAGTCCGATGCCACTTTGACATATGCCGTTTGCGCCGCATTGCAGGCAAGATGGCGGCACTTCGGCACAAGCTTGGTGAAAATCGAATACTCCCGGGTGATTGAGGAAATCTGCCAGTGCGCTATCTGCAACATTCAATTCGAGATTAAAAAGTGACGGTAGCGTGTTGCGAAAGTCGTCGTCGATAGCTATCTCGCCATTCGCCCTAACTGTCACGGCAACATACCGATCGGAGAAGGGGCTTGACGGACCAGATGCGCAAAGACGCCTGATCGGATCGGTGAATTGTCTTACATAGATATTGGGATTGCTATCGTTGATCCATTCATTCAATGCGTCCAGCAGAAATTTACTGGTACCCTCTACCAGTTTAATGTCAGCCCCATCCCTTGTTTGATTTGGTTTAAGAAAATGAATCCTCTCAATCCCCAAATCATCTACAAAATGGCGATATACTTTACGCCCATCAAAATCTGGGTTTACAACACAAATAACTCCGGCAAATACCCCGGCGCATTTTTTATTTGCTTTCTTCAACATTTCAATTGCCTTTGCGATCGCCGAGTGAGTGCCCCGCCCCTTTTTGTCAACCCTATAAAGATCATTCTCTCTCGGCGGTCCGTCCAAGCTTACTCCTACGGAGACGTTATATTTGGCAAAGATGGAAATCCACTCTTCATCCAACAATATTGCATTCGTTTGAATACAAATCGTTAAATCTGTGGAATCCGGGATACTGCTCCGGAAGATTTCAAGCATGACGCTCATTCTCGTCTTTTTCATCAAGAGAGGCTCGCCGCCGTGCAAATCAATCCGTATCTCATCGATCGAATGAGAGCGTGAAGCGTTATGCAAATAAATGGCAAGAGATCTCGCCGTATCAACGGTCAAGTAAGGAGGCTGATTTGCGTAATCGCCGTTTTCGCCGTTGAAGTAATAGCAATAAGTGCAATCGATATTGCACCGTTCAGTTACCTTGACTATTACTTCAAGCCTATTGATTTTTCGTGCACCATCATTTCGACGCCAGTTATTGATCAAAACACATGAACTTGATTCAGGCTCAATGCACTTGGGGAAGCACTGATGAGTGGAACAGCCTCTAAAATTGCGGACGAGAAAGTGTGGAGTTTTCTGGATGACGAGGCGAATGAGCACACCATTCTCAGTGAATACGTCAGTGTCACGTGGCGTAGCCCGATTAGTGGCGATACGCCACCAAGGCGTATCGCGCCAGACGTTACCTTAATGGGGTAACAGGATGCGGATTACTTAAAACCTTTTCGAAAAAGAAGAATTGGCAAACCAAGCACGCGGCTTGGATTGCGACTCAACACCGCCGCCGACCAGAGCAAGGAATTCGGGATCGAGTTCAGCGGGCATCTCACGTTCGACCTGTTGCGCGCCAGCCATCATTTCCTTTTTGAACACATGCAGATCCATTGGATTTTCCTTTTTTCAATGACACAAGACATGCGATTCCAGGCAGAGCTAATCCACCACGCGCACCACAAGAACGAGGATTGCATCTGCCAGTCAGGTTGCCGCCTGTTAGCATAACGTAGTACTTCAGTTAGCATAACATATCACTTAAAAGACGACGTTTTACAGTATCATTTCATATACTTTTCAGTCAAATTATTTTGCAGGCGATCGGGGTAAACGATGCTGTGCCAACGACTGCCGAGATATGAGAGAAAGGTGCTCAGGAGAGTGTGAGCAGTGCTGACCACGCAACTGCATTCATGATGTTGTCGAGAGTTCGAAGCGAACTGTTCGTGAAGTAAGCTTTCCTGGTTTGTTGTGGGTCATCGTGGGCGCTGTTCAAGGGCCTGGGGCCCTTGCCAGCGTGCCTCGGCCAGCGCGGATGGACAAGACCGCGACCCTTGACTTCGTGGTTGAGGTGGTCCGTCAGCACGAGTAACAGTCGGGCTTTGCTGTCCTGCCGCGCCGCGAGGTAGTCGAGCGTACATTTGGATGGACGGTTCGCGTGCGCCGACTCATACGCGACTACGAGCAGCGCGTGGATCGAACAATCACCCTCTCGGCACCCCTTCCTCCACCAATATCGCCACCGGCAGCGCCGACAGCGCATCGCTCACCAGCAAATCGCCCGCCTCATCCGCCTTCGGCGCGCCCGGGCTCAGCCAGTCGAACAACGCGCGTGCGGCAAGCGGCTGCGGCAGCGTCACGACCGTGTCTTCCCACTTGGCCGGATCGACCTGCGGCACGTCGCGGCCGCCTTCGAGCAAGGCGGCTGCAAACCGCGTCCCGATGACGATCGCGTACGCGTCGCCGTGCCGGCGCGCAAACGCAATCACGTGACGCGCGAGCTTGCCGCGCACGGACAGCGGAATATACGAACCTTCCAGAAAGAGCGCGGGCGATATCGCGCGCAACGTCAGCGCGCGGTGCACGATGCCGAGCTTCACGCGCGCATCGCGCCAGTTCGCGAGCTGCTCGCTCGGCGGCGAGCCGGAGAGCCACGCGTGGCGCTGCGCAAAATCGACCGGACCGCGGTTGTCAGGGTCGACGAGGCTGAAGTCCCACAACTCGGTGCCTTGGTACAGGTCCGGCACACCCGGCGACGTCAGCCGCAGCGTCGTCTGCAGCAAGCCATTGAGCGCCCCCGCACAGCCGATGCGCGCGACGAACGCGGGCAGAACCTGCAGGAAGCCGTCGCGCCGCTGCGGCGCGAGGATGTCGAACAGGAAGTCGCGCGAGGCCTGTTCGTACGCTTCATCGAGCGCGTACCAGCTCGTGCGCAGCTTCGCTTCGCGCAGCGCCTTCTCCTGCCACGCCGCGGCGCGCTCGGCGAGCGCCTTCACGCCCGCTTCGTCGCCGGGATCGAGGCCGTGCGGCCAGCAGCCGACGAGCGTCTGATACAGCATCGCTTCGGCGGCCGCACCCGGCGCCCAGTCGCGATCGTTGCCGTTCAGCACGCGCCGCTGCGGCGTGTTCAAAGTGGACCACGCGTGCAGCGTCGCGCTCCATTCCGGTGCGATTTCGCTCAGCACCGCCAGGCGCGCGCGCATGTCTTCGCCGCGCTTGTGGTCGTGCGTGGCCGTCGCGAGCATGGTGTGCGGGAAACGCTTCGCACGTTCGAGATTCGCCGCGTGAAAGTCGCCGGCGGATAGCGCGAACTCGCCCGGGTCCGCGCCGACTTCGTTGCGCGACAGCAAGCGCCCATAGCGATAGCAGGCCGTGTCCTCGATCGCTTTCGCGGCGAGCGGCGCGGTGAGCTGCGCGAACAGCGCGGGCGCGGTGCGTCGTTGAGGGGCCGGCGAGTTCGGATTCTGCTGCGCTTGCGATTGGCCTTCGTCGGGCGCTCTGCCGCCGAGCCACCCGGCAACGCGCTCGAGCACTTCATGATCGGCACGCGGCAACGCCTGTCGCGCAGCGTCGAGCGCCGGGTCGAAATAAATGTCGTCGGCCGCGGTGCGGGTGCCGTTTTGCGGGTAGAACCGGTACACCGGAAAACGCACCGCCAGTTCCGCAAGCGCGCGCCGTATTGACGTGAACGTGAAATCGCGCGTCGCTGGGGTCTCGCGCGCGATGCGATGGAGCGCGCGCGCGGCGCGATCGAGTTCCGCCGACAAGTGCTCCGTCAGTATCTTGCGCCGCGCGACGAGCGCTTCGTCCGCGAACGAGCGCCGGCTCGCGCTGATTTCGGCCCATGCGGCCGTGAGCGGCGCGGCGCCCTCGGCGTCGTGCAGCAGCGCGCCGACATCGTTCATGAAGTCGTAGCCGGTCGTGCCGTCGACGCCCCAGTCGTCCGCGAGCGCCTCGCCGCGGCCGAGAATTTTCTCGACGACCAGATACGCGCGCTGGCCGTCCACTTGTTGCGGCCTGCCGGCTTCGATTTCCGTGAGCCGCTGGCGCAACCGCTGGCAGTATTCGCGCGGCTCGACGAGCCCATCGACGTGATCGACGCGAAAGCCGTCGATCACCCCAAGGGCAAAGAGCCGCAAGATCAGCGCGTGGGTCGCTTCGAAGACCTCCGGGCGTTCCGCGCGCACGGCCGCCAGCGTGCTGATGTCGAAAAAGCGCCGCCAGTTCACTTCGTCGGCGGCGGTGCGCCACCACGCGAGCCGGAAGAACTGCCGCTCGAGCAGACGGTGCAGACGCTCGCGGCCGGCCTGCGTATTCGGGGCGTAGGTCGAAAGCAGGGCGCCGATGGCCGGCATGCCGTGCTCGCGCGCGGCGAACTCGCGCAAGGCGTTGCGCGCTTCGGCCGCGCGCGGCTGGTCGGCGGGCTGCGGCGTGAGCCCGGTGAAAGCCTGGGCGAGCGCCGCCAGCTCCGGGTGCTCGGCGGCCTGCAGGATCGGCGCGTATTCCGCCGGGCAGATCGGAAACACGTGATGCGCGTAGCCGGCGAAGAATCGTACGGCATCCTGATCGAACTGCAGCGTGATCCGGCCTGCCTCCAGTTCCTCGCCGTAAGGCGCGCCGAGGCACGGCGCGAGCACCTTGCCGCGCAGCGCGGGGTCGGGCGAATGCCAGTCGACGTCGAAATAGCGGCTGTACGCGCTATGCCGTCCCCATTCGAGGATGTCGAGCCACCAGGCGTTGTGCGCGCCGTCGATGCCCATGTGGTTCGGCACGATGTCGGCGATGAGGCCCATCTGGCGCGCGTGCGCGGCGTCGGCGAGGCGCACGAGCGCGGCCTCGCCGCCGAGGTCGGGATTCACGCGCGTGTAGTCGACGGTGTCGTAGCCGTGCGTCGAGCCCGGCGCCGCCGTCGTGATCGGCGACAGGTACAGGTGGCTCACGCCGAGCGAGGCGAAGTAGTCCAGTTGCGCGGCGGCGTCGTCGAACGTGAAGCCTCGATGCAGTTGAAGCCTGAGCGTGGAGCGCGGAACGGTCATGGCGTGCGGTCGGGATTGGGCCGTGGGTCGGATGGCGCCGCGTCCGAACGTGCGCGCGCGACGGCGAGCAGCCGGTCCGCGAATACCGCGTCCGAAAACAGCTCGTCGACGGATTGCGCGATGCGGCGGCGCCAGTTCGGATGCTCGTCGATCGAACCGGGCAGGTTGGGCTGATCGACGAGCCCAAGCAAGTCTTCGAGCGGATACGTGACGATCGGCGCGGGCGTGGCCGACACGAACGCGAGCGCTTCGTCGACCGGCGCGTGATCGACCGGCGGCGCGCCGACGTGTTGCGGGGCGAGATGCGCGTGCTGAAAGGCGCGCCACAGCGCGTCGCGGTCCGCCGCGCGCTCGGCGTGCGCGAGCGCAACCGGATCGCGCCCGTCGGCGCGCGCGGCGGTCTGTCCGATCCGGTTGCGCCAGTCGATGTCCGCGCCGCGCCACCAGCCGGCGATGGTCGGCAGATCGTGCGTCGTCGTGGTGGCGAGCGCGGAGCGTCCCCATTCGCCGGGCGGCTTGAACGGGGCGCCATGATGGCCGCGCTCGAACCACAGCACGCGAATGCCGAGCAGGCCGTGATCGGCGAGACGCTCGCGCAGACCGGGCGGGATGGTGCCGAGATCCTCGCCGATCACGATCGCCCGATGGCGCGTCGATTCGAGCGCGATGAGCCGCAGCAGGTCCTCGGCCGGATAGCGCAGGTACGCGCCGTTCATCGCGAGCTCGCCTTCGGGGATCAGCCACAGGCGCCGCAAACCGAGGATGTGATCGATGCGGATGCCGCCCGCGTGCGCGAACGCGGCGCGCAGCATATCGATGAACGCGGCGAAGCCTTGCGTGCGCATGGCGCGCGGCGAGAACGTCGTGAGTCCCCACGACTGTCCGGCCTGATTGAAGAGGTCGGGCGGCGCGCCGACCGACACGCTTTGCAGCATGTCGTCGCGATACGACCACGCGTGGCTGCCCGCGCTGTCGCAGCCGACGGCGAGGTCGGCGACGAGCCCGACCGCCATGCCCGCGTCGCGCGCCGCGTGCTGCGCGTGCGCGAGCCCTTTCGCCGCGAGCCATTGCAGGAACAGATGAAACTCGACGTCGTGCCGATGCGCCTGCGCGAACGCTTCCACTTCGGCGCTGCGCGGATCGGCGAGATGCGCGGGCCAGTTGCGCCAATGGCCGTCGCCGCCGGCCTCGAGTTGCGCGGCCAACAGCGCTTCGAAGCGCGCGTGGTCTTCGAGCGGCTGGCCGCCGTCCGCGCAGAACGCGTGGAATTCGAGCGCGCGCGGCGTGTCCTGGGCGCGCTCATGCGTGCAGAACTGCTCGAACAGCACGCGCAGCACCTTGAGCTTGGCCGGCACCGCACGGGGCCAATCGATGAGCGGCAGCGCTTCGAGCGCGGCCCACTCGCCGTTCACGCGAGCGGCGTCGAGCGCCGCGCGTGCGGCGGCTGCGCCGAACACGGCGGCGGGGTCGATGTGCGCCACGTTCAGATAAAGCCGCGACGACGGCGCATACGGGCTGTACTTGTGCGGCTCGGCGCCGAATGCCGCATGCATCGGACTGATCGCCAGCGCGTGCGCGCCGCGCTTCGCGCTTTCGATCGCGAACGCGGCGAGCGCGGAATAGTCGCCGATGCCGCCGTCGCCGTGCCGGCGCAAGCCGTACGCCTGCACGCCGATGCCCCACAGCGCCGCGGGCCGCGCGCGGTCGCCGGCAAACGCGCGCCACGCGTCGTCGACCGTATAGCAGCGGCGCGGCGCGACGGCGAGGCGGAGGTGCTGATCGTTGATGACGAGCGTGTGATAGCCCGGCTCGCTGATCGGCGCGAGCAGCGCGGCTTCGCCTTTGGGCGCGGTGAAGCGGCCGTCGATCAGCGAGCCGCTTTCGAGCTCGATCCGGTAGCGGCTCCCCGACTTGACCGCGGCGGCGGGCAGCGCGATCGCGCGTTCGCACTCGGCAGTCATGAGCGGCGGCAGCTTGCGGCCCGACAGCTCGGCATCGAGCGTGGCCATGCTGTGCTTCGCGTCGGCGGCCGTGGAGCAGGGCAGGCCGATGCGCTCGAGCAGCGCGGCGAGCGTGCCGGCCGGCACGCGGCGCGGCATGCCGTGCGCGTCGTCCCATTGGATCTCGAAGCCGGCGCGCTCGGCGAGGCGTTCGATCAGGTCGGCATTCGCTCCTGCCGGCGCGGACGATTTGACCTGGTTCACGCCTCGCGCTCCCGTTCCTCGGCGATGCGTGCGTCGTGCCTGAGCGCGTAGCTGCTCACGTCGCCCGTCATCCACGCGATGAACGAGTAGGGCGGCAGCTCGTAGTCGTTGACGCGGTCGCGTGCGCGCGGCGGCGTTTCGAAAATCACCATGCCGTCGGGGCGTTCGGTGAACGGCAGCGGGTCGGGTGTGAGATTGAGGGCGAAGGCGAGCGTCTCGCCGTCCGCGAGACGCCAGCGGGCGACCAGCGCGTTCGCCGGGTGCCCGCTCGCCGCCGGCAGGACCGTCGCGCCGAGCGCGCGCACGGGCGCCAAGCGCGGCGCGATCAGCTTCGCGCGCACCGCGAGCGCCGATTTGTAGAAGTGGCGCCAGGCGTCGCGGTCGCCGGTGCCGCGCGTGTCGCTGGCTTCGTCGTCGGCGGGCGACGACAGCGCGAACGTCTGCGGATCGTTCGGATCGGGAATGCGCGCGCGCGCCGATTCGTCGCTGAACGCGGCGAACTTCGCGAATTCGCGGCGCCGCCCTTCGCGGACCAGGTCGGCGAGATCGCCCGTGTAATCGGTGAAGAACAGGAACGGCTGCGTCGAGCCGTATTCCTCCTCCATGAACAGCAGCGGAATTTGCGGCGACAGCAAGAGGAGACCCGTCGCGGCCAGCAACGCCTGCGGCGCGCACAGCGAGCGCAGGCGCTCGCCGAGCGCGCGGTTGCCGATCTGGTCGTGGTTTTGCAGGAACATCACGAAGACGGTCGGCGGCAGGTGCGCGCTCGGTTCGCCGCGCGGCTCGCCGTCGTGAACCGGCGATGCGTCGCCCTGATACGCGAAGCCCTCCGCGAGGACGCGCGCGAGCTTGTCGATCGGCTTGTCGGCGAAGGCGCGGTAGTAGCCCTCTTGTTCGCCCGTCAGCAGCACGTGCAGCGCGTTGTGCGCGTCGTCGTTCCATTGCGCGTCGAAGTGCGTCTCCAGCAGGTTGGCCTCGTTGTGCTCGTTTTCGAGCACGAGATGCACGTGCCGGCCGTGCTTGACCGAGCCGTGCACGCGGTCGGCGAATTCGCGCAGCCAGTCGGCGTCGCCGATCGCGTGGACCGCGTCGAGCCTGAGGCCGTCGAAGCGGTATTCGTTGATCCAGTAAAGCGCGTTGTCGCAGAAGAAGTCGCGCACTTCGGGCCGCGAGAAGTCGATCGCCGGACCCCAGGGTGTCGCGACGTCGTCGCGGAAGAATGGGTTTGCGTACTCGTGCAGGTAGTTGCCGTCGGGGCCGAAGTGGTTGTAGACGACGTCGAGGAACACGGCGAGCCCGAGCCCGTGCGCGCAGTCGATCATGGCCTTGAGGTCGTCGGGCCGGCCGTACGACGAATCGGGCGCGAACGGCAGCACGCCGTCGTAGCCCCAATTGCGCGTGCCGGAAAAGTCGGCGAGCGGCATCAGCTCGATGCCGGTCACGCCCAGCTCGGCGATGCGCGGCAGGCGCTTTTGCACGCCCGCGTAGCCGCCGAGCGCGCCGGCGTGCAGCTCGTAAAGGACCATCTCTTCCCAGGGCCGGCCGCGCCATCCGGTGTGCTGCCATTCGTAGGCACGGGCGTCGATGACTTCGCTCGGGCCGTGCACGTCGTCGGGCTGGAAGCGCGATGCCGGGTCCGGCACGGCGAGCGTCTCGTCGAGCCGGTAGCGGTAGCGCGTGCCCGCGCCGCATTCGGCCTCGGCTTCGAACCAGCCGTTGCCGGCAGGCGTCATGTCGACGAGCGAGGCGCCGTCCGTGCTCTCGATCTCGACCTGCACGGCGCGTTTGCCCGGCGCCCACAGGCGAAAGCGCGTGCGCGGCGAGGCGCCCTGGGCGCCGAGCAGCTGGGCGCCGAACGGCAGGCATTGCACGTAGTGGCGTGCATGCGGATCGAAAGGAGATTCGGACATGATTCTCTCGGGATGAGCGCCGACCGGTTGATGAGAAGAAGTTTAGGTTTACGTGGCGCCGCGGCGAGGGGGGATTGCACCGGGAGCGCTCGGGAACGCTGCGGCGCCCGGTTCGTGCCCGGCGCTTGCCGGGGGCGCGGCTTGCCGTTCGCTGCCGCTCGCCGGCCGCGCGGCCAGGATAACAAACGCGTGTTCGGCGACGGTCAGCTCGGCGGTGTCGAGCGGGCGCGGCGGCGCCTCGGGCGCGGCCGTGTCGATCAGCACGGTCCACGCCACTCGCGGCGGCGGGGGCGCGAAACTGAGCGGCGTTGCCGCCCCGTTAAGCATCATCAGCAGCACCTCGATCTCGCCGTCGAGACCGGGGCCCGCGCGGCGCAGCACGAGCGCGCGCCGTTCCGGGTCTTGCCACGTTTCGCTCGTCAGCCACTCGCCGCGTTCGTCGAACCAGCCGACGTCGTGGATGCCGGGCAGCACCTCCTCGCCGCCGTGCAGAAAGCGCGTCTCGCGCAGGAGCGGATGGTGTTTGCGCAGCGCAATCAGGCGCGCGGTGAATGCCGTCATCGTCCGGCCTTCCGGCGTCGCCGCCTGGTTCCAGTCGAGCCATGAAATCTCGTTGTCCTGGCAGTACGCGTTGTTGTTGCCTTGTTGCGTGCGCAGGAACTCGTCGCCGGCCGCGATCATCGGCGTGCCGAGCGAAGTGAAGACGGTCGCGAGGATCGAGCGCGCGACGCGCGTGCGCGTTTCGTTGATCGCCGCGTCGTCCGTCGGCCCCTCGGCGCCCCAGTTCGCGCTGCAGTTCTCGTTGTGGCCGTCGCGGTTTTCTTCGCCGTTCGCCTCGTTGTGCTTGTGCTCGTAGCAGATGACGTCGGCGAGCGTGAAGCCGTCGTGCGACGCGACATAGTTGACCGACGCCCACGGCTTTCTGAAGCGGCGGTTGAAGAGTTCGGCCGAGCCGGTGATGCGCGCCGCGAGATCGGGCCGCATGCCGGCGTCGCCGCGCCAGAAGCGCCGCACGCTGTCGCGGAACTTGTCGTTCCATTCGGCGAAGCCCGGCGGATGGTGGCCGACCTGATAGCCGCCGGGGCCGATGTCCCACGGCTCGGAGATCAGCTTGCGCGTCGACAGGACGGGGTCTTGCCGGACTGCGTCGAAAAAGCCCGAGCCGGGATCGAACCCGGAGCCTTCGCGCCCGAGCGTGACGCCGAGGTCGAAGCGGAAGCCGTCGACGTTGTAAGCGGTCGACCAGTAGCGCAGCGAATCCATCACCATCTGCAGCACGCGCGGATGCGAGAGGTTCAGCGTGTTGCCGCAGCCGGTGTCGTTGATGTAGTGGCGCTCGTCGCCGGGTATCAGGCGGTAGTAGCTGGCGTTGTCGAGCCCGCGCCACGCGATCGTCGGCCCGAGCTCGTTGCCTTCGCAGGTGTGGTTGTAGACGACGTCGAGAATCACTTCGATGCCTGCCGCGTGCAGTTGCCGCACGGCGATACGCATTTCGTTGAGGCGGCGCGTCGACAGGTACGCCGGGTCCGGCGCGAAGAACGTGGCGGTGTTGTAGCCCCAGTAGTTGGACAGACCGCGCGCGACCAGAAAGCGCTCGTTGAGAAACGCATGCACGGGCAGCAGCTCGATCGCGGTGATGCCGAGTTCGTGCAGATGGTCGAGAAAGCGCGGCGAGCAGAGCGCCGAGAACGTGCCGCGTTCGTGCGGACGCAACTCGGGGTTCAGCATCGAGATGCCTTTCACGTGCGCTTCGTAGATGACCGTTTCGGACCACGGCACATTGGGGCGCACGTCGAGCGACCAGTCGAACGCTTCGTCGATGACGACGCATTTCGGCAGCGCGGGCGCCGAGTCGCGCCGGTCCATCGACAAGTCCTGCCGGTTCGAATGCACGCGATAGCCGAAGAGCGGATCGGACCAGCGGAACTGGCCGACGAGCTTCTTCGCGTACGGGTCGAGCAGCAGCTTGTACGGATTGAAGCGGTGGCCGTTTTGCGGCTGATAGGGGCCGTAGGCGCGAAAGCCGTAGACGGCGCCCGGATGCGCGCCGTGCAGGTAGCCGTGCCAGATCTCGTCGGTGCATTCGGGCAGGGGCAGGCGCGTGAGTTCCTTGCGGCCCAGGGTATCGAAGAGGCACAACTCGATTTTCTGCGCGTTCGCCGAGAACACCGCGAAGTTGACGCCCAGGCCGTCCCATGTCGAGCCAAGCGGATACGGCACACCGGGTTCCAGCTTGTCGGGTAGGGAGTTGGCCATGTGTCAGTGCCCAAGAGTCTTTTTTACCTACGAGGTGTAGCGGTGTACCTGCGCCGCCGGGACGATTGCCGTAGCTCCACGCTCAGTTGAACTATAGGCTTTTGATATGCCCGCTGGGTGAAGCAAGAAACGTGACTAGAATCGTCGAAATCGGGACGGATCTACGCCGGGTTCCAGGCGCGACGAGGTTGGGAGGAGCGGGTATGGAAATTGATGAGGTGAGCTTGCCGTACTTCAAGATCAATAAGCTGTTTTGGCGATGGTCAAAGTGCGAAGGCGCAGAAGGCTGTCATGGGGTTCGAGAGGCTCAGTTGTCGATGGAAAAGGCGCCTCCCGAACTGAAGCGATTGCCGCCGCCGGTCGAGCGCGCGGCGCAGCCGGAAAAGCCGGATCCGGCGATGAAAATGCTGGACGACATCGAGCGGATAGCGAAGCCCTTCGTGCGCTTCAAAGCATGGCTCGACGCGCCGGTTCCGCCGAAGACGCCAAAGCCCGAGGCGCCGGCCGCCAAAAAGCAGGAGGTGGTGCCGCCGTTCGATATCCAGGAAATTCCGGGCGCGATGCGCAAGGAGTTCATGCCGGTGTCGGCCAAGCTGATGGAGCGGTGGTTTGCGGGGGAGTTGAATTATTCGCGGAGTGATGATGATCAAAAGGACGAAATTAACCAGGATGGCCAGCGTTACTCCGAGAGCATGATCGATCGGACCTCGATCACGATGGACTGGGTGCTCAAACATGAGCGGGCCAGGAGGCAATATGAAGAATTGATCAATACGAGGATTTATAACCAGGCAGCCTATGATGAAGCTCTGAAGATTCTTCTCCGATATAGAAAGCGTTTAGGCGTGTCTCCCTGGGGGGAGTGCGGTAACGACATTCGGAAGCTCCATAAGAATTTCCAGTTTCAACTCGTGGCTGTTGAGAGCACGTTTGAACAGAAAGCTGAGCAGTATCTCCGGCGGATGGTGCATGACGGTGTTCCTGATGATTTGACAGGATCACTGGGGGCATTCAATTTCTATGCCGCGATTGCTAAGGCGAGTTTTGATCCACAAGGTAAAAGCGCCACAGTCACGCATATCGTTATCTATGTCAGGGATAGCTATTCGTTCGAGGGGGTGTCGGATACGCGGTCTCAGTACCTCGGCCATTGGAGTAAGGATGGTGTGATTGTTGTCCCCGGATATGTGGCGTTAAACGTGGTGAAATCCCCCTGGCTGGATTATCCCGTAGTCACGGGAAATATCTCGGAAAATCTGTACAAAAGAGGTAAGGTCTATTATCCGGTCAGAAATAAATCTTTCAGAGAGTGGCAATTGAAGCATCGCCGTGGTGGTGATTTTATTATTTATTCAGACTGGAAATCTATCCGTCTGGAAAGACCGATAAAGGTGTATTTCGAATGAATGGACTGGCGGAAGGCATGCAAACATATGCGGTCGGTATGTTCCTTATATTTGCCATGATTGCGTTTCTGGTAATTTTCATCGTTACTGTCGTATATGTATTCTCTGGAAGGGAAGGGCGTGGCGTTCGCCTAAAGACAGCGCTAAAAAAGCTTGGCACTTGGCTCGGATCTATTTTTGTCGTGTGCACCTCTTGGAATTATTACCAAGACGCGACCGACCGGGCTGAGGTCACAAAATTCCATAGCGAGCTATCCTATAACGACGCGCACAAAGGCGAATACATGGCGGAGTACGCTTATTTGCCTCGGAATCGAATTCTGTTGAGAGTCTATCGAACCTCCGATATGTCACTGCTTGCCGAGCGGACATATTCATATCCCGATGCTGCCAGATTGACTTGGACGAAGAATTCCCTGCTCTACGATACGTCAATCGATGACGGCAGAATAAGCCTGCCCCCCACTCTCTACGACAGAATCACCGCGCGATTACCGTAGCCCATAAGCTTGAAGCCTCACCGTGGCGGTGATTTCATTATTTATTCAGACTGGAAATCTATCCGTCTTAAAAAACCGATAAAGGTGTATTTCGAATGAATGGATTGGCGGAAGGCATACAAACATATGCGGTCGGTATGCTGCTTATATTTTCCATGATTGCGTTTCTGGTAATTCTCATCGTTACTGTCATATATGTATTCTCTGGCAGAGAAGGGCGTGGCGTTCGCCTGAAGACTGCGCTAAGAAAGCTTGGCATTTGGCTCGGATCTATTTTTGTCGTATGCGTAGCCTGGAGCTATTACCGAGACGCGACTGACCGGGCTGAGGTCACAAAATTCCAGAGAGTGCTATCTGATGACCCCGCGTACAAGGGCGAATATATGGCGGAGTACGCTTATTTGCCTCGGAATCGAATTCTATTGAGAGTCTACCGAACCGCCGATATGTCACTGCTCGCCGAGCGGACATACTCGTATCCCGATGCCGCCAGATTGACGTGGACTGAGGATTCGTTAATTTACGATACGGCAATGGATAGTGGCGGTGAGCTAAGCCTGCCTCCCACGCTATACGACAGAATCACCGCGTGGTTGCCGTAGCCCATAAGCTTGAATCCTCACCGTGGCGACGATTTCATTATTTATTCAGACTGGAAATCTATCCGTCTGGAAAAGCCGATAAAGGTGTATTTCGAATGAATGGACTGGCGGAAGGCATGCAAGCATATGCAGTCGGTATGTTGCTTATATTTGCCATGATTGCGTTTCTGGTAATTCTTCTGGTTACTGTCATATACGTATTCTCTGGTGGAGAAGGGCGTGTCGTTCGTTTGAAGACAGCGCTAAGAAAGCTTGGTATTTGGTTAGGGTCTATTTTTGTCGTGTGCGTTGCCTGGAGTTACGGCCAAGACGTGACCGACAGAGCCGAGGCCACGAAATTCGAAAGAGAGCTATCCGATTACTCAACGAACAAGGGCGAATATATGGCGGAGTACGCTTATTTGCCCCGAAATCGAATTCTGCTGAGAGTCTACCGAACCTCCGATATGTCACTGCTCGCCGAGCGGACCTATTCGTATCCCGATGCCGTCAAACTAGCGTGGACTGACGATGCGTTGATCTACGACACGACGGGAGGCATGCTAAGCCTGCCCCCCACTCTCTACGACAGAATCACTGCGCGATTGCCATAGCCCATCAACGCCTCTCAAACCCGCAAATTCGTCCGCCTGCCCCTCATGTTCTTCCCTTCGACAGCGGAATGCCACGGTGTGAGGCGCGGGCTGCACGCTCAAACATTCGAATTCCAAGGTGTGAGGATCGCGATTCGCCTTCAAACAGTCGAACTCCGAGGTCTGAGGCTCGCGTTCCACTCTCAAAGCGTGGACAACTCCACGGTCTGGGGCCCACGTTCCGCCCTCGGACATCCGAAGTCCTCGGTCTGAGGCGGACATTCCGCCCTCAAAGAGTCGAAGTCGTCGATCTGAGGCTCGGACTTCGGCCCTCCGACAGTCGAGTGCGCCGGTTTTGGGCTCGCGTTCCGCCTTCGAACATTCGAACTCCACGGTCGAGGGTTCACGTTTCCGTCTTCGGCGTTCGAGTTCGACGGTTTGTGGTTCGTCTTCCGGCCTCAGACCCCGGCGCGGGACCCGCAACTTGCCGCAAACGTAGGAGCAATCTGATTTTGCAGCCAAAAATGGCGG
>NZ_JAFLRF010000040.1:5266-56387 GCF_017315705.1 Trinickia mobilis | reverse complement strand
CCGCAGAAAAAACTGTGGACACACATGCTGCGCTCTCGACCATCGACAATCTATGTGCGCTTAAATTCGCGCTTACCAATGACGAGTCCAATTAGCCTCCCGTCCGGTTGAATATGTGGAACAGCTCCGAGCCGGTTGCACAGGAACTGTTGGTATCGACAGGCGGTCTTCATATGCACGCGGAACAGTTGCTCAGTGAAAAGGCGTCTATTAGGACGTACCTCTTACAACCGGCGCACTTCTCAGTTGCTCAATCGGAGATTTATGCACAAAGGCATACTGGCCGCATTACTGGTCGCAACCACGGTCTTCGTCTTGCCTGTTGAGGCCGTCGCGCGTCAGCGCATGGAATGCCGGCGTGTCTGGGTGCACGGTCACCTTGTTCGCAGGTGCAGGCCGCTGCCCCCACCACGGCGCTATCGCCATCGGTCGCCTCCGCATCGGCCGCCGCCTCCAGCGGTTCCGCCACTTCCGCCGCTTCCACCGCCACCGCGTCAATAGTCGTTTGTTGGGGGGGGCGTTCAGTGGGGCGGTGCGCTATTGCTTCCGCACGGCGTCAAGAAGTTTGCGCACAAGGTTGACAACGGTGTCAGCCTTGACCGCGCGTCGTATCGACGGAGTGACCGTGGAGTTACAGATTCGCAATCAGGCGTAGATTACAAATCTGTAACGTGTTGGTCAGCGTTGCGTCAAGCTTGAAAGGCCAGGATTGGGACATAGTCTTGCAGACTATCGCGGCGCCGGCCCCCGGCCGGCTCCGCGTCTCATGTTCGCAATCTGGGGGGGGGGGACATCATGAAGCGCGAGCCAAGCAAACGAACGGTAAGCATCGCCTTGGGGGTGGTCGATTCGGGGTGCGCTCCACCGTCTGGCCACAGGAGGTCCAACATGAAACTTGACGCCGCCACTTTCGTGCGACTGCGCCGTCTCGCTCCGGTTCTCGATGACGTACTCAACGCAGGAGAGGTCGAGCACGCAGACCAAGCCGTGGGCCTTGCTTCACTTGCTGAGCTATGCTCACAGTTGTTCGACGCGTACGACTACCAACACCCGGGCGAGATTGCGGAAGCACGCCTCGACGCCCTAGCGTCGCAGTAACACACTTCCTCCGCACTGGCGGGCAGCTTCAGTAATCGTCGGTACAATCGAAGGACCTATCGCTTTGACCTCAGAACATGACCGCACGCCCGTGCGTACAAGACGACTTTCTGCAGGCGCGCGTAACGGACAAGACCATCCTAAACGTGTTCCTTGTGAACGGCATCAGACTGAGCGGTCAACTGGCCGGCTTTGACCAGTTTGCAGTTCTGCTGGAGCTGGTCCAAGCGTGCAACTTGTTTTCAAACATGCCATTTCGACCGTGATGCCGGTCAATGGCAGGGGCCCGACACGCGACCCAAGCGGACGCGCCGATAAGTAGCGACAAGCCGAACCGCTTGCGAGCTCGCGTCCGATGAGAACTGCCATGACATACTGTGGCCTACGCTTCGCTTGCGCATAGCCACGCGACGTCCACGTCGAGAAGTTCAGAAAGGCGCTCACAATCCGTACTCTTCGGAACGGTAACTCCGGCGCGCCAAAGAGTCACGTCACCTTCCGGTACGCCGAGCAACCTGGCCACCCCGATGCTGGGTTCGCTCATGGTCATCTCTTGGTTGATAAACGATATAAACCGTATATCCTGTTGTCAAGCGTTTTCCCGAATGCATTGGCAGGTCGGATACACGACAGAATCTGTGCAGACAAAACGAACACCACTGACTCGTCTTAGCGATAGGTCGATTCAATTTGCATGCAGGTCGGCAACATCGTCTAATCGACTTCCCGCAGGCGCCCGCCCCCTCTCTTCGAACGCCAGGAGCGCATTATGGCCCAGCTCAATTTTGACGATGTCGTCAAGGCTATCGCCTCTGAGACCAATACACCTACAGAGACCGTATCGAAGCTGTATGCGCAGACGTGGGCCGAGTACAGCGACGGTGCGCGAATCCTGGACTACCTGACTCTCCTGGTAGCCAAACGCGTTCGTGAAAATCTTCGCGGTCGTCCGCAAGACAAGCATTAAACAACCGCCACAAAATTCGTCACGACGCGAATCGTTAATACGCACGGGTATGGGGTCGGCGAAGCCTCCTTGTCGCGGTCTACAACGCCTACTGCCCTTGCGCTCGACGTTCAGCTCGGCGGACGCGAGCCAGCGTTGGGTGGGTCATTGCTGCCGCCCTGAACTGCGACGCGCACCGGCTGGTCTAGGCTGCCTGCCACATTGACCGCCTGCAGTCGTGGGGCATCGCAAGCAAGTTCCATCACCCGTCTGTCTGGCAGCGAACGTGACTACGCCTCGATGGACCGTCGGGTAAGGCGACTTTGAGTCGTTGCATTGGAGAGGGTTTGCTCGGGCGTTCAAGCAAAATGGGCATAGAGGGCCGTGGCACCGGAAGACTCGCTATGCCCGATACAGGGTGTCGAGTGCGCCAGGTCAGAACGCGTGCCGGATACCCACAATCGCGCCGAGCTGCCCCACGCCTGGGGCCGGCGCAGTACCGCCACCGCCCGCACTGACCGAGTAGTGAGCGTGGTCACTGTTCCAGAGATACGCGACGTTGCCGTAGACGGCCGTGCGCTTGGAGAGGAAGTACGTCGCGCGCAGGCTAGCCATCGTCGCGCGCGCGTCCTGCTGCTGGACGACGACGCGGTACGCTTCGCCGTCGATGGCGAAGGCAGGCGTGATGTAGTATTGCGCGCCGAGGTAGAAGAGATTGGAGCGAACGCTGCCACCGGGGCCGTTCGACTCGACGCGGCGTCCAATCCATCCGCCACCGACCTTGACGCCAGCGAAGTTGACGTAGCCGTTTGCCTGCAGGCGGGCATCCCTGTCGCTGCTGGACGTAATCGGGAACGGCGCGATGCCGTCGAAGAAGTTCGCCGCTGCGTTGGTGCCGCCGCGTTGCTCGTCGTAAGCCGTGGCCACCCCGAAGTACGTGCTGTCGTACTTGAGCATCGCGCTCCATTCACGACACTGGCTTGCATCCCCGGGAACCTGTCCGGCGCAGGTGCCCTGACCCGGCGAATTGCCGGTGCCCGCGCTATCCCGTCCGAACGAGTATGTCGCGCCGACCGTAAAGCCGTGGAACTTGCCTTTGTAGGCAACGGTGTTGTCACTACGCGCGTTCGGCACGAAGGCATCCAGCGACCCGATGCCATAGATGTCCGGTCCGAGAATGTCGGCATCGGACAGGGCCCAATACGTCATCGTGTACTGGCGGCCAAGGGTCAACGCCCCCCAGGGCCCTTCAAGCCCGACCAGCGCCTGTCGGCCGAAAAGCCGTCCGCCCTGCCCGGAGTCGCCGCCACGCACGTTGAATCCGCTTTCCAGGATGAACGTTGCCTTGAGTCCACTGCCGAGGTCTTCAGAGCCGCGCATGCCCCAGCGCGAAGGCAATTCTCCCGTGATACCGGGCATACGAATCAAGTGGTCCCCGGCGGCGTTCGCATGGGTCACGTACTCAACTCCCGTGTCCATGATTCCATAAAGCGTGACGCTGCTTTGAGCAAATGCCGCGGCACTGAACATCCCTGCCGCCACAGCCGCAATCCTGCCGTATTTCATGAAGTCTCCTTGAACACGATTCATTATTTCGCACTACGAATACAACCGACCTGCGTGAATCTATGGCGGCGAGCTTAGAGTTGGACAGAAAAAGCAACAACAGGGAAAACCTCAAGGCGACAAAGCACCCTGAGGTTGAGCAAGAAGCGGAAGAAGATTGAGTTGCCCGGATTTTCGCCCAAGACACGTACGACATTCCATGTCTGGTATTTATGGAGGAAGAATCTACTGCAGGGGCTTGTCTTTGACGTTCAGCGCAGCGTCCGGGAGTGCCGCTGAAATGTATTCAATTCAATCTTGAACAGAATTGGTTCTCACAGCCAGCGACGCACACGCGCGCAATACTTGGCATAACGTTGCGCATGCAACCTCACCATGTGCGCTTCCTCGAAACGCACCTGAATCTGGACCAGCAGTTCCGACATCAGCCAGATGGCGAGAACGGGCCACGTCCCGACGACGAGCAGCTGGCCAAGCATCGTGCCTCTGATACCAAGATAGACAGGATTGCGTGACAGTGCAAAGGGACCGGACGTGACGAGTTCAGTCTGAGTGTCCGCGTCCACGCCCATTCGCCAGGCGGCACCCATCGATGCCTGAGAGGCAACGACCCAAATCAGGGAGATGATGAGGCACGCGACGCCCACCAATCGAACCCACTCGAGGCCAGCAAGGTTCAGCACTGGCTGCCCGCGCTCCCCCGTGAATCCATAGACCGCCAGAAATAGCCCATCGATGACGGGAAGCCAAAGGTAGAACCATCGGGCGACGAAGTCCCGCGCCGAGTCGCCCCGAGAAAAGGACACAGCATTGTGTCGTCTGTTTTTCGCAATCAGGATGCGGCCGACGACGGCTGTTGAACCGAATACGACTGCGTGAACGAGGGGAAGAAATCGCCAGAGGCTGGGGTCAATCAGTTGCATGAGGCTCGAGGAAAATACGTACGCACATGAGGCGGTGTGCGGCAGTCGATACGAAGATGAAGCGGAATGGTCTCACAGGCACCCAAATCGTGCTGCGTGAACAGCCTCTACGCCGTGCCATGGAGCTGCGCGAAGGCCCCCGTTTCGCCGTGTTCAACAGGAGTGCCAGTATTGTGCACGCCGTGCATTATTGTGTTGCAACGGTTTCCCTTCTATAGGTCGCGAGCTTGTGGCATCGTCACACTACGCGGTAGCGCGTCCGGCATTTTTGATCCATCGCCAATACGTGAGCGCCACGCTCCATATGTCGGATGTGCAGGATGCGCAATCCAAGGAGGAAACCGGAATGTCTGAGACCCCATTCGCAAGCGCCAAAGACGAACTCGTCGCCCTTTGCATTCTCTTTCTGGAAGAGGTCAAGGATATGACCACGAGCGCTGAAGTCGAGCAATGGCTGAATGCGAAGTACGGCGTTGAAAGTGAGCTGTACAAGGACGTGTCGCGACTGATTACCATCGGCGTGAAAGAAGGCTGGGCCGCCGATGTCGAAATCGCCGGTCCGCGCTATCGCCGCGCGCGACTGGTTGTGCCCTGCGCACAGACGTTTTTCTTCAGCATCACTGCGGTGTTGATGGACAGCACGGGAAACACCCAGAACAACCTAGAAGGCAGCTTTCGCGGTGACTACCATTCGCACCCGTATGGTGAGTTCAACATGGTTGTGCCGCTCAATGAAGGCGCTGCGCTCGCAGGTCCGAGCGGCTGGTGCTATGGCGGCTGGACGGCGCCGGCGCCGGGAAGCCACCACTACCCTGAAGCCAAGGGCGGTGCTGTTATCGCACTGTTCTTCCTGCCCGCCGGACGGATTGCGTACGACGTTACGCCGCCGCAGCACTGAGAGCATAGTCGGTTAAGTGACGGGATGAGCATGCAGGTCGAAGTGTGCGTGTCCTAATCCCCTGACGCAACGCTCAGGGGCTTTGTCTTTTCTGAACTTATGCAGCACGTCGGGCTTCGCCTTCCAAGTAGCGACCTTCGACGGCAGTCATCGCCGCAGCCTGCACGACGATGAAGCGGTGCAGGTGGTGAAACTTTTTCTATTGCCAGGATTGAGGCAGGTTCCATTGAGGTGCGCTTGCTTCGGTCACGGGGCTCTCCTTGCAATTGTCCTTAGCCGGTGTAGCCAATCGGCTCAGCGGGGCCCCGCTGAGAGGCCCCCTCAGAAGCTCACCTAGTGTGCGAGCGACTCTCCATCCGGCACGTCTGCAACGACCGCGTGCGAGCTGGTCGCCTGCTTGAGCAGCAGCGCCACGCACGATATGCTCCCTGCGATTGCCACGACTGTGAAGATGCCCGGCAGGCTGACCTGTTGCCGGGAGAGCTCAGCGACGAGAAACGAACCGGCAATGCCGCCAAAGCGGCCTACGCCTAACATCCATGCCACGCCTGTGCCGCGCCCCGCCGTCGGATAGTACGCTGCGGCGAGCGACGGCATCGAGGCCTGCGCCGTGTTGACGAGCACGCCGGCGACAAAGACCGCGCACACCAGCAGGCCGATGTTGCCAATTGACTGGCCGATTGCAAAGACGCTGAGCGCGCCAAGCGCATACGCTGCGGCGACCACGCGGTTCGGATTGAATCGGTCCATCAGCATGCCGCACAGCACGGTACCTGCACCACCTAACGGGAACAGCGCGGAAATCATTGCTGCGCGCTGAGGGCTCATGCCGGCCTCCTTGAACAGCACAGGCATCCAGTTCACGAGGCCGTAGAAGATGACAAGGCCCATGAAGTAGCACAGCCACAACAGCACTGACCCGAGGATGTACGAGCGCGACAGCACAATGCGAATGCCGCCACTAACGGGCGCACGCACCACGGCTTCCTGCATGACGAACGCCTGCGCAGACCAGGCGCTATCGTTGATACGAACCAAAACCTTGCGAATCTTTTCGACCGGCTGCTGCTTGGCAACCATGTAGCGAATCGACTCAGGCAGCATGATTGCGAGCATCACGGTGAGGAGAAGGGGCAGGGCGCCGCCGAAATGCAGAACGCTACGCCAGCCGAACTGCGGAATCATCCACGCCGCAAGGAAGCCACCGAATGCCGCACCCAGCGGAAAGCCGCAGAACATCAGGTTGACGATAGTCGAGCGGCGCTTGTCCGGGCAGAATTCGCTCATGAGCGTCACCGCATTGGGCATCGCCGCGCCCAGACCTACGCCCGTGATAAAGCGCGGCATAGTCAGCTCCGTCAGATTCGACGCATAGCCCGAACCAATACACGCCAGACTGAACAGCAGTACCGAGCCGGTCAGAACGAGCCGTCGCCCCCAACGGTCCGATATCGGACCTGAAATCAGCGCACCGCACGCGAGGCCGAAAAGCGCGGCACTCAACACCGGTGCCAGTGCGGCTTTGCTGAGGTTCCATTCCGACAACAATGAAGGTGCGATGAAGCCAATAGCGGCCGTATCGAAGCCGTCCATCAGTACGATGATGAAACACATTGCGAACACCAGCCACTGATATCCCGAGAAGGGGTGCTCGTTGATGAGCGTTTGTACATCGACAGTCCTGGTCTCTTCCATTGCATCCTCACTTATTGGATTGAAGTGAATCCGATACGGCCTGAATGCCAGATTTCACCGGCGGCCAAGCTTAAGAGCGTCAATTTCGGGCAACAACCCGGCAAAGCGTGGACACCTGACTGGCGACAAAGAATCACGCCACTCGCACGCTCGCGCGATGTGCCGGTTTTGCATCAAGAAGCCCCTATGTTTGCCGACTATTTGACGACGTTGATGCGACTTCTCTCAGAGACAAGGGCAGAGTGAATTCTTCGCATAACAATCTTGAACAGCGTGAATCAGCAGGTGCGGACCTGCCGCGCCACATCGGTAAGCTGATGCCTGAGCCATTGCAACGCTGGGTCTGCGTCGTTGCGCTCATGCCAGACAACACGCACTGGTACGTTCGGACAGTCATAGGGCGTCGCGCGCATTTTCAGTTCACCGTGCCGCTCCAGTTCGCGGCCAAGCGATGAGGGAACCAGCGCGAGCATGTTGCTGTGCCGAAGCAGCGCGGGTATCGCCAGGGAATGTGCAACCGACATGCGCATGCGTGGTGCCCCACTCTTGTCGGCAAATGCGACGTTGAGCGCGTCGCGATTGAACATCTCCGATTGCCTCGCGAGACCGCGTTCAACGATAAAGCCGCCCACCGCCCCGTCCTCCTCACCACCCTGCGAGATAGCAACAAGCGGATAGGACAGCAGGTCCTCGCGGGTCAGAGGCCGGTCGGCAATGGGATGTTCACGATGCAGGAGCAGCACATCGGTCTGCTCCCAGACCTTCATCGACCTGAAGCGTGACGGGACGTCTGCGAATATGCCGACCGCGATATCGATGCGCCCGACGTCTATTTGCCCCGCAAGGTCGAGCCGCGTCGAGGGCCGGATGACCAGGTCCACCAGCGGCGCTTCCGCGCTCAGTCGCTGGCTGAGTCGTCCGAGCAGCAGGGACGTTATGCAGTCGTTCGCGGCAACAACGAATTTGCGTTGTGCACCGCTAGGGTCGAACGCATCCACACCGAGCGCGGCCTTGATTTGCTGAAGCGCGCCGCGCACCGGCGCTGCCATGCCATGCGCGCGCATGGTCGGCTCCATCCCCCTGGCCGTGCGCACAAAGAGGTCGTCGCCGAGCACTTGCCGCAGGCGCGTAAGCGCATGGCTGATAGCCGATTGACTGAGATGCAGGCGCTTGCCCGCCAATGCAAGGTTGCGGTCTTCGAATACTGCGTCGAACACGCGAAGCAGGTTGAGGTCGATGCGTTCTGCTGACATGGTTCTAACCCTTGTTGCGAACAACGGCCTGTTGCGCGGCATAACGGCGGCAACTCATCCCGAATGCCTCAAAGAGCGAGCGCGACGTCCCATCACTCTCCACGGTGACTTCCGGGTGCCACTGCACACCCAGTGCAAAGTCGTTGCCGTCGAGTCGATAAGCCTCAATCAATCCGTCCGGCGCGCATGCCTCAACAGCGAGTGGCGGCGCCAGTACGGCAACGCCCTGCCGGTGAAGCGAATTCACGCGCACGCGCTGCTCGCCCGTGAGTGCGGCGAGCCAGCCACCGGCAGTGAGGTCAATGTCGTGCTTGTACCGGTAGCGGGTGGACAAATCCTCGTTGGGGTCTTCAAGGTGTTCAGCGGCGCGCCCCGCCGCATGAATGTCGGTATGGAGCGTGCCGCCAAAGGCCACATTCATTTCCTGGAAACCACGGCAGATTGCCAGAAACGGCATGCCGCGCGCGGCAGCGCCCCGCATCAGTTCCAGCGCGACGTGGTCGCGGTCGGGGTCAACCAGCATGTCGATATCCGAGATTCCACCGTAACGTCGGGCTTCGACATTCGAAGCGCCACCTGGAAACAGCAAACCGCTCACGCCGTCGAGATAGTCTTCGATGGTCTCGATGTCCTGCGTAGCTGGAATCAGAACGGGACTCACGCGCGAGCAGGACATCAATGCCCGGATGTAGCTGTGCTTTGCGCTGTGCAGGTCGTGTTCGCCCACAAAGAAGCGGTCACAGACAAGGCCGACGAGTGGGCGGCGGATTTCACCCGAACTCATTACGCGACTCCCTGTGCAACGAGAGCCGGCTGGTTCGCCAGCGCCTTCAGGTCGAAGTCGGGGTCGCTGACCTGCTGCGGTGTCGGCTGCGCGCCATTTGTCAGCAGCTTGCGCGCGAGCATGTGGTCCTGTGGCCTGTTGATGCTGTCGACCGCGATGAGCTTCACGCCACGGAAGTAAAAGAGCGAGAACTTGCGGTCTTCGACCGCGCCGCGCAGTACGAACTCCGTGAACCCGGTGTGCACTCCTGCCATTTGCAGTTTCAGGTCGTATTGGTCCGACCAGAACCACGGCAGCGCACGGTAGGGTTCCGTCCGGCCGACGATGGAAGCCGCAGCGGTTTTTGCCATATCGTTCGCGTTTTGCACTGACTCGATACGGCAGGCAGGCGTGCCGGCGGGCGCCCAATGCGGCACAAACGAGACGCAGTCGCCCGCGGCCACAATCGACGGGTCGCTGGTGCGCGCGAAGGAGTCGACAGCAATGCCCCCCACCACCTTCAACCCGCTATCTGCGGCCAGTTCCGTGTTGGGAACGACGCCGATACCGACCACGATGAGGTCGCACATCAGTCGCGAGCCATCCTCGAGTTCGACCGAGACGACATTGACCGTGTTGTGCAAGGCCACCACCTTGCGACCAAACTTGAACGCAACGCCATGCTCCGTGTGGGCGCGCAGCATGAATTCAGACAGCCAAGGCGAAGCGACCCGTGCCAGCAAACGTGGCTCTGTTTCGACGACGGTCACTTCGAGTCCCTGTTGACGCAGCGAGGCTGCTGCTTCAAGGCCGATGTAGCCGCCACCGATGACGACGGCACGCCGTGCGGTACGTACCGCTTCAGCCAGCCGTCGCGCGTCGCGCAGGTCACGCAGGTAGTGCACCGCCTCGCGCGTCGCGCCTGGGCAGTCGAGCTTGCGCACACGCGCACCGGTCGTCAGCGCAAGATGGTCGTACGCGATTCGGGCACCGTCATGCAGTTCGACTTCTTTGCGTTCGCGGTCGATGCAGGTGGCGCATGTAGATGGCATCCACTGAATCTTTTCCTCTTCCAGGAACGCCTGCGACCGCAGGAGCAGACGGTCCTCCGTATAACTGCCAGTCAGAAAGCCTTTTGACAGCGGTGGACGGTGATACGGCGCGTGGGGCTCATCGCCTAGCAGCACGATATGCCCGTCGAAACCGAATTCCCTTGCGGACGCGGCAAGCTGCATGCCCGCATAGGATGCCCCAACAATCACAAGCGTCTGTTTCATGAGGTCACCCCTGCTTCTGGACAATCTGCACGACCAGTCCGCTCATGGCGGGTGTCATGACGAGCTGGCAGCTCAGCCGGCTCTCGGGACGGCGCTCGGCGGCTACGCCCTCGAGCAGTTCCAGTTCGGACTCGTCTGGCGACGGCAGCTCCGCTGTCGACGACGCGTCGACATAGACATGGCACGTTGCGCACGACAGGCAACCACCGCACTCGGCATCGATGCCGCGCACATTGTTGCGAATGGCGGCTTCCATCACGCTGGTGCCAGCGGGCACCCCGATTTCCCGGCGCTCACCGTCGCGCAGAATGTAAGTGACGATAGGCATGGCATCTCTCCTTTACGATGGGAACACCGTCAGAACGTTTCGAAATACTCCCGGTGTTCCCACTCGGTGACTTCCAGGTTGAAGCGGTTGAGCTCGGCTTCCTTGAGCTTGCAGAAGTAGTCGACGAATGCATTGCCGAAACCTTCGCGTAGACATTCATCGGCACGCAGCGCGTCGATTGCATCGCCAAGCGTGCGAGGCAGCGAGTCGGCCTGCGTTTCATAAGGCGTGTCCGCCGAGGGCGGCAACTCGAGATTGCGTCGCAGGCCATCCATGCCAGAGAGCACCTGCGAGCCGAAGTAAAGATACGGGTTAGCCGTCGGCTCGCCGACGCGGTTTTCGACACGGCTTGCCGGGTCATTCGGGCCACTCAGCACGCGCAGCATCACGCCACGGTTGTCGCGTCCCCAGATGGCGCGGTCCGGTGCATTCGAATACGGCCGGTAGCGCCGGTAACCGTTGATGGTCGGCGTCGACAAGGCCGTCGCGCCCTGGGCATGCGCGAGAAGCCCCGCCAGATATTTCTGGCCGATCGACGAAAGCGGTTCATCGGCACAGGTCGGCATGAACACGTTCTTCCCGTCCGCGGCATGCACGAGCGACTGATGCAGATGCCATCCGCTCGACACCACATTCGGAATCCGCGGCCGGCACATGAAAGTCGCGTGATAGCCGTTGCGCTGGCAAATCTGCTTGACCGCGCTGCGAAACAGAATCATGTCGTCGGCGCCGCGAATGCCGTTCGTGGGGGCAAACGTGAACTCGAACTGGCTCGGACCATACTCGATCTCGAGCGAGCGTACCGGCAGCCCGAGCCCATCGATGTTGCAGCGGAGCAGTTCCATCACGTCGTCGACAGCGTCGTAACGCAACTCCGTCAGATACTGGTAACCATGCGAGAGCAGTTCGACATCGGGTGGTGTACCGGGCTGCCCTGAGTGCTCGGGCTTCATGTTCGGGTTGGTCACCTTGAAGACGTGAAACTCGACTTCAAGGCCGGACACGAACTCGTACCCATGACCGGACAGCTGGCCGAGCGCGCGTTTGAAGAGATGCCGGGTGCCAAACGGCACCGGCCTGCCATTGGCGAAGTAGGCGTCGCACAGCACCCAGCCGGTATGCGGCGCCCAGGGCAGGATGCGGAACGTCTCGGGGTCGGCGACCATCAGCGTGTCGCACGCGCCCTGCATTTCAGGCATGTCGAAGCCGCCGCCGGCAGTGAACACCGGGAACACCGTACGGTGTGAGGTATCTTTGGCGAGGAGCGTGGTCGTGAGCGTCACGCCACTTTTGAATGCCTTGATAGCCTCGTCGACGACGAGGGTCTTGCCGCGCAGAAGTCCATGCTGGTCGGGAAACGAAAAACGCACCACCCGGACATCACTCTTTTGCAGGCGCTCCAGCAGCGCTTTGTACGCAACGTGCTGAGCGTCTGTCCACAAGCCATGTGATTCTACGAAAGACATCTTTGATTCGCGCGGCGACAGGACAGCCGCGCGCTCCATTCAGGTTGCGGGGAGGTCCTCAAGCCTTCGGTGCCGGCCACGGGGCGGCCGTGCGGCGGTTGATGTCCGCCTCCTTCCAATACTCATCCCAGCGGTCCGCCGGGCCGATGCCGTCGATGGACGCAGGGCCGGTAAGGTGGGCCGCCTGCTGCTCGTCAATCATCATCAACGTCTTTTCGCCCGCTTGCGTCTTCTCAATCGCATCGACCAGCAGACGGCGGTACGCGGTGATGCCCTTGTCGGTGGTGCCCAGGTGCTCGCGCGTGCGGTCCTGAATAATACCCTGCGATTCGACGGCCCATTGGTCGTGAACGTTGATGTCAAAGCCCATGCCCGTGTACGTCTCGGTCAACTGCTCCTGCAGGTTGAAGCCGTAGTCGTTGCGTTTGTTCTTGCGCGACGTGTAGTCGGGCAGCTCATACAGTTCGAGCCGCTGCTCGCGCATCTGCTGCTTGTTGGTCGGCGCGCCAAAGCTCGTGAAGATGGCATACCAGTAGCAATTCTCGTCATCGACAGGTACGTGCCATTGCGTGATGGTCATCTCCGAGCTCATCGGAATCACGAAGGCCTGCGGGAACACGACGTTGGTCACACGAACGTGCGTCTGCTCGTCGTTAAGCGGCCGTTTGGCAATGAGGCGCAGGCCGTAATCGGCAGGGCTGACGAGAATCTCGGGCGATTCATATTCGCGCAGCACCTTCGTAATCGGCATGTCTGAGTCCGCTGACGCGCCACGGAACTGCTTGCCGTAGCTCTGGCTCACGTCTTCGTCTTCGAAGAAGCGGTGCAGGAACGATGCGTGAGCCGGGTCGATGCCGACTTCGAGCGCTTGGAGCCAGTTGCATTCAAAGAGGCCCTTGAAGGCAAACGTGTAGTCGCCCGGCGCGGCAAAGCAGTCGAAATTCGGGAAAGCCGGCGGTTCACCGTTGCCGATGCAGGCGAACAGGATGCCGCTGCGCTCCACGACGGGATACGCGCTCTGACCGACCTTCTTGCACAGCGTGCTGCCGGCAGGTTCTCCCGGCGTCGACAGGCAGTTGCCGTTGACATCGAAGAGCCACCCGTGGAACGCACAGCGCAGACCGCCCGCCTCGAGGCGTCCTGCCGCGAGGTCGGCGCCGCGGTGCGGGCAGTCACGGTCCAGCATGCCGTAGCGGCCCTGCTCGTCCTTGAATACAACGAAATCCTGGCCCATCAGACGCACGGCCCGGACCGGACGCTCGGCGGGCAGTTCGTCGACCAGCGCCACAGGCTGCCAATAGTTGCGCAACAGCTCGCCGGCGGGCGTGCCCTTGCCGACGCGCGTTATCAGGTCGTTTTGCTGGGAACTCATCATGGCTTTTCTCCGGCGGGAATGGTATGCATCACTCGAGTCAATGTATGCAACAAATCACATGGTGAGCACGAAGCATACGCGTAAGAATTCACTGATTCAATTTATGCATGCATTAGACGCTAGACAATCGCGCGCATCGGCTTCTGCATAGGCCGATTGAGTATACATAAGTATTTGATTTTTAATAATTTATTCAGCATTACCAGGATTTTCCCTGATACCGGCATTTGTACCGCAGACGAGTGCTGTTGCATACATCGTTGAACTTAAGCTCTGACACCAATAACCATTTGACGGCAATCGCTGCGACCATCGTCTACAATGCGGTACATGCTGAATGCAGCGCGTCTGCGATGATTGTCTGGCCCTGATTCGGGCCACTGGAGAAGAGAATGGAGTCCCAGCAAGAGCGCGTACTGGTCTATTTGCGCGACCTGATTCTCAAGGGCGAATTCGCGCCCGGAGAGCGCCTCGCCGAGGTGGCCCTTGCCGAGCGGCTGCAGGCGTCGCGCACACCGGTTCGACTCGCGCTCACCACCCTTGAGCAGGAGGGGCTGGTGGAACCCTCTCCGGCGGGCGGATATGTCATGCGACGCATCACGGCCACGGAAATCTCGGACGCCATCGCCGTGCGCGGACACCTCGAGGGCATGGCGGCCCGGCTGGTTGCCGAACATGGCGTGCCGCGACAGCTGTCCAACGCGTTGAACGAATGCCTGCGTACAGGCGACCGGTTGCTCGCCAAGTCCGAGCTGACGCTCGACGACTACGCGGTGTACACCGAGATGAACAACCGGCTCCATCAGCTTATCGTTGAAGGCTCCGGCAACGCGGCACTCATCCGCGCCATCGAAATGAACAACCGGCTGCCGTTCGCCGCAGCCAGCGCGATGCTGCCGATGCAGTCCGCCATCGATGAGGGCCGCCAGTGGCTTTTCATGGCACACCAGCAGCATCACAGCCTCGTTCAGGCAATGGAGCGAGGCGAAGGCGCCCGGGCTCAGGCACTCGCCTCGGAACACGTGCAGATTGCCCAGAGGAACCTCACCTACGCGCTTGAGCGCCCGGAGCTTTGCATGAAGCTCGCTCCGGCACTGCAGCTCGTTGCCGAAGCGGTCCTGTAGCAGCAGTCAGCACCGGGCAAGAAAGGCCTGCAGCCAGTCATGCGCGTCGGCGTTCGATGGGGAGGGCAATTCGGCCAACGTAACGCGGATGAAGTGGAGATAGCCAGAAATGCGCTAGAACTGGGCGCGCGCATCCGGCGATGCACGCTTGGTTTGCGATGCTTCACGAACGACGCTCACAGCCTCGTCGACCGCTTCGCGTGCAGCCGCCAGATTGGCGGCCGTCGGCGCATCAAACAGGAGCGCAAGACCGTCGAGCATGCACCGGTACGCACCTTCGGTGCCCTGCCATGCCTCGGGATGTATCGGGAACTATCGGACCCGGACCCGGACTCGGACCCGCGGAGAGCATATAAGGCTCGCCTATCGGAGACACTTCCGCTCAGGTTAGTCAACGGCGCGGTTGGTCGACGTGGCAATCGAACCAGCGGACCATTCGCCCAAGCCGAATCCCCGGCGAATCCACGCCACCTTGGCCAACATACGCACCCACGAATCTGGGGGCGCCTCAGCGGCGGCTTTAGGGGCGAAGCGTTTGTGATGCGGACAAAGACGCAGCTTTCCGGCCGCAATCGTCAGCAAAAATTCGGGCGCTGCGTCCCCTAGCCGTACTACTGCTTCTCTGCCGCCTTGCAACCAACTGCGCAGTATCTGCAATCCGGCTATCCGTCGAACCCAAGGAAAGTTGCAAATTGTTCCACCGTCGCGCGTGGGATACCAAGCTTGTTGACCGCCGAGTTCTCGTCCGCATAGCCCAACGACATTCCACATACGACATCGAAGCTGGGTTCCAGCTTCAGCTTTTGCGCGATGACTGTCTGGTATCGCGCGAACGAAACCTGCGCGCAGGTATCGAGCCCTCGAGCGCGCGCCGCCAACATCAGCGTTTGGAGGAAGATTCCGCAGTCGAGCCAACTGTATTTCTTGAGCCGCGTGTCGATTGTGAAAATCAATCCTACGGGCGCGCCGAAAAAGTCGAAATTACGTCCTGCTGCGCGAACTCGGGATGCAACGTCCGCTTTGTCGATTCCGAGCGCTCCGTAGTAACGGGCGCCGAAATCCTCTTGCCATGGCCTGCAAACCTCGGGCAAAGGGTTCGGCATGTGCTGCAACGGCGGGCAGTCATCTGCGACGTGTGCCTGCCCCAAAGCTTCACTGAGTTCCCGTTTCGCCCGGCCATGGAGCACGTGCACGTTCCACGGCTGAGTGTTGGAATTGCTCGGTGCAGTGCGCGCGACATCCAGTATCTCAACGATGTCGTCCTTCGAGACTGCATCAGGTCGGAAAGCACGAATCGCCCGCCGCGAACGAATCACGGCATCGACAATACAAGCATCCAGATGCGATTGGGAGCCGGTCTCCACGGCTTCAAGGATATCTGTGTACATAGTGTCTCGATGATGGCACAACAAAACGCCACGCTGCGGTGAAAAGCATGCAACATCCTTCTGAACGACAAGCAATGTCCACGTTCGATTCGTGGACAGCCGAGGACGGACGGCCATCGACTGCCGAAAGGGCCCGTTCGCCGGCAGCCAGGCCCAAAATTACCTTCCAAGATAGCGAAATGAGATGGCGCGAGTGCTAGGCAGGCTGCGGCTGGCAGTTGCTCCTGCTACCACGCAGGCGAACACTATCTGTAGGTTTGGGACTCGCCCGCGGCCAGGCACGCGCTTCATACCGCGTGCAATTCCGCGCCTGGTGCGAGCGGCGGGCCGAATGCCATTCGTCGAACCGCACCGCAAGTCGGCTTCGATTCGCCGAATCACATCACTTTCCCCAACGCTACACTCGCTTCTATCGAGCGATGCTGTTGAGCCCACTCACAGCCCGCACGATGCCCTATGGGTGTCGTTGCTAGATTTGCTGGAGCGGAACGTGAAGACTATGTGTGACAGGTCGCTTCGCTGCCAGGTCGAAAAATGGCTCGTGCCCGCTCCCGCAGCACCCGTTCACGTGACCGAATTCGGCCGGACGCGTTGGGGCGGAACACGATATGTCTGCGTCGAGACATCATCACAGAGTGGCATGCGCGTACTGTTCTTCTTTCGTCACCGTGACGGCACGTGGTGGGTGTTTACCCCTGCCGCCGGCAGTCGGAAGTTGACCGCAGAACGCCGGGTCGCGTAGAAACATGTTTCCAGGCTCGACAACCTCAGCGATGCCTGTCACTCAGGTCGTCAGCCGGCGGTAAGCACTCAGATGGCGCACCAGGCCTTGCTTGTCGCCGCGCGTCTCAAAAAGTATCGCCAAGTTGTGATGTGCGTCAGCGTAGGCAGGATTGAGTTCGAGACACCGTTCGTAGCTGCGCTCCGCTTCGTCGATTCGACCCAGTCCCTCGAGCGCGACAGCTCGGTTGAAATGCAGCACTGCGTCTTCCGGAAAATGGGACAGCGCATCGTCGAACACACGCAGCGCGTCCTCGCAACGCTTCTCGTCTTCACACAGTAAAGCGCCTAAATCAACGTAGGCGGCGTAGAACGGCTCGGGCGAGAACTCTACTGCTTGTCTGTATGCCCGCTCCGCGCCTTTCACGTCGGACTTCCTCAACTGCTCTCCAAGGTCGTACCATTCCTCAGCTTGGATAGCGGCATCTTTCCGCCATGGCGATGTGTCGAGGACAGCGACATTTCCCTTGATTTCCGCAACCTCGAAGTCAAGCAGGAACTGCCCCGTGGCAGCGTCCCACTGCGACGGGCCGGTCTTCACGACGACATCGTTCCCGACGGCTGTGACGCGAATACCTGAGAGTGGTAATTCGTCCGGCAGCTCGTCCCGCAATCGCGAGAGGGCTTGGACAATTTTGCGCGGAGGTATTTTCGCGGAACGTAACTGCAATGCGGTTCGCAGCAGAACGACATCCTGAAAGGTGAATCGGAGTTCGTTGCGCGGCCCGCGCGACGGCGTCACGAACCCCGCCGCAACCAGACCCGAGACAACGCGCCGGGACACGCCCAGCATCGCCTGCAGCTTGGGTAGCGTAACGTCGTGCGCGGTGTTTGGTGGCGTCACTTGCGCGCCCGGGCCCTTGCTGTGGTCTCGGTGGATACCTTTGGCGCGCGGGCCGCGGGCTTCCGCGCTTTGGGGGCTGCAGAAATTTCTACGACCGGCTCCGCGCTCTCTCGCTTGGGCGCGGCCGTGGCTTTCGCCTTGGCGCCTCCCTTAAGACTGGCACGCAATGCCTCCATGAGGTCGATAACCTCGCCGCTTGACGCCACCTCTTCAGACTCGGCCGAGACGACCTCCTTGCCTTCAATCTTTCTGTCGATGGCCGCAAGGATGCGCTTTTTCTCTTCGTCCTCGTAAGCCGACGGGTCGTAGCTATCCTCGGCACCCTGCTCGATGATTTGCAACGCCAGCTTTAGTTCAGCATCCGTCACTTGAACGTGTTCGACGCTCAAGTCCTTCAGTGACCGCACCTCGTCCGCAAAGAGCAACTGTTGAAAAACCAGCCCGTCTTCGTTCGGCCGCACCTGAACGATTCGGGTCTTGCCCTTGAAAGCCCACTTGGCCAATGCGCATCGACCGCTCTCGGCCAGCGCCTGCTGGAGCAAGCCGTATGGCTTTCCGCCTCGTTTGTCGGGTGCGATGTAATACGCCTTGTCGTAGTAGACCGGGTCAATCGCTTTCTCCGGTATGAAGGCCAGTATCTCGACGACGTGACTCGCGGCTTCCTCGAGCGCCTTGAGTTCGTCGCCGGTGAATACGACGTATTTGTCCTTCTCAAACTCATAGCCCTTCTTCATCGAAGAGCGTTCGACAACCGCGCCCGTCGACTCCGAGATGTACTGCTGTTTCACGCGGGAGCCATCGGGAGCAAGCAGGTTGAATTTGACGTCGGACGCACTTTCCGTCGCAGGATAGAGCTTGACAGGGATGGAAACGAGCCCAAAGGACAGGGATAACGAGGCGATGGAACGAGCGGGCATGAACTTCTCCTCGCGGAGGGCCGGTTTTCCCTAGCCCGCCAAGCAATGCATGTGCCCCCATCGGGGCTCCGGGTCTCCAGCTGGCACTCGGAACGTCCCACATTCCTGCGCTGGCCACCAGTCGAATCATTGTAGACGCTTCATTGCTGATGCCAACGACTGCCTCGTTGACCAGTAATCAGCCCACGGGTCTTGGGTCTGGAAGCTCAGGTACTCGCGCGCCGTCAACACGGTCCACTGCGCGCCACTCTTCAGTGCGGAAAGCTGCTCCCAGGACACCGGCATTGAGACCCCCATGCCCGGCCGAGCCCGGGCCGAAAAGGCGGCGACAGTTGTCTGGCCCATTCCGTTGCGCAGGTAGTCGACATAGACCTTGCCGACTCGATTTATGGGCCCTGAGGTTGCCGAAAATCGTTCGGGAATGAACTTGGCGAGATGTCGGACGAATGCGCGCGAGAACCCCTTTACCGTGTCGTAGTCATGCTTCGGTACCATCGGCACGACGATGTGCAATCCCTTGCCACCAGTTGTTTTGAGCCATGCCTTGAGCCCCAGCTCGGACAGGAGCGTGTGCACTAGGAGCGCCGCTTCCTGAATCTGCCCCCACTTGAGTCCTTCGCCGGGGTCCAGGTCGAAGATGACCCGGTCGGGCCTATCGAGCGTCAGCACTGTTGAGTTCCACGTGTGAAACTCGACAACATTCATCTGTGCCGCCGACATGAGCGCGTCAGGCGTGTCGACTGTCAGCAAGGGCCGGTGCCCAGGCCACCGATTCGGGTCGTGTTCCTTCAGACCTGGCATCCTTGTCGTCTCCGCATGCTTCTGGAAGAACATTTCCTCGCTGACGCCGGCGGGCGCGCGCAGCATCGCTAGTGGACGGTCCTTCAAGTGGGGCAACAGCCACTGCGCCACGCTCTCGTAATAGCGGAACAGGTCAAGCTTGGTGATGCCGGTCGTTTGGTCAATCACTCTGTCCGGGTGGGTGACCTTGACTTGTGGCGCAGGCATGGACGCTGACGTCGTGGTGGCTTCGCGGGTGATGTCGCCGGGAGACTTGTCGACGCGCAATCCTTTGAAGGAGGCCTGCCGCACGAGACCGTCGGGGGTCCACTCGGCGAACTCAACCTCCGCGACCAATATCGGCTGGACCCAGCGCTCGCTGCCAGCGGCCCGACTGGACGACCGAGGTGACTTTGCAGCGGGGACGTCAAATGGCGCGGAATCCACTTCGAGCGGGGTGAAACGGTTCCACAGGTCCCGCGCAGTCCGGGCATCCCAGCCCGTGCCGACGCTGCCGGCGTCGTAGAGCTTGCCATCCACGTAATACCCGAGCAGCAAGCTGCCAATCTCCCCAGCCGTGCCGCTGCGATTGGTAAAACCACAAATGACAAGCTCCTGTCGCAACCGGCATTTTGCCTTCAGCCACGTCTGCGACCTCCCTGAGACATACGGCGCATCGCGCCGTTTGAGCATCAAGCCTTCAAGACCCAGCCCCGAGGCAGCTTCGAATACCTGGGCCGGTGGCGCCTCAAAATCCTGGCTGAAGCGAATCCGTTCGCCCGCATTTTTCAGAAGCTGCGCGAGCAGCGCGCGCCTCGCCCACAGTGGCACACCCCGTAGGTCCTTTCCATCCAGGTACACCACGTCAAACAGGAAGTAGACGATGTTCCCGTTGGAAGCGTTCTCCATCGCATCCTGCAGCGCGGCGAAATCGGGAATGCCATCTTTGAGTACGACGATTTCGCCATCGAGCCACGCGCTGGAGACGGGGAGCCGCTCGACCTCTGCGGCGAGACCTGCCAGCTTCTTTGTCCAATCGTGCCGCCCGCTCGTAAAGAGTCGCACACGCCCCTTGTCGACACGCGCGAGCATGCGGTACCCATCAAGCTTGGCCTCGGTTATCCATTCACCTCCCGTCGGCAGGAAGCGGGCGAGGGTCGCGAGTTGCGGCTCGAGTTTCGCGGGAAGCGGAGCCGGCACCGCGGCAGAGAGGTCTATTTCCAAATCGGCTCCGCGCACGTGCCGGGCCGACTTGGGTTCGCGCTCTTCCACAAGCCCGAGCGGCCTCGCGACCACGCTGTCAGGGAGCGCCTTGATGACATCGTATTGCGCAAGCGGTTGCGCCCACTCGTCGCGTTTCTTGAAGAGCATCCACGGGTCTTGCTTGTCGTCCGGCTTTGCGATGCGCACCAGCTCCCACATGCCGGCGAGCTTTTCACCATGAAGGCGAAAAACAAGCTTGCCGCCTTTCATGCCTTCGCGCGGGTCGCCAACCGGGTCCCAGGTTCCGCGGTCCCACACGAGCACGCTGCCGGCGCCATACTGCTTGGGGGGGATAGTGCCTTCGAAGCTCGCGTAGTCGACCGGATGGTCCTCGACGTGAATCGCCATCCTCTTTTCCTTCGGGTCGTAGCAGGGACCCTTCGGAACGGCCCAGGACATCAACACGCCGTCGAGTTCGAGTCGAAAGTCATAGTGCAGTCGGCCAGACCAGTGCTTTTGGATAACAAAGGCCAATCGCTGGTCGTCAGCTAACGGGCTCGCAGCCGACGGCGCGGGCTCCGGCGTGACGTCGAAATCACGTTTCTTCCGGTAGTGGGACAGCGGCGAACGTGTTCGGTCAGGAGGAATGGAGGGCATGGGTTCAGTTTAGGGCCAACTGCTCTTCAGGCAGGGCCGGCATGGAATCCGAATGGTCCAATCGAATTGCTTGTTCTGACTCCGGCTTCGCGTACGACGCGACCTACCAAGTGTGGCCGAATGGAAGTCTGGTTAAACGTTCATGGTGCTAGGTCACATTGACGGCAGCATCGGCACCTCCTACAGGGGGGACCGGGGCGACGTTAGGGCCGGTACGCCGTACGCCTCGTCCTTTTTTTTGACGGCAGCTAACGACACGCTGGCAAGGGGGAGAGCATTGAAGTCTTTCATTGGCCGGAGACGCTCTTCGTCAACCTGCACACATTGCAGTCATCCACCGTCGCACTATTCTATGAACGAGACCGTTGAAGACGAAGAGGAGGCGCTAAATGGCAACGTATCACGAACTCAAGGCTCTATTGGCCGACCTTGCCCGTCAAGCAGAGGAAGCAAAGGCGCTCGAAGTTCATGCGGTCATTGACGAAATTCGCGCGAAAGTCGCCGAATACGGACTCACGGAACAAGACATTTTCGGGCGCCGCAGGCGTGCTCAGGTAAAGAGAGGGTTCGTCGGCGTACCAAATATCGCGACCCTAAGACGGGCGCTGAACGGACGGGACATGGCCGGGCGCCCGCCTGGATTAAGGCCGTGAAGGACCGCACCAGCCTCTTGATAGCAAGTTCAGCCGGCGCAGCGCCGGTCAAGCACACCAGCAGAAAGGCTGCCGGCAATGGCACAGCTTCAGAGAAAACTACGGCTGGCAAGGGCGCGGAGACGAAGCCCGCGCGTCGCGCGAGACGTGGGTCAGCCAGAAAAGCGACGATTGAGGCGACAGGCTAGCTTCGGACTGAGCCGACTTAATTGACGTGCGTGCCCGTGCGCCGCGCGCGCAGTTGCGCGGAATCAGCCGCGGGCGGAAATACGTGCCAGTAGCCGTCGTCGTGTTGGAAGAAAAACAGCGCGTGCAAACCCGTCGGTTGCCAAGTCTCTACGCACACGTAGCGCCCTCGGCCCGAGCAGGTGCGTCCAAACTCGGTTACATGCACAGGCGTGGTAGGGGCGAGCCATTTTTCGACTTGGCATCGCAGTGACTGCGCCTTCATGTCTTTCATCTGCTGCTCCCCATGCACCGGTAGTTTCGCAGCCCATTCGCCAGATGCCGCTAAAACATGAACCGGTCGCCTTCGATGTTCGAAGCCATTTCCCCGCGCCGCATCGAGACCTTCAGAAACCGCTTTAACTATAGCGCCGAAAACCGGCAGCGGCGTATGCTTCAGCAAGATAGCAACACAAACAAGCCTAGCGCAAAAGCGCGTGTGCGGCGGCTCTTGACCACGATTATTGGTGCGCTGCGCCACAGAATTATTTGGCCCTGAGTGGCCGACCTGGTTGATTCCCCGCCGGGCGGACATGCGCGTCTCACAGGGGCACACGGTGGCCGGCGCCCCGGAACGCAAGGCGTCGAACGAGTGGGAGGCAAGGATGGGACAGGTCGACTTCAGCACACTCGAGCACCAAGGTTGGGAGAGGGTCGCGCAGCCCTATCACACATACTTCGGTGATTTGACCACGCAGTCGAATCCGGCCATGCTCGACGCGCTCGGGATTGGTCGGGGCGCGCGTTTTCTCGACATCGCATCGGGGCCTGGCTACCTCGCTGCCGCAGCCGCCCGACGTGGCGCAGACGTCACCGGCGTGGATTTCTCGGCAGCGATGGTCGATAAGGCGAGACGCGTCTTTCCGGAACTTGAGTTTCGCATCGGCGATGCCGAGGATTTGCCCTTTCCCGACGACAGCTTCGACGCAGTGGGAATCAGCTTTGGGATGCAGCATTTTCCGCATCCTGAGCGTGCACTCGCGGAGGCATTCCGTGTTCTGCAACCTGGCGGCAGAATTGCCTTTACGGTCTCGGCAACGCCGGACAAGGCAGTCGGCTTCGCTATGGTGTTAAAGGCAATCGATGAGCACGGGACGACCGACGTGCCCTTGCCGCCGGGACCGCCCTTCTTTCGGTTCAGTGATTGGGAGGAGTCGAGGCGCGCGTTGCTTGATGCCGGGTTCGTGCAACCGGTGGTGCGGGAGGTTGACCAAACGCTTGTGCTTCGTGCGCCGGATACACCGTTTCACGCGGTCATGCGCGGTGGCGTCCGAATTGCCGCAATGCTAAACGCCCAGACTCCAGCCGCGCTGGCATCCATTGAACAGGCCGTCGCGTACGACGCAGAGGCGTACCGGAACGATGCAGGAGAACTGCGGATTCCCATGCCCTGCGTCTTGGCCTCCGCACTCAAGGCATAAGGGCCGGCTGTTTTATCGGAGCGGCCCTGGACCATCGACATACCTCTTTCGGCGACTATTGGTCGTCGTTGTCGGCCACTCGCACTTCGCGCGGTCTTTCGGGAGAACACCAGGGCTCGGGCGCCCTCGCATATGGGTTGTACGTCGCTTGAACGTCATGTACCGAAGCCTCATGAGTCGCGCCTACACGAATGACACAAAGAATTGAAAACGCCAATCTCGCAACATATGAGCTGGAGCTAGCAGGCATGCTTGCACGCGCATTCGAACAGGACCCGCTCGCCCGTTACGTCTTTCCGGACGACGCGGTGAGAAGACGTCGTCTGATATCCGTTTACCGACTCTATCTGCGTGTCTTTGCGCGAGGTGGACGGGTGTTGGTCAATGACGCGCGTAGTGCGGCAGCGCTGTGGCTACCGCCAGGCCGGTATCCGCTAACGTGGGCACAGCACCTTCGGTTGCTGCCACGAATGTTATGGGCCACGGGCGCCACCGGTTTCGCAGCGGCAACCCGCGTATTGGACCATCTGGATAGCATGCATCCCGCGGGCAAGCCGTTCTGGTATCTGGGCGTGCTCGGGGTCGACCCTGCTAGCCAACATCGGGGACTTGGAAGCGAGCTCTTACGCGTCGGACTTCGCGTGTGTGACCAAGAAGATGTTGCGGCGTATCTGGAGACCGCCGAACCCGGCAACTTGTCGTTTTACGCCCGGTTCGGCTTCTCCGAACTTGTCGAGTCCCGGCTGCGCGGCGGACCAACGGTCTGGAGCCTTTGGCGCGACCCAGACCGTGATTCGGTCTGACCGCCCTCGGGGGCATCGACGGCCCCCACGCATACCAGTTCGTTACGAGCTGATGGACTTCGAAGTAGCGAAGCGGGAAAGAAAAGCCGTGGTCGATGCCGACGATGGTCGGGACGTCCTCTTTCAGCAGGTCTGCGAGCCAGACGGCTACGCCGCGCCGGCTCCAGTATTTGCGTGGACTGGGCGGGGGAAGCACCTCCTCCGGCTGCTCGCCTGGGGTCTGTGCGACGTACACCCGCAGTCCCTTCAGGCCATCGGTCGGAGTTCGGGCTCCCGAGTAGTCAATTCCAACATAGCGATGAAAAGCAGCTGACATATCTCGCTGTTTCTGATGACCGCTGTCTGGTCAACCATCCCTTGTGGAATCGGGGCTTTCAACTGCGGCCCCGCCGGGCTAAGGCTTGAGTCCGATAGGTCAGAACCACAAGTTATTGATTTTACGTTGATTTGTTGGTGTTTTTGCAAAGTTAACCAAAACTTCAGGCGGCGGTTAACCGAAACTGATGGTGTCCTCCATTGGCAGGGCGCGCACAAAAACGGCGCACCCCTGTCGTGAATTACGACTTCGCGGGGCGGCCGGTCTTCACCGGTTCCAAGGCGGAGACTGCCGCCACCAGACGCTTATCCGGCGCAAACGCGAGCATCTGCAGCCCCGCGCGCAGCAACTCGCTCTTCTTCACCGAAATGCCTGCCGCGACGCAGCGCTTCTTGAGTTCTTCGATCTTTGCGTAGTCCGACTTGGGCATCGTGAAGCTGTCGCGCACGACCTTCTCTTTCTTGGCGCGGCGCGCTTTCTCTTCGGTTGCGGCCGGTGCCGCAGCGGCATCCGCCTTCTTGGCCTTGCGTGCTTCAGCCGTCTTTGCAGCGGCTTTCTTCGGCGCCGCTGTCTTGCGTGCCTTGGCCGGCTGCTTGTCGGCTTTGGCTTCGGCTGCGGGTTGCTCGGCGCTCTTGGGGAAGTGGAACTTCTTTTTGGTGGGCTCTTTGAGGACGGGTGTGTTCATGTCGATTCCTTGGAAACAGTAAAAACAGTATATACGATTTTAGAGGCGGCACTTTTGGCGGCCGGTGGACGCAGCGTTTTCCGCTTGTCCCCAAGGGAGGTCAAACTTCGGGCCACACGGCGATTCCGTCTGACGATTCCGCGCTCGCGTAGAATCCGCGCCTCGGCATGAGAAGGGGGGGGCTGATTAGGTGTTTGCGAGCGTTGGCACTCGACGCCATGCTTGTAACACTGTCACGGGCTTGCAAAACTGGCTCGGCAAGATGACATGTACAAAAATAGGTACGACGGGGCGAAGCAGTGACCAAGAAACATAATGTGCTGTTTCTCTGCAGAGAGAACGCGGCACGCAGCATCATGGCCGAGGCCTTGCTGCGCGAGCTGGCTGGCGGCCGATTCGAGGCGTTCAGCGCGGGGTCTGATCCGGCCGCACGCGTGCATCCGCTGGCGATCAAGCAGTTGCGGCCCGGCATTTCCGACCTGGAGCGGCTCGGTCCCAAGAGCTGGCTGGAGTTTACGGGCGAATGGGCGCCCAGGATGGACCTCGTCATCGCCCTGGACAGTTCCGTTGCCGAATATCACGCGCCGCGCTTTCCCGGTGAGCCCGAGTTCTACGAGTGGAGCTTCGCGGACCCGCTCGCAGACGGCATGAGCCAGCGCGAGAGAGCGCGCTCGTTCGAGAGCGTCTTCTGGCAGATTCTACGGCGCATCAGCGTGCTGATTGCGTTGCCGCAGTGCACATTGCACGCGCCGCGTCAGGTTCCGAGCCGCGTCGTTCCCGAGGGCGAAGCGCTACTGCAAGTGTAGGCGCCGGGCGTGCGGGGCAGCGCCACGCCCCCGGGCCTGGCGCTGCCCGGGAACGTTCGATGCTCGCCTCCGGTTATCGATAGGCTGACCGGAGGCATCATGAACTACCAGCCCCACGCTCACTTGCTTTGCATGGGACCGGAGTACGCGCTAAAGCGCTACTCCGGATCGACACGTTCGCTGCCCCCCGAGGGGGCGGATGCCTTCCTTGGGGCGGCCCGGCGCCCCAAGGAAGTCCCCCGCCCCGCAGGAAGTCCCCTTGGGGGATTGGGGGATTGGGGGATTGGGGGACGGGAGGCACCATGAAGCCCGCGATTAAAACCCCCGACCCTCACGACATCGTGAGAGAGATTGCCGAGTCGACGCATACCGACGAAGAGACCGTCTCCAATCTGTACGCGGAAACGCTCGACGAGTATCGCCGCAGCGCAAACATCTTCGACTACCTCCCGCTGCTGGCTGCAAAACGCGTCCGCGAACGGCTGCAGCGGCATTGAGCGACATGCAGCGGCAATTCGGCAAACTGCTATGTAAATCGCCCTCGAATCGCCCAATCGCTTTGGGGCTTCACCCTCTACACTGGTTTCCATGGAGCGAGTTGTTGAGTCCATCGGCGCGGTCTTCCCCCCGCGTTGGTTTTAGCCGTACCAGTGATAGCGGTTCAAGCAGCTGTAGTCGGCGCAGGATGTTATCGAAGCAACGGTATTTGAAGTGCACGCAGGAGCAGCACCGCGCAGTCGGAGGTCGGGCGGTATCGGCAACAAGCAGCAACAAGCAGCAACAAGCAGCGAAGGCGGCACGATTTGAAATGCAATAGGGGTTAGCAACGAGGAGTAGGCGCGGGCCAATTGAAGCAGCAGGCAGTCCATGCAAATAAGAGCTGCACCTGTGATGAGAAAAAGTCGGCAAGCATCTACGCGCCTGCTCGATATTGCTCATCCACACGAGCCCTGTTCCCCGCGGAACAGGGCTTTTTTTTGTCGGGTCCCGTGCAAGGCATGTTCCATGCGGAGCGGTGGCGCCACGTTTTGAGCCACGCCGGGCGTGGATGGCCGCAGCGATTCGCCGGCGCTCAGTGTCCGAACGAATCTGCCTTGAGCGCCGGCGCTCCTGCCGCCTCAGGCCGCGCCATCTGCTTGATCAGCAGCGCCACGCACGCGATCGCACCCGCCACGGCGACCGTCGCAAAGATGCCCGCGAACGTGAAGTGCCGCCGCGTGAGTTCCGCGACAAGAAACGACCCCGCAATCCCGCCGAAGCGGCCGACGCCGAGCATCCAGGCGACGCCGGTGCCGCGCCCTTGGGTCGGGTAGAAGGCGGCGGCGAGCGCGGGCAGCGACGATTGCGCCGTATTCATCAGCACCCCCGCGACGAACACCACGAACATGAGCGCGCCGATATTGCCCACCGCCTGCCCGATGAAATAGACGCTGACGGCGGTCAGCGCGTAGCACGCCGCGATGATCCGGTTCGCGTTGAAGCGGTCCATCAGCACGCCGCTCACGACGGCGCCCACGCCGCCCAAAGGAAAGAGCGCCGAGATCAGCGTCGCGCGCTGCGGGCTCAGGCCCACTTCTTTCAGCAGGATCGGCATCCAGTTGATCGACGCGTAGAAGATCACGAGGCCCATGAAGTACGCGATCCACAGCATCACCGAGCCGACGACGTACGCGCGCGACAGCACCACGCCCGCACCCTTGCCGCCGGTTTGCGGCGCGGTCTCGGTCATGACGAACGAGACGGCCTGTGCCGCGTCGCCGGAGATGCGCGCGAGCGCGGCGCGAATGCGCTCGGCGGGGTGCTGGCTGGCGACCATGTAGCGCACCGATTCCGGCATCTTCAAGAACAGCACGATCGCCAGCACGATTGGCGTGGCGCCGCCGATGAGCAGCACGCTGCGCCAGCCGAAATGCGGAATCAGCCACGCCGCGAAGAAGCCGCCGAACGCGGCGCCGAGCGGAAAGCCGCAGAACATCAGGTTGACCATCGTCGCGCGCCGGCGGTCCGGGCAGAACTCGCCCATCATCGTCACCGCGTTCGGCATCGCGGCGCCGAGGCCGACGCCGGTGACGAAGCGCAGCGCCGTCAGCTGCCCGATGCTCGATGAAAATGCGGATGCAAGACACGCGAGCCCGAAGAGCAGGACGGAGCCGGTCAAGAGCGAGCGCCGGCCGAGCCGGTCCGAGAGCGGCCCGGAGATCAACGCGCCGCACGCGAGGCCGAACAGCGCGGCGCTCAACACCGGCGCGAGCGCGGGCTTGCCGATCCCCCATTCGGTGATGAGCGAGGGCGCGATGAAGCCGATCGCCGCGGTGTCGAAACCGTCGAGCAGGACCACCACCGCGCACATGGCGAAGATGAGCCACTGAAATCCGGAGAACGGATGCTCGTTGACGAAGGCTTGTACGTTGACGGCGGAATCGCGGCTCATCGGTGTCTCCTCTGCGTGCCGGCGAATAGAAGCGATTGAAGGCTGGTTCCAGCTAGCCGCCCAATGCCGACAACACCAGCACATGCGAGCGGCCGATCCACGCAGCCGAATCTCGATGATCGCGCAACGAATCACCCGTGTTGGGATGAACGAACACGTCGAGCTCGCCGTGATTGAGCGAGAGCCACGCGAAGATCGCGGCGAAGTGCGCGTTGTCGAACGCAAGCTGATACGACCATTGCGGATGCGGTCCCACCAGGCGCTCATGAAAGCGGCCCAGTTTCAGCACGCCGCCGAAGCGCGTTTCGATCGCCTCGCGAAACGTCCAGGCGGCGTCGCGGCTCGCGGCATCGAAGTACACATGCGCGTGCCAGTCCGCGATTTCAGTGGTGTCGAGGTAAGTCATAGCCGGTTCCCGAAGCTCGTCGAAGTTCATCAGTCTGCCCCCACACACTCTACGCTCAGTCCCTCGGGCGACGGCGCCACCACCACGCAATTCCTGCCCATGGCCTTGGCCGCGTAAAGCGCGGCGTCGGCCCTGGCCATGACGGCCGTCATGGTGTCGCCGTCGCCGAACTCGTCCACGCCCGCGCTGAACGAGCACGCGATGGCGCCGCAGCCGGCGGGCGTCGGGGATGCCGCAACGGCGGATCGCAAGTGGTCGACGAGCTTGGCCGCTTCGGCCTTGCCGGTCGACACGAACAGCACCGCGAACTCCTCGCCGCCGAGTCGTCCGATGAAGTCGGTGCGCCGCAGGCCTTGCGACAACACGGAGACGAAGTGCGCGAGGGTCTGGTCGCCGACCGCGTGCCCGTGCTGGTCGTTGACGGCCTTGAAGTGGTCGATGTCGAGAATCGCGATCGACAACTTCCGTTTCGCCGCGCGTGCCGCCGCGAGCAGCGTTTCGACACGCGCGATGAAGGCGCGGCGCACGAGCGCGCCGGTCAGCTCGTCGATGGTCGCGAGGCGCTCCATGCGCTCGGCGAGGCGGTCGTGAGCGAGCATGACCATGCCGATCGACAGGAACGGCAACGTCAGGATGCCGAGCGCGAGGAACGCGATGTTCAACGGCGAGGGTTCGAGAAACACCGATTGATGCGTCAGCCCGAAGACGGACACGAGCCCGCGGGCCAGGTGAAAGATCGCGCCCGCCAGCGCGGTAATGGCGACGAACAGGTAGCCGTATTTGGGGCGATGCAGCGGCCGGAACCGATAAGCCATCCAGGCGATCGCAAAGCGCGCGTACGCGAAATACAGCGACATCATGGTCACGCGCGCGCTGAGGTTCGGCGCCGCGAAGGTCCAATAGACGAGGCCGACGAGCAGCGCGCAAACCCCGGCCGATTCCGGCCAGTGCGCAGGCTCCCGGCCGAAGAACTGGCGGCAGCCTTGCAGCATCAGCATCGCACCGATCACGAGCAACGTGCTTGCACCGATGACGGCAAAACTCTCCGGCTCGTGGCCGCGCAATTCGAGAACGACGAGCGCGATGGTGACGAGCCCGTAAGCGGAAAACCAGCGGGCCAGCCCTGGGATGCCGGCTTTCAGCAGTGAACCGAAGACCGCCATGCTGATCACGCAGGAGAGGATCGCGATGGCAATCAGGCCGACAGGGCTAAGCATGGTGTGTGGCACGAAAGGGTGAGCCCGTGGCACGGTTGCCGTGAAACGGGCGGCCAGCGCAGCGGTGCGCTTTCATTGGGACTGCATGCCGAACAGGTTGAAACTATAGCAGCGCGCCTGCGCTGAAGTGCGCTTTCAAGCGGTTTCCAGCTCGTTGAAGTGAATGTGGCCGTCCTTCATCACGAGCGGAATGTGGCCGCCCTGGCCGAGCAGGCAGTGGACCGACTTGAGCGGATTGCCGTCGACGACGAGCACGTCGGCGATCGCCTCCGCACCGCACGCCGCAGCGCACTGCGCGTGCGATCGATTCGGCGGTGTAGGCGTGCGCGAGCACGTAGGTGTTGCGTGCGCGCGTTTCCTCGACGATCGCGCGGATCTCGTCTTCCGAGTAGCCCCATGCGCCGATCGGATCGGTCGGCGAGGAGACGCCGCCTGAGGCCATGATCTTGATCTGGTCGGCGCCCATCTGCAACTCCTCGCGCACGACCTTGCCTTCGATCAGCACGTCGTGGCCGGACAGCAGCTCGGGCTGGGTCGGGTCGAGCAGGGCGCCGTTGCGCAACAACACGGAATTCATCGGCGGCGGTCTCCATAGGGAGGCGCGCCGGGAGGCAGCGCGGTTTTTTGTCGTAGAGTGACCCCGCTCAACCCGGTTGCCAACCCCGCTACGCGTTTTGCAACCGCTCGCTGATCGCCTGCCCCACCTCCGTCGTGCTCGCCTTCCCGCCGAGATCCCCGGTATGCGGGCCTTGCTTGAGCACGTCCTCGATCGCTGCGACGATCGCATCGTGCGCGGCGCGCTCCGGCCCGGCGACGTTGCCGCCGAGAAAATCGACCATCATCGCCGCCGACCAGATCATCGCCACCGGATTCGCGATGTTCTTCCCCGCGATATCGGGCGCGGACCCATGCACGGGCTCGAACAGCGACGGAAACTTGCGCTCCGGATTCAGGTTGCCCGACGGCGCCAAACCGATCGTGCCGGTACATGCCGGCCCCAGATCGGAAAGGATGTCGCCGAACAGGTTCGACGCGACCACCACGTCGAAGCGCTCGGGGTTCATCACGAAGCGCGCGCAGAGGATATCGATGTGCTGCTTGTCCCACGCGACGTCGGGATACTGCGCGGCCACTTCCGCCGCGCGCGCGTCCCACCACGGCATGCTGATCGCGATGCCGTTGCTCTTCGTCGCGACCGTGATCTTCTTTTCGCGGCGCTGCGCGAGATCGAACGCGAACTTCAGCACGCGCTCGGTGCCGAAGCGCGAGAAGATCGATTGCTGCATCACCACTTCGCGCTCGGTGCCTTCGTACATCACGCCGCCCACCGGCGAATACTCGCCCTCGGTGTTCTCGCGCACGATCATGAAATCGATGTCGCCCGCTTTGCGGTTCGCGAGCGGGCAGGGCACGCCCTCGAAGAGGCGCGCCGGACGCAGGTTGATGTACTGATCGAACTCGCGGCGGAATTTGAGCAGCGACCCCCACAGCGAGATGTGGTCGGGCACGCTGGCCGGCCAGCCGACCGCGCCGAACAGGATCGCGTCGGCGCCCTTCAACTGCGCTTTCCAGTCGTCCGGCATCATCTTGCGGTGCTTCAGGTAGTAGTCGCAGCTCGCCCATTCGATGTGCTGGAAGTCGAAGCCGATAGCGAAGCGCTTGCTCACCGCGTCGAGCGCGCGCAGCGCTTCGGGCATCACTTCGACGCCGATCCCGTCGCCGGGAATCACGGCGATCCGATAAGTTTTTTGGGGCATGTCGAGTCCTCCTCCAGGGAATGCGAGCGATTCTATTCCCTTTTGTTTCGCCTAAAATCGTGCTTTCGGTTAAGCCACTCTGCACGAATCGTGAATAAATCGCTCAACCTCGACGACGTCCGCGTGTTCTGCGTCGTGGTGCGCAACGCGAGCTTCAGCGCGGCGGCGGAGTTGCTGGCCGTGTCGCCCGCGTATGTCAGCAAGCGCGTCGGCATGCTGGAAGCGCAGCTCGGCACGCGCTTGCTGCACCGCTCGACGCGCCGCGTCGCGATCACCGAGGCGGGCGAGCGCGTCTACGCGTGGGCCGAAAAGATTCTCGACGACGTCGACCAGCTCGTCGAAGACGTCTCCGCGACGCGCCAGGTGCCGCGCGGCACGCTGCGCGTTTCCAGCAGTCTCGGCTTCGGCCGCAAAGTCGTCGCGCCGATCCTCGAACGCCTGTCGCAGCGTCATCCGCAACTGCGCGTGCGGCTCGATCTGTTCGACCGGCTGATCGACGTGGCCGGCGAAGGCTTCGATCTCGACATCCGCATCGGCGACGAGATCGCCCCGCATCTGATCGCCAAACATCTTGCGCCGAATCATCGCGTGCTGTGCGCCGCGCCTGCTTATCTGGAACGGCACGGCACGCCGAAGCATCTGGCGGACCTCGCCTCTCATCACTGCATCGCCATCAAGGAGCGCGATCAATCGCTCGGCGTCTGGCGGCTCGCCGTGCGCGGCGAGCCTGTGACGATCAAGGTCACCGGCCCGCTGTCGACGAATCACGGCGAGGTGGCGGTCGACTGGGCGCTCGCCGGGCGCGGCATCGTGCTGCGTTCGATCTGGGACGTGCGCGAGCACTTGGAAAGCGGCGCGCTCAAGCAGGTGCTGCCCGACGTGACGCAGCCCGCCGATATCTGGGCGGTGTATCCGTCGCGGCTGGCGTCGTCGGCGAAGGTGCGCGCTTGCGTCGACTTCGTGGGCGAGGAATTCGCGCAACTGGGCATCGCGCGCATCCGGGCAATCCCTTAGCCCACGCCCTCCAGGAACCGCGACAGCAATTCGTGCTGTGCAGCGCCACCAAAACGACGCGTTTCGATCGCGCAAGACCCCGAATCGGGACATTCCGACAATTTTGCGGTGCTTAAATTTCAATCAACACGCGGCTCCCGGGCGTTGTCCATGGCGGGGCGATGTGCGGGACCCGTGTGCCAAGCGATACGAAAAGGATGCTCGAAACAATCTGTGTTCACCCTTCCCCGGGTACAAGGAGCAGTTCCATGAACGACGACGAAATCAAACACGGTGGTTTCAGCCGCCGCGACATGATGCGTGTACTGGCGGCGGGAGGCATGCTGGCCACGGGCGGCGGTCTCATGGGCGTGGCGCAGCGCGCGCTCGCCGATACGCCGAAGAAAGGCGGCAAGATCCGCGTCGCCTACGAATCGAGCTCGACCGCCGATACGCTCGACCCGGCCAAGGGCTCGACGGGCGCCGACTACATCCGCTTCTTCATGTTCTACAGCGGCCTCGCGCAGTTCGACGGCAGCCTGACGCCGCAGCCCGCGCTCGCCGAAACGTTTACGTCGGCCGACGCGAAGACGTGGGTCATCAAGCTCAGGAAGGGCGTCACGTTCCATGACGGCAAGTCGCTGACGCCGGCCGACGTCGCCTACTCGCTGATGCGCCACAAGAACCCGGCGACGGCGTCGAAGCTGAAGTCGGTGGCCGACCAGTTCGCCGACATCAAGCCGACCGGCCCGGACGAAGTGACGATCACGCTCACGTCGCCGAACGCCGACCTGCCCGCGATTCTCGCGACGCCGCAGCTCGTGATCGTCAAGGACGGCACGGCCGATTTCACGACGGCGGTCGGCACGGGCCCGTACAAGCTCAAGACGTTCAAGCCCGGCGTGACGACGATCGGCGTGCGCAACGACAACTACTGGCGCCCGGGCAAGCCGTATCTCGACCAGGTCGAGCTGATCGGCATCGGCGACGACGCGGCGCGCGTCAATGCGCTGCTCTCGGGCGACGTGCACCTGATCAGCGCGGTCGATCCGCGCGCGACACAGCGCGTGAACTCGACGCCGGGCTACGCGATCCAGGAGACGAAGTCGGGCCTCTACACCGACCTCATCATGCGCCGCGACAACTCGCTCACCGGCAACCCGGACTTCGTGATGGGCATGAAGTACCTGTTCGACCGCGAGCAGATCCGCTCGGCCGTGTTCCGCGGCTTCGCGGCGATCGGCAACGACCAGCCGATTCCGCCGGGACACCGCTACTACTTCGCGGGCCTGCCGCAGCGCCCGTACGATCCGGACAAGGCGAAGTTCCTGCTGCAGAAGGCGGGTGCGCTCGGCATCACGCTGCCGCCGATCTACGCGACGTCCGACGCGAACGGTTCGATCGAGATGGCCGAGATGCTGCAGTTGTCGGGCCAGAAAATCGGCGCGAATATTCAGGTGAACCGCGTGCCGCCCGACGGCTACTGGTCGAACCACTGGATGAAGCATCCGCTCGGCTTCGGCAGCATCAACCCGCGTCCGAGCGCCGACGTGCTGTTCACGCAGTTCTTCAAATCCGACGCGCCGTGGAACGAGTCGGGATGGAGGAACCCGAAGTTCGACCAGTTGCTGCTCGCCGCGCGCGCCGAAACCGACGACGCCAAGCGCAAGCAGATGTACGCGGACATGCAGGTGCTCGTCAGCAACGAAGGCGGCATCGGCATCCCGGCGTTCATCAGCCTGCTCGACGGCTACGACAAGCACCTGAAGGGCCTCGGCTCGATTCCGACCGGCGGCATGATGGGCTTTTCGTTTGCGGAGCACGTCTGGTGGGAAGCGTGAACTAGTCTTAGTCTTAGGAGTCCCGTGCGATGAACGCCACGATAGCCGCGCTGATTGCGCGGCGATTTCTGCTCACGCTGCTGACGTTGCTGATCGTGTCGATGATCATCTTCACGATCACCAACCTGCTGCCGGGCGACGCCGCGCAACAGGCGCTCGGCCAGGCCGCGACGCCGGAAACGCTCGCCGCGCTGCGACTGCAGTTCGGCCTCGACCAGCCCGCGTACCTGCGCTATGTGCACTGGCTCATCGGCCTCGCGCACGGCAACTTCGGGCAGTCGCTGTCGAACGACATGCCGGTGAGCGAATTGATCGCCGGGCGCTTGCCGAAATCGCTGTCGCTCGCGGCGATCACGACGCTCGTGTCGGTGCCGGTCGCGATCTCGCTCGGCATCCTCGCGGCGGTCAAGCGCGGCTCGGTGCTCGACCGGATCGTGAGCCTCGGCACGCTCTCGCTGGTCGCGACGCCCGAGTTCCTGGTCGCGACGTTCGCGGTGCTGATCTTCGCGGTGAAGCTGCACTGGCTCTCGGCGCTCTCGTACGGCGGCGAAATCGACAGCTTCGATCACTTCATGCGCGCCTATGCGATGCCGGTGATCACGCTGTGCTGCGTGATCATCGCGCAGATGGCCCGGATGACGCGTGCCGCCGTGATCGAGCAACTCGGGTCGTCGTATGTCGAGATGGCGGTGCTCAAGGGCGCAAGCCCCGCGCGCGTCGTGCTGCTGCACGCGCTGCCGAACGCGATCGGCCCGATCGCCAATGCCGTGGCGCTGAGCCTGTCGTACCTGCTCGGCGGCGTGATCATCGTCGAGACGATCTACAACTATCCGGGGCTCGCGCGGCTCATGGTCGACGCGGTCAGCAACCGCGACCTGCCGCTCGTGCAGGCGTGCACGCTGCTGTTCTGCCTCGGCTATCTGATCCTCGTGCTGCTCGCGGACCTGTGCGCGATCATCTCCAACCCGAGGCTGCGGACATGAGACGACAACCCCCACGGCGTGCGCCGTCGCTGTCGGCGAGCGGCTGGATCGGCCTTGCGATGGTCGCCGCCGCGTTGTTCGTCGCGGTGTTCGGCCCGTGGCTTGCGCCGCATGCGGTCGGCGAGATCGTCACGCCCGACGTGTTCGCCCCGTTCTCCGCGAAGCTGCCGCTCGGCTCCGACTATCTCGGCCGCGACATGCTGAGCCGCATCATGTACGGCACGCGCTTGACGGTGCTGCTCGCGCTCACCGCGGCGCTGTTCGCCGCGGTGGCCGGCACGGGCCTCGGCCTGCTCTCCGCGGTCGCGGGGCGCGCGGTCGACGAGACGATGAGCCGCGTGCTCGACGCCGTCAGCTCGATCCCGACCAAGATGTTCGCGCTGATGATCGTGGCCGCGTTCGGCTCGTCGCTGACGCTTCTGGTGCTGACCGCCGGCATCAGCTACACGCCCGGCGCGTACCGCATCGCGCGTTCGCTGGCGGTGAACATCAGCCAGCTCGAATACGTGCAGGTCGCGAAGGTGCGCGGCGAGAGCGCGATCTACATCTGCTGCGTCGAGATCCTCCCGAACATGCTGCATCCGATGCTCGCCGATCTCGGCCTGCGCTTCGTGTTCGTCGTGCTGCTGCTCTCCAGCCTGAGCTTCCTCGGCCTCGGCGTGCAGCCGCCGTATGCGGACCTCGGCTCGCTCGTGCGCGAGAACATCGCCGGGCTCGGCGACGGCGCGCCCGTCGTGCTGATGCCGGCCATCGCGATTGCGATCCTGACGGTCGGCGTCAATCTGCTGATCGACGGCCTGCGTGGCGGCAAGCGCCTGCGCGTGCGTCGCGTGGCGGAGGTTTGAGATGAATTCAAGCAACCTCGTCGAAGTCCGCGGGCTGCGCGTGGTGGGAAGCAGCGAGGGCCGCCCCGAGACGACGATCGTGTACGACATCGATTTCACCGTCGCGCGCGGCGAAGTGCTCGCGCTGATCGGCGAATCGGGCTCGGGCAAGACGACGATCGCGCTTTCGCTGATGGGGCACGCGCGGCGCGGCTGCCGCATCGCGGGCGGCTCGATCCGCGTCGGCGACTCCGACGTGCGTTCGCTTTCGCCCGCGCAGCTCGCCTCGCTGCGCGGCCGCAAGGTCGCGTACATCGCGCAGAGCGCGGCGGCGGCGTTCAACCCGGCGCGCTCGATCATGGATCAGGTGATCGAAAGCGCGCTGATTCACGGCACGCTGACGAAGACCGCTGCGCAGGCGAAGGCGGTCGAGCTGTTCCGCGCCCTCGCGCTGCCGGAGCCGGAGAAGATCGGCAAGCGCTATCCGCACCAGGTGTCGGGCGGTCAGTTGCAGCGCCTGCTGGCCGCGATGGCGCTGATCACCGATCCTGAACTCGTGATTCTCGACGAGCCGACCACCGCGCTCGACGTCACCACGCAGATCGACGTGCTGCAGGCGTTCAAGCGCGTCGTGAAAGAACTGGGCACGACGGCGGTCTACGTGTCGCACGATCTGGCGGTGGTCGCGCAGATGGCCGACCGCATCGTGGTGTTGAGCGATGGCCGGATTCGCGAAGCGGGCAGCACCGGGCAGATCCTCCATGCGCCCGAGCATCCCTACACGCAAAGCCTGATCGCCGCGGTGACGCCGGCACTGCGCGGTGCGCGGGGGCCGGCGGCATCCGCCGTCACCGCCGATGCGGCTGCGAAGCAGCGCCCGCTGCTCGAAGTGAAGCGCCTCGTTGCGGGCTACGGCAAGACCGACGCGAAGGGGCTGCCCGCCGCGCGCATTCTCGACGACGTCGATCTCGTGATCCCGCACGGCAAGACGGTCGGCGTGATCGGCGAATCGGGCTCCGGCAAGACGACGCTCGCGAAAGTGATCGCGGGGCTCGTGCCGGTGGCGGGCGGCCAGTTGCTGCTGGACGGCGAAGCGATGCCCGCGCGGCTCGGACAGCGCACGAAGGAGCAATTCCGGCGCATCCAGATCGTGTTCCAGAACGCCGACACCGCGCTGAACCCGGTGCATACGGTCGAGCAGATTCTGTCGCGGCCGCTCGCGTTCTATCACGGGGTGAAGGGCGACAAGGCGCGACGCCGCGTGGCCGAACTGCTCGATCTCGTGCGGCTGCCTGCGGCGCTCGCGTCGCGCCGTTCGGGCGAGCTGTCGGGCGGCCAGAAGCAGCGGATCAACCTCGCGCGTGCGCTCGCCGCCGAGCCCGACCTGATTCTTTGCGACGAGGTGACCTCGGCGCTCGATACGGTGGTCGGCGCGGCGATTCTCGATCTGCTCGCCGATCTGCAGCAGAAGCTCGGCGTGTCGTACCTCTTCATCACGCACGACATCGGCAAGATGCGCGCGATCAGCGACGACATCGTCGTGCTGTACGCGGGCCATCGCGTCGAGGCGGGCGACCGCACGGCGCTCTGCGCACCGCCGTTCCATCCGTACGCGGACCTCTTGATCTCGTCGGCGCCGGAGCTGCGCACGGGCTGGCTCGACGAGGCGACCGAGCGCTGCCACGGAGCGCTGCCGCCGATCGGCAGCAAGGCGGATCACGCGGAGCTTTGCACGTTCCTCGGCCGCTGCCCGTTGCGAGTCGACGGTCTTTGCAACACGACGGCACCCGCGAAGCGGCACTTGTCGAACGGCGCCGAAGTGCTCTGCCATCGCTCGGAGGCCGATCTCGTCGCGCTGCAGCAGGTGCCGTCGGCGCACGAACGGACGGTGGTGTGACGTCAAGCCGTGCGATGTGATTCGCTTGGAGGGCGCCGGGGCGGGCGGTTATGGGCTGCCTATCGAGCGCGAGGCCGAGCGCGTGTCGGCCACACGCCTTCGTTCGACTTCGGCCCCTACCGCGGCGCATTCGAAGCGAAATGGACGCGCGAGCGTTACGTCGCGCTCACGCGCATTTTGGCCGGCGTGCCGGTGCAGTGGCGGTACTTCATCAAGCACCGGATTTTCGATGCGCTCGATCAGCGCATCGTGGCGAACGACGGAGATCGATACGTTCAATAGCTTCAAGGATGTGCGCCAGGTAGTCAGCCAAGCGCTGCGGGTTGCCGTTCATACGGGACGAGCCTCGGCTAGCACCGTGGCCCGGAACGTGTCCGGCAGCGCATTGGGGGGCAACACGTCTACCGACACGCCAAGCAATTTGTGCAGTTCGTGACGGATCGCCCCGATGTCGAACAGGGTTGTTTCCGGTGCCGGGTCAATGAGGATGTCCAGATCGCTGCTCTCGGCGCGCGTGAACGCACTCAGCTCCCCAGCAACCTCCCCAACCGCACCACCGTCACCCCCGGGCGCAACTGCCTCAACGACGGCATCACGAGCACGCAGTTGTCATACGGCGTGACGACGGGCTCGCCGTCGCTCCACCCAATCACCGTCCCCGCCTTTTCGAACGTCTCCAGCCCCGTATAGGCACCCGCGAAGCGAAAATCCATGCTCTTGGCGACGACCGGCTCCGTCACGCGAATCACCCGCATCGTTTCCGGCTTCGGCACAAACCAATCCGCAGGCAAATCCGCTTCGTCGACCACCCCCGACAACACCAGAAACCGCGCCGTACAATCCTTCGCCACCGTCACCGCCGACGGCTCCCAATGCTGCCCGCACTCGACCAGCAGCGCATTGCGCGGGCTTTGCGGATCGCCGAAGTCCGCGTAGTCGCGCATGCGCCGGCCTTCGGGATGGCCTTCGTCGCTGATCACGGTCGCGGGCGCACCGAGCGCGCGGGCGAGCGCGATGCCTTTGTCGAGCGGCCCGGAGACGATCAGCGGCGCGCTCTTCTCATGCATCGAATGCAAGTCGAGCAGCGCATCGACGGTATCGACGACAGGGCGCAACGCCCGCGCGCGCCGCAGTTCGACCGAATTGGCGCTTGCGTCGTCGAGCTTTTCCGAAGTCCACACGCGATTGAAGTCCTGATCGACATAGCGCGACGCATCGGGCGCCCTGCGATCGAACGTGCGGTAGGCGTCGATGTTCGCAAACGAGAGCGTGAGCCTGCCGCGCCGCGGACGCACGCCGAGATCGAGCAGCGCCTTGACCGCGATCGCGCCGCACACTTCGTTGCCGTGCGTGAGCGCGTTGATCATCACATGCGGTCCCAACGCGCCGCTGTCGCAGGTGTAGACGTACGGAATGCCGGTGTTGCCTGCCGCATAGGCGCTGAGGTCGGGAAATTCGAGGTCGACGGGGTAGGCGCCGGCGTGATCGCGCGGCGTGGAATCGGTCGTCATATCGGTGTCCTTTCAACGAAGACAAAGCGGCTTTAAGCCAGCCCGCCTTGGCAAAGATATTTGATGTGCAGGTAGTCGTCGAGCCCGTAGCGCGATCCTTCGCGGCCATAGCCCGATTCTTTCATTCCGCCGAACGGCGCCGCTTCGCTCGCCACCGCGCCTTCGTTGATGCCGATCACGCCGCTCTCCAGGCGCGACGCGACACGCCAGATGCGGCGCACGTCGGTCGAATAGAAATAAGCGGCGAGGCCGAACGGGGTGTCGTTGGCTTCGCGGAGCACGTCCGCGTCGTCGTCGAAGCGGAACAGCGGCGCGACGGGGCCGAACGTTTCCTCGCGGAACAGCGCCATGTCGCGGTTCGCGTTGCCGAGAACGGTCGGCGCGTAATAGTTCGTGCCCTCGAGGCCGTCGCCCGTCAGACGCCGGCCGCCCGTCAGCACGGTCGCGCCGTGCGCGAGCGCGTCCTTCACATGGCGCTCGATCTTGTCCACGGCGCGCGCGTTGATCATCGGGCCGATCTGAGAATCTTCGCGCGTCGCGGGGCCGACGCGCAGCGCCGCCACGCGCTCGACGAGCTTGCGCGCAAACGCGTCATAGACGCCGCTTTGCACGTAGACGCGATTCGGGCACACGCAGGTCTGCCCGCCGTTGCGGAACTTCGACGCCATCAGACCGGCGACGGCCGCGTCGAGGTCCGCGTCGTCGAACACGATGAACGGCGCGTTGCCGCCCAACTCCAGCGAGAGCTTCTTCAACGTCTCGGCCGATTCGCGCGCGAGATGCTTGCCGACCGGCGTCGAGCCCGTGAACGTGATCTTGCGCACGCGCGGATCGGCGAGCCAGTTCGCGACGGCGGCGGGCGCACGGTCGCGCGAGGCCGTCACGATGTTGAGCACGCCCGCAGGCAGTCCGGCTTCCTCGGCGAGCCGCACGAGCGCGAGCGCGGTGAGCGGCGTGTCTTCCGCGGGCTTCGCGACGACCGTGCACCCGGCCGCGAGCGCGGGCGCGATCTTGCGCGCGATCATCGCCAGCGGGAAATTCCACGGCGTGACCGCGGCGACGACGCCGACCGGCTCCTTCACCGCCATCATCCGCTTGGCCGGCATCAGCGCAGGGATCATGTCGCCGTAAGCGCGCACCGCTTCCTCGGCGAACCACTCGACGTACGACGCGCCATACGCGACTTCGCCGCGCGCTTCGGCAAGCGGCTTGCCTTGCTCGCGCGAGATGATGCGCGCGAGATCCTCGCCGTTGGCGACGATGGCCGCATGCCAGCGCTTGAGAAACTGTGCCCGCTCGCGGGCGGTGCGCTCGCGCCAGATGTCGAACGCGGCGTGGGCGGCGTCGGCGGCAGCTTGGGCGTCGGCCGCGCCGCTGTCGGGGACGCTTGCGAACTCGATGCCGGTGGCAGGGTCGCTGACCGGATGACGGGCGCCGGAGGCGGCGTCTTGCCAAACGCCGGCGATGAAGTTGTGGGAGCGGGAGAGTTCGGGGCGAGTGAGCGTGAGCGGCATGGCGGGAATTGAATCTGAAAGAATAAGGATTACGAAATGTAAAACACCGGCGATACCGCTCGAAAGAAGCAATACCGCCCAACTGCCGTTATCGATCTGTCGGCCGCGCGCCGTTCCGATGCCCTGCTCGGGCGCTCATTCCGTCAGCGGAAACAGCCTTTCGATCGGTAAATGGTTCTTCACGAACGGCGTCTTGATGACGACGTAGCTGAAATACTTCTCGATGCCGATATTGCGCTCCAGCAGGCCCTCCATCACGCTCTGGTAATGCACGACGCTGCGCGTGACGAACTTGAGCAGATAGTCGTAGCCGCCGCTCACGAGATGGCATTCCGCGATCTCGTCGACGTTGCGGATCGCGGCCTCGAACTTGGCGAAGTCTTCGCGGCGATGGTCCTGCAGCGTGATCTCGGTGAAGACGAGCTGGATGTCGCCGAGCTTGCTGAGCTCCAGGTGCGCGCCATAGCCCGCGATGTAACCGGCCTTCTCGAGCCGCTTCACGCGAATCAGGCACGGGCTCGGCGACAGGCCGACCGCGTCTGCGAGCTCGACATTCGTAATGCGGCCCTTCCGTTGCAACTGGGACAGGATGCGAAGGTCGATCCGGTCCAACTTCATCGATCCGTTTGCGTTCGTCGTCACGGCGGGTAGTGACCTATGGAAGCGTGGTGAGCGAACTATCGTAGCACGCGCCGTCTCAAAATTATTCCTCCGCAAACCGTTGTGCGGCAAGCCTCTTAGGGAGGCGGGACGGCGGCGCGCAAGGCGTTGCCGCGCCGCCGTTCCGAGCCGGCTCAGGCCAGCGCGGCGCGCACGTCGGGGGCGTCGAGCACGGTATCGAGCGTCTTCTTCAAGCGCTCGAACAGGACGTCGAACTCCTCGCTCGTGTAGCAAAGCGCGGGCGCGAAGCCGAGGATGTTGTCGCTGAACGCGCGGAAGATCACGCCGTTGCGATAGGCCGTCGAGGCGATCCGCTCGCTCAGGTTCAAGGCCGGGTCGAAGCGGCGCTTCGTGGTTTTGTCGGCGACCAGTTCGAGCGCGCCGAGCAGACCGCGGCTGCGCGCATCGCCGACGAGCGGATGCGCGAGCAGTTCGCGCAAGCCGGCTTCGAAGCGCGGCGCCTGCGCGACGCCGTTCGCGAGCAGCCCCCCTTCGTGATAGAGACGCATCACTTCGAGCCCGATCGCGGCGCTCACGGGGTGCGCCGAATACGTCTGGCCATGACCGACCGCGGAGCCGGTGCCTGCGCCGTCGGCGATGCCTGCATAGACCGCGTCGGACATCAGCACCGCGCCCATCGGCGCATAGCCGGCCGTGAGGCCTTTGGCGATCGTCATCAGGTCCGGCTCGACGCCTTCGCCTTCGCACGCGAAGAGCGGGCCGGTGCGTCCGAAGCCGGTGATGACTTCGTCTGCGACGAAGAGGATGTCAAGTTCGCGGCATGTCTCGCGCATCGCTTTCAGCCAGCCCTTCGGCGGCACGATCACGCCGCCCGAGCCCTGAATCGGTTCGCAGAAGAACGCGGCCACGCGCTCGGGATCGAGCGCCGCGACTTTCTCGCGCAACGCCGCGACCGATTGCGCGATGAGCGCCAGCGGATCGTTGCCCGCTTCGCTGCGATACGCGTACGGCGACGGAATGTGATGCTGATGCGGCAGCGGCAAGTCGAAGTTCTGGTGGAATGCGGGAAGCGCCGTGAGCCCCGCGCCGACCGACGACGACCCGTGATAGCCGCGCTCGAGCGCGATGAACTGCTTCTTCTGCGGCCGGCCGGTCGCGTTGTAGTAGTTCGTGATGTAGCGGACCGCGGCGTCGACCGCGTCCGAGCCGCCCAGCGTGAAATAGAGATGCCGCAGCGACTTCGGCGCCTTTTCGATCAGTTGCTCCGCGAGCTTGATCGCCGGCTCGCTGCCGAAATGGAAGTAGCCGGTCGCGTAGGGCAGGCGGCGCAATTGTTCGGTGGCGGCGCGCACGATGCTTTCGTGACCGTAGCCGGTGTTCACGCACCAGAGGCCGGAGAACGCGTCTAGCAGTTCGTGGCCGTCGATATCGCGCAGCCACGCGCCGCGCCCCGATTCGAGGATCGTGACGCCGCGCGCTTCGTGCGCGCGCAGGCTCGCTACCGGGTGGATCAGATATTTGCGGTCGGACTCGATCAGGGCGGAGGTCGGCATGATTTGGGCGCGGTGAGGGCGTGCGGGGCACGTCACGAAGTGCTGGGAAGGTGCGCGCATCGTGGGCTGCGTGTGTCACGAGAGCGCGGACCGCTTGCGACCCATGGTAGCGGGAGAGAAATAACGAAGACGCTGGGATTGGTGCTTCGTTAAGCGCGGGAATTGTGTTTTTGCGGTGAGGGCAGCATTTTGTGCCGCGGGCGGCAGGTGGTGGCGCAAAAATCGAGCTTTGAGGCGCAGTCCATCGGTTTGACCGTGGTTGGAAGCACGAAACTTGTGCGCTTGGAGGCGGGCTATTCCGCTCCCGGCTTTTCAAGCTCGCTCGATTCCCATCGCCCTCTTCGCGCCGCGTTGGCAAGCATGCCGACTGTCACCGGGAAGCGAGTGAGATCGCCTTGTCGCTTCAATACCCCCGCGACCGGTCCACCAGCCCCACCAGCGGTTCGCCTGCGCGATGGCGCTGCAAGTTGTCCAGCACGACCTCCACCGCGCTCTCAGGCTGCGTCATGCTCGCGATATGCGGCGTCAGCATCACGCGCGGATGCCGCCACAGCGGATGATCGGCGGCGAGCGGTTCAGGATCGGCCACATCGAGCACCGCCGCGCCGAGCTGCCCGCTATCCAGAGCCGCTAGCAAGTCCTCCTGCTGCACATGCCCGCCGCGACCGACGTTGATCAGCGACGCCCCGCGCGGCAGTTGCGCGAACCGATCGCGGTTCAAGAAATGGCGCGTGGCGTCCGTCAACGGCAGCAGGCACACGAGGATGTCGGTGCGTGCAAGAAATGCGGGCAGCGCGCCGGCGCCGGCAAAGCACTCGATCCCGTCGAGCGAGTGCGGCGACCGGCTCCATCCGGCGCATGGAAAGCCGAAGCTCGCAAGCCGCGTCAGGACCGCCTTGCCGAGCACACCCAGCCCGAGCACGCCGACTCGCCGCGCGCTGGCGACATCAGTCCGCTGCGGCTCCCAACGCCCTTCGCGCTGCTGCGCCGCGTAAGTCAGCCAGCCGCGATGCAGCGCGAGCGCCGCGAGCGTCACGTATTCGACCATCCCCGCGACGATCCCCGGCTCGACCATCCGCACGACCGGCACATGCGGCGGAATCGCCGACAAGTCGAACTGATCGACGCCCGCGCCCGTCGAAAACACCACTTCCAGGTTCGGAAACGCCGCCGCGAGATCGATCTGCGGGACCTGCCATAGCGCCAGATAGCGGACGTCGTGCGCGTCGCACGGCGGCATGTCGCCGGTCCAGATGTGGAAGGGCGTGCCGGGCGCCTGCTCGGCAAAGAGGCGCGCCCACTGCGCGCCGCGTACCGGATCGGCCTTGTAGACAAACGTCATGGCGTCAAAGAAACAGGACATCGGCGATCGAGGGGCCTCGATCAGCCGAGTGCCTGATTGGTAATCGCAAACACGCGCGCCTTGCCGGCGATCCGGGGCGGCTCGCCGCGCGCCATCGTCACGACGCTGTCGACCTTCGGCAAGCCCAGCGCTTCGAGCCAATCCGGCAAGCCGCTCTCGCCCGTCACGTCGATGCGCGTGAATTTCCCGCCGTTCGCGCCGAGCCAATGGCTGATCAGCGCCTTCGCGCCTTCGGGGTGTGGAGCGACGACCGGCCCGATCACGTGGCCGCGCCCGAAGCGGCGCATCATCGCGAAGCCGATCGGCTCGCCGCCGCGCGCGAGCACGACACCCTCGGCGACGCCGAGCAACGCATCGATGAGCGGCGTGCGGTCGTAGCCGGCCGCCTGGTTCCACAGCGCCGCGAGCCGGTCGCGGTCGCGCGCGCCGAGCGGGCGGACGCGCTCGCCGGGCGCGAGCGCGACGACGGGCGGGTGCGCGCCGCCGGTCCCCTGGTGCTGATGGATGCTGCCGATCGCCTTGAAGCCGAACTTCTCGTAAAGGGGCTGGCCGGCAGGCGTCGCGTTCAGGAAGGTTGTGCGCTTGGCGAGCGCGTCGACCGTGAGCGTCATCAGATCGCGGCCGATGCCGCGGCCCTGCTGATCGGGCGCGACGATCACCATGCCGAGCGACGCGTGCCTCGCCCCGAACTCCCAATAGAGCGCCGTGCCGATGACGCCGCCGCCGTCTTCCGCGGCAAACCCCGCGCCGAGGTTCAGCGCGAACTCCCAGTCTTCGCGGCGATGCGGCCATTTGACGGCCATCGACAGTTCGTGCGCGGCAGTGAGATCGTCGGCCGTCATCGGGCGATATCGGACCTGTGCGGCGGCTTCTGAGCGAGCAATTGGTTCAGTCACGTTCCACTCCTCTTGATGGCCTGTCGTTCGCGTGAACCGGCCCGTGGTGCTTCACTTCGCGTGCGTACTGTCGCACCGGCCGAATGGTGCGGCTAGGACGATCTTATTGTGCGGCCGATACCGCATGCCGCACTGCGCGCGCCCGGCACAACGCGCGCCGCGCGCGGTCGACCCCCGTCATCACGGCAGCAAATGCTGCGGCATCGCCCGTACCATGATTGGCGCCTTTTTCAGCGAACCGAACCGGAACCCACATCATGGACAGCTTCGATCCCGCTCTTGTCGCCGTGCGCAGCGCGCACTTCATCGGGGGCCGCTATGTGACGGGCGCTGCGGCGCTCGACGTCGCGCGTCCGTCGGACGGCGTCGTGTACGCGGACTTGCCGATCGCCGATGCGGATCTCGTCGACCGCGCGGTGGAAGATGCGTGGCTGGCGTTCAAGACCGGCGACTGGGCGCGCCGCGCGCCGCGCGAGCGGGCCCGCGTGATGCGCCGCTGGGCCGAGCTGATCGAGGCCGACGTCGACACGCTCGCGCGCCTGGAAGCGGTCGGCTCGACGCGCCCGATCCGCGACGCCGCGCAATGGGACGTGCCGTTCACCGCCGAGGGCATCCGCTTCTACTCGGAGTTCGCGGACAAGATCGGCGGCGAGGTCGCGGCGACGCGCCCCGATCACCTGGGCATGATCGTCGCCGAGCCGTACGGCGTGATCGGTGCGATCGCGCCGTGGAATTTTCCGCTGGTGATGGCGTCGTGGAAGGTGGCGCCGGCGCTCGCTGCGGGCAACGCGGTGGTGCTGAAACCGTCCGAACTGACGCCGTTTTCGACGCTGCGGCTTGCCGAGCTCGCGATCGAAGCGGGCGTGCCGCCCGGCATCTTCAACGTCGTGCAGGGCGACGGGCGCACGACAGGCGACGCGCTCGTGCGTCATCCGAAGATCGCCAAGGTCACGTTCACCGGATCGAGCAAGACCGGAGCTGCGATCATGAGCGCGTGCGCCGAGACCGGCACGAAGCCCTGCACGCTGGAGCTGGGCGGCAAGAGCCCGCAAATCGTGTTCGCCGACGCGCCCGACCTCGATCTCGTCGCGCGCCGTGTCGCGGGGGCGATTACGGGCAACGCGGGGCAGGTGTGCGTCGCGGGTTCGAGGCTGATCGTCGAGCGCTCGGCGGCGCCGCGGCTGATCGACGGCATCGGGGCGGCGTTCAACGCGCTCAAGGCCGGGCACACGTGGGCGCCGGGCACGACGCTCTCGCCGATCATCTCGCCCGGACAGGCGCAGCGGATCGAGGACATCGTCGCGCGCACGGTGCAGCAGGGCGCGCAGATCGCGACGGGCGGCGGCCGGATCGCCGTGGAAGGCGAAGGCGCGTTCTACGCGCCGACCCTCCTGACCGGCGTGACGACCGAGTCGGACGCGGTGCGCGAAGAAGTGTTCGGCCCGGTGCTGACCGTGCAGACCTTCGACGACGAAGACGAAGCGCTCGCGCTCGCGAGCCACGAAAAATATGGGTTGGCGTCAGGCGTCCATACGTCGGACTTGAGCCGTGCGCTGCGCGCGATGCGCAGCATCGAGGCGGGCACGGTGTGGATCAATCGCTATGGACGCACGTCCGATTTCGTCATCCCGACCGGCGGCTACAAGCAATCGGGGCTCGGCAAGGACCTGGGGCGTCACGCGTTCGAGGCGAATCTGCGCTTCAAGAGCGTGTTGATCGATTTGAATCGGGGGGCTTGAGGCCAAGCGGGGGCCTGCTCGTGGTGTAGGGTTGGCCGCGCATTTGTCTTCATTGCTTAAGGCCGCGTTGGTCTTCGACGCGGCCTTTGTTGTGCTTGTGTGGACGCCATTACTCGACAGGCATTGCCCAATCTTCAAACAGAAGTCCCCGCACGCGCTTGAATTCCCGCACGTTATTCGTCACTAAGACTGCACCTGCGGAAATCGCATGGCCGGCAATCGCGGAATCGTTTTCGCCGATAGGGTTTCCCAGCTTCGCCAGATCGACGCGTATGCGCGTCGCCTCATCCACGGCTGAAGCATCCCAAGGGAGCACGCCGTCCAGACGCGCAACAAACGCCGACACCAGCCCCGCGTGCTTCGGCGACGCCTTCTTCCCGATGGATCCAAAGCGCATTTCTGCGTAAGTGACTGCCGACACGACGATTCGCTGCTGCGCATCGACGCAAGCCTCGAGTCGCGCCAAAACTTCAGGCGGACGCTCACGCATGATGAATGAACAGATATTGGTGTCGAGCATGTAGAGCTGTGTCACTGGTCAGACTCCTCGCCATCGTCATCGGCGCTCGAAAGATCGAACCGACCGGGGCCGATGACGGGGGGACGCTTAGCAAGAAAATCCTCGTCGGCCAACGGCTCGACGGCAAAGGAAGACCAGTTCGGACGTACCGGGCGCAACACGATAGTGTCTCCTTCCCGGCGAATTTCGAGTTCGGTCACGCCCTCGAACTGCATGTCCTTGGGAATGCGAATAGCCTGGTTGGCGTTGTTCTTGAAAATAGAAACGGTTCGCACGATGCGCTCCCGGAAGGCTGGAAAGTGGGTATTATTTTATGCATATGCTGGCATATGTCAAGGCCGGCGATCGCTCGGAAACGGCGGCGTAAGTAACGGCGCTGCAAGTGCGCCGACTCCTCCCGCCCCCCGCCGCATTCTCTGCTGCACGACGCCCCAAAAACGGCCGAATCTTTCTCCAGCCGAGTCCAATACGCGGCAAGCCACATTTTTTGCGGTGCTGTAATGCTTCTCAGCAGCCGGCGTTTCGAACGTGCCGGCGGCTCATTTGCCCCGACCAAGGACATCGACATGGCGCACTTCAAGCCCAAATACATCACCTTCGACTGCTACGGCACGCTGACCCGCTTCCGCATGGGCGACATGGCGCGCGAGATCTTCGCCGACCGCGTCGGCGCCGAGCGCATGGAACAGTTCGTCAAGGATTTCGCCGGCTACCGTCTGGACGAAGTGCTCGGCGCATGGAAGCCGTATCAGGACGTCGTCATGAACGCCGTGCGCCGCACGCTCAAGCGCTGGAACCTCGCATACGACGCTGCCGAAGCGCAGCGCTTCTACGACGCCGTGCCGACCTGGGGCCCGCATGCGGACGTCCCGGCGGGGCTCTCGAAAGTGGCGAAGGAATTCCCGCTCGTGATCCTGTCGAACGCGTCGAACGACCAGATCCACAGCAACGTCGACAAGCTCGGCGCCCCGTTCCACAAGGTCTTCACCGCACAGCAGGCGCAGGCGTACAAGCCGCGTTTCCAGGCGTTCGAATACATGCTGGACAACCTCGGCTGCAATCCGGAAGACATCCTGCACGTGTCGTCGAGCCTGCGCTACGACCTCATGTCGGCCCACGACCTCGGCATCAAGAACAAGGTGTTCGTCGCGCGCGGACACGAGCCGTCGACGTCCTACTATGGCTATCACGAGATCACGGACATCGGCGGGCTGCCCGGCGTACTCGGTCTCTAAGCCGCCGCGCCATCCGCGAAGGAGCACGATGAAGCTCGAATCCTACTGGCTCGACACCGCCCCGCAGTTTCGCAGCGGGCAAGCTGGCCCGGTCGAGGGCGCCGCCGACGTGGTCGTGATCGGCGGCGGGTTCACCGGCTTGTCGGCGGCGCTCGAGCTCGCGAAGCGCGGCGTGCCCGTGACGGTGCTCGAAGCCGGACGCATCGTCGGCGAAGCGTCGGGCCGCAACGGCGGCCACTGCAACACCGGCCTCGCGCACGACTATGCGGCGCTCGCCGGGCGCATCGGCGCCGAACGCGCGAAGGCGTTCTATCGCGCCTACGAGAGCGCGGTGAAGACGGTCGAATCGATCGTCGTCGACGAGCAGATCGATTGCGATTTCTTCCACGGCGGCAAGATCAAGCTCGCCGCCAAACCGCAGCACTTCGACAAGCTCGCGAAGACCTACGAGTCGCTGCGTGCCAACGTCGATCCGAACGTCGAGCTGGTGCCGCCCGAACGGATTCGCGACGAAGTCGGCTCGGACAGGTTTTACGGCGGGCTCGTCCAGCGCAACGGCGCGCAGATGCACATGGGCAAGTTCGGCGTCGGTCTGGCGGAGGCGGCGGCGCGGCACGGCGCGCGGATTTTCGAACACGCGCCTGTGACGGGCCTGCAGCGCATTTCCGGTGAAACCTACGAGGTGGTCAGCGCGCGCGGCACGATCCGCGCGGGCCGCGTGCTCGTCGCGACCGGCGCGTCGCAGATCGGGCCGCTGCAATGGTTTCGCCGGCGCATCGCGCCGGTCGGCAGTTTCATCGTCGCCACCGCGCCGCTCGCGACCGCGCAGCTCGACGCGCTGCTGCCGAAGCGCCGCGCGTACGTGACGACGCGTCACATCGGCAACTACTTTCGGACGACCGCCGACAACCGGCTGCTGTTCGGCGGACGCGCGCGCTTCGCGATGTCGAATCCGCGTTCCGACGAAAAGAGCGGACGGATTCTGCGCGCCGCGCTCGCGAACTACTTCCCCTCGCTGGCCGATGTGCGCCTCGATTACTGCTGGGGCGGTCTCGTCGACATGACGGCGGACCGTCTGCCGCGCGCGGGCCAGCACGAGGGGCTTTTCTATTCGATGGGCTACAGCGGCCACGGCGTGCAGATGTCGGTGCACATGGGGCGCGTGATGGCCGACGTGATGTTCGGCGCCGCGCAGCGCAACCCATGGCGGCAGCTCGAATGGCCGGCGATTCCGGGGCACTTCGGGAGCCCGTGGTTTCTGCCGCTCGTCGGCGCGTATTACAGGCTGCAGGACATTCTGCATTGAACGCAGCGATTGGGAGCGCGGGAGGCGACGGCATGAGCGGACGATTCATCCGCCTGGGCGAGACCGGGCGCAAGACGGTGAAGCTGCGCATCGACGGCAAGGACATCGATGCGCTCGCAGGCGACACGCTGCTCGTCGCGATGCTGTGCTCGGTCGGCCATGTGCGGCAGTCGGAGTTCGGCGGCGAGGTGCGCGCGGGGTTCTGCCTGATGGGCGCTTGCCAGGACTGCTGGGTTTGGACCGCGGACGGCGAGAGGCTGCGCGCGTGCACGACCGTGGTGAGCGAGGGGATGCACATCGTGACGACGCAACCGGAGGTGGCAT
>NZ_JAFLRF010000040.1:0-5256 GCF_017315705.1 Trinickia mobilis | reverse complement strand
GACCGGAGTTAGCGCTTTAGCGCTTACTCCGGTCCCATGCAAAGCTCCCCCCGAGGGGGCGGATGCCTCCCTTGGGACGGCCCGGCGGGAGGCATCGGCTGAGCAACCCCGCGTAACCATCGTCGGCGCCGGACCCGCGGGCGTGCGCTGCGCCGAGACGCTGCTCGCTGCGGGCGTCGCCCCGACCGTCGTCGATGAAGGCCGGCGCGACGGCGGCCAGATCTATCGGCGTCAACCGGAGACGTTCTCGCGTCCGTACGCGAAGCTGTACGGCACCGAAGCAGCGCGTGCGGAAGATCTGCACCTGACGTTCGAGCGGCTGCGCACACGGCTCGACTACCTGCCCGACACGCTCGCGTGGAATGTCGCCGAAGGCAAGCTGCACACGCTGCACGACGGCCATTCGCGCGCGCTGCCCTACGACGCGCTGATTCTCTGCTCCGGCGCGACCGATCGCCTGATGCCCGTCAAAGGCTGGCAGTACGCGGGCACCTACAGCCTCGGCGCCGCGCAGATCGCGCTGAAGGCGCAAGCCTGCGCGATCGGCCGCAAGGTGGTCTTCATGGGCTCGGGCCCGCTCTTGTATCTCGTCGCGAATCAATACGTGCAAGCGGGCGCGAAAGTGGCGGCGGTGCTCGATACGTCGACGCGCGGCGCACGGCTCTGGGCGCTGCCGAAGCTGCTCGCGCGGCCCGGCGTGCTGAGGAAGGGCGCGGCGCTGGTGTCGTCGCTGAAGCAGTCCGGCGTGCTGATCGAGCATGGGATCGAGCCGGTCGAGATCGTCGGCACGGACGCGGACGGCGTGCGCGGCATCCAATACCGCGACGCGACCGGGCACGCTCAGCAAATCGCCTGCGATGCGATCGGGCTCGGCTACCACCTGCGCCCGGAAACGCAGCTCGCCGACCTCGCGCGCTGCGCGTTCTATTTCGACGCGAACACGCGCCAATGGCTGCCGCAGATCGACGAACTCGGCCGCAGCTCGGTGCCGCGCGTCTACCTCGCGGGCGACGGCGCGCGCGTGCTCGGCGCGGACGGCGCGGAGCTGGCCGGCCGCCTCGCCGCCTACGCGGCATTGGCCGACCTGGGGCACCCGATCGACCCCGCCGAAGTCGAGCCGTTGAAGCGAGCGCAGCGGAAGATGGACCGCTTCCGTCTCGGCCTCGCACAAGCGTTCCCGTGGCCGGCCGCGCAAGCGGCAAAACTGAGCGACGACACCGTCGTGTGCCGCTGCGAAGGCATCACGGCGGGCGAGCTGCGGCGTGTGATACGCGACGAAGGCGCGCGCGAAGCGAATCGCGCGAAGGCGTTCAGCCGGGTCGGCATGGGACGCTGCCAAGGGCGCTACTGCGGCCACGCCGGCGCGGAAATCATCGCGGCCGAGGCGGGCGTGCCGCTCGAACAAGTCGGCCGGCTGCGCGGGCAGGGGCCCGTCAAGCCGATTTCGATCGCCACCGTGGAGGATGTTGAATGAACCACCCCCACGCTCACTATCGTTCGCTGCCCCCCGAGGGGGCGGATGCCTCCCTTGGGGCGGCCCGGCGGGAGGCATCATGATCGCGACCGAAGCGGATGTGATCGTCGTCGGCGGCGGCATCATGGGCGCGTCCGCCGCGTTCTTCCTGCGCCGCCGCGGCCGCTCGGTGGTCCTCGTCGAACGCGGGCTGATCGGCCAGCAGGCGAGCGGCACCAACTTCGGCAACGTGCGGCGCCAGGGGCGCTTCCTGCCGCAACTGCCGCTCGCGAACCGCTCGCGCGAGATCTGGGGCAAGCTGCCCGAGCTGATCGGCCACGACGCGGAGTTTCTGCCGTCGGGACATATCCGCGTTTGCTATCGCGAAGAACAGGCCGACCAGCTCGAAACCTACGCAAAGGAGGCGAGCCACTACGGCCTCGACCTCGAACTCGTGCGCGGCGAGCCGATGCGCGCGCGCTTTCCGTTTCTCGGGCCGGAAGTGCTGGCCGGCTCGTATTCGGCGAAGGATGGACACGCGAATCCGCGTCTCGCGGCACCCGCCTTCGGACGCGCCGCCGCGCGCCTCGGCGCGCAGATCTGCGAGAACACGGAGATCGTCGCCGTCGAAAAGGAGGGCGCCGGGTTTCGGGCGGCCAGCGCCGATGGCCGGGTATTTCGCGCGCCTCAGTTTTTGATCGCCGCGGGCGCGTGGGGGAGCCTGCTCTCCGAGCAATTCGGCGAGCCGGTGCCGATCGCCGTGCACGGTCCGCAGATGGCCGTGACCGAGCCGGTTCGCTACAGCCTCGAGCCGGTGGTCGGCGTCTCGTCGCCGCTGATGGAGGAGGTCGTGTATTTCCGCCAGATCGCGCGCGGCAACATCGTGTTCGGCGGGTGTGCGCGCGGCCCGGCGTATCCCGACGTGCGGCGCGCATACGTGCTGCCGCAGAACACGCTGCTGCAATTTCGTCAGCTGCATCGCGTGGCGCCGGCGCTGTCGCGGCTCAACATCATCCGCGTGTGGAGCGGCATCGAAGGCTACATGCCCGACGACAAGCCGATCATGGGCGCAAGCGGCAACGTCGGCGGGCTTTTCTACGCGTTCGGCTTCTGCGGACACGGCTTCCAGCTCGGACCGGGCGTGGGCGACGTGATGGCCGAGCTCATCGATACCGGCTCGACGAGCACGCCGCTCGAGCCGTTCGACATCCGCCGTTTCGCGGCCGTCGCGAGCCGCTCGCCGCAGGCGGCATAGGAGCGGGCGCGATGGTGACCGAACCGATCCAGCGGGCAATCGAATTCATCGAGGCGTCGTTTGCGCAGCCGGTGCCGCTTGCGACGCTCGCCGCCGCGGCGGAGCTGAGCGTGTCGCGCTTCGCCGCGCTGTTTCGCGCGCAAGTGGGGATCTCGCCGCATCGCTATGTGTGTCTCGTGCGCGTGCGGCACGCAGAGCGGCTGTTGCGCGGCGGGTTGCCGCCGTCTGTCGTGGCTACGGAAGTCGGCTTCTTCGACCAGAGCCATCTCGGACGCCACTTCAAGCGCACGTTCGGCATTACGCCGAGTGCGTGTCTTGCTGCGCGCTGACGTTGTGGCGTCCGCCAAGGCTTTCGCGAAAACGTTGATTTCGCGTCGGTGAGCTCGTACTTCAGCAAGCTGCGCTCAGTGCGGCCGGTCGGCGTCAATCCAGGCCTGCGTGACGGTCAGCGTCAGCCGGTACCGCGCGCAGTTGAATACCTCCAGCTTCTTCAACTCATCGAGCAACATTGCCCGGAAGCCCGGGGCCTGGTCCTCGGTGAGACCCAACTCCGCCACTGCGGCCTGCGCGGATTTTCTGTCACGAACCACTAGGCCAATGGCCTCGGTCAAATGCTCCCGGTATCGCAGTCTCAGAGGATTCGGGGCGCTCATGGACTCCATCACGACGACATACTTCTTCATCGAGCGCCGATAGGTCCAGGCGAACAGGTCCACCGCGCGCGAGACATCCAGGAATTCGTACACGCCCAGCATCGCCTGGGCATAGTCGTGAGGGTCGACGTCCAGGAAGGACAACGGCGAGCAGTTATAGAGCATCAGCGGAATGTTTGCTGCCAGGCGACTGGTGCGCTTGTTGCCATCCTCGAATGGCTGTAGGTACGCGAGATTCACCCACAGGAAGAAGGCGGTCTCGACCGGATTCTTGATGAGCCTGGCCTTGGCCAGGATGGTCTCCAGCATCTCCTCGAGCACGGCGGGCACTTGAGTCGGGACGTAGACTGTGTCGCTGATGTTGACCAACTTCTTGCGGATGACGCCCAGCGCATCGGTATCAGCAAGAAGGTCCTGCATGAGCACTGCATGCAGGTTTCGGATGAGCGCTGTCGAGAGGCCCTGCAACGGTACTGCATCAACCAGAAACTCGATGGCCGTCTTGTGGTTGAGCAGCATCACCGCGTCGGCGTCGCTGCCGGCGGTCCCGCGCTTGAACAAGTCCTCGGTCGCCAACAAGGTATAGCGGTTGCCCTCCAAACGAGAGGACGACCAGGACAGGTCGATGAGCAACTGCTCCAGCACCTTGCGCGCGTAGGTCCCCGCTGGCTGTTGTTCGCGCAGGCGACCGTCGCGATAGAGCGCTTCGGCCAGGTCTTGTGGCATCAGCCAGCTCTTATTGGGCACGTAGTCTTCGACAAATTCGCGCCGATAGGTAACCGGGTCGCGCGCGGCCAAGGACATGTCAAGTTTGCGGCCGAGTTCAACGGCGGCGGGTGACCACGCCGGACGCGGGCCGGCGGAAGGCTCCTCCGGGGCGGCGGTCCGGATGGCCGCATCCACCCCAGCCACCCCAGCCAGCCGGTAGCGGGTGGCTCGCGCATGGCCGCTACGCGTGAGCTGCCCACTGGCGCACAGCGCATCCAGATGGCGCCGGACAGTGGCGGAACTGCCGTGCGTAGCGTAGATGACGTCGGTAGAGGAAACCTCCATCTGGCCCGCTTGGGCTAGGCGTTGGATGACGTCAAGAACAGCTGCCGGGGTCAATTTGCTCATTTATCTGCTCAGTATCTGCTCGAATTTGAGCGGATACTACTTTAAATGAGCAGATACAACAAGTTTTGAGCAGGTAGTGAGCAGATTGTCAGGCGTGAGCTGATTTGAGCAGATTGCCCCCGTGCCCGGGCTTGCAATATCGTAGACAAGCTAAACCGCCTACGAGACCAGCAGCCGTTCCTAACCGATAACGCCGGTTTGATTCGTCAGCTGCGGCAATTCTGTGCCGCTTGCTATGGGGCCGCCCACACGCCTTTGCGACACCGAGCCTTTCGTTCGAGTCTCAAAGCCGCAAATTCGTCAGCCTGCCTCTCATGTGCTCCCCTTCGACAGCGGAATTCCACGGTGTGAGGCGCGGGCTGCACGCTCAAACATTCGAATTCCAAGGTGTGAGGATCGCGATTCGCCTTCAAACAGTCGAACTCCGAGGTCTGAGGCTCGCGTTCCACTCTCAAAGCGTGGACAACTCCACGGTCTGGGGCCCACGTTCCGCCCTCGGACATCCGAAGTCCTCGGTCTGAGGCTGACATTCCGCCCTCAAAGAGTCGAAGTCGTCGGTCTGAGGCTCAGATTTCGGCCCTCCAACAGTCGAATGCGTCGGTTTGGGGCTCGCGTCCCGCCTTCAAACATTCGAACGGCACGGTCGAGGGCTCACGTTTCCGTCTTCGGCGTTCGAGTTCGACGGTTTGTGGTTCGTCTTCCAGCCTCAGACCCCGGCGCGGGACCCGCAACTTGCCGCAAACGTAGGAGCAATCTGATTTTGCAGCCAAAAATGGCGG
>NZ_JAFLRF010000004.1 GCF_017315705.1 Trinickia mobilis | reverse complement strand
CGTGATGGTGTTATGAAACGGTGCGAACTGCGTGGTCGGCGCCACGTAGTCCGGGCCGACGGCACATCCGGAGAGTACGACAGCCAGGGTCACGGACAGGTTTCGCATGCGCAGACGGCCATATTGACGACCCCGCGGCATTGCTCTGCTCGAAGCTGCGTCGAACCGGTGGCCGTGGTCAGTTGGGGAGTTGTTGCGCTTCATGCATGCTCCTCCTGACCGTAAGCGCGAACTTTGGCGCCGAGTTTGCCGATCAGAACGTAGAACGCCGGCGTGAAGAGGAGCCCGAAACCGGTCACGCCAATCATGCCAAACAGCACCGATGTGCCGAGCGATTGGCGCATTTCAGCTCCGGCGCCGGTCGCGACCGCGAGCGGTACAACGCCGAGAATGAACGAGAAGGACGTCATCAGGATTGGGCGCAGGCGCGTGCGCGCGGCATGCACGGCCGCCTCGCCGGGTTCGGCCCCTTCGTGATCCTGCTTTTGTCGCGCAAACTCGACGATCAGGATGGCGTTCTTGGCCGCCAATCCAACGAGCACGACGAAGCCGATCTGTGCCAATATGTCGATCGGCATGCCGCGAGCGCGAAGGCCCGTGACAGACGCGAGCAAGCACATCGGTACAATCAGCACAATCGACAGCGGCAGTTTCCAGCTTTCGTATTGCGCGGCCAAGACAAGGAAGACGAACAAGGCCGCCGCGCCGAAGATCGCGAGCGTCGGAATCCCTCGCTGTTGCTGCTGATAGGCGAGATCTGTCCATTCGAAACTGATACCTTTGGGCAGGGTCTTGGCGGCGATTTCCTGCATGCGCTCCAAGGCGGTGCCGGAAGCCACGCCAGGCGCTGCCGCGCCCATGATTTCAGCGGCCGGGAACAGATTGTAGCGAGGCACTCGGTAGGGGATGGTGTGGTCTTTGAGCTGGGCCACCGTCCCGACCGAGACCATTTGGCCACTCGCGTTGCGGGCCTTGAGACGCGAGATGTCCTCTGGCGTTTGGCGGAAGCGACCGTCTGCTTGGACGATCACCTGATACGTTCTCCCGAGATAGTTGAAGTCGTTGACGTACTGCGAACCGAGATAGACCTGCAGCGCCGAGAACACATCGGTCGGCGTCAGCCCCACCTTCTCGGCCTTTAGGCGGTCGATATCGACGTAGACTGATGGTGAACCGGCGTTGTAGAGCGTGAATACGCCCGCAAATGTCGGATCCTTGTTCGCCGCGGCCGTCAGGGCGTTCGCCGCTTTCACGAGCGCTTCCGGGCCGAGGCCTGCGCGGTCCTCAAGCATCATCTTGAAGCCGCCGGCGCTGCCGAGCCCCTGTACCGGCGGCGGCTGGATGACCAGCACGTAGGCGTCCTTGATGACGGACAGCCGGCCGCGCAGCTTCGCCAGCATCGACGCGGCGGTCACCCCCGGCACCGAGTGATTGTAGAGCGACGGTAGGCCGATATAGATCGTTCCGCCATTCGACGCGACCGTACCGGTTGTCGCGTCCGGGCCAACCAAAGGAGCGACGTGTTCGATGCCCGGGGTGTCGAGAATGATCCTTGTCGCGTCCATGACCACCTGTTCAGTCCTGGCAAGGGTCGCGCCCGGCGGTAGCTGGACGATCCCGATAAGCAGGCCTTGGTCCTGTTCGGGGATGAACCCGGTTGTCGTGCGGGAAAACTGTATGCCGGCGAGCGCGATCAGGCCGACATAGATGACGAGGACAACGGTAAGGGCGCGTAAGAGGCGGCTCGTAAGGCGGCCATATTTGTCGGCGACCCATCCGAAGCCGCGGTTGAAGTCATCGAAGCCTCGCTGGAGGAGGCGCCCGGCGACGCCTCCGCGCGTCGCCCCGTGTCCGTAGTGCGGCTTGAAGAGGACGGCGCAAAGCGACGGGCTCAGCGTGAGCGAGACGAAGCAGGAAATCACCGTGGAGGCGGCGATCGTCACGGCGAACTGCTTGAAGAAGAGTCCGGATATCCCGGAGATGAAGGCGGAGGGGACGAAGACCGCGCACAGGGTCAGCGCGATTGCCAGAAGAGCTTCGCCGACCTCGTCCATTGTGCGGTGGGCGGCTTCTCGGGGCGACATGCCATGCCGAATGTTACGCTCGACATTTTCGACGACCACAATCGCGTCGTCGACCACGATGCCGACGGCCAGCACCAGCCCGAACAGGGACAGGTTGTTGATCGAAATCCCAAGCGCTGCGAGGATCGTGAACGTGCCAACGAGCGATACCGGAATGGCGATCACTGGAATAATGGTCGCCCGCCACGTCTGCAGGAACAGGAAGACCACGCCTACGACCAGAATAATCGCGACGAAGATCGTGAGGACCACCTCGTTGATGGATCGGCCGACGAAGTCGATCGGATCGTAGATGATCTGATAGTCCAGTCCGGACGGAAAGCTCTTTCTGAGCTCTTTCATCGTATCGAGGACTTCATGCTCGACGGTGAGTGAGTTGGCGCCTGGTTGGGCAAAGACCGCCAGCGACGCCCCAGGCGTCTCATCTTTGAAAGCTGAATTGCCGTAGTTCGCGGCGCCGAGCTCAACACGACCGATGTCGCGTATTCTCGTGACGCGTCCCTGGCTATCTGACTTGACGATGACGTCGGCGAATTGATCAGGTGTCGCGAGCCGGCCGAGCGTTTCGACGTTGATTTGGTAGGCTGCGTCACCCGGGACGGGTGGCTGGTTCAGGATGCCTGCCGAGACCTGGACATTTTGCGCACGCAAGGCGGCAAGAACTTCGCTTGCGTTGATGTCGTGTGCGGCGAGCTTGTCGGGGTCCAGCCAGATGCGCATGGCATATTGGCGTTCGCCGTACAAGAAGGTGTCGGCAACGCCGGGCAGGCGGGCGATCACGTCTTTGACGTGGATCGATATGTAGTTCGATTGATAGAGAAGGTCTCGCGACTTGTCGGGCGAGTAGAAAGTTGCTGCGATGACGATCGCCGGTGTTGTTTTTCTTACCCGCACGCCTTCGCGCTGAACATCGTCAGGAAGCCGTGAAAGAGCGTCCTGTACGCGATTCTGCGTGAGATTCTGAGCGACGTTCAGGTCTGTGCCGATCCGGAACGTAACCGTAATGGTGAGAGTGCCGTCACCCGTCGATTGGCTGCTCATATAGAGCATGTTCTCGACGCCGTTGATCTCCTGCTCGAGCGGCGTGGCGACCGTGCGAGCGATTACGTCAGCCGACGCGCCGGGATAGGAAGTCGTGACCTGTACCGTTGGCGGGACGATCTCCGGGTATTGCGCGACGGGCAGCAGGGTCATTGCGGCCAGGCCGAACAACGTCACGAAGATGCTGAGCACCGCGGCGAAGCGCGGATGATCGATGAAGTAGTGGGAGATTCGCATGACCCGGACTCACCTCTCGCCCTGAGTGGAGGCGAAGCGGATGGCGCCGTTCTTCGGTGCGACTTTCGCACCGGGGGCTGCATAGGGAATTCCGTCGATGATGACTTCGTCATCGGGTGTCAACCCGGAGCGGATTACCCGAAGGCCACCGCGCATGTCCCCGATGACGACCTGTTTGGGAACCACGGTTCCGTCTGGAGATACGGTCATGACCACGTGTTGGGACTGGTCTGCCTGGACCGAAGCATCAGGAACAAGAAGGGTTGGCGTTGGATTCCCCGTTGCCAGTTTCACACGTGCGAACTCGCCGGGCGTCAGCGAAAGGTCCGGGTTCGGAACGGTGGCACGAGCGTGGATCGTCCCGCTGGAGCGGTCGATGACGTTGTCGACGAAATCGAGCGTCCCTTGCTTCGTGAACGCGGTGCCGCTTCCGGGCGCAAGCAACACCCCGTTTGACGGCGTACCGTCCGGCTTCGCGCGATTACTGGAGAACATCCCGTAGTCGGCCTCGCTCATATCGAAGTTCATGTAGATTGGATCGAGGGACACGAGCGTGGCAAGCAAAGTGGTCGGACTGGTGGCCGCTCGGCTGCCTGCAATCAGATTTCCAACCGAGACCTGGTGCGAGCCAATGCGTCCGGTAAACGGCGCGGTTATGCGGCCGTGGTCGAGGTCGAACTGCGCGTCGCGAATCTGTGCTTTCGCGTCGTCCACTGCCGCAAGCGCGGCGCGCTGGTCGGATGTTCTCTGCTGAACGTTCTCTACCGTCCCTGCGCTGCTTCGCTCCAGTTCCTCTGCTCGAGTCAACTCGAGGTTGGCAAGGATGAGCTTCGAGTTTGCCGTTTCAAGTTGAGCCTTTGCCTTGGCGAGCCGAATCTCGTAGGGGACTGGGTCGATGGTGAAGAGCAGGTCGCCCTTGTGGACGATAGCGCCGTCCTTGAAATAGATGCCCGTTAGCGTCCCCCCTACCTGGGCCCGAATCTCAACCTGGTCTACAGCCGAGAACTGACCGAGGAAACCGAGTTGTGTATCCAGTTCACGGACTAGCGGTTTGCTCACCGTAACCGTGGGTGGGGCAGGTTGCGCTGCGGCTGACGCATTGTCGCTACTGCGCCAGAGCGCAAATCCTCCGGCCGCAAGTGCTGCCACCACGATTCCTGACAACAACCAGAGCCTTGTTCGCGATCGCCATTCCATGCGAGCCGCAGTCCCGTTCGGCCGCCCTGCGGCCGTTGATTGATTTTGCGTGTCCACCGTTTGTACCCTTGGAAAGTCGGTTGTCAAGTTGGTCGAAGCCGGCACAACGGCCTTCCAACCCGCTGCGTTTGAGCATCTCGCGGATCGCCGCGGAGCCCAGATCTGTGGCGGGCGTATTCTTCAGGGTGCCGTTGAGCGCGCCAATTGCTGCGCACATCGGACGGCAGATGACCACTTCACGCTGTTACCTATGTGCTCTCCATGCGCGAGAACGCGCGTTATCGCGCGTTCTCGTTTGGAATCCAAGTGTGAGGAACGGGGTATCCGCGACAGCACTCTCGCCTGCACGCGACCGCCTTAGAGCGCGCGTAGGCTGTTCGCGGCTTACCTGGCGAAGGCGGAAGCTCCCGCCGCACAAAGCAACGCCCTTCTCCGCGAACGCCACGTCGTTCCCGCCGATGCTTCTGCATCTCACGCTTACAAATACGTCGATACGCTCATGTCGTGCTGTTGAGAATCATGCTAGTGCGAAAACTTGCAAAAAACAAGTAATATCAATTGCAAAAAACAAGCGATCTTCGGGGCTTTACTTGCTATTGGCAAGTGATGCTAAGATATAGCTATGAAGACGACGTACAAAGAAGTTCGGTCCCATTGCCCGGTGACCTACGCCCTGGAGATCTTCGGCGACAGGTGGTCGCTGTTGATCGTTCGCGACATCGTTTTCGCTGGCAAGAAGACGTACGGCGAGTTCCTGAAATCGGAAGAAGGATTCGCAACAAATATCCTGGCTTCCCGCCTTGCCTGTCTCGAGGAGCAAGGAATTCTCTCCAAGGCACCAAGTTCCGCCGACAGACGGAAGGACTTCTATACTCTGACTGAGAAGGGCCTGGATCTCATTCCCATTCTCCTTAACATCATCCTTTGGAGCGCGAAGCACGATTCGAAGTCGGACATGCGGCGACGCAAGGAGTTCGCTGCTCGGCTGAATCGAAACGCCCAAAAGGTGAGCGAAGAGGTGAAGGAGTTAGTCCGCAACGGCGGGTGTCTATTTCCTGAGGTCAAGGGATGAGCAAGACGGCAGCCGTCGCGTTTGCCCCACTGGTCGCGTTCGACGGCTGTGTCAAGTTGACGGCTGTAGGCTGCCTGTTTGCTCAAGCGTAGTTATCCTTATTAGATAACTTTCTGAGATGCGGCAGTGACAGTCCAACCATGCTATGTGACGAAGCGTTCCTGGAGTACGGCACGATGACATGCCGCGTTCATCTGATGTCTGGGCAGCGCGAAGTGCTGCCGGATCGGGCCAAAGCATGAGAGAAACGCTTGCGTGCGACGCGCAACGCGAAAGCCGCACATCTGGCGTTCGCGCCTGCGGGTCGGCTGGTGGCTGTTCTCAGCACGGTTGTTCACACGTGCAGCCGCCTTGACGAATACGTGCTTCATATGAGCGAGCTCAGGAATGTCAGCCCTCGCCGCCGGATAGCTGCGCAACGGGTCGGTCACGATCTTGCGCGGCGCCGGGTTTGAACGCAGCACCCGCCGGAAGAAGCGCTTTGTCGCGGCCTTATCGCGCCGCTTTTGCGCCAGCACATCGAGCTCAGCACCGTGCTCGTCGACCGCTCGCCAAGACCCATCCAGCATCCCGATTGACCGCACATCCTCCAACACCGCTGAACATCCCGGCCTATCAATCGCCATAGCCTCCAAGACTCCGACCGCATCGGGGCACTCCGCGGTTTCCTCCATCGAGGCTCGTTCGACGCCTGCCAGCAACGCGCGGTGGCGCACTCACATGCCTGCGGGAAATGGCAGGCATCGAACAACCCTTAACGACATGCGACCTTCGTGAAGGAAAGCGGGTGGCCAGACGCAGCCAATCGGCGAAAGGGCATAATGTCCGGGCACGTATCAATCACGATGTTCATCGGGCGTCGCCGCGCGGAGGCTTGCATGCTGGTGGTTGCGCAATTTATCGCCATGCTGGCGTGTACTGTCTTTGCAGGCGCGGCGATCTACATCAGCCTCGTCGAGCACCCGGCGCGGATGCAATGTGACACCAGGACGGCTGCAACCGTCTGGGCGCCAAGCTACCAACGCGCGACGCTAATGCAAGCGCCGTTGGCCGTTGTAAGCTGCATTGCCGCTATTGTGGTGTGGCGGCTCGGCGGAAGCGCAAGCTGGCTAGCCGGCGCTTTGCTCATAGGCAGCGCCGTCCCGTTCACCTTGATTATCATCAAGCCCACTAACGCGCAGCTATTGATGCAAGGACGCGATCTCGCGTCGGCTGAAACGCGTGCGTTGCTCGAGACGTGGGGCAGACTTCATGCGGTTCGCAGCGTCTTGAGCCTTGCCGCGTCCATGGTCTTTCTGACGAACGTGCTGAAGGTCTGATGCCAACGCTGCCACCGCTCATGAACACCCGGACTCATGAAGGAGACGACCATGCCCAGAGAGATCATCCGAACTGATCAGGCGCCCCAGACGCCGCCGAGCTACAGCCAGGCGGTGAAGGCGGCCGGTCTGGTCTTTGTCGCGGGCCAGGGTCCTTTCGATCCCGCCACCGGAGAGGTCCCCGGTGAGACCATTCAGGAACAGACCCGTCAATGCCTGCGCAACGTGTCAGCGATTCTTGCTGCGGCAGGCAGTTCGCTGGAAAAGGTCGTCAGCGCCACCTTCATTCTCGCGGAGGAGGCAGACTTCGCGGGAATGAACGAAGAATGGGTAAAGTGGTTTCCCGTTGAGCCCCCTGCGCGACAAGGTGCGAAGCTACCGATCCGACCTAAGGGAATGAAGGTGTCCATCGCAGTTATCGCAGAGGCCTGACCCTCCATCGATCTGAAACATCGAAAATTTCGGGCAGGTCAAGGTTTGACCCCCGCGACAGGCCGGGGCCGGCCACTTGCGGTCGGATAGAGGGATCACCTCGGCGTCCGGAACACGTCGCACAGGAGTCACTGACGCACACGCGACGCGTGGCTGACCGGCATGGCTGCACACTGAGTCAAGCCGGCATCGGTCAGCCGTGCGCTCCTCGCGCGTCTCATCGCCAGGCCGCATATCATGCTGAAGCCCGCCGCGAGGTACTTGCTTGACGCAGGAGCCCGCGGATCATGTCGGCATGCGTCACCATGCCGACGAGCCGTTCGCTCTCGTCCAGCACGGCGACTGGATGATGCATACGGGCAGTGAACATCGGCACCAGATCGACGATCGGGGTGGCGTGATGAACGGCGCGCACGCCGGCGGCCATCGCCGCTTCCACCGTCTCTTCGAACATCGCCGAGCGCTTCCTCGAAGCACGACGTAGATCGAACCACGCCCTCGGCAAGCGTCTCTCAGGCTGGTCCGCAAGATCGTGCTGCGTCACCGTGCCGATAACACGATGCATCGCGTCGACAACGGGTAGCATCGTCGCACCGCGCCATTTCAGCAGATCCAGTGCATCGTTCCTTTGCATCGACGCGAGCACCGCTTGCGCCGGCGCGGACATGATGTCCTCGCAAGTGAGTTCGTCAAACGATTTGTCGGGTTCGTCGCTGCGTGATGCGTTGCTCGCGTGCGCCTGTGCCGATCGCGGGGGCGTCTGAACGGCAGCGCGCGTGTCCACCGCATAGAGGCTCGCCGCCGCGCGCGGGTAACGATGTCCGGTCAACGCATGGAACACGAGCGCCAACGAAAGCAGGGTTGCGGACTGGAAAGCAATCGGTGCCGCGACGAACCGGAAACCCAATGCGTGCACGGCAGGTCCGCCAAGCACAGCAGTCAACGCGACAGCGCCCGATGGCGGATGCACGCATCGGCACAGGAACATCCCACAGATGGCCAGCGCGATTGAAACTGAAGCAGCGGCGACCGGCCCGGCTATCCATTGCGCACATGCGACGCCGACCGTCGCCGACACGAGATTGCCGCCGATGATCGACCACGGTTGCGCAAGAGGGCTGTCGGAGGCCCCAAACAGCAGGACGGTCGACGCACCCATCGGTGCAACGAGCATCGGAATGTCGGACTGGGACCCGAACACGAAATGCGTCGCTGCCCCCGTGAACGCGATGCCGAGCAGCGCGCCGAGACACCTGCGCACGCGCTCCTGCCACTGCGGTGCTGACGGGTGAGGAACAAAGCTGCCGAACCATTCGGCGACTGCGGAGCGAGGCATGGGCGGTCCAATAAACAAATCTCGTTGCGGATCGCTTCGCCGACCGGTGCACCAAATCATCAACTGCCGCCGGCGTCGCAAAGATTGTGCATCGAGAATAGCCGCCTGCAAAAAATATCAACAATTGATATTTTTTTGCACACTTATAATGCATTCCATATACTTTTTGTGGCGGCACCGAGACGTTGCGTCGGTCGCGGCGGCGCCAGCAGCGTGTATCAATCGATCTCGAGGGTTAAGCCGCTCGCGAGGTTGCGACAGCGAGAGTTGGCTTCCAGCATGAAGTTGTGCGGTACCCGATAGGGAGAAGTCACCACCACTGGATGTGCTGGGTAAGGACGCGACGTTACCGTTGCATCCTCCCCACAGAACGAAACGTGCGACTTTCGCCGATTCTCGTCCAGCAAATACTGGCCGGTAACACCGCGGACTGCACCACGCTGTCCGATCTGCTCAGGTGCATCGAGACCCGATACGGCAAAGCCAATCGAATTTGGGTCATGGACCGCGGCATTCCAACGGAAGGACGCGATGATCGATATGCGTCATCCGTTGGCGGTGCCTTCCTCTCTGTCGCTTGCCTGGCATCAACCCGCTTCCTGAAAACTCCTGTTCGTCATTTCATCCGCAGATTCGGTGTTGGCAATCCAGCGAGCGCGCATCGGCGCCAGCACGATTTTCGCCGTGATTCCAGCGAAAATCGCCACGAACGCTGAGCAGGTGAATACCAGATCCCAAGAGCCGCCGGACGATAGCACCGACGCGAAAGGCACGAGAAGCGAGGCGGTGCCTTTGGCCGTGTACAGCGTGCCGGCATTGGCTGCGGCGTACTTGCCGCCGAAGGTGTCAGCACACGTTGCAGGAAAGATCGAGAAGATTTCGCCCCAGAACAGGAAGATCAATGCGGCAAAGAAGACGAACGCATATGGATCGTGTCCAAACGATCTCATCCCCAGCAAGGCCAGCCCCTCGCCGACGAAAACCAGGAGCATGGTGTTTTCGCGGCCGATCCTGTCCGACAGTAAGCCGCACAGCGGGCGAGTCAGGCCGTTAAGCAGATTGTCGATCGACAGCGCCATCGTAAGAAGCGGCAGCGTGAAACCCGCCACCGATATCGGCAGTTTGGCAAAGCCGTAGCCCTTGGCTATCGGGCCAAGTTGCGCTGTTGCAATGATTCCGCCTGCTGCGACGAACACGAACATGAGATAGAGCACCCAGAACACCGGCGTTCTCACCATCTGCGGCGACGTATAGTCGACTTTGCTGGAAATGACGCGTTTGATCGAAGTCACGGCTACGGGCGGCTTGGGGCGAATGAGCGACAAGGCGAGCACGAGAATCGCTATCCCCTGGAACAGTCCGAAGAAGAGGAACGTGTGTTGATAGCCGGACGACTGGATCATGTTGGCGATCGGGATCACCGTCAACGCCGCCCCCGCGCCGAAGCCTGCTGCGGTCAGGCCGGCGGCCAGGCCGCGTTTATCCGGGAACCACTTCAACGAGTTGCCGACACACGTCCCATAGACGCAACCGGCACCAAGGCCCGCGATGACTGCCGCCGCGTAGAGTTCGGGCAGCGAGGACGCGAGGGAATCGATGATCCAGCTCAAGGCGACGCATACGGCGCCGCCCATCACCACCGGACGCGGCCCGAATCGGTCGACGAGCCATCCCTCGAGGGGCACGAGCCACGTTTCCACCAGGACGAAAATCGCAAACGCCGTTTGAATCTGCGCTCCGCTCCAGTGATTTTTCGTCTCCATAGGAACGACGAACAGCGTCCACGCGTACTGAAGGTTCGCGACGAGCGCCATGCAGACAATTCCAACAATCAGTTGAAACCAACGACTCCCTAGTTTCGAGCCAACGACGGCTGAGTTAGCAAATGCCACGACTCTTTCTCCTCGCAATGAACTACCATTCGGGCCGTCCCATATCATCGGCCACATTGTGATGCGCCACGAAGGGCGGCTTGTCGAGCGACGCCGACCAATACAGGAGTGACGATGTGCCGGTCGGCGCCAGGACAGGCGTTACAGCTTCGGCTCGTACACGCCCACCTTGTTACTCGCGTTCAGGTAGACAAAGAGGCGATGCATTTTCGTGTCGACTGCGAGCGTATGCGCATTCTTCTCGGCGGCGATGTAGTCGACGACCTGATTGGAATCGAGATCGACCACCTCGATGTTGCCCGTCTTGTCGCCCAGGAAAGCCCGGCGCATTTCGACATCGATGGCGGTCTGATCAACGGCCCCGGCGACAGGAATGGTCGTCACAAGCTTGCCGCTCGCGGCGTCGACAACGAGCATCTTCTTGTCACCTGTTCCGAAAATCAGGTGGTTGGTCTTGCTGTCGAATACGCCGCCTTTTGCGGCGCCCTTCACACCGAAATCCCAGACCGCCAGGATCGTGTTCGTGTTGGGGTCGATCACGTCGATGCTGCCGCCTACCGGCTGGTACAGGCGATCGGTGGACCGCACATACAACGCGACATCGGGCCCGTCCTTGGCATCCTCGGGTTTGAGCTTGAACACAGCCGAGCGGGCAAACGGAGCCTTGCTGTCGAAAACAGCCTCGTTGTTGCTGTCATCGTTGGCCACGAAGACCTTCCCGGTATGCGTATCGATGTTTACGCCGTCGGGCGTTTTTCCGCCGCTATCGACCACCGCCACCTTCTTGAACGTTTTCTTGTCGACGACGATCAGCTTGCCCGCGGTTGCCTCGGCGACGAACGCGTAATGTTTGTCGATGTCGATGCCGTTGCCCGAATCGACGCCCGTTATCGTGTTCTTGAGCGCGAGCGTTTTCGCATCGATCACCACCACGTTATGATCCGGTGATTGCGCAAGCCAGACTGTTTCGGTATCGGGGTCGTATGTGACCCAATCTCCATGGCCGCCCGTTGTGCCCGGCAAATCAATTGTCTTGATCAGCTGGTATTGGGGCGATTGCGCAGCGGCCACGGAAGAAAAAAGAGTGGTCATTGCTGCGCCAATTGCCAAAACCTTGAATTTGAATGCGGACGACATGCTTCCTCCAGTCGATGATTTGGATTTGAGTGAATAGTGGTTATGCTTGCGCATTTAGTGCGGCGGTTCAGGCCGCGGCTTTCAAGCAGCCGGCTAGCGGGTTTCGAAACCTTAGAACTTATGAACCATGCCGATCATCACCCCCACCTGATTCGGCGTGCCTGAACTCGAGGTTACGTCGCCGATGGAGCCGCCGGCGGATACGAGCGTTGTTCCGTCGCCGCTGAAGGTTGTGCCACTCGCATGTGAATAAGCCGCAGTGGCATAGAGTGTGGTGGTCTTGCTCAGACTGTATGCGGAACTTGCCGCCACGTTGTTATATGTCGCGGATGAGCCACCGTTCGACTTGGCATAAACATAGCCCAGCGACAGCAGCTCGGCCGGCGTGACCTGATAGGCCAATGACGCACCGGCAATGTTGAAAGTCTCAGTGCGGTTGAAAGCACCGAAGCTCATGTAGGGTTTGTATTGTGCGTTGCTGTAACGCACGTTGCCCGTCAGATTGCCCACGACATACTGCGCTGCGACTTGCACGATCTGACGGGACCCCACCATCGCCACCGCGTCGAAAAGCGGCGTGACGGCGTTGTTCTGCGTCAGATCGGCAGTGCCGGCGCCGGCCGGGCCGTCGTTCTTCGCAAAGAGATAGCCCGTGGCCAGGCTAAGGCCACCGTTGCTGTAAAGCGCCGCCGCAGAGTATGTGTGCCCTGAGGACACGCTGCCGGGCACGCCGCCGACCGCGTACATCAATTCATACTGAAATCCTGCATATGTGGGACTCGCATACTTGATCGCGTTGTCCACCCAGACGGTGCCGTCATTGTTGTCGGCATCCCCTGGTGTCGCGAACGCCGGACCATAGACGTCGGCCGTGATGGGCTGAACCAGATCTACCGTCGGATCGTATTGCCGCCCTAAGGTCACCGTGCCCAACTTGTCGCTCTGCAAGCCAACATAAGATTGACGACCGAATTCACGGCCGCCGTTCTGAAGGTGTCCGGAGGTGATGTCTACACCGCTTTCCAGATCGAACAGCGCCTTCAACCCTCCGCCGAGATCTTCATTGCCTCGCAAACCCCAAAAAGTCGACTGGAGATCGCCGTTTTGCATCTGGAATACCGAAGCGTGACCGGTATTGTTGAAATAGGCCAGAGCGACATCGATGGATCCGTAAAGCGTGACACTGCTTTGCGCATTTGCGTTTGAAGCGGCCACCAAAATAGCGATGACAGGTACATGAAGCTTTGGACTTCTCACATCGTCTCCTTGATTATCGATTTATTTTCCGAATTAATTTGATTCGATGTTTTTTAATCAAATTGAACGTTCGAATTAAGTGCCGCTCTGCGCGTTGATTTGCGCAATTCACTATTTCTCTTTCGACAACAAACAATATTGATGCGGGTTGATTACAGACAGTTAAATAAAGTTGTTCTAACGATAACCTATCATCTATAGCAGTAACAAATATGTAATATCGATTGAGGTATGAAAACCGTCCGAATGTAAGGTCTTGTAGGAGTTCCCTTCTTCCCTTGATCGCTGGGCGTCGCCCCCCTCCCGCTATGTCAAGCGGCGAGGACGACGCGTCGACAAGTCCGTATATCGGACCGGTGGGGCGGTAGAAACGTCCCGAACAAGCTTGCAGCATTCGGTCTTCGATCGACCCGGCGCCTTCTAAAAGGGGTCCTGGGATGCCGAAAAAAAGCGGTCAATCTGAAATATCAGATCAATAAAATTGTAATAAATTGGAGTAGGCCGACTTCCGCAAGAGCGGAGCGCCATCGGCGTGGACTAAGGGAATCTCCTTAGGATGGCTTGACGGGGAACCCACCGAACCCGGTGCCGCTGCGTCTTGCCTCGAACGAGTGAATCGCCGAACGACACACTGTGCGATTGACAGACGCCTGATGACTGACTCGAAACGCAAGCCATTGATTTTTTTAAGATGTATTGCGGAGAAGACTGCTACTTTTGCCGCGGCAGGCCTGGCTGTCGGTGTGAGCTGCCGTGGATCACCAGTGGGTGTCGCGGCTGCAGGAAGCGGGAGGCTCTGGGACAGTGCGTGGGGGCGTGCAGGCGTCAGCGGCGCTGGTTATTTTTCGTGTGTGGAAGATGACACAAATGTAATCCCGACGTCATCTTCCGCTAAGGCCGTTGATCTATTCTTGAATGCACTCACAAGAAGAAGGAGTCAAGGATTATGAAATCCGTTTTTCAGATCATCGTTGCCGTCTCACTCGCGGCGCCTGTCATTTCGTTCGCGCAACAAGCCAATACACCTGTCACCCGCGCGCAGGTGCGCCAAGAGTTGGCGCAGCTCGTTAAAGCCGGCTACAACCCGGCAAAACGTGACATCGGCAAATATCCTGCCGATCTCCAGGCTGCCCAGGCCAGCATTGCAGCGCAACACGGAACAGCGGGGGGCGCGAAGCCGGACGCGTCCAAGTAGGCGTTGACCATTCAGGGACGTTTGAACCGAATGGCCTTTCTGGGGGGATCGACCTTTTGGTGCTAAATGTGGCGGTTGCTGGCGGGAAAGCGGTTGCCGCACAGACAGGCTCTTGGTTAACTGTGGCACTCCTACGGGCGAATTTCGGTGTAAACCTGATTCTCACTTTCTCCCTGGTTTCGCTGGAGTCCTTTCGCATTGGCAGGGTCTGATTGCTCATGGGGGGCACTCGGCACTCGCTTTCCCTCCAACGGCGTCCGGCTTGCTCGATCGAGCCGGAACGGCCGCTTTTGAACGTGGTGGAGACTTCCGCAGAAACTGGCCGAAGGGCTGGAACGGGTCGGTTTCTGCCGACCGCGTCGGGCGGCAGTCGGCCAAAAGCGGAACGGGCAGCAGCGAAATTCGGCGCAACAAAACGGCCATTCAATGCGGCGAGCAAGCAGCGTGGCCTCGATTAGTGCCTGTCGGCGATTGTTGATCAGTCGATCCAGTACCGCTACAGGAGATCTACGAGCGCTGGATTGCCAAGTTCGACAAGCCGCACATCGAGGCGCTCTCAGACCTGAAAAAACGCTTGGAGAAAGGCAATGACTAGATCGATCTTTGTTTACGTGACCTACATCCGCACCACGCCGGAGAAGTTGTGGTCTGCACTGACCGACGTGGAGTTCATGAAGCAGTACTGGTTCGGCATGCATTGCGAAAGCCAGTGGACCGCAGGATCCGCGTGGAAGTTGGTGTCCGGCGACGGTCAGATCTTCGACGCCGGCGAAATCGTCGAGGCGGTGCCGCCACGGCGCTTGGTGATCCGCTGGCAGCATCAGAACAAGCCCGAGCTCAAGGCCGAAGGCGAGTCGCAATGCGCGATGGAACTGGAGTCCAGTGGAACGGCGGTCAAGCTCTCCATCACACACACCATCGAGCGCGAACCCTCGAAACTCATCGAGGCGGTGTCCGGCGGCTGGCCGAAAATAATCTCCAACCTCAAGTCCCTGCTGGAGACCGGATCCATCGTTCTGGACGACCCCTACCCCATCGAGAGCGCGCACTCCGGAAAGGAGTAACCATGGGCGTTGTGGCTCTCCAAGAGGGCGGCCAGGTGAAGGCCGTCTCTAAGGGCCTGCAGACCTCGCCAGATGGTCGATCAAGGGCGCGAACTGGACGCCGTTTTTCGCGCCCTTGCACATGGAGCTCGACGTCAAAAGCCGCGCAGAGTTTGCTCGCAGGGAACTCACTGGGGGCGAGTTAGCGCAGCGCTAAAAATGTCGCTGGCCGCCGTCTCGAAACGTCTTGAGCTACTCGAATACGCGGGCTTAGTTCATCGAATGGTGGATCAAACCGCGGAGCAGCCCGAACGCGCTGACCTCGATCACGCGCACAACAGATTAGAGGCACCCCCGGCGGCGCCTCTTCTCTGTGTCGAACTCTTTGGTTGTCAGCTTACCCTCCCCACCCTCGTACTTCGCAATATAGCCATCGCCGAAGCGGCCAGTGGCGAACGGCAGTGAAGGGTGCTGCCGGTCATAACAGGCAGCAGGTGGTCAGCACCACCCAGTCGAAAACATGGTTGCCCCGCAAGCCGCCGTGAGCGGCGGCACAGACAGCGCCGTCCGTGCGTCGCGCAGAGCCAGGCAGCGTGCTACTCGAATGTGATGAGACTTTCCGGCGAAGGGGGCAGCGGCACTACGCTTACCTTTGAAAACCCTGCTTCGCTGCCTATCTCCTCGAACTCGCGCACAGTGTACGCATCACCTCGTGGTGTGGACGCAAGCATCACGAAGGAGAACGCAGCGGCGAACGGGGGCGACACGCGATCCGCATTAGGAACGAAATCCACCGCGAGTATTCGCCCTCCGGGGCTGAGGCTCCTGCGTACCTTCGAGAGCAGTTCTACGCAGGTTGGCCGATCGAAGTGGTGCAGGAAATTCGTGATCAGCGCGAGATCGAAATTCGTTCCCCATTCGACTTCAAACGCGCTGCCCGCGATCGTGTGATGGCGCGCGCTCACACCGGCCGCCGCAGCATTTTCCTTCGCGACCTCCAGTACCGCTTGCCAGTCGGTCGCCACGACTTGTGCGCCGGGGACGGCCTTGGCGATCGCGATTCCGAATACCCCGTGCCCGGCGGCAATATCGAGCACGCGCTTCGGTGCTTGCGGCCATGTGCTCACTTGTTGAGCTATGTTCTGTGCGGTTGGCGCCACAAAAGGCACCATCGCGCGCGCGAATTTCACCCAGACGGGGTGGTCCGGGGCCATGTTGCCCAGCCCTACAGATCCGCCGTTGCGAACGAACGCAACCGGATCGTCCAGCCACAGTGCCATCATTTCAGGGGCCGCAAGAAAATCGACGACGCTTCCCATCCAGGCCGGAGAGGAAGTCGTAAGGAACGCGGAAGTCGAGGGTGTCAATCGATAGCATCCCGTCTCTTTCTGCAGAAACCCCTGCACGGTCAGGTAATCGCACAGCATGCGCACACCGCGCTCGGAGGCCTGCACGCGGCTCGATATGCGCGAGAGCTCGCCATTTTCATTCTCGATCGCGGTGAACAGATCGAGCGCTACTGCGGCTTTCACCGCAGCGGTCTTCTGAAATCCGCTTACGGCATCTATGAAGGCTTGCGGAGAGACGTCATCCATGATCAAAGTCCTTTCGCGAAATATCCTGCGAGCAGAATTCAGACCGCGTCTTTTCCGGCGAAAGATCGTGGATCGGCGCTCGGCTCTTCCGCCTGAGCAGGCTGGCTAGGGTGCGGTTGCCTATGATAGGCCGATAGCCGCCCAATTGCTTCAAGGGTGGGGCCTCTGGTCGCAGCAGGTCGCAAGCGGGGGCGATTTCCGAAGTGCGCCGTGGGACTGGGTTCGGCCGATAGTGTTGAAATCTATGGTCACCCCCCTTTTTGCAACACTATCGGCCATCACCGGCCGCTCGCTCGGGCGCTCCGACGGACATTCAAGCGGCGGCTCTGCGCAAGACAGCGGACCTTGGTCCTCGAAACCGGCGTCTGGCTGGAGATCACGTCGCGGCTGTTCGGGGGTAAAAGCGCCGCGGCGACACGATGCTGGGTGTCGCCCGGCGTGTGCATCGTGACCTCGCACGGGCGTTCAAGTCGGCCCGCATTGAGGGAGCGGTCAGTTCAGCGGCCAGCAGCTGGGTGCCAATCATGCCCTGTAGGTTGCCATACCCAAATTAAAGGTGTTGAAATGAATGCGAGATTCAAGGCCTACCATACGGGCCGGTCGCCCGACTGGCAGGCTACGGACTACCGGATGCGGTCGGATTTGGATGGGAACGGAAGGCGATTTTCTTCGACGCATCCTGTCCGTCAGCATGCGGCCCGCGCGTCATTGTGATGGCGGCCCGATGTAATTCGTCCGCCTCAACCCCATGACGGAGGCTCATATGCAATACCTATTGATGATCTATTCGGAAGAAAATCGCTGGAACCAGATGACCGACAGTGAACGGCAGCAAGGGGTCGCCGCGTATCAGGCGTACTCGGAAGCGTTGACAAAGGCGGAGGCGCTGGTGGGCGGCAACCGGCTGCAGCACACGAACACGGCCACCACGGTGCGGCTCGTCGACGGCAAGCCGCAGGTGCTTGACGGACCGTATTCCGATTCGAAGGAGCAACTCGCCGGCTATTTCCTGATCGACGTGCCCAACCTGGACGCGGCGATCGCGTGGGCCTCGCGTTGTCCCGGCGCGGGGCACGGCATCATGGAAGTGCGCCCGGTCTGGACAGCTCCCTACAATGAGCCATCTGCCGCATGAGTCTGTCCGGCGGCGATCGTGACGCTGACGGCGCCGCGCATTCGATTGCGGAGGCGGTCGCTCGTCGCAGCTACGGCAAGCTCGTCGCGCTGCTGGCGATGCGCACGCGCGACGTTGCAGCGGCCGAGGACGCGCTAGCCGACGCGTTTGCGGCCGCGCTCGCGGACTGGCCGGAGCGCGGCTGCCCCGCGAATCCCGAGGCGTGGCTGATGACGGTTGCGCGCCGCCGGGCAATCGACGGCGCGCGCCATCGCTGGGTCGGCGATGAAGTGGCGAACCAGCTCGCGATCCTCGCCGACGAGATCGACGAGCGTGAAGCAGGCGCGTTGCCCGACAGGCGTCTTGCGCTGCTGTTCGCGTGCACACACCCTGCGCTCGAGGCTGCGATTCGCACGCCGCTGATGCTGCAGGTGGTGCTGGGGCTCGAAGCGAAGACGATCGCATCCGCGTTCCTGATGTCGCCCGCCGCGATGAGCAAGCGCCTCGTGCGGGCGAAGAACAAGATCCGCGACGCGGGCATTCCGTTCAGCGTGCCCGAGCGCGAGGAGTTGCCCGGCCGTCTCGCTTCGGTGCTGGAAGCGGTCTACGCGGCATATGCGCAAGGGTGGACTGACCCCGTCGGCGGCGATTCCGTGCGGCGCGATCTCGCCGGCGAGGCGCTGTTTCTTGCGCAACTGCTCGTCGAGCTGCTGCCCGATGAGCCAGAGACGCTTGGTCTGCTCGCACTGATGCTGTATGCGCAGGCGCGGCGCGATGCGCGACGCGATGCGGCCGGCGAATACGTGCCGCTGTCGGCTCAGGATCCGGCGACATGGGACGCACCGATGATCGACGCAGCCGACGCACTGCTGAGGCGCGCGAGCGCATTCAACGCAATCGGGCGCTTTCAGCTCGAGGCCGCGCTGCAGTCTGCGCACGTGCACCGCTGCCGGACGCATCACCCGAACTGGGACGAGATAGTGCGGCTCTACGATGCGCTGCTCGCGATCGCGGCGTCGCCGGTGGTCGCGGTGAACCGCGCGATCGCGCTGGCGGAACGCGACGGCCCGCAGGCGGCACTCGACGCGCTCGCGCTGTATGCGGACGATCCGCGGCTAGCCGACTATCAGCCGTACTGGGCCGCGCGCGCCGATCTGCTCGCGCGTGCTGGTGCGACGGCCGAAGCGCTCGGCGCGTACGATCTCGCGATTGGCCTGGAACCCGATCCGGCCGTACGCCGGTTCCTGCAGCGAAAGCGCATGGAGCTGTCCCCGGCGAGTAGCTAGAAAGCGCCTTGCGTTTGTCACGCGAGGGCGGCTCCTCTCGCATTACCCAGTGCCCGGTGTCAAAGGCAAGCACCTGACAGCCCGGTCGTGCGCCCAAATCTCTGGCCCATTGTGGCGAATGGAACATGAAGGGTTTGCGCGATCCGCAGATGAACAGCATCGGGCAGCGAGGCACATCTTCCGCCTTCCTCGACCAAAACGGCGCCGGACCCGGCGAAGTCGGGTCCGTGATGTTGGCAAACATTCCGGAAATGGTCGAGATGCATTTCTCGGCAATCGCAGGAGGCCGTGTCCTCCATACGATCAACACACGACTGGATGCGCCGGCGATTCGTTTTCAGCTGGAACATGCGGAGTCCAAAGTACTGGTCTATGACCGGGAGTACACCGAGGTAGTAGGGGCAGCGCTCGCAGGCATGGACGCGCCGCCGTTGGCGATTGAGGTCATCGACAGCGCCGTGCGCTACCCCGCTTGCGAGGCACTTGAGGTCGTCGACAAAGAACTGAAATCCGTGCCGTGGGACGGCAATACGATAGATGAGGTCGTGGTGCGTGGCAACACGGTCATGCGCGGGTACCTGAAGAACGAGACTGCGACGGAGGAAGCGTTTCGCGGCGGTTGGTTTCACACGGGCGACCTTGCCGTGCGTGACCCGGACGGTTAGATCGCGATTCGCGATCGGACCAAGGACATGATCAATTCGGGTGGAGAAAAGATTTCCTCGATCGAGGTGGAGGAGGTGCTCTTGTCGCACCGATCCATCCTCGAGGTCGCCGTGGTTGCCGGTCCGGATCCCCGATGGGGGGAGGCACCATGGGCGTTCATCAATGTAAAGCCCGGGCATGCTCTGACTGAAGAAGATATGATTCTCTACTGTCGCGCGAAACTGGCGAAATTCAAAGTGCCCAAGCGCGTCATCTTCACGACATTCGAACGCACGGAGACTGGAAAGGTGCAGAAGTTCAAGCTGCGTGAATTTGCCAGGAGGGCTGCCGCCGAAGCGTGCTGCGGAGCAGCTTCGCCTGCCCGTGCCAACAGTCACGCGGATGATTCCCTTACTTGACGGAGCTTGCCAGGGCTCTGTCAAGTTGACGAGCGTAGCCGACCTACTTAAATCTCGGCGCTCCGCCGAGATCACTATTGATGAGATCTAACATGACGCGCTCGAATGCTTTAAGTATGATGCCGGTTCCTCCCGTGGCTGCCCGCGTCGGCGACACGCTCGACATCGTCGCAACGCCCTCGCTGACCGTCGATCTCGACGCATTCGACGCAAACCTCGCAGCGATGGCCAAATTTGCTGCTCGACACGGCGTCGCGCTGCGGCCACATGCAAAAGCCCACAAGTCCAGCGCGATCGCGCGGCGCCAGGTCGAGGCGGGCGCCGTGGGCGTATGCTGTCAGAAGCTATCAGAAGCGTATCCGTTCGCGGCGGCAGGCATCTCTAGCATTCATATCAGCAACGAGTTCGTCGGCGTCGACAAGCTTGCGATGGCCGTCGAACTTGCGTCGCATGTGCGCTTATCGGTATGCGTCGATTCCCTGCCGCAGGTTACGGCGTTGGGCGAGGCGGCGTCGCGCGCCGGCGTGAGCATCGACGTGCTTGCCGAAATCGACGCGGGTCAACATCGTTGTGGCGTAACCAGCGAAGGCGCCTTGCTTACGCTCGTGGATGGGATCGCGGCCCAAAGCGCACTGCGTTTCACGGGGATTCAAGCTTATCAGGGCGGCTTGCAGCACATCGTCGAATACGCTGCGCGCAAAGCCGAAGCCGAGCGCACGGCTGAATGCGTCGCGCGTTACCTGCGCGCCCTGGAAGCGCGCGGCTTGCGCTGCGGCATTGTCACGGGCAGCGGCACGGGAACGGTCGAATTCGACGCGACATCCGGCGTCTTCACCGAGTTGCAGCCGGGCTCATATCTCTTTATGGACGGCGACTACGGCGATAACGAGTGGACCGGCGCGCTGCGCTGGCACCATAGCCTGTTCGTGCTGTCGACCGTGATGAGCGCGATGCGGCCCGGCGCGGCCGTATGTGATGTCGGGCTCAAGGGGTTGGCCGTGGATTCGGGTTTGCCGCGCAGCGTGAAGTGGCTCGACGGTTCGAGCGATCTCACCTTGCGGTACGTGTCCGCCAACGACGAGCACGGCATGCTTGAAGCGCAAAACGCGCCCGACGCGGACACGTCGCAGGTGATCGGCAAACGACTGTGCCTGCCGCCTGGACACTGCGACCCCACCGCCAATCTCTACGATGAGTACGTGTGTCATCGCAATGGTCGCGTCGAAGAGATCTGGCCTATCGACGCGCGCGGCCTGTCACGCTAAACGTCAGGTCGGGAGGGCCGAGACCGGCTCACGGGATAGCGATCGGAGCTGAGACGCTTCTGCGTTGAACGCCGGGTACTTGACGTACTCGATGGTCGACATCGTCGCCGGTTCGTCACCGCGCGTCTCCTGTTCACTGTAGCTCTCTTGCGAGCCCGTTTGACCTCGTCACAGTGCAGTTAGATTGAAGTTGCGGCGATAAAAGAATGGCGTAGGTCGTCGCGTTACGCTTTCTACCTTGCTCGCGTGCCGTTCGTGAAGTAGATTTTTCTGATGAGGTCCGTCAGGCGGGAGGGACTGCCATGGAACTGAGCGTTGAACGTGTCGATGTTTGGGCAGCTACCATCGACGACAAACCGGGCGGCCTTGCGAAAGTATTAAGCGTCTTGCGGGATGCTGGTGCCGACTTGCAGTTCATCGTGGCACGTCGCACGCCGGAGACATCGGGCAAGGGGGTCGTGTTTGTCGCTCCGCTACAGGGAGACAGTGCGATCCGTGCCGCCACACAGGTGGGGTTCAGCGTCACCCCGAGCCTTCACTCCGTCCGTGTAATGGGTCTGGACCAACTGGGCATCATCGCACAATTGACCCAGATGTTGGCAGACGGGGAAATCAACCTCCGCGGCGTCTCGGCCGCTGTACTTGGCACGCAGTTCATTGCATATATCGCGGTCGACTCGTTGGGCGATGCCGAAAAGGCGATTGACATTCTACAAAGGGCCTGAAGCGCCCGTACCGGACTGCGAACCCGCTTGGTTCTTCCTGGCGAGGCAACGGGGCCACTCTGTCTGACACGACTGCCGTAGACCCTATCAAATCCGTTGCGACAAAGGCGAGCGGCCATTTGAATGGCGAACGACGCACCGGGCATGGCGGCGAATCCCGACGCCGGGAGGAGGTCGAGAGTGATGAAGACACCGACGACCAGAAGGCGGGTATTTTGGGCGCTCTCGCTCTGCATTATTGTGACGTGCACGGCAGTTGGCGGTGCATTGCTGTTCGAGCTGTCGGTGATTGGCTATGCCGTGAGCGATTTCCGCCGGGACGAGGCAACAGCGCAAGCAGGCATCGCGCGTGGCGAGCCGGCTACGCTCGAGGCGCGCCTCAATCCGCCCTATCTGAAGCAATACGGGTTGGACCGCAACCTGTACAAGGACATTCACGGAAACTTTTCGCCCACAGGCGCTGATTGGCGGCAATGGGGATTGCGAACCAAGGCCGCAGCTACTGTGATGTGGCTGGGTCACGATCCACCGGGAACCTGGTGGACCTTCGCTCAGATCAAGTGCGTTGACCGTTTTCCTCAAGCTCACGCCGACAGCGAGCCGATCGTCGATGTTGCCGACGCTTGCCTCGGTGAACCGCATTGATCGACGCACGGGCAGTCTGGGCGGTGCCGCCTTCGCCGCTTGCGCGCTATCCCAGCAGGCGCGAGTCTCTTGTGCGCGAAACCCGCCGCCTTTCGGCCTTCATGCGAATCAAGCGATCAGCCGCCAGCACATCCGCTTCAGGTCGGGCAGCGTCCCTTGTTCTGGGCGCGGATGCGGCGAAAGTCTCAACGATCGTAAGTTGTCTCGATCGTTCGATCGTCCTCGCCGGACATCGGGCCGAAGCGCGCCGATCAGAATGTTCAAGGGAGCCGATTGACATCGACCACCGTTCTTCCCCGCACTTGACCGGCGAGAATTTGCTCAGCGGCCGCAAAGACGTCGCCCAAGCCGATGACCGTGGTTATCGCGTCGAGCTTGCGGGCATCGAAGTCACTGGCGAGTGCATTCCAGGCACGCTCGCGTCGCTCCATCGGGCACATCACGGAATCGATGCCGACGAGCTTCACGCCTCGCAAAATGAAGGGCGCTACGCTCCCCGGGAAATCCATTCCCTGAGCCAGGCCACAGGCGGTCACGACACCGCCGTATCGGGTCTGAGCACAGGCATTTGCGAGTGTATGTGAGCCGACCGAGTCGATAACTGCCGCCCACCGCTCTTTTTGCAGGGGCTTGCCTGGTGTCGCGAGAGTCGCCCGGTCCAGAACCTCCGCTGCACCTAGCGAGAGAAGGTAGTCCGCCTCATGCAGCTTTCCTGTTGCTGCCACGACCCGATAGCCCCAGGAACTCAGAATGGCGACAGCAACGCTGCCGACGCCGCCGCTCGCGCCGGTGACGAGGATATCGCCGGACGTCTGCGTCACGCCTTCGTTACGCAGGGCGAGGCAACAAAGCATGGCCGTGAACCCGGCCGTTCCGACAGACATGGCGTCTGCGGTGCTGAAAGAGCCCGGCAGCGCGACGAGCCAGTCGGCTTTGAGCCTGGCGCGTTGGGCGAGACAGCCCCAGTGCGTCTCCCCAAGGCCCCAGCCAGTGACGACGACACGGTCGCCTGCCTTCCATTTGGGGTCGGACGACGACTCAACGATGCCGGCGCCGTCAACGCCGGCGACCATCGGCCACACTCGCACAACCGGACTGCGGTTGGCAATCGCCAGGCCGTCCTTGTAATTGATGCCGGAGTGTTCGATGCGCACCACAACCTCGCCCTCGGATAGCGGGTTGCGCTCGAGGACATCGTCTTCGAGATGCTTCAGTTCCGCGGAGAACGGGTCACCGTCTTTGTTCAGGTAGACAGCAGTAAAGGACATGTCGGCCTCCAGATAGAAGCTGCCACGGACGCGCCTGACCGGTGCACCCGAGAGCACGATGCTTGTAGGGTCATTGCTTCGCTCGCGGAAACGACGTCAGGCGAGTGTGGCGATTATGAGTGATCTGCTGTAGGAAATCTGGACAGCAATGAATGTTAGTGTTTCGACGCGCGTTTCTCTTTGAGGGAGGTGGCGATGAAACGCAAACCGTACTCGGTGGAGCAGATCGTAACCGCGCATCGCGTCCGGCGTGTTTCAATGCTTGCGATGTCGAAAGAAATCGCGAGCGATTGTACAGAAGCACCGTTGGACGTGCTGCGAAGTGCATCTCCGTTCTGTCCGGCGGACAGTCGATCCAACCTGAACCGACCGGAGGGCTGTCATGAAGCGTTTTTTTGTCGCGAGCATGCTGGCCGCTTTCAGCGTGGCGTCCCATGCTCAGGAAGCGTCCTCGGCAGCAGCGCCTGAAATACGGAATTGGTTCAACGATCCTTTCTTCACGCTGTCGCAAGACTTCGCGGGTTGCCCGGTGCCGCTCGGTCCGTTCACGGGCCGCGCCGAAATGGAAGACGACGCGCACTACCGTGTCGAGCGCGGCACGACATGCTGGCTCGCGCACAAATGCACGAAACCGAATTCGTATCTGTACGACGCGCCGATCGCCGACGCAGTGCGCGCACGCTTCGCAGGCGACCCGACGCTGCATGGCACGAGCATGTGGATCACCGTGCAGCGGCGTTTCATCTACGCGGACGGCTGCGTGCCGGCGGCGTTCGACCGCGACGCGCTCGAACGGCAGCTCGAGGCCATTCCTGATGTCGAGCAGGTCTTCATTCGCCTGAGCACCGATCCGCGCGCGCCTCTGCCTTATAAGCCATTTCCCGCGCAGAAGTAACGGCAATTCACTCACGCATGGCATACTCCGGCAGACGAAAAAAAGAGTGCCGATGGGGTAATTCGATGAAACGCACGCAATTTATTACGGTCCGCTTGAACGTCGCATTGCGCACGATGGCGGCTGTCGCATTCGCGGCGGCGCTCGGCGGCTGCGGCGGCAGCGCGCCGCTCTTTACCGGCGACGGCCGGCCGACGACGCAAGTCCAATGTCCGGCCGCCGGCCCGTCGGATACCTGTGTGCAGAATGCGCGCGGAATATGTCAGGGCGATATCGATGTGATCCAGCAATCGAGCGGTGGCGGCGTGCGCAATCTGCTGTTTGCGTGCCGGGCGAAATAGCGCGCAATTTTGCGCAACGTGTGGACTGGAAAGGCATGTCCTAAATTCGTTAAGCCGGCGAACCACATTTAACGGATGCATAAAATTTTCATCTTGTTTCGCCAATAATCGACTAAAAGTCCGTCCTGCCGGCATCGCCGGCAGGACGCCAAACGTCGAGGCAGCATGTGCAATCCGGGGGCGGTAAATGGGTCATTGCCAGGTCGAACAAGATCTCGAACATTTGGAGCGGATCGTCGCGCGCATTTCCGCCGGCGACCGGATTCCGCTGTCGTATTGGCGCAAGCGCGTGAATGCCGTTTTAGCGGCGGCGCGCTTGCCTTCGCAAGTAGAGCGCGCAAAGAAATTAGTCAACGCGTTGGATTTGCTGGAGTTGAGCGCTCAATAAATAGTATTCAGTTCCGCTAAGTGCACATTAGCCGGCATTGGGATTGGCGCGCCTTGCCGGGCCGCGGCGCATCCGAGCCGGCACGCGCGGGTCGTTTCGCGCCCGTGCGGCACTTTTTGTTCATGGAGCGGTCACATTGCTGTAACCGATAACGATGGGAGGCAAATGCTCGATGGCAACCTACAAACAGCTCACTCTGCAACTCGAAAAGCTTCAAGTTCAGGTCTCGGCGGCCCGCGAGAAGGAAATAGAGGCCACAATTGCGCAGATCAAAGAAAAGATTGCGGAATATGGCATTACTGCCGAGGAACTTGGCTTCTCCAGCAAACGTCCGGCTGCGCGCAAAACCGCGTTGCCGGCTAAATACCGCAATCCGAAGACTGGCCAGACTTGGAGCGGGCGCGGCCGTGTGCCGGCATGGATCGGCAAAAATCGCGAACGTTTTTTGATCGAAGGCTGACCGCAATGCGGCCAAAGCCGCCAAAGCCGCTTTAGCGGCGAAAGGCAATGAACGATGCCGGTGCGACAGGCTAACCGCCAGTCACACCGGCATCGTTCATTTGCGTGGATTATTCCGAATTGCCTCAGGCAGAAAAGCCATTACAGTAAGGAATTGCGTCTAAACGCGATTCATCGATTCCGTACGGGCACGCCATGCTTCCTGTCTTCAGCGCTTCTCATCGCCTGCATCACGGCATTGAACTCAAAGACGGCCGGATCGCGCCGTCGTTCGAGGCGCCGAGCCGCGCCGACACGGTGCTCGAACGCGTGCGCGTCATGCAGCTCGGCGACGTGGAAGGTGGCTGCCTGGTCGACGAAATCGGCGTCAACGCGGTGAACGTGCTGCTCGGGTATGAGGGACGCGGTTGATCGCCGCTCGCGCCCGGCTCCCGAATCGGCTCACCTTTGATGTGATGGCGCGGCCGAGTGAGCGCGCTGGAGAGGTGCGGATCACCGGTTCGGCAAGCGTTGACGACTGCGTTTAACGCGTCGCGACGATGGATGCGGCGACGCGCCCGAGGTCTATCGACCGCGCCGCGACGCTTTCCATGCGACTCACAAAAAGCCTTGTCCGACAGGGGTTTTCGGCACATTGGCGGTGCGCTGCGTGCCGTGGCCCGTGTGGCGGGCGGCGACGCGAACCACGGGCTCTTGTCGCAACCGGCTCGGAAATCCGATCCGCCAACGGTGCGCCATCGAGGCCTGACGTCCGTCACCGATTGCCTCTTGTGAGCAACGTCGCCGCCGCTCCCGAATATCCTCACCTTTGCCCCGCCGCAGCGGCTTCCGCCCGTTAAAACTCCGTAAAAACCCGAACTTGAGCCGGCCTCATACCCCAGATCAAAAAACATCGCTTCATACGCTATTCGGCCCGATAGCACAATCGTTCCACCTCCCCAACCTCCAACGGGTTCACACATGAGCGCAGCAACGGACAAGCAACTCTTTATCGGCGAAGGCTTCGAAGGCCCGGGCGTCAATCTCGCCCACATCAACGTGCTGGCCGGTCCGCGCAACGGCCCCGCGGGTCAGGCGTTCGCGACGGCGCTTGCGACGCCGTCCGCGGGCCACGCGCCGTTCGTCGTCATCGCGCGCCCGGGTGTGCCGACCAAGCCGCTCACGCTCTATGTGAACAAGGCGCAGATCGTAGGCGATTTCCACGGCAACGCGACTTGGGGCGCATCGCAGGCGGGCATCGCGAAGGCGGTGGCCGAGTCGCTCGAAAACGGCACGCTGCCGCCCGAAGCGGAAAACGACTGGGTCGTCGTGTCGGCGAACTGGGTCAACCCGCAGACCGACGATCTCGACGCCGTCTTCGAGAACAACTACCGCGCTTGCAAGAACGCGATGCTCGCGGCGATGAAGGGCCTGCCGCACAAAGAGGAAGTGTTCGCGGCGGCGCGCGAAGTCTCGAACCCGTTCTATACGCCCAAACAACGCTAATACTTAAAACGGACATTGCGCTGCGGCTTGTGCGTCACTAGAACCGCCGCCGCCTTGTCTTAGGACTTAGGAGACAAATATGGAATACGTCCGCCTCGGACAATCCGGTCTGAAGGTTTCGCGCCTGTGCCTCGGCACGATGAACATGGGCACGCCGCAGTGGAAGCCCTGGATTTTCGACGAAGCGCAAAGCGAGCCGATCGTGCGCCACGCGCTCGAAGCCGGCGTGAACTTCATCGACCTCGCCGATTTCTATTCGACCGGCGTGGGCGAGGAAGTGGTCGGCCGCATCCTGAAACGCCTCGCGCGGCGCGAAGAGATCGTCGTGACGACCAAGGTCGGCTACGACATGGGCGCTTACCAGAACGCCGGCGGCCATTCGCGCAAGCACGTGATGGACGGCATCGACGGTTCGTTGAAGCGCCTCGATATGGATTACGTCGACATCTTCATGCTGCACTTCTTCGACGTGAACACGCCCGTTGAAGAAACGATGGGCGCGCTGAACGACATCGTGCGTGCGGGCAAGGCTCGCTATATCGGCGTATCGACGATGTACACGTGGCAGCTCGCGAAGATCATGCAGGTCTGCGATCGCAACGGCTGGGCCAAGCCGGTCAACATGCAGCTGCAGCTGAACGTCGCGTATCGCGAAGAAGAGCGCGAGATGATCCCGTACTGCCTCGATCAAGGGATCGGCGTATCGGTGTTCAGCCCGCTCGCACGCGGCCTCTTGACCTCCGATCCGAACTCCACGCGCAATCAGACCGACTTATTCACCGCGCAAATGTACGGCGACAAAGCGTCGCTCGAGATCGCGGCTTCGGTCGCCCGTGTCGCGAAGCGGCGCGGCGTGACCCCGGCGCAGATCGCGCAGGCGTGGGTGCTGAGTCATCACGGCGTATCGAGCATGCTGGTCGGCGCCGATTCGGCCGCGCAATTCGACAGCGCGCTCGCCGCACTGGAGACGAAGCTCGACGCCGACGAGCTGGTTGAGCTGGAACGCAATTACACGCCGTGCGATCTGATCAACGACTACACGGCAGGCAAGCGCATCGCCCGCGAAGCGCGTCCCGCGCAAGGCGTGTTTGCCGGCAACCTGGAAAAAGCAGCATGAGCGAGTTTCTTCGTACCGGACACTACATCAACGGCGAATGGCATCCGGCCAAGGGCGAGGGCGACGACACCTACGCGGTGCGCAACCCGGCCACGGGCGAAGTCATCACCTACGTGGCGAAGGCCGGCGCAGCCGAAACTTCGCAGGCGATCGCCGCCGCGGAACGCGCGTTCCCCGCATGGCGCAAGCTGACCGCGAAGGAACGCGGCGCGCGCGTGAAGCGCTGGGGCGAGCTGATGCTCGAACACCGCGAAGCGCTCGCCGAGCTGATGGTGCGCGAGCAGGGCAAGCCGCTCGCCGAAGCGCGCGGCGAAGTCGGCTACGCGGCGAGCTTCCTCGAATGGTTCGCCGAAGAAGCGAAGCGCATGTATGGCGACGTGATTCCGAGCCCGCGGCCCGATTCGAAGATCGTCGTCACGCGTGAGCCGATCGGCGTCGTCGCCGCGATCACGCCGTGGAATTTCCCGCTTGCGATGATCACGCGCAAGGCCGGCCCCGCGCTCGCGGCCGGCTGCACGATGGTGCTCAAGCCCTCCGAGGAAACGCCGCTGTCCGCGTTTGCGCTCGCCGTGCTGGCCGAGCAAGCGGGCATTCCGGCCGGCGTGTTCAACATCGTGTCCGGCGATGCGGTGGCGATCGGCGGCGTGCTGACGGCGTCGCCCGTCGTGCGCAAGCTGTCGTTCACGGGCTCGACGCGCGTCGGCAAACTGCTCGCGAAGCAATCGGCGGATACGCTCAAGAAGCTCTCGCTCGAGCTCGGCGGCAACGCGCCGTTCATCGTGTTCGACGATGCCGACATCGACGCCGCCGTGCAAGGCGCGATCGCGTCGAAGTTCCGCAATACAGGGCAGACCTGCGTGTGCGTGAACCGCTTCTACGTGCAGGACGGCATCTACGACGCGTTCATGCAGGCGCTCACCGCCGCCGTGAAGAAGATGCGCGTCGGCAACGGCTTCGAAGGCGACGTCGAGCAGGGGCCCCTCATCAACGAAGCGGCGCTCTCCAAGGTGGAGCGTCATGTCGAAGATGCGCTGCAAAAAGGCGCGCAAGTGCTGACGGGCGGCAAGCGCCACGCGCTGGGCGGCACGTTCTACGAACCGACGGTGCTCGCGAATGCGTCGAAGTCGATGCTGCTCGCCGAAGAAGAGACGTTCGGCCCGGTCGCCGCGGCGTTCCGCTTCAAGACCGAAGAGGAAGCGATCGCGGCTGCCAACGACACGCCGTTCGGCTTGTCCGCGTATTTCTATACGCGCGACCTGGGCCGCGCGTGGCGCGTCGGCGAGGCGCTCGAAAGCGGCATGGTCGGCATCAACGAAGGCATCATCTCGACCGAAGTCGCGCCGTTCGGCGGCGTCAAGGAATCGGGCCTGGGCCGTGAAGGCTCGAAGTACGGCCTCGATGAATACGTGGAGCTCAAGTACATGATGATGGGCGGTCTCGGCCGCTGACGCACCAAGCGTCTTGGCCCGCGTCGCGCAAGCGCTTGGCGCGGCGCGGGCCATTGATGAGCCGCACTGCTGCGCCTATCCCCCCAATTGGCGGGCCTCGACACCCAACAACGCACGGACATGCGCGGCCGTGCCGGTGGCCAGGCCGTCCAGACTGTAGCCCCCTTCGAGAATCGAGACGATGCGCCCCTCGCACGTCGCATCGGCAATACGCATCAGCTCACGGGTAATCCAATGGAAATCGTCGTCCTCGAGGTTCAAGCCTGCGAGCGGATCCAGGCGGTGCGCGTCGAAGCCGGCCGAAATGACGATGAGTTGGGGGTTGAAGTGGCGTATCGCCGGCAACATGCCGGCTTCTATCCGAGCACGGAAGCGCGCCGAATCACAGCCACGGGGCAACGTGACATTGACGATATTGTGGTTCACGCCGGTCTCGGACGGGGTGCCCGTGCCGGGATAAAAAGGCGACTGGTGGCTGGAAGCGTAAAACAGCTCCGGCCGGTCGAAAAAAGCTGCCTGGGTACCGTTGCCATGATGGACGTCGAAGTCGACGACCGCGACGCGCTCCAGCTTGTGTACTTTGTAAGCGTAGGCTGCAGCGATCGCTGCCTGATTGAAGATGCAAAAGCCCATTGCCCTGGCTGGCTCGGCGTGGTGACCACACGGGCGGGTGGCACAAAACACGTTGCGTGCTTGCCGATTCATCACCGCGTCGACGCCGGCACAAGCCGCTCCGACGCAGCGCATCACGGCTTCCCACGAGCCGGGCGACATCACCGTGTCGCCGGCGTCGAGCGCCAGATAGCCGTCCTGAGGGGCGATGTCCGCGACCTCATCGACAAAGGCCCGGTCGTGGATCAATTGCACTTGGTCGACTGTGCCCATCGGCGCATCGCGCCATTCCAAGGACGAGAATTCCGGCGACCGCAACGCGCGCAGCACGACGTTCAGACGTTCCGGCGACTCCGGATGGCTAGGGCCGGGGCGATGCTCCAGACACGCAGCATGGGAATAAACAAGAGTACTCGACATTTGCTGATGCGCGGCACAACCCGCAGCTTCCTTATAAGAGCATGGTCAAGGGCATCAGGAGCCCGCACAGCTTGGGTTTCCAGCCGATGCAGCGAAGTAGTCGATCGACATCTTGAACAGGCCCACTGCTGCGCTCATGGCCGCACGCGGATAAGTCAGGCACGCGCGCACTTGCTCGCTGCGGCTTTGCCCATACAGGCACCAAGCACAGAAGTGCTCGCAGTTATTGGTGAAGAGCCTGTATCGATTCTCGCCAAGGCGCGAGCGCGCCCGTTCTACAATTTGCCGGTCGGCGTAACCCGGACGATCGCCCGGCTCGATCCAGACTTCGTGCCCCGCGGCGAAGCATGCAATCGTCACTTCCTCGACAGGTCCGCGATGCAAAGACCGGGCAAGACCGGCGTAATGCACGACCTTGCCTTTGCCGACATAGATGCCGTGGTGACTGTATGCGCGGCGAGGTGTCACGAGATGTGCGCCGAGAGCCGGTTCGCTGCCAACTCCGAGATGCCACCGCACCTGCATCGCCGCAGGAGTGCGCGAGGCGATAGTGGCATGTCCCATGATCCGACTCCCAACTGCTAACTGTACGAGCCAAGCATAGGACCGGATATACATTCACGATAGTTAAACATTTTTTTGTATACCATAGGGTTTTAGTTATGGATAGCCGTATGGCTCGCGCGTCCATTTCCGCACCACCCCTCACGCATGCCCGCGAAACAACGCACACAACCTAAACGCGTCCTCAGAAAGCGGAATCTGTTTCGCGCGGCAATAGCGGGCGGTAAGTTTCAGGAGTTCCTTGATGTCGCGTCCACTCGCTTTCGGATACGCGCTCGTCAGTGCTTCGATCAGATCATCGGTGAGGTCCGCGCCGAACTGCTCCGCCAGCAGCTTCCACAGCCGGAACGCGTCCGGCTTGGGCGGCGTTTCGTACTGGACCTTTGCAATGCAGCGCGACAGGATCGCGTCGTCGACATCGTCGATGCGATTGGTCGTCATGAACAGTAGGCCATTGAAATACTCGAGCGTGCGCAGGAATTCCGCGACGATCGCGTTGTGCTCGAGATCGTTACCTCGACGACGGATGTAGACGTCGGCCTCGTCCAGCAGCAGGATCGCGTCCCAACGCACCGCGCGCAGCAGAATGCCGGACAGCATCGCGCCGACCGACGCCGCCGTCGTCCCGAGCTGCCCCGAATGCACGCGGTACAGCGGCTTGCCGACAACTTCCGAATAGACCTCGGCGGTCAGCGTTTTGCCGAGCCCGGGCGCCCCCTGGCACAGGATCGTCGTGCCGCCCGACTTGCCCGGCACGAAGTCCTGCACGAACACGTTCATTTTCGACGTGAGGATGTCGATCAGATCGCGATGATGATTGGGGAGGACCAGCTTGTCGCGCAGTTCGGGCTGGTATCGATACTCGGTCATGTGCTGTACGTGCACCCAGACGTTCCGGTGCCACTCCAGATGAAACAGGCACACGTAGCAATGCAGCGGAATCTTTTCGAAACCCGCCGTCACGCCCGCCCCGCGCCAGAAATCGGCGTCGCTCATCATTTCGAAGCGGCGTTCCAGCGTCTCTTCGTCGTTGACGCACTTCGCGCTCGCGCCGTCGACGATCCGCATCAACTCGGCGACGCCCTTCGCATCGACGGTGAAAGCCGCCTGCCTGACGACGAACTGCGCGCCAAAGCGCGGCTGAAACTTAAGGAAGCGCTGCGCGTGCTGCTCGTATTCGCGCTTGAATTCCGCGCACTCCTTGTAAAACCCGAACTCGGCCAGCAGTTCCGGGATCGTGCGGTTGACAATGTCATGACGGTTGATCACGAGCGACGTCGTCATGCCCGAGCGGCGCATGTGATGGTCGGTCAGCTCTGAATTGGCTGACTGCATCGTATTCGCCAGCATGTCGACGACGACGTACGGCATGCCCTGATCGGGCTCGACGTAACGCAGCCGATGCACGAGCCACGGCAGCAGCGTGCCATCCTTGGCGCGGCGGTACAGCCAGCCATCGATCGCCTCGCGCGACAGATACGCGACGAGGCCCGGCACAAGCTGATCCAGCGACGGAATCGTGCGTGCCTGCGGTGCGTTGTAGATGTTGTCGAGCGCAAGCATCTGGAACATCAGCGCGCGCTCATTATTCGCCTTGCTCAGCGAATACAGCGTATTCAGCGACTTGGAATCGAACAGCTTGCTCGACACCAGCATTTTGCCGTGACACAAACCGTGCTCATTCAGTTGTCTTGCGAGCGGTGATTCGGATTCGATCATCGCGAGCAGGGGGTGAACCAGTGATTCCGGTATTTCAAAGTCCATCAACACACTCCCGTCTGATGGTCGTCCGGCAACCCGGCCGACAACGACCTGCACGCTATTTGAGGAAGAATTGGATTGCCATGCCTACGATGACCGGCTGGATCGCATGCAAACCGTTGAATTCGATGTATTGCACGTCGTAGCCGGCCGCCTTCAGCTTTGTTGCGTTCGCGCGGCCGCTGGTTTCGATAGGCAGTCGTTCGTCGTTTAAGCCGTGCGCAATGAACACCTTCGGCGCGCCTTCCTGCGTGAAGATCGACATGAAGCCGCCGGAAAATGCGATCACGTGGCTCGCGATGTCGCCGTTCGTAATGCCGATCGACAGCGCATAACTCGCGCCGTCCGAGAACCCGGCAAATGCCAGGCGGTCGCGATCGATCCGGTAGCGGGAAGTGACCTCGATGAGCGCACGATGCAGCCGATCGAGGTCTGGGCCGCTGCCGCCAACCACGATGTCCCAGGTCGGATACATCGAATGCGGCGCGAGGATCAGGAACTTGTCGCGCTCAGCGTGTTCTTCGATGAAAGGCAGAACCTTCTCCGGAAAGCCGCCCGCGCCATGGAACATCACGAAAAGCGGTACCGGCCCAAGTGTGCCGAGCCCGGTCGGCACGAACAGCACCGAGTCGCGCTCGTCAGCGATGCCCAGACGGTTGCGGCCTGGGGGCAATGGGTCTTTTGCCGGCTCAGCGGGGGTGAACGAAAGACGGCCAAACAGCGAAGGATCGAACATTGCGGAACCTGGGACGAAGTTGCGACTCGCAGAGTAATAAACCTTCCTGCCACCGGCCGACTACAAGCTGTTCAGGCCGTCCAATGCCTTGCTCATGGCGATTCCTTTCCGAAATTGGACGCTCTTGTAAGAAGATGCTTCATATTCTGATATGTAATATATCAGAACCAGTGTGTTTCGATTCACGAGCCGTGACAATCAGAAGCACACATCGAATGCGGCCAACATCACAGCGTTTTCTGCCTTTACGAAGCGCTGGCCTCTATCGATGCCAGCCGGACTGCAGGCTCACCGTGCACGGTAAGCCTGCAAGCACAGCATCAGCACCGCATCAAGACTGCTTTTCCAGCTTCACGATGGTTAGCGTCCCATTGACCTTTTCGACACGAACCTTGACCTTGTCGCCTTCGTGAACCTGCTTGACCACCGCCGCATCCTTTGCCTTGAACGCCCCGTCTTCAAGCCGATTACATGCAGCACGATCAAAAATCCTTTTCTGTGAGCCGGCTTACTTGCACGGCGGCCGGTCAATAGACTGATTCCGAACCGAGAGATCTTTGCCACGCTTTTGGCGTCTACCGGATCACTTATTAGAGAACCAGTCATGAACTCAGACATTACCTACACCTCGTTTGAATTGCCGGCCGGCCAGCGCGCGGACAGCGATGCGATGACCGAGGCCGAGCGGCAAGTTCGGGTCGACCTTGCCGCAGCCTATCGGCTGTGCGCGTTGTACGGCTGGGATGACCTGATCTATACGCATATCTCGGCGCGCGTGCCGGGGCCGGACCATTACTTCCTGGTGAACCCCCTAGGCCTGGCCTTCGATGAAATCACGGCTTCGAGCCTGGTCAAGATCGACCTCGAAGGCAACGTGATCGGCGCCAGCGTGCATCGCCCGAATGCCGCGGGCTTCGTGATTCACGGCGGCATCCACTCCGCGCGCGAAGATGCGGGCAGCATCATGCATCTGCACACTGACGCGGGCATGGCGCTGTCGATGCTGCAGACGGGTTTGCTGCCGCTGTCGCAGCACGCCATGCGCTTTCACGGCCGCGTGGGCTACCACGACTACCAGGGCATTGCACTTTCGACCAAGGAGCGCGATGAACTGATCGCCGACCTCGGCACGCATGCGGCCCTGATCCTGCGCAACCACGGCACGCTGACGGTGGGGCGCACGGTCGGCCAGGCATTCGTGGAAATGTTCTTCCTCGAAAAAGCCGCGCACTCGCAGTTGCTGGCGCTGTCCACGGGCCAGCCCCTGACCATGCCGGATCACGCGGTCATCGAACTGACGGCCGCGCAATGGGCCGGCGACCTGACGAACCCAAACCAGCGCGAATGGCCGTCATTGCTGCGCAAGCTCGACCGGCTGGACCCGTCCTACCGGGACTGAGTTGCGCCGGACTTGCGCGGCTATGGGGCTACCGACAAGCCGGCGGCGGGGTATGACAAGCATGTCGTGAACACGTGCAATCACAAAATTGCGGCTGCGGCTGACATCACATATTTAGAGGATGGGTACCATGCAACAATTCTGCTCCTGTAGTTCTGAGCTCGCGGAGTCGTCAGTTGGCGGGAAAATTACTACATCCCGCCCTTCCTTTTCACGCCTCGGCAGATTGCCGCAAGTCGCACCGCTATATAGTCAGCAAATTGGAGCCGCAAAGATTACTGTCATATCTGACGGCACTATCCCTCTGGATGCGCCCGCACTTATCTCCGGCAAAGATGCCGCGACAATGGAGAAGCTGTTGGCCAAGGCATTTCTTTGCGGGGAGATCGAGACGTCGATTAACGTTTTCCTGATTGAGCTGGATGACCGAAAGATTCTTGTCGACACGGGTGCCGGCGAATTGTTCCGCAAAATTAATGTCGGCGGCAAACTGTTCACGCGTCTCGACCGGGCAGGCCTTGAACCTCAAGACATCACCGACATCTTGATCACTCACATTCATGTTGACCATGCCGGCGGTCTCACGATGGCAGGCGAGCGAATGTTCCCAAATGCACTTGTCCATGTCGGCAAGCCGGACGTCGATTTCTTTCTCGACCCGGTACAGGCCGCCACATCCACATATCGGCCAGACGCACTTCCGCGTACATTCGAGGAAGCAGTACAAACGGTTAAACCCTATGCGGACTCGGGCCAACTCCGCCCTTTTGACAAGACCACCGAGATTGTCCCCGGGGTGACTGCTTCGCTCCACCCGGGACACACGCCCGGCTCGGCTTTCTACGCACTAACCAGCGAAGGGCAAACCATCGTGTTCGTTGGCGATATCGTTCACATCGCCGCACTGCAATTCGCCGAACCCGAATTCACCGTCGCGTTTGACGTGGATCCCGCCGGCGCCGTGGCGAGTCGCAGGTCTGCCTTCGCCGAATTCTCTCGCTCACAAGTCCTCGTCGCCGCCCCGCATTTGCCTTATCCGGGCATCGGACATATTCGCCCAGACGGTGACGCGTATGCATGGGTACCTGAATCGTTTATGGACAGGGAGTGACCATGGCAACTGCGTAGCAGAGGCGTTGAGCACCAGGGCAACCGCAATTCGCTCGAGGATCGACGAAAGCAATGCCGACACGAAGGCGCTTGCGCAGGCCGCCGCGAAGATCGTCGCCATCGCGCTAAATACTCCGCTCTAGAAGACGGCCGTCACTGTGTCCTCCCTGTCGAAACCGCGCGAAATGCAGCACGTGGTCGGCCAGGAATTAGAGCTCGAGCTAAGCGCTGTCAAACGCCTGCGGAAAGGACAGCGTTGCCACCAGGCCTGCCCAATAATTTGCGCCCCATAAAATCGCTGGAGTCCTGCACAATCGGTCTACAAACATTCGCTATGGGGGGAATACTCGAGGTACAGCGTGAGGTTCGGGGCCAACGAGCAGTGAGGCAACGCATCACCATTTAGCGTCTCTTGCCGACTCCGTAGCGGACGGTCATAAACCTTGTCTGAGTGGCCCCCATGGGCCGACGGACTAATCGGCTCGCGCGGTACGGGCTCCGGCCGATTGCGTTGGACCGCAGTCGGGCAAGCGCGGCTGTTGGGGGGGGCTTTGATCTGAACGCCTGCCCTAAAGAAATCGCCTCTTGCGCCGATATAGAGTCGAAGTCGGCGATTGTTTCCAATCATCCAAAGTGGCAGTGTCGTATGTTGAAAATCGATTTCGAAGACGATCCTGTTGCGTCAGCTGGTTTTTTCGCGGGCGACGGGCCGCCACTGTCGGTCAGTCCCGAATGCGAGGGAGTGGCCCGTTTGACGCGAGCCCATTTCGGTGTCTTTGCCGCGCTGATCACGATATCCGACGCGGACGGGCAGCGTTTGCTGGCCTCCGACGGGGAGTGGCCCCATGCGCTTCCGCCGGACCTGTTTGCTCCGCGCATCAACGCCGGGCGGGCACTCGAGACGGTGGTCGTCATCCCCGACACACGCGACCATTCGCGGTTTTCCATTGCGGAGCACGGCGTCACGGCAAGATGGCCGCGCTTTCTCGCCGCGTGTGCGCTGACCGGCAACGACGGGCGCCATCTGGGGGCGCTGTACCTGCTCGATGTCGAGTCTCGCACGCTCGACCACGGACAGCGCATGCATTTGCGCGAACTGGCGGCGCTGGCCTCGCACGCGCTTGCCCGGGCGCAGACAGAGATGGCATTGCGAAGGCGCGTGTCCGAGCTGGAGGCCGAAAACTACCTGGTGACACTCGCGCTGACGGGAAGCGGAACAGGTGTCTGGGACCGCGATGTCGTCACGGGCGAAATTCGATATTCCCCGGCGTGGAAGGCAATAATCGGCTACGGGCCGCATGAACTCAGCAACCGGATCGAAGACGCCTACCTTCGTTTGCATCCGGACGACCTCGAGTACGTCAAGGCAACGATGCAAGCGCATTTCGAGAGCCGGACGGACGGCTACGCGGTCGAGCACCGCATCCGTTGCAAGGATGACACGTACAAGTGGATCCGCAGCCGCGGCAAAGTGGTCAGCCGCGACAGCGACGGCCGGGCGCTGCGCATGGTCGGCACGACTACGGACATCACGGCCTTGCGCGAGCTGACCTTGCAGTTGCAGCAGACAAACGATCTCATCACCAACCTGACCAACGAAGTGCCCGGCCTCGTCTTTCAATATCGTCAAACGAGCGAGGGAAGTGGCGCCTTCCCCTACGTGAGCGAAGGCATTCGGGACGTTTACGAGGTGAGCCAGGACGAAGTCGCTCGGAGCGCCGACCCGATTGAGGCGCTGATCGATCCCCGCGACATCGGCATTTATCGACGGTCGCTGCAGGAATCGGCGGCGCACCTGACGCCATGGCACCTCGAATACCGGGTAAAGCTGCCGCGTCAAGGCCTGCGCTGGCGACAGGGCGACGCCCGGCCGCAACGCATGCCGGACGGCAGCACGCTGTGGCACGGTTTCATTACGGACGTCACGGAACGCAAGCGTATCGAGGGGGAGCTGCACGAACTCGCAACCTCCGACCACCTGACCCAGCTTCCGAATCGCCGCCACTTCATGATGCAAAGCGAAGCGGAACTTGCCCGGATCCGGTGCGGCGATAGTGGCGTTGCCGCCATGCTGATGCTCGACCTGGATCATTTCAAGACGCTCAACGACCGCTGGGGGCACGCGCTCGGCGACCGCGCGCTCAGCCACTTCGCCGGAGTGCTGCGCCTGGAAGCACGCGCAGGCGACGTTGTAGGGAGGATCGGCGGCGAAGAATTTGCGGTCGTGCTGCCTGACACGGGCACTGAAGCAGCGATCGCCTTTGCGCGACGTGTGCAGCGGCGCGCCGACGAAACACCGCTGATTCACGCCGACGAGCGCATCGCGCTGACCGTCAGTGTCGGCATCGACAGCATGCGGGCAAGGGATGTCGACGTCGATCAGGCTCTCTCGCGCTGCGACAAGGCGCTCTATCTCGCGAAGGAACGCGGGCGCAACAGGATCGAGGTCCATCACGAATGACCGCGCCCTAGCATTTGGCGCGGCTGGTGAAGCAGCAAATTCGTCGGGCACCGTCTCGCGATCCGGCCCAACGCGGGCAGACTATCTCGCCGTTGTGGCGATGAAGACGGTGGTAGACACAGGCGGGCAACGTCATGACGCGCGTTACGAAGTTTCAAAACCCGGCGCGTTGTAGCTAGTTGTAGTATGGAAACCATCGTTAGCCGATTACTGGATGACCGCCTACAAAGTTCAGGCGATATCTCCCGTCAGTCCAAGAACTCGATCCCATTCCGGTTCCATCGAGAATGTAGACAAAAGCAGATCTATGAACAACTTCACCTTCGCTGTCGCACGATGTGAAGTTGGATACACCGCCGAAAAATACGGAGTTTCCGTCTGATAATCGGGAAGAACACGAATGAGTCTCCCTTCTAAAAGATCATTGCAAGCGACCATCGTCGGTACATAGGCAATTCCCAATGATCTACGTGCAAACTCCTGCACCAGATGGATGCTGTTGGAGCGAAGCGCGGGTACCAACGTGACCTCGCTGTGCTGCGAGCTTTTGGTTAACGTCCATCGGTTCCGCCAAGGATAGTAGCGGTAACACGCGAAATCGTGGAGGCAGAGATCATCCGGAGTCGAAATAGGCGATCTATCGTTAAGATACTGCGGAGCAGCGACGAACACGCCCCGCATCCGAAACAGTCGACGCTCGATCAGCGATTCGGAGGCAGGCGGAAATATCTGAAGTACGACGTCAAAGCCTTCCTGCACAGGATCCACTATCTGATCGTTCGCAACGACGTCGAATTCGACATGCGGATGCCCCTTTCTGAATGTTTCGATTACAGCAGGCAAATGCTGCAACGCGAAGCCGTTCAAGGCTGCGATTCGCAAGGTGCCAGTTAAGGCCGCGGTAATGTCCTTTGATCGTTGAGAGAGGGACTGCATGCGATCTATCAGATCATGGCACTTGGCGTAGTATGAAACACCGATCTCCGACAACTTCACCGCCCTACTTGAGCGGTGAAAGAGGGGGACACCTAAATGCTCTTCAAGTTGTTGCACGCGAGTACTGATGACGGACTTTGCAACGCCGAGTTGGTGCGCGGCGACCCCGAAATTGCCGGATTCGGCAACACGCACGAAGGCTTCTATACTCAAATAGATATCCATAGAATATCTCTGGCTTTTGTTGCATTCGTTACGAGCGCTTTGCGCCCTGCATATGGAAACGGGCGCGATCTAGTAGTCCAACGCGGACGTAAGCGACGAAAATGGTTGAAAACCATAGCACGTCGACATATGAGTCGCCATGCTGGAATTCCCGCTGGGGAGATCCTTTGGGGGTCCGCAAGACCGAGAGCGATGATCGACGCGCTCGAATCGCTTGCGATCGACGGGTAGCTCTGCACCGCGCGCGAGAGCAGGCTTGCCGCAAGCTCGTGCAAAACAGTGGCATCCGATCCGTCGCGAATAGGCAGCACAACGGTGGAAAGATTCCTGATCTCCGGCGGCATGCCCGTGTCCAGCACGACTGTCAGCGCCGTTCCTCGTCGGCGATCTTCTGGCTTGCTGGACTTCGTGAGTGAACTGTGCGCTCACGCTTCGGTTGAGCTGCGCCCAATCTCGGCCTTCAATATTTCCTTCAAACGCAATGCCCGTTCGGCGTAAAGGTCTCGCCTTGAAATTGCGCGCGCCGTCGGTGCGACAACGCAGATGGCGTACCGCCCGAGGACGGTATCAATTGCAATGGCGAGTGAGGAAACGCCTTCGATCGACTCTTCCGACTCCCACGCGAAACCCTGCGTGCGAATGCGTGCCAGCGTGCGCAGGAGCCCCGTTGCGGAATGTACGGTACTTGGCGTGGCCTGCTTGTAGTTGTCTCCGAGAATTGCCTTGACTTGCTGATCGGTGTGTAGCGCTAAGAGTGCGCGGCCGCCGCTCGTGCTGTGAAGCGGAAGGTCCCCGCCCACTCCTGGCATTACCCGGAGTACGTGTTCAGCCACTACGACGTGAATGAAAGCCAGTTTGCGGCCGCTCATTCGCGCGAGGACCGCTGTTTCACCGACATCTGCGGAGAGCTGCTCCAGATGCGGTCTCACGATGGAGACCACGTTGGTATGAACACGGCCGACCAGTCGTAGTAGCGCAGGCCCGAGACGCACACCGTCGCTTCGATCGGCCTGCACAAGGTTTTCCTGTCCGAGGGCGGAGACGATCCGCTGGACCGTGGAGCGTGGCAGGTCGACAACTTTTGCGATTTCGGCAAGGCTCCTCGCTGACGCTGTTTTTCATGAGACCCTCGTGCAGGCGTTCGCGGACAGGAATGCCGCTGCTGCGCGCGAACTCATGGGGCGCCATATCGCCAGTGCCGCGTCCCGGTTCGGTTACGACATTTTGTTTTTCTGAGTCCGGTACCCGGGACCGCGGTGTCAAGGTTGTGCTGCAACCCGAACATTACCCGATGATCCCGTGGATGCGAACGGCCGCTACGCCCGACAACAGCGACATTCCAGACTACGAAGTCTAGTGTCGGCGTCCGGTCAAGCGCGTCGCTAGGCGGTACGTCCCCATGGTTTCGGCCCAGCCGCAGAATTAGCGCAAAGTCGATACAGCGCGTCGATTACAGTTGCAGTTGCACGTTCTTGTGAAGAGTGTGTGACCAATTCTCAAAATAACCAACCTTACTGACGTCAACGAAACCGAGCCCGATGCGTTATAACGTTGGACGACGCCAAGGTTCGTCGCCTCGCCACCCCTTCCCTGGAGAATGACTTGAAAAAGCTTGCTGCCGCCCTGATTGCATCGCTGTTTGCCACTGTTGCGTTCGCCCAGGCTTCCGCACCGGCCGCGACCGCCACGGCTCCGACCACAACCGCCACGACTCCGGCCCCTGCCCACAAGACGATGAAGCACATGCATAAAGTGAGTCACCACATGGCGCACAAGAAGGCGCCCCAAAACGCCCCCATCGGTGCTTCTGCTTCGCAGTAAGACACGGCCTCGGCGTGAAACATCGGAACCCTGCTTCGACAGTAATGCCGTTTAGTCAAGGTCCTTTCTAAGGACCGGATGGCGTAACCTAAGGGGTGGGATTTGACGACCCGGGCGCTTGTGCGGTCGGGTCGTTCTACATTAGGCAGGGACTTCTGCCGCTCACAGAGGCGTTGCAAGCCAACATCCCGGCGCACCGTTTTTAACCGCTTCCAGCACAAACAAAAATGCAGTTCGGCGCTTAACTGATCAGCACTACCGCATAAGCGGCCCTTTTTCTCATCGCGACATACTGCGCATTGGCTGATGCCTGTGCCCAAGCCTGTCAACTCGCTGGCACCAATCACGGTGTGACAGTAAGCGAGGTATGCATGCCCATCGAATAGTGTCCTGGCTTGTTGCAAACGAGCACGTAGTGACCAGGAAAGAGCTTGATCGTCAGGCGCCGGCTCTTGCCGGGAGCAACATCCTCGACTTCGCCCATCTTTTGAAACTTCCGTTCAGGCACCTGGCCCTTGCGTACCGGAAGTGCGTCATCGGCGACGGGTGTCTTTAACACGACGAGTTCGTGGACCAAGTTGTTCTCCGCGGCGTTATGGACATCGAACGTCACGGTCCCCGCTTTTACTTGGCTGGTGTCCAGGTGAATCGCGTTCGACAAAAGCGTCGCTTTCAGGAGCTGCTGCGCATTGCTGTAACCCGAAGAGACACCGAGCATAGCCGCGCTGAGGAAAATCGTCATGTGATGGACGGGACCCATGGCTGCACCTCTCGTTGAACTGGTCACTTGCTGCCATCGACTTATCGCGCAATAGTGCTTGCTTCCATGCATACGCGAGCAGCAGCGCTGCGCGGGCAGCTTTGGCCGTGAATGCCATGCCGACTAAACGAGTGGATCGTGGGACTTATTCCGAGGCCATGGGGGGCGAACTGCTATTTGCCGCTGAAGACGAAAACATCTACACAGCGACCAACTGGATGATGCGCGCGGACAATCCATAAATGCATCCAGTACGTCGCCGTCTGCCGTCTCTGCTTATTCCCCGCGACGAGGGCACAGTACGCACGGAATATAACGCGTCGCCAATCGTTTATCAGTTGCCGCAGTCCGAGATGAGATGGGGTCTTCGGTGACACTGCGCATTGCCTCGCTTGCGGCCTTTGTATCGTGGAGTCACGTGGTGATGCCTATCGCTTCGCAAAGGACAAACAGCCCGGTCAGATGAACGGCGACGGCTTCAAGGGTGTGTGGCATATCGCCAAGCCTTAAGTAGCCGTGTATGACCTTCGACATTCGCGCGTCCCAGTCTCTGAAAAGGAACCCGCATCGCCAAGGAATAGTGCGCCGGCGCCGATCGTTTATTGCGTGCGACCGGCATGCGGGGGCGCAGGAGGTGACATGATGAAATCCGTCGTTACGGTATTGGGTCTGATTGCAGGGGGTGTCGCGCTGGCGACGATCGCCGCGTGCGGCGGCTCCGGCAACTCGTTTACTCCGACATTGTTCACGGAGACTGTGCTGGTTTCGGATGGCGCTGTGCCCGCCGCGCACACTGATCCGAACCTGCAGAATTCGTGGGGCATTGCATTTAACCCGGCGGGCTTCTTTTGGGTCGCCGACAACGGCACGTCGGTCGCGACGCTGTATGACGGCAACGGTGTGCCCCAATCGCTCGTGGTCACCATTCCGACGGGCATTAATGGACCCGCGGATCCCACCGGCATTGTGTTCAACGGCACCAAGAGCTTCAGCGTCAGCCTGGGCGGCAAGTCTGGCGTTCCCGCATTCATCTTCGACGGCGAGGGCGGCACGATCACCGCGTGGTCGCCCGCCGTCAATCCGACCGTGGCGATCATTGCGTACGACGACGGCAGCGGCGGCGCAGTCTACAAGGGCCTCGCACTGGCGAGCAACGGGGGGGCGAACTTTCTCTATGCGACCGATTTCCACAACAACAAGATAGACGTGTTCGACACGAACTTTTCGAAAGTCGCGCTGCCCGGCAAATTTCAAGATCCGTCGTTGCCCACGGGTTTTGCGCCGTTCGGTATCCAGGCAATCGGGTCAAAACTGTTCGTGACCTACGCCATGCAGAATGCGGAGAAGCACGACGACGTCGCCGGCACAGGGTTGGGGTTCGTCGACGTCTACGACACGGCCGGAAATCTGCTGCAGCATTTTGCATCGGGCGGTCATTTGAATGCGCCCTGGGGGATCGCGCAGGCGCCGGGCAACTTCGGCAACCTTAGCGGGGACATCCTGGTGGGTAACTTCGGCGACGGGCTGATCAATGTGTTCGACCCGGCGAGCGGTGCGTTCATTACGAGCATCACGCTCTCGAATAACACGACGTTCAAGCAAGATGGGCTCTGGGGCATCGCCTTCGGCAACGGACTCGACAACCAGCCCACCAACACGTTGTTCTTTGCGGCGGGCCCGAATCGGGAAGCGGATGGTGTCTTTGGGCGCCTCGACTTAAAAATGTGAGAAGACATACCGATAAAACGTATGTTCCTACATTGATATTGAGCGGTATTGCCGTCATCGCTTTCCGGTCACGATGAGATTCGGCCGCGATTCGTCGACAGCCGACTCTTCGCATTTTGATGCTCCGTCCGAGTGTTGTCGCCCCACGGGGCGTGTGCCTTAGTGCACCGCACCTGTCGTGACCCCATATCTGGAGATTGACGCGGCGAGATCGCCATCCTATAACCATCCCTATGGATGGCAGATGGATGGAAAATGGAAACGCGCAAACCCCCGCAAGCACTCACCGTACCGCTCCGTTCGAAGGGCGGCGAGACGGAAAAGATCACTATTAATCTCGGTCCCGTCGACCTCGGCCAGATCGACCTGCTGGTCGAAGAAGGCTTTTACTCGAATCGCACCGATCTGATCCGCACGGCGATCCGCAACCAGTTGGCGGTCCACGCCCAGGCCGTGAATGAGACGGTTACACGCCGGGCGTTAGTGCTTGGTCTGCAGCACTTCTCCAAGCAGGACCTGGAGTCGGCACGGGCGGCCAAACAGCGTCTCAACATTCATGTGCTGGGGCTTGCCAGCATTGCATCCGATGTTACCCCTGAGCTAGCGCTCGCCACGATCGCGTCGGTCGTGGTGCTGGGCGCATTCCACGCTTCACCCGCGGTCAAGGCAGCGTTGGCTGGAAGAATCAGCTAGCCCGGCCGGCTGCTTAAACCGACATACGGACAACGATGATGAAGATGAATGAAGATTTCCTGTCGTCCATGCAGGAAGCGATGCACCTGTTGCGCACTGCTGGGCCGCTCGAAGCTACCGCAGCGATTCAACGAGCGCTGCGGGGCGGCGATGGCAGGCCAGGCCGCGCGGCGCCTCGACGACCTGTCGACGCGCGCGACGCGCTGCAGCTTCGCGACGACGCGCTCGACGGGAATCGATCCGCCCGCGCGAGAGCAACGGACGCGTTTCCCCACCCGCATGTCGCCAGGGAGGCCGATGTCGAGGACCGCGGGTATTTCAGTGCGCGGACGTACGTCAACGACGCGGGGCAGCGGAACTATAAGCTCTACGTGCCCAGCGGGTACAGGGGCGCGCCGTTACCGCTGATCGTGATGTTGCACGGCTGCACGCAGGATGCGGACGATTTCGCGGCAGGCACCCGGATGAACGCGTTCGCCGAGCGGCACGATTGCCTCGTTGCCTATCCGATCCAGCCGAAGAGGGCGAATCCGTCCAGATGCTGGAACTGGTTCAAGCCAGTCGACCAGCAGCGGGAGCGCGGCGAGCCTGCGCTGATAGCGGGAATCACCCGCGACGTGATAGCCAGCCACAGCGTCGATCCGGCCCGCGTGTATGTCGCCGGTCTGTCGGCGGGTGGTGCGATGGCCGCCGTGATGATTCACACCTATCCGGAACTGTATGCCGCGGCGGGAATTCACTCGGGTCTGCCATATCGCTGCGCTCACGACTTGCCGTCGGCTCTTGCCGCGATGAAGGGGGGCATACGGGCACGGCGTGGGCAGCTCGCTGACGGTCACGATGGGCCGACCGTGCCGAAGCGGCCGTTGATCGTCTTTCATGGCGACGCCGACGCGACGGTTCATCCCTCCAATGGCAGCGCGCTCGTGCGGGAATTCAGCGCGAGCACGTCCCCCGTCGCTGAGGCACTGGATCGCCAGGCAGGCGGGCGCGCGTGCACGGGGCGGCGGCTGACGGCCGCCAACGGCATTGATGCGGAGTATTGGATCATCCACGGTGCACCGCATGCATGGGCCGGTGGCAGCGTCCGCGGGACGTACACGGATGCCAGCGGTCCCGATGCCAGCGCCGAGATGGTGCGATTCTTTCTCGCACATCCGCAGCACTACTAATAACACCGGGCAAAGGAAAGCCGATCAGACTTACCAAGAGGCAGTGCGCTACGCTTGTCGGAGCTCACGAAATAAGGGGCAATCATCCTATTGGATATTGCGCGCCCCAGGTGTCGGCGAAGTGTTGGGCTTGAATGTCCCTGATCAACTGCGGATTCAGACGGCAGATGCCTCGCTGGGCGGTGATGGGTGCCGTTCGCATCGCTGGCCTCTATTCATGCCAGCCGGACTGCAGGCTCACCGGGCACGGTAAGCCTGCAAGCACAGCATCAGTACCGCATCAAGACGGCTTTTCCAGCTTCACGATGGTCGGCGTCCCGTTGAGGTTTTCGACGCGAATCTTGACCTTGTCGCCCTCGTGAACCTGCTTGACCATCGACGCATCCTTCGCCTTGTACGCCATGGTCATCGGCGGCATCCCGACGTTCTCGAGCGCCCCGTGCTTCAGCGTAATCATGCCGGTGGCCGGGTCCACCTTCTTCACCTCAGCGTCGCTGAGCGCGCTAGTCGACGACGCTTTGGACGCCGGCGTGGACATGTTCATTCCGGCCATGTCGTCGGCCGCAAACGCGGGCGCAGCGACGAAGGCTGCAAGTGCGACAGATGCAACAATCAACTTCTTCATTGAATTTCTCCAGTTTGAGTCATTGGCACTTTCATGCCGGAAGATACTGCTTGGGGGTGCCGCGCATGGGCCAGCTTTCGCGCGCGGCGGCGTTGCAACAGGAACCAGGCTGCGGGGATCACAAACATCGAAAGGATCGGGGCCGTCACCATCCCGCCGACCATCGGTGCAGCAATGCGCTGCATCACTTCGGAGCCGGCGCCGTGGCCGAGCATGATGGGTATCAGGCCAGCGAGCACGACAGCGACCGTCATCGCCTTCGGCCGCACCCGCAACACGGCACCTTCGCGAATCGCATCGATGAGCACGGCTTCGGTCAGTGGTTCACCAAGTTGCAATCGCCGATTTAGCGCGCCCTTCAGATACAGCAGCATCACCACGCCAAACTCGGCTGCCACACCGGCGAGCGCGATGAATCCGACCGACGTCGCGACCGATACCGCATGGCCCAGTATCCAGATGAACCAGAATCCGCCGACCAGCGCGAACGGCACGGTCGACATCAGGAGGAGCGCATCGGCCGCCGAGTTGAACGTCAGGAACAGCAGCACAAAGATAACGACGAGCGTCACGGGAATGACGGTTCGCAACTTTGCCTCCGCACGCTCCAGATATTCGAACTGCCCGGACCACGCAATCGAATATCCAGGCGGCAGCACGACCTTTTCCGCCACGGCGTGCTGCATCGCCCTCACCGCCGACTGCAGGTCCACGTTCCGGATATCGATATAGACGTAGCCCGCAAGCCGCGCGTTTTCGCTGCGAATCGACGGCGGGCCATCCTCAATCGTCAAGTCGGCAACGTCGCCGAGCTGGATTTGCGCGCCCCGGTCCGTGACAACCGGCAACTGACGCAGCTTCTCGAGCGAGTCGCGCACTTCGCGCGGATACCGGATGTTGATAGGGAAGCGCTCGCGCCCTGCAATGACCTCGCCGATGTTTTCGCCCCCGACGGCCGACGACACCACGGACTGAATATCGCCGACGGAAAGACCGTAACGTGCAGCCGCCAGACGATTGATGTCGACGTCGATGTACCGGCCGCCGTTCAAACGCTCGGCGAGCGCCGACGTGACGCCCGGCACCTGCTTGACTGTGGCTTCGACCTGCGCGGCCACCTTGTCGATTTGCTTCAGGTCGGGTCCGGAAACCTTCACGCCGACCGGCGACTTGATACCCGTCGACAGCATGTCCAGGCGGTTGCGGATGGGCGGAACCCAGAGGTTCGACAGCCCCGGCACCTTCACGGTCCGGTCGAGTTCGTCCACGAGCTTCTCCGGCGTCATGCCGGGGCGCCACTGGCTTCGTGGTTTGAATTGAATCGTGGTTTCGAACATTTCGAGCCCCGGCGCCGGATCGGTGGCGGTCTCGGCGCGGCCCGCCTTGCCGAACACCGAGGCCACCTCGGGCACCGTCTTGATCAGCCGGTCAGTCTGCTGCAGCAGTTCGGCTGCTTTATCGGTCGAAATGCTGGGAAGCGCCGTCGGCATGTAAAGCAGGTCACCCTCGTCGAGCGGCGGCAAGAACTCTCCCCCCAGTCGCGACAGCGGAATCACACTCAGACCGAGCGCGACAACGGCGAGCCCGATCGCAAACCAGGGACGTCGCAGCGTCGCTTCGAGCAACGGCCGATAGAGACGCACCAGGACGCGATTGATGGGATTGGCCGCCTCATGCGGGATGCGCCCGCGTATCAGGTATCCCATCAGCACGGGCACGAGGGTCACCGATAAGCCGGCAGCGGCCGCAATGGTGTACGTCTTCGTGAACGCCAGCGGCGAGAAGAGCCTGCCTTCCTGTCCCTCCAGCGAAAACACCGGGATAAACGACAGCGTGATGACGAGCAGCGAGAAGAAGAGCGCCGGACCGACTTCAGCCGCTGACGAGGCGATGAGCTCCCAGCGTTGAGCGGCCGTTATCGGCGTGCCGGGATGCTGGTGCTCGAACGCCTCCAGATGCTTGTGCGCGTTTTCAATCATCACGATGGCCGCGTCGATCATCGCGCCGATCGCTATCGCAATCCCGCCCAGCGACATGATGTTTGCATTGACGCCTTGGTACCGCATGACGATGAACGCAACCAGCACGCCCAGCGGCAGCGACAGGATGGCCACGAACGCGCTGCGCAGATGGAACAGGAATATGGCACAGACGAGCCCGACGACGATGAACTCCTCGATGAGCTTGTCCTTCAGGTTGTCCACCGCGCGATTGATGAGTCCCGAGCGGTCATACGTCGTCACGATTTCCACGCCTGCCGGCAGCGAGCGCTTCAGGTCGGCCAGCTTGGCCTTGACTGCTTCGATGGTCGTCAACGCGTTCTTGCCGGAACGCATGACGACGACACCGCCCGCCACTTCACCCTTGCCGTTCAGCTCCGCAATCCCGCGCCGCGCCTCGGGCCCAATCTGGATGCGGGCAACATCGCCGAGCAGTACGGGCGTTCCTGCGTCATTGGTGCGCAGGACGACGTTGCGGAAATCGTCCAGCGAGTGCAGATAGCCTGAGGAGCGGACCACGTATTCCGACTCCGCAAGCTCGACGACCGAGCCGCCGGATTCCTGGTTCGCCTTGCCCAGTGCGTCGGCCACCACGGCCTGCGTGATGCCGTATGCGCGCAGCTTGTCCGGGTCGAGCACCACCTGGTACTGGCGCACCAATCCGCCGATGCTCGCGACTTCCGATACGTCGGGAACGGCCTTTAGCTCGAACTTGAGAAACCAGTCGTTAAGCGCACGCAACTGTCCGAGGTCGTGTTTTCCTGTCTTGTCGACGAGCGCGTATTCGTAGATCCAGCCGACACCGGTTGCGTCCGGTCCGAGCGAAACGGTCGCGCCCGGCGGAAGCCGGCTCTGCACCTGGTTCAGGTATTCGAGCACGCGAGAGCGTGCCCAGTACTGGTCGGTTTTATCGTCGAACAGAATATAGACGAACGCATCCCCGAACGATGAGTACGCGCGGATGGTTTTAGCACCGGGGACACCGAGAAGTGTCGTGGTGAGCGGATAGGTCACTTGGTCCTCGATGACCTGCGGCGCCTTGCCAGGGTACGACGCCTTGATGATGACCTGGGTGTCCGACAAGTCGGGCAAGGCATCGAGCGGCGTCTGCGTAAACGAGTACACGCCCCACGCCGCGATGAGCACGGTCGCGAGCAGCACCAGGAAGCGGTTGTGAATGGACCAACGAATGACGCGGGCTATCATTTCGTGTCTCCCATCGGTTCGACCTTGGTCAGCTGATAGCCACCGTCGGCTTGCTTGAAGACAAAATGCGCGGTCTGGCCGGCCTTCACGTCCGGGAACGCGTCGGGTTCCGCTTTGTTGAAGGTCATCGTCATCGCGGGCCAGCCCAGCGCGGCAACCGGTTGATGCGAGAACGTGATGTCTGCAGCCGTCACCTTTTCGACTTTGCCGGTGGTCTCATACGTTTGGTTTGCCGCAGCTGGGGCAGCAGCTGCGGGGGAACTCGCTCCCGCTTCGCCGCCGCTTTCCAGCTTCGGCAGGACCGCTTTCAGACTGGCTTCCGAGTCGATCAGGAACTGGCCGGACGCCACCACCGTGTCGCCATCGTTCAAGCCGCTCAGCACCTCGGTGTCATCGCCGACATCATTTCCGGTCGTGATCTCAACCGGCTGCAGATGGCCATCCGCGTTCCTGACGATGACCACGGCGCGCTTTCCGGTCGTGATGACCGCTTCGGACGGAACCAGCAGACGCGAGACCGCCTGTCGTCCTTCGACGCGCACGCGCATCAGCATGCCCGGCGTCAGTTGCTGTGCTGAGTTGTCGATTTCCAGACGGGCTTGCAGCGTGCGGCTGCTCGTGCTGATGCCGGGCAGGATTTCGCGAATCTGCCCCTTGAAGTGCCGGGTCGAGTCGCCCGAGAACGTTGCGTCAACCGCCATGCCGGGCTTCACGCTTAGCGCCAGCGCTTCCGGAATTTCGACGATGAGCCATAGCTTCGACAGGCCCGCGACCTTCGCAAGCGTCTGTCCCGGCGACACCTGCGCGCCGTCCCTGACGTCCAGCTCGCTCACGACCCCTGCCTCCGGCGACGACAGAACCACATGCGTTTGCGCCTGGCCGGTCCGGTCGAGACCGGCGATGACGCCGTCCGGAATCGACAGTGCCCGCATGCGGGCGCGGGATGCCGCGAGCAGATCGGCGTCCATACCGCCACGCTTGAGCGCGAGATACTCTTCCTGAGGCGCGAGCCAATCGGGAACGAAAAGGGACGCGATCGGCGCACCCTTTCCTACGTGTTGCATCGGCGCGCTGGCATATAGGCGGTCGATATACCCGGTGACGCGCGATTGCACGACATACGCCTGCGATTCGTCGAATTGCGTGGTGCCGACGGCGTCGAATCCCTCCGTCGTATCCTGCCGGCGCACGGTCGCGTAGCGAATGCCGAGGTTCTGCTGGAGACCTGGGTTGATCTTGATGCCGCCGGAGCCGCCGTCTTCATCCGCGTAGACCGGCTGAAGCTGCATGGCCATGAAAGGCGACGGGCCCGGCTTGTCGAAGTGCTGGTTCGGGACCATCGGGTCGTGCCAGTACAGCACCTTGCGGCCTGTCTTCGGATCGGTGTGGTCTCCGGACGCAGGCGTCGCTGCCGCCGTGGGCGCATCGGCGGCGCGACGATGGGTGCCGGCTACGAAGCCGGCCACGAGCAGCGCGGCTCCAGCCAATACCGACGCCACGGCTCGTACGAGTAGTTTCTGGTTCATCTTTTTTCCTCATTGACTGGCGATCACGTCAGGCGGCAAAACCTGGTATTCGAGCTGGGCCCAGATCAGGGAAACCTGTCGTTCAAGGTTCAGCACCTGAAGCTCCGTTTCGAGCTGCATGTGCCGCGCTTCGAAGGCATCGGCGAGCGTGCCGCCGCCGGATTTATAGGCTGCATTGGCCAGTTCCACTTTCTGTTCGGCCGCGGGCAGGACGGTTTGCCGCAGATTGGCCAGCCGATCCCGGCCGCTGGCGAGCTTTGCCGCCAGACTCTGGATATCGGCCACGACCTGTCGCTCGGTGTCTTCATAGGTGAGCCGCGCCTGCGTGCCCATTTCCGACTTCTGTTCGACGTCGCGATCCTCGAGATTTCTGCGGTTGATGGGCAACGGGATGGAAACACCGAAGGACACGTAGTCCGAGAAATTCCCCCCTCGCTTGAAATAGGTCAGCCCCCAGGTCCAATCGGGATTTCTATTGGTTCGGGCGACGCCGGTTTCGGCGTCGGCCAATGAGATGGCGGAACGCGCGGCGATCAACCAGGGCTGGACCTGAGCGAGTTCGTCGACGCTCAGGCTGGATACTTGCGACTCCGGCGCCGGCGGGGTGCCGGCGACTTCGAGCACGTTGCCTGCCGCGGTCCATCGCGACAGTTCGATCAGGGCCGTCTTCTCGTCCTGCTGTGCGTCGATCAAGGCGTCGCGCGCGTTTCCGAGCGTGAGGCCGGCCTCGGCGACATCCGCCGCAACGCCTTTCGCACCGCGGTACGACGCCTGTTTGGCAGTGAGTTCCTGGCTCAGATGGTCGACCAGCGCTTGGTCCAGGGCGACGGCCTTTTTCGCGTAGATGGCGTTCAGCCACGCCATAGCGGTTTGCCGACGGACCTCAGCCACCTTTTCCAGGTACGTCGATCTATCCTGATCTACGGTGCGATTGGCCAATGCCGTGCGTGCCCGGCGCTTGTCCGCAGACACCCACTCCTGCTCGATGCCGATGCCACGCATCGTGAAATTGTCCTGCCCAATCGTGAACGCTTGTCGCCCGTTGATCGGGAGGTCTTCGACGCTCAGCTTCAACTTGGGATTGGGCAGTTGTCCGGCTTTGACGACGACGTCCGAGTTTCCCCGGACGGAGGCTTGCGCGGCCTGGATCGAGGAAGAGCGGCTGGCGGCGATCTGAAGCGCCGCGTCGAGCGTCATGCCCTCGTCCTGGGAGTACGCCACGCGGCTGGCAAACATGACGAGCGCTGCCACCGCCAGGCAACGCAGCGGCCGTCGTCGGATGACCGACGACAAATGTGGGAAAGACATGTGAACCCCGAATGGTCGAGCCCATGCCTATGTCTAAGATGACATAGGGACTCACGTCCTGAGTCAGGACGACATCACCGCGTGCAGGCGGTGTACCAGATGGCGGGAGTTAGAGTGAGCGCGGCGGTCGCCAGAGTCCGCCCTGCTCGCGGACGATGAGCGATTGCGCGTAGTTGAAGACGACCGGGCTGGAGAGGCCAGCGGGGCGGGTTACCTCAAGGGTGGTAACCGGGAGATATAGGCAGCCGATTTGGCATTGGGCAGTCATCTTGCCGAGCACGCCCTTCGCTTTGCCGCCAGTCGAAGATTTCATCAAGTCAGAACTGGGCATGGTGGCGGACATGTCACTGCCGTCATCCATGGCCATCGACTGTTGCATCGAACATTCACCGGTCACGCAACCGGCTGCCAGCCCTGTCAAGGGCAGCACAGCGCACAGCAGCAGCACGAGGAAGGTCCGCAGAATTTTCATTGGCGCGAGTATAACGCGGGGGCGATTTCAGCGACTGGGGTCCCGACTTTGACGCAAAGACAGCCGTTTGTCAGTGCGTCTCCCATCCTTGGTTTTGCGCTTACGATGCGGCCGTCTTGAGCCCTCGTGCTGCCCGGTTACTCAGCTTCTCGACATCAGCGCGACCGATCTCTTCAAGGATAGGGCACGACGGCCGATCATCGCCCGCACACTGCCGCGCAAGCGTGGTCAGCGTGTCGCGCATCTCAACGAGTTCCGCAATCCTTGCGTCGAGTTCGGCGATGTGTTGCGCTGCAACCACCTTGACCTCTGCGCTCGAGCGGCCCTGATCCTGCCAAAGCGCGAGCAGGCGCCGGATCTGCTCAACAGGGAACCCCAGCGTACGCGCCCGATGGATGAACTGCAGGACGCTAACGTCGTCCTGTCCGTATATGCGGTAGCCGCCTTCCGTCCGCCCGGCAACTTTCACCAGCTCAATGCTCTCGTAATAACGGATCATTTTGGCGGAGACGCCGGAGGCGCTTGCGGCTTGTCCTATGTTCATGGCTTAACTTGAAATTTCCGTGCCGAGTCACGCGGTCCCGTTGCAGGCCTTCTACGTCCAATCCCAACGCCGGGATCCAACACGTTGTAGACAGTTGCAATGTAGACATTCCCACGTTGGGAATGTCAAGGCGTTTTTTGGCAAGTCCTCACACAAATAATCTCGGAGAACGCTTGACGTTCCAACTATGGGAATGCTTAAAGTCCCATCCAACCTCGAATGTGAGATCGGTCTCAATCAAACTCATGCGTCGCCCGCTCATACGTGCGTTCACCACTGTCGTAGTGCTCTTCACCTTGATCTTCTGTCAGATGTGGATCTCGGCGTACGCATCGACGACAACGGACCGCCCCGATTCGTCGGGTCATTCCGTGTCGATGATCGCAATGGGCAACCATGGCGATCTACGGGATCATCACATGGGTTTGGCCTGTCACGCACATTGCAACGACAGCGCGCAGCCCGGTCACGCTGAGCAGCCGACCCCGTGTCCCCTCGCGTGGTTGCCACTGATCTGGGGGCACTCGTCCATCCCGGCGCTGGCCATTGAGCCGTACTTCACCGCCCATACCGAGCCGATCCTGAGATCGGCATCGCCACCTCTCCGCATCCTCTTCCAGGTGTTTCGCACGTAGCCCCTGACGGCTGAAAGTGGGTCGTGCCCCGCGCAAGCTGGCACGCGATCCGGCTCGTCCGTACGGAGGCCTCCGTGGGATTCCCGTCTCGCTGTCATTCTGCGCGCGGACACGGTTCAACTTTGCATAGCTAAGTATTTGCTAGGCCGCAGTTCGCCATCCCTGCCCATTTGCCCATGGGATGACTCCCTCAATTCTTATGGAATCGTTCATGAAAGTGACTAGCCTGCTTAACCGTTCCGTCTTCGCAACCCTGCTCCTTTCTGCCTCCTTCGCGGCATTTGCCGGCGGCGGCGCCCGCGGCTCCGATCCCCGCCCAGACTCTTCTTCGTCCCTCACGCACGGGCAAGTTTCGGCAGTTGCCGCACCAACGCCCGCGCTCCACACGGATGCTACCCCGATCGCCGGCGGTAGCACTGACTCCGGCAAGACTCGCGCGCAGGTTCGTGCGGAGCTGCTGCAGGCCGAAGAGGCCGGCTTGATTCCCGCTAACAAGAACGATTACCCGCCGAGCGCCGAGACGATCGCCCGTAACCGAGTCCGCTTCCAGCAGATCGAGCAGGCGTGGCGGGCAAACGGACAGGTCACCGTAACAGGCCAGTAAAGACGCGCCGTCATGACCTGTGCTGGCGGGTCCGACGGCCCCGACCGTGCATCGCTGTCGCGCGTCATTGCGCGACGTTTTTCAAGTCATCAAGGAACTCACCATGAAACGCACTACGTTACTCAATCGCTCACTCTTCGCCGCGCTGCTCCTCTCAATTTCCGTATCCGTCTTTGCCACGCCTCCGCATAATCAGCAGCAAGGCTGGCAGTCGTCCGTCCCTATGGCGTCCGCGCCCGCTCCGTTATTGGCGGAGGCCACTATCGACAGTGCATCCGCAAAGGCGACACCCGTCGCCCCCGCGCCGGACTCGTGGACTGCAGTTGGCACGGGGACAGCCGCTCGCGGCAAAACCCATGCACAGGTCTACGCAGAGCTGGTACAGGCGGAAGAAGCGGGCGTCATACCTGGCGACAACGTTCACTACCCGGCCACTCCCGATATGCAGGAGCGCAACCGCAGGCAATTCCAACAGGCCGAAAAGTGGTGGCGACGAGGGGAACAGGTGAACGCTTCAGCGCATTGAGTACGCCGTTTCACGATCACGGATGAGCGCCGTAACGGTCGATTGGATATCTCATCGCCAGTCCGAAAGGACGACGCGCATGGCGACTGATACGCGCTCTCGAGGCCGGAGTCCGGCTGAAGCTATTCAGCCGGACTCCGGCGTGTTTGATTACGTCGAGCCGGCCTGATTCGAGTGCGTGCGGTGCGCGTCTCGCTTCGGCGCAAGAGCGGCCATTCGCAATTTCGGTTCAAACGACTCAAGTATTGAATGAGGCGAGCGGGCACGAATAGCGTGCGCCTCAACCGACCTCCGAACCATTGGCTTGAGGCGCGGTTTCCTCGCGCAGCGACGCCGCTTCAAACATCCATTCAAGCGTTTCGGCGAGCGGCGTGACCGGCACGCGGCCGATCGCGCGCTGCAGCTTGCGGTTGGAGCCGACGAGCCGGTGCACTTCATTTGCCCGCAGGAACCGCGGATCGACGAACACGTCGATCTCGTAACCGGCGATGCGGGCGAGCATTGCAAGCACCTCGCCCAGCGAGTGCCCGACGCCCGAGCAGACGTTGAACGTCTCGCCGGCAGGTGCGGCTTCGAGCAGGCTGCCGTAGATCGCCACGACGTTGCGCACGTCCGAGAAATCGCGGCTCACGTTGAGGTTGCCGAGCGAGATTTTTGCTTCGCGCCGCGCATGGTGGCCGACGATCTTCGGCAGCAAATAGTCCTCGCGTTGCCCGACGCCCGTGTAGTTGAACGGCCGCGTGACGATGATCGGCAAGCGGTCCGTCCACAGGCGCGCGGCGTGTTCCATCGCCAGCTTGCTGACCGCGTAGTCGTTGGCGGGCGAGGGCGCGATGCTTTCGTCGAGCAGCTCGACAGGCGCGTTGCCGTAAACATTCGCGCTGCTCGCCAGCAGCACCGCGCGCGGCGGCTTATCGAGCGACGCGAGCGCCGACAGCAGGTTGCGCGTGCCGACGATATTCACGAGGTAGGTATTGCCCGCCGTGCCGTTCGCCACATGCGCGGCGCCCGCGAGATGCACGACCACGTCCGGCCGCGCATCGGCGATCATCGCCTTCATGCCTTCGGCGTCCAGCAGATCGACGGCACTCACGAGGTGCCGGTTCGATGCGCCCTCGGCCAGTTCGGGCGGCACCGTGCCCCACACCTCGTAGCCGGCGTCTTCGAGGTATTCGGCCATGTGCTGGCCGGTGAAGCCGGCGAGCCCGGTCACGAGCGCGCGGCGCCCTTGGCGCTCAGAAAGTCTCATGGTGCTGATTGCGTGCGAGATCGGCATCGACCATCAATTGGCAGAGCTGCTCCAGTGTCGTTTCGGGCTGCCAGCCGAGCTTTTCCTTGGCCTTGTCCGCGCAGCCGATCAGGAGATCGACTTCCGCAGGCCGGTAGAACTTCGGATTCACCTGCACCAGCACCTTGCCCGTCGATACATCGAGCCCTTTCTCCTGCTCGCCTTTGCCCGTCCACTCGATCTGATAGCCGGCCGCCGCGAACGCCATCCCCACGAAATCGCGCACCGTCTCCGTGCGGTTGGTGGCGAGCACATAGGTGTCCGGCTCGCCGGCCTGCAGCATGCGCCACATCCCGTCGACGTATTCCTGCGCGAAGCCCCAGTCGCGCTTCGCATCGAGATTGCCGAGTTCGAGCTTTCCGGTCTTGCCGAGCTTGATCTTTGCGGCGGTGTCGGTGATCTTGCGCGTGACGAACTCGCGTCCGCGCAACGGCGACTCGTGATTGAACAGGATGCCGCTGCAGCCGAAGATGCCGTACGACTCGCGGTAGTTGATCGTCGTCCAGTGCGCGAACAGCTTGGCGACGCCATAGGGACTGCGCGGGTAGAACGGCGTGGACTCCGATTGCGGAATCGCCTGCACCTTGCCGAACATTTCGGAGGTCGACGCCTGGTAGTAACGCATGCGCGGGTTGATCAAGCGGATCGCTTCGAGCAGGTTCAGCGCGCCGATGCCGGTCACGTCGGCGGTGGTCGCCGGCTGGTCGAACGACACGCCGACAAAGCTCTGCGCCGCGAGATTGTAAAGCTCGCTCGCCTGCGCCTTCTCGAGCAGGCGCAAGCTGGAGCCGAGGTCGGTCAGATCGTGCTCGACGAGCGTCAGGTTCGGATGCTGGCTGATGCCGAGTTCATCCATGCGCCAGAAATTCACCGAGCTGGTTCGCCGATACGTGCCGGTGACGTGGTAGCCCTTTTCCAGCAGCAGCTTCGTGAGATACGCGCCGTCTTGTCCTGAGACACCGGTAATGATCGCTTTGCGTTGAGGGTCCATAGCGTTTCCCTAAAAGTGATGCGAGTGTTTTATTCGACGGTCAGCAGTTGGCGGGCTTCGCGGCGCGGCCCGCCGTCAATGAGCCTCTTTTCGAAGGCAAACCAGGTGAGGCTCGCATAGGCGAGCGTGATGGCGAGCGCCGCTGCGGCCGCCGCGTAGCGGTTGTGGATGTGCGGCCAAAGCGCGTAAAGAATGCTCAAATGAATCAGGTAGATCGTGTAGCTGATCGTGCCGATATAGACGAGAACGGGATGGCTCAAGAGACGCTTCACAATCCCTTTGCTTTGCAGCGCGATCACGACGAGCGACGTGCAAAGAACCAGCGACACGCTATAGAGGCCGGCATTCGACAGCGGCGTGTTCGCGGCGCGAAAACGCGGATAGTGAAGATGCAGCCACGCGAGCACCACGAGTGCCGCGATAAAGCCGGCATACGCCGGCGCTTTCAGACGCGAGAGCGCGTTGGCATCGCGCCGAACGAGCATGGCCAGCAATGCGCCTGCGGAGAGCAGGTCCATGCGAAACGGCGTGAGGTAATAGATCGGCCAGAACGTATCGAAGAACGGCGTCGAGATCGCGCGCAACACAGGCACGATGACGATCAAGGCCGCAGCGATGAAGAGCAGCGCACGCTCCGACGCGAACAGCGCGACAAACGGCCAGAACAGATAAAACTGCTCTTCGACGGCAAGCGACCACAGCACGTTGAGACTGGGGTGCCCTGCTTGATCGAGCGTGTCACCGATGTTCGCCGCAAAGAACGCGTACCACTGCCAATGCTCGGCCCAGCCGAGACCGAACAGCAGCGACGAGACGATCATCAGCAGCACGTACGGCGGCAGGATGCGGCGTGCACGGCGGGCGTAGAAGTAGCTGAAATACGATTGCCCGCGCGCCTTGCGATCGAGCAGGATGCCGGTGATCAAAAAACCGCTCAAGACGAAGAACAGGTCGACGCCCATCCACAGCGGCGCGTTTAGCGCGTGTTGCGAGAACACGGCCAGCACGGCGATGGCGCGCAGGCCGTCCAGTTGAACGATGCGTTCACGACGCGTGGCGGTGGGTAGTGCGCTGACAGTCATTGAGCGATCTATGCTGTTTCGAGAATAAGCTTGTGGCGACAGATTGGCGAAAGGCATTCGCGTATTGCCATGGGCGTGCGCGATGCTTTTCAGGCGCAATCGATTCTAAGGAAAAGAAATTGACGAAAAAACAGATCGGTAATGAATGGGAATAGCGCGACGATTTAAAAAACGAAGCGGTCGCGATTGCCGCAAGTGAGGTGTGTGCCCGCCAGGTCCCTGCGGTGTGGGATTTTTCAGGCGTTGCGAGAGGAATTTTCTACCTGAGGCGGATGCGAGTCGGTCGATATTGCGCGCAAAAAATCAGTCAGGCTTACGCGATCTTTCGTGTGCGCAGCCAAAAAGCACGCGTATTCGCCAAACGAAATTCATTCGAAATTTTCGGAATTATTTGTCAATTCTGATGGATATTTTTGCTTGTACTCTGAGTCGCCTTGAACGGATTCACCGTTAAATCCCGGCTCATCGAGACCAGTGAGCCCCGACTGGAGGAACGCCTTGTTCCGCGCAATATCCTGTTCAACGCTTGCCGCCGTCCTGTGCGTCAGTTTTGCGCTCGATGCGGGCGCTGTGCCTTCCGAAACGGTGCTGCCCGCCTCGACATCCTGGATCGGCAATAGCTTTGGCTATGGCGACGGCACGTGGACGCCGATCAATATTGCCGCGATCGCCGTCGCGCCGGACGGCCGCGTCTATACGAACGCGCCTTGGGACGAAAGCGGCGCCGAAGTCAGCATCTTCAAGGACGGCAAGATGCTCGGCTTCGCCGGCGGCACGCACGGCTGGGGCAACACGGGCGGCAGTGCGATAGCGATCAACCAGCGCTATGCGTATCTCGCGACCTCGGTCGGCAACGAGAAAGGCCGGCTCGTCGCACAAGGTGTGTGGCCCGAGACCGGCCAGCAATGGTTCGGCATTTCGCGCCGCGTGATCAGCGACGTCAAGGAAAGCGCGCCGCTGCGCTCGGTGAGCATGGAGCCGCGTGCGCGGCTTGCGGCGAGCTTCCTGATGATGAATCAGGTGCCCGTCGGCACGCGTGCCGAAATCGGCGGCCTCGCGGCGAACGATTCGACGCTCTACGCGGCCAATACGACGCGCGACGAGGTCGACAGCTACGACGCCGCCTCGATGCAGCCGAAAAACAAATGGACCGTGCACGAGCCGGGCCGCATGGCGGTCGCGGGCGACGGCACGCTTTGGGTGCTGGCCGGCACACTGACCGATGCGGCGCCGCACGTCGAGCACTATTCTGCGAGCGGCCGAAAGCTCGACGACACCCTGCCGCTGCCTGCCGATTCTGTCGCGGCCGATCTCACGGTCGACGACAAAGGCCGCGTGCTGATCGCCGACAACGGTCCGCGCCAGCAGGTGCTCATTTTCAGCAAGCAGAACGGACGCTACGCGCTTACCGATACGCTCGGCGAACGCGGCGGGATTTTCGGCGGGGCGCCGAGCCAGTCGGGACGCCCCGGGCCGCTGCGCTTCAACGGCCTGACCGCCGTGGGCGTGGATGCCGCGGCCAATATCTACGTGTCGACGAACGGCATCGGGCCGCGTCTCGGCACGACGGGCGCCGGGCTCGGCGCCACGCTCGAAAGCTACGCGCCGGACGGCCGCTTGCGCTGGCAAGTGCAGGGGCTCTTGTTCGTCGACGGCGCGTGGACGGACCCGGGGCGGCCCAACAGCGTCTTCACCGGCAACAAGCGTTTCGAACTCGATCTATCGAAGCCGCCGGGGCAGCAATGGAAGTACGCGGGCTTCCTGTCGAACCGCTTCAAATACCCGCAAGACCCCGTCTTCAACACGGACCAATGGCCGGGCCTGCCGATGGCGCGCAAGCTGGACGGCCGCACGTTCCTCTATCTGACGGACATGTATGCCGATCACCTGAAGATCTACCGCTTCGATCCGCAGCGCGACGGCGAGACGGCGATTCCGTCGGGCTTCATTGCAGGGCGCGCGCGGCCCGTCGACAAGATTCCGAACCGTCCGCCCGGCGGCGACTGGATCTGGCGCGATACGAACGGCGACGGCAAGTTCGACAGCAATGAATTTTCGCTGAACACGACCAAGACGAAGCTCGCGGGCGGCTGGGGCTGGTGGGTCGATACGAAGGGCGACATCTGGCGCACGAGCGATCAGCGCGGCATCCACCGCTTCCGTTATGGCGGCCTCGACAGCGTCGGCAATCCGATCTACTCGTACTCGGATATGACGACGTACCCGATGCCCGCGCCGTTCTCCGAATTGCGGCGCGCGATTTACGAGCCGCAGACCGACACGCTGTACGTCACCGGCTACACGGCCGATGCGCCGGCCGGCGCTCAAGGCACGTGGAAGGAAATCGGGCGGCTCCTCGTGCGTTATGACAAGTGGTCGACCGGTTCGCCCGTGCAGCGCTACGCGATCACGCTGCCGTGGGACACGAACGCGAAGCCGATCCGGACGCTCATCAGCGTGACGGTCGAAGGCAAATACCTCTTCGCGGTCGAGCCGGCCGGCAACGTGCACGTGTACGACAAGGCGACGGGCGCCGCGGTCGGGGTGATCAAGCCGGGGCCGGAAGTGGGCAATGCCTCGGGCTGGATCGACGTGCCCAACGGCATCAGCGCGCACCAGCGCGATAACGGCGAATACCTCGTGTTCGTCGAAGAGGATGCGCGCGGCAAGGTGATGATGTATCGGTGGAAACCGCAGTGACGCGTTGCGCGCATTCGTACGCAGCAATCCGCGCACGCATCAATCGACAGGGCATTCGATGGACAAGAGCATTCTCAAGAACGTCGCGATCAATTTCTTCGGGCTCGTCCTGCCGACGTTCGTTTCGCTCGTGACGGTGCCGGCTTATATCAAGCTGCTCGGCGTCGAGCGTTACGGCGTGATCAGTCTCGTCTGGACGCTGATCGGCTACTTCGGGTTTCTCGATCTCGGCATGAGCATGGCCGCGCAAAATCACATTTCGAAGGCGCGCGCGATGAACGACGAGAGCCAAAGCGCGCGCGTGTTCTGGAGCGCGTTCTGGCTCAATCTGGCGACCGGCATCGTGGGCGGCTTGCTGATCTACTTCGGCGCGTTCATTTATACGGCCTATTTCACGAAGGTTTCGGCGGAGCTTCAGCACGAGGTGTATCGCGCGCTGCCGTGGCTGGCGGTCGCGATTCCGATTGCCAACGTGTCGTGGGTGTTCGCGGGCGCGATCAACGGCGCCGAGCGCTTCGGCGTCTACAACACGAATCAGACGATCGGCACCTTTCTGTTTCAACTGCTGCCGCTCGGCGCCGCGTGGCTGATCGCGCCGACGCTGCAAAGCGTGCTGGCCGCGGCGGTGGTCGCGCGCATTCTCGCGGCCGTGCTGCTCGCGCGCGCGAGCCTGAAAGTGCTCGATATCCGGCAGATTCAGATGCCGCAGTTCGGCGTGGCCAAGGGACTGTTCAGCTTCGGCGGGTGGATGCTCGTTGCGAGCATGACGAGCATGGTCGCCGATACGCTCGATCGCGTGATGCTCGGCGGGGGTCTCGGCGCGCGCTTCGTGACGTATTACACGGTGCCGCAGAATCTCGTCACGCGCTTGAATATGTTGCCGAATGCGCTGATACGTACGCTGTTTCCGCGCTTGTCGGCGGTCGAGCGCGAGCATGCCGACGTGCTCGTGCGGCAGTCGCTCGAATTCCTGAACGGCGTGTTCACGCCGGTGGCAATCGTCGCGATCATCGTGCTCGGGCCGTTTCTGCAGGTGTGGGTGGGCAGCGATCTCGCCGCGGCCTCGTCGCCTGTAGGCCGCATTCTGATCATCAGCGTCTGGCTCGTCGGGCAGGCGAGCGTGACGCGCATTCTGATCCAGTCGCAAGTCAATCCGGCGCGTGCCGCGTGCGTGGGCCTCGTCGAATTGCCGTTCTTCGCGGGCGCGTTGTGGTTCGGCATCGCGCATTACGGGCTGGCCGGTGCCGCTGTTGTCGTTGCGAGCCGCGCGCTGGTCGACTATGGCGTGCTGCTGTATCTGTCCGCGATTCGCGCGCGCCCGATCGTGCTCGACATGCTCGCGCACCTCGCGTTCCTGCTCGCGAGTCTGTACGCCGCCAATGCCGTGTCGAATCTCGCGACGCTCGCCGCCGTGGGGATCGCGCTGCTCGCTGCGAACCTCGGCTGGTCCATTTCGACGACGCCGGCGTTGCGCGGGCTCGCGCGCGATCTGCTGCTGCGGCTGAATCTGAGGAATAGCGCATGAGCGATAACGTCTACGCAGACTATGATGAGGCCGCGTCGCGAGCGGCGGCCGTCGATCTCGATGGCGGCGCGCACCGCGTCGCGCTGACAGAATCGAAAGACCGCCCGCAGGCGGCGCCCGCGGCGCGCGCATTGCGGGTGGCGATCGTGCACGACTGGCTCGTTACCTACGCCGGAGCGGAACGGGTGCTCGAACAGATCATCGCGTGCTATCCCGATGCCGACGTGTTCAGCCTCGTCGACTTTCTCGACGACAGGTCGTTCCTGCGCGGCAAGCGCGCGCAGACCTCGTTCATCCAGAAGCTGCCGATGGCTCGCAACAAGTACCGGTCGTACCTGCCGTTGATGCCGCTCGCGATCGAGCAGCTCGACGTCAGCGCCTACGATCTCGTCATTTCCAGCAGCCATGCGGTCGCCAAGGGCGTGCTGACCGGACCGGATCAGGTCCACATCAGCTACGTGCATTCGCCGATTCGCTACGCGTGGGACTTGCAGCATCAATACCTCGAGCAGTCGAAGCTCACGAGCGGCCTGAAATCCGTGCTCGCGCGCGTGATTCTTCACTACATCCGCAATTGGGACATTCGGACGTCCAACTCGGTCGACTACTTCGTCGCGAACTCGGCGTTTATCGCGCGGCGCATCAAGAAGGTTTATCAGCGCGACGCGCAAGTGATCTTTCCGCCGGTCGAGGTCGACGCGTTCTCGTTGAATCCGCACAAGGAAGACTTCTATCTGACCGCGTCGCGGATGGTGCCGTACAAGAAGATCGATCTGATCGTCGAGGCGTTCGCGGGGATGCCCGGCAAGCGCCTCGTCGTGATCGGCGACGGGCCGGAAATGCGCAAGATCCGCGAGAAGGCGGCGGCCAATGTCGAGATCATGGGCTATCAGCCGTTTGCGGTGCTGCACGATTGCATGCGCCGCGCGAAGGGGTTCGTGTTCGCGGCGGAAGAGGATTTCGGCATTTCCGTGGTCGAGGCCCAGGCGTGCGGCACGCCGGTCATCGCGTTCGGCAAGGGCGGGGCGCTGGAGACGGTTCGCGATCTGTCGCAGCCGCAACCGACTGGCATGTTCTTCACCGAGCAAAGCGCGGGTGCGATTGCGGCTGCTGTCGATGCTTTCGAGCAGAATGCCGGGCGCTTTTCCGCGCAAGACTGCCGCGCGAATGCCGAGCGTTTTTCGGCCGCGCACTTTCGCGAGCGCTTTACCGAGTATGTCGAGCGGGCGATGCCTGGGGTATCGGCGTGTTCGTGGCCGCTCGCTGTGCCCGCGGCGGCACGCGAAACAGCCTCGCAGGTGAAGGTGCTCGCCGTCGATCAGACCGGCTCGCTTGGCGGCGCGGAGCTGTCGCTGCTCGAGATCGCGAAGAACCTGAAAGAAACGATGAAGGTCGTGCTGTTTAGCGATGGGCCGTTCCGAATCGCGCTGGAGGAGGCCGGCGTGAACGTCGACGTGCTCGACGCGCCTGCGCTGCACGGCGTGAGCAAGAACGGCAAGGGCCTGCCGAAAGTGCGCTCGTTGACCGGACTCGTTTCGCTGGTGCGCGAAACCTGCAGGCGTGCCCGCGACGCCGACATCATCTACGCGAACACGCAGCGCGCGATGGTGATCGGCGCGATTGCGGGCCTGTTTGTCCGCAAGCCGGTGGTGTGGCACTTGAGAGACATCGTCAGTGCCGAGCATTTCGGCGGCGTCCAGCGCGCGATCATCAAATGGTCGAGCAAGCTCGGCCTCGATCACGTGATTGCGAATTCGGAGGCCTCGGCGCGCGAGTTCGTCGCGTTGACGAATGTCGATAAAGGCCGCGTCGACGTCGTGTTCAACGGGATTTCGGAAGCACCGTTCGCGGCGCTCGAACGCGTGTCCAATGCCGAGCTTCGCGCGCGTTTCAGTCTGCCGTTGGACGCGTTTCTCGTCGGTGCGTACAGCCGGCTCGCGAGCTGGAAGGGCCAGCATGTCCTGCTGGAAGCGGTCGCGGCCAATCCCGACATGCATGCGGTGCTCGTGGGAGCGGCGCTCTTTGGCGAGGATGCGTACGAGACACAGCTTCGGGCCTACGTGCAAGAACACGGGATCGCCAATCGCGTGCATTTCCTCGGGTTTCAGCGCGATGTCGCGGCGTGCATGAAAGCCGTGGACGTCGTCGCCCATACGTCGATCACGCCGGAGCCGTTCGGCCGCGTGATCGTCGAGGGCATGCTTGCGAAGCGGCCCGTGGTGGCGTCGCGCGCGGGCGGCGTGGTCGAGATCGTCGACGACGGCGTGAACGGCATGCTGTGCGAGCCGGGCGACGCGCAAGCGCTCGCCAAGACGCTGGCCGAGCTGCAAACGAATGCGCAACTGCGCGCGCGGCTCGTGGAGAACGGCTATGCCACGGCGCGGCGCAGGTTCGGCACGCGGACCTATGTGCAAAGCGTCGAGCAGGTGCTGGCTGGCGTGGCCGGGAACCAGGGCAAGCGCAACAAGTAACGAAAGGCGTATCCCTGCGAGGGGTGCGCCTTCAAGCGCCTTTAGCCGGCTTGCACGGCGAACGAACTCAAAGCATCTGGACAGCCGCTAATCAAGCACTATGCCGAGGCGGCACACCGCGCGGCTTGATGCTTGCCGACCATTGCATGGCTGGCAATTCGACGAGCCGGTAGAACACGTAGGCCACTGCAGTTGCGACCAGCGTGAAGCCGAACGACGGCCAAATCGAAAGCTGCAACGTCGAACGGAACAGCAGCGATGCCAGGCACACCAAAATCGGCAGATGGATGACGTACAGCGAATAGCTGAAATCGCCGAAGCGTCCGAGCACGCGAGCCGCGAGATTGGGCCTTCCGGACCCGTCCAGCGCCTTGTACAGATAGCACGCAAAACCGAGCGCCCAAAGCTGGAACGCGCCGTATTGACCGAAGTGGAAGGCGACGCAGCCGAGCGCGGTCAGCACGGCCGCTGCCGCGTACCAAAGCAAGGATTTGCGGGAGTCAGCCGTGGTTTTGGTGCGCGTGTGGGCGATGTATGCGCCGATCGTCCACGACAACCAGTAGGACGTGAAAAACTGCACGTCATGGCGTTCCAGCAAAAACGCCGATGCGACGTTCACCACGGCCACGGCCGCAAGCACCGCGTTCATCCCAAAGCGCCGCCGCGCGGCAAAGAGAAGCGGGTAGACGGCGTAGAACTGCACTTCGACCGACAGCGTCCACAACGCCCCGTTCGAGCCATACGTATGGCTCGCCACGCCTTGCAGCGAAAACAGGTTGACGAGAAACGGAACCAGGCCGATCTCGCGAATCTTGTGGCTGACCGGCGGGAGATGGAGGCTGATCGTATCGAGCGCGAGCGTGAGCAGCAGCGCGGCGAGCAGCACCGGATAGATCCGCGCAAAGCGCCGCGCCCAGAAGTTGCGGGCGTCGAGCCGGTATTGCGGGTTCGCGGCGAGCCGCATCGCCGCGTTGCGATGAATGCAATAGCCGCTGATGACGAAGAAAATCGGCACGCCCGCCGAGCCCCAGGCGATCGGCAGCGTCAAGTAACCGGCGATGGTGCTGAGATCGAAGGATCGCCCGACCGTGCGGTGAAACTGCTCCATGCCGACCCAGAAAACTTGCCGGGAATGAAAGTACGCGACCAGGAGCGCCGCGAAGCCGCGCATCGCGTCGATGACGAAGTCCTTGGGGGCCGCCGCCGCTCGCACCTCGGGCTGAGGGATGGCGGGGAACGCGGGGTTCGCGACGGCAGCCTGCAACGCTTGAGAATCGCTCATTCGAGATCGTCGTCCATGCTGTTGGAAAGTCTTGGCGCGGCGTGCGAACCAGGCCGCGAGCCGCCATTCATCCTAGCGCAGCGAGAATGCGCGCAATAAGTAAATTAATTCGCAAGCGCTATTCGCCATGAGCGCTCCGCTGCGAATGAATTCAGGAAAAAATTCGCACTTGAGAAACGCCAATTATTTGCCGATTTTTTCATGTTAGTTTGACGTTCGGAACGATCAGACAAGGAGTTGCGTCATGGACTTGCATTGGGTTGCCGGCGTCGTGGTGCTGTTGATCCTGGTCGCGATCTCGGCCTATCGAGACGCGCTGAAGAACGAGCCGATCGGTCATTTCGGCATGGCCCGCGGCGATTTTCCGCAATTGGAAGAAATCGAATAGCAAATGGATGACGGGAATAGGTCGAATTTACTCGGCCTATTGCCGTAAATCGGTAATTTAGAATTGAAGGCGCGAATTGAAGACATGAGCGGGTAAAAAGCGGCTGCCCGCGAATGCCGTCTGTACGTTTTTTACAACACGACCGGGAATTCTCACGATGTTGAAAGTCACCAAAGCCGTGTTCCCCGTAGCGGGCCTGGGCACGCGGTTCCTTCCGGCCACTAAGGCAAGCCCCAAGGAGATGCTGCCCATCGTCGACAAGCCGCTCATTCAGTACGCGGTCGAGGAGGCGATCGAGGCAGGGATTACCGAAATGATCTTCGTCACGGGGCGCAGCAAGCGCGCCATCGAAGATCACTTCGACAAGTCGTACGAGATCGAGGCCGAGCTCGAGGCGCGCGGCAAGCAGAAGCTGCTCGATCTCGTGCGCGGCATCAAGCCGAGCCATGTCGACTGCTTCTATGTGCGCCAGCCGGAGGCGCTCGGCCTCGGCCATGCGGTGCTGTGCGCCGAAAAGCTCGTCGCCGATCATCCGTTCGCGGTGATCCTCGCCGACGACTTGCTGCACGGTCCTCAGCCGGTGATGAGGCAGCTCGTCGACGTATTCAATCACTATCACAGCTCGGTGGTCGGCGTCGAAGCGATCGCGCGCGAGGACAGCCGGTCGTATGGCGTGGTCGAAGGGCGCGAGTGGGAAGAGGACGTCATCAAGCTGTCGGGCATCGTCGAAAAGCCTGCGCCGGAAGTGGCGCCGTCGAATCTCGGCGTGGTGGGGCGCTATGTCCTGATGCCGAGCATCTTCGATCACATCAAGAAACTGAAGCCGGGCGCGGGCGGAGAGCTGCAATTGACGGACGCGCTGCAGTCGCTTCTCACCGAGGAGCAAGTGCTGGCCTACCGCTATTACGGCACGCGTTTCGACTGCGGCAGCAAGCTCGGGTATTTGAAGGCGACCGTAGAGCTGGCATTGCGGCACCCTGAGGTCAGCAAGGAATTCGAAGCGTACTTGCGCGGCTGTCTGCCGGTTCTTGCGTCAGCTGCCTGAGGCCGCATCTCTTCATTGATCGCGTTTCTCCTTTGGCATCGCCGCCGTAACGACGTTGCGGGGCGATGCCTTTTTTGTCGACCAGAGTTAGCGCTTTAGCGCTTACTCTGGTCCCATGCAGAGCGCTGGTGTCGCGCGTTCGAATAGGCAGCTGGCGGATGCGGCAATCGCAACGGCGGTTCAAGTCCGACGCCCGACGCCCGACGCCCGAAGTCCGAAGCCCGATAGCGCCGCAATCAATACGGCTGCGGCTGCGCACGTACGCGCACACGGCTCCTAAGCGCCGCTTCGATCGGTTTCTTTAACGCAAGCACGCGTTTCTCAAGCAAATGCCAGGACAGGTGCGCGAGCAGGAACGAGAGCTGAAATTGCAGGACGACGGGCAGTGCATGCTGGATCGCGATCGGCATATGCAGCCGCGCATAGAGTGCGGGCGCCTCGCCTAGCTTCGTCGGGATCAGGTTGTGAAAGAGATAGAACCCGTAGCTGATCTTGCCGAGGTAGTCGAGAGACGGCGTTTCCAGTGCGGTGACGAGCGCGCTGTCCTGCCGGTTGACGACGTAGAGAAACATCCCGCACAGCGACACGGAAAGGCCGAGATCGATCCATCCGAGCGCGACGGGGCCCAACGCGGGCGCCCAAAGCGGCTGCGAGAGGCAGACGCATGTTCCGGCGAGCGCGGTCAGCAGCCACGATGTGCGGCGCGCATAGACGCCGACTCGAACGGCCACGCGCGGATCGGCACCCGCCATTCCGCACATCCCGCCTAGCGTGAGCAGCGCGAAATTCCACGGCGAAAACGCGTAGATCAACGGCCGGCTTGCGCCGCTCGCGTAAAGCGCAAGATGCAGCACCGCGCAGATCAGGACGATCGCCGCGCCCATCCGCAAGTGCCGCGACGCGCGCGTGAGGACGAGCACGAAAGGCACGACAAGATAGAACTGCTGCTCGATCGCGAGGCTCCAGAAGTGCGAAACGGTTCCGGGCCATTTACCGATGACCACGCCAATCCAGAAGTTCGACAGAAACACGAAGTGCCACGCGAGGCCAAGATCGACGCCGCGCTGATAGAAGAGCCGGTGGGCGATCGTCAGCGCGATCAGCAGCAAGTAGTAGACCGGAAAGATGCGCAGCGCGCGCTTGACGAAGAACACGGCAAGCGCGGTGCGCCAATGCTGGGTGCCGTGCTCGATGCCGGCGCGGTTGCGGTGCAGCTCGCCGACGATCAGGAACCCGCTGATAAAGAAGAAGATCCAGACGCCGAGCTTGCCCACGTCGATGGCCTCGAAGTGCGCCTTGTGCGACAGGAAGACCAAAATGACCGCCAGCGCTCTGAGACCGTTCAAGCCCTTCACATGCTTCGTACTGTTTTCCATGGCCGTTCCAGAGTACGAATGACGCGGAAGTATAGGCAGGCAATTATTCGCGATTAATTCTGGGGACTTCTCTAAACACGACAATCGTCTTTCGCGGCCGCAATCAATATTGGCGATTTGAAAGATCACTTCGGGTTACATCGGGTTCGGGCGAGGGCGGCGAGCGTAGTTTTTTCGTAACGACCAAGCGCGGGACTGTAATGTGGCTGACAGCAGGCGCGGGTATGCTTCGGGCGCCTTCATCCGAGCCCGACGAACGGATTCACCCCTACGGCGATGACACGAGACTCCGAACACGCCAGCGGCGCGCTGCAAGCGGCGCAGCCGCTCGACGCGCTGGTCCGCGCGCTCGACGCCGCGCCGCAAGACGCCGCGTTGCATCGCTCGATGGCTGACGCACGGCGAACGCAAGGCGACGCGCTTGGCGCGCTGGCGCATTGGATTGCCGCGCAAACACTCGATGCTTATGCCGCCGGATCGCCCGATGCGTCGGTCAGCGAGTTGTGTACCGTCGCCACGGGGTACTTCATGAAGGGCGATAGCGAGGCGGCCATACGCTGGTACGGCCTCGTCCTCGCCATCGATCGGAATGTCGCCGTCGCTTACCAGAACCTCGCAGCCATTCACGCGAGCGAGGGCCGCGCGGCCGAGGCCGGGGCCTGCCGGGCAAGAGCCTACGAAATTCAGCGCGTGTTCGTCGAGCGTGCCGGCGAGCCGGTTCGCGATGTGCTGATACTTTGCACGGGCGCGGGAACCGGCAACGTGCCGTTCGACGCGCTGCTGCCGGGCGCGACGTGCGGCCGGATCAAATACGCAATCGACTACGCGCGCGACGACGAAGACGCGCATCTGCCGCCGTACGACCTTGTATTCAACGCGATCGGCGACCCCGATGCTGCCGCGCCGCTTGCGCAAAGGCTCAAGCGCTTTGCGGCGCGCTGCCAGCGCGCGCTGCTCAACCCGCCCGCGGCGATCGAGCGGACGTTTCGCGATCGGTTGCCCGCCTTGCTGAGCGAGCTCGAAGGCGTGGCCGCGGCGACGGCAGCCTGCATTCGATTGGAAACGCCGCCGCCCTCGCGCGATGCGCTCGTCGAACGGCTGGCCGCCGGCGGGCTCGCGTTGCCGGTATTGGCTCGTCCCGCCGCGACGCACGGCGGCGAAGGCCTCGCGCGCTGCGACTCGCTCGACGCGCTCGAAGCGAAGCTGAAGACGCTCGACGGCGCGCACTATCTGAGCGCGTTCTCCGACGTGCGCTCGCCAGACGGTCACTACCGCAAGTACCGGATGATCTTCGTCGACCGCGAGCCTTACCCCTGCCATCTCGCGATTTCACCGCACTGGATGGTGCATTACTTCTCTGCCGAGATGGAACAGCACGCCTGGAAGCTCGACGAAGAGCGGCGCTTTCTCGACGACCCGCGTGCCGCGCTCGGCGACGGCCCGGTGGATGCGGTCGCCGCGATCGCCCGCCGGATCGACCTCGACTATGGCGGCATCGACTTCACGGTGCTGCCCGACGGACGCGTCTTCGTCTTCGAAGCGAACGCGACGATGCTTGCGCACTTCGAGCGCAGCAACGGCGTGCTGGCGCACAAGAATCGGCACGTGCAGCGTATCGTCGACGCCTTCGAGCGATTGCTGGCGCGTCGAACGGGCACTGGGGGCGGCGCGTGAACGAGCAAAAGAACTTCTCAGGCGGCCTCGGCGCACTGCCGCTTGCGGTATTGCGCCAAACGCGCGACGCGATCGAGGTGTTGCCCGAGACGGGGTTGTCCGTGCTCGGCATGAGTCACCGTTCCTCGTGGTTCCGCGCCGTGCTGGACGAAGCCGAACAGAACCTGCGCACGCTGCTCGGCATTCCGCGCCACTATCACGTGCTGTTCATGCAGGGCGGCAGCAGCCTGCAGTTTTCGATGCTGCCGATGAATTTTCTGCGCGGCACGAAGCAGCGCGCCGAATACATCGTCTCCGGTTACTGGAGCGCCAAGGCGCCGCCGGAAGCGCGTCACGAAGGGCAGGTGGGGATCGTCTGGGACGGCTATGACGGTGGCTACACGCGCTTGCCTCATGCAGGCGAATTGCCGTTGTCGCGCAACGCCGCGTATCTGCACTACGTGTCGAACGAAACGGTCGAGGGCCTGGAATTTACCGACGTGCCCGGTCTGCCCGATGTGCCGCTCGTGTGCGACATGTCGTCGAATCTGCTCGCGGGGCCGGTCGATGTCGAGCGCTACGCGCTGATCTACGCGCACGCGCAAAAGAACCTCGGGCCGTCCGGCGTCACGGTCGTCATTCTGCGCGACGATTTCGCGCGGCGTGCGCGCGGATCGCTGCCGACGATGCTCAAGTTCGGGCGACGTGCGCGCCGATCGTTGCCGACGATGCTCGATTACCGCACGCACATCGACTCGCGCTCGCTCTACAACACGCCGCCCGTGTTCGCGATCTACGTGCTGATGCTCGTGACGCGCTGGCTGCGCGACGAGATCGGCGGCGTGGCGGCCATGGCCGAAACCAATGGCGCGAAGGCGCGAGCGGTGTACGGCGCGCTTGACGCCTATCCCGGCTTTTATCGCGTGCACGCGGCGCGGCCGAATCGCTCGACGATGAACGTCGCTTTCCGATTGCCCGATGCGGTGACCGAGGCGCTTTTCCTCGATGCGGCGAAGCGCGACGGCTTTCACGGCCTCGAAGGGCATCGCTCGATCGGCGGTTTGCGCGCGTCGCTGTACAACGCGGTGACGCCGGAAGCGGCCGCTTCGCTTGCGCAATGGCTGACCGGCTTCGCACAGCGATACGGCTGATCGGCATTCGCACGCGCGTCAATCGCGAGCGGCATAGATTCAAAATGCGCGTCTAAAGTCGCATTGAAAATACCGCTTCGCTATTTTCAAAGTGGTCTACTCCAATTCACAAATTGGACATGATCGCTTTCTATCCTTAAGCGCCAATCCGTAAGGCGCCTTTCCAATTCTTGCGGCGCCAGCGCTTATCTCGCGTGTGGAGTCAGATCGTGCACATCAGGTCCCCATGGCCGCGGGCCGAGCTGCGCAAACCTTTGTCGATCTTGCGTGGCCGGAGCCTTGACGCTTCGATTTGCAATTTGCCTGGCGCAACGGCAAGCCGGTTCGCTTGCGTTTGCGCAGCCGCCTTCGCGTGCATGGCCGTAGCCGCTTGCAGCAACGACGACGGCGCAAGCGTGCAAAACCGGCAGAACGCTGCCGAACGCACGCCGCTGTTGCCCGGCGCATCTGTTGCGGGCGTGCGCGCGGACTCGCAACACGCTCTGCCTCTTGCGCAAGGATTCGATACGCCGCAGCCAGGCGCTGCTGTCGGCGCATCGGCTCCGCGTCCGCTTCTGCCGCCGGTATTCCACACGGCGGATTGAATTAGACGCAGCCAGGTTTCATTCGTTTTTCCGCTGTCCGCTTTTTCGCAGTTTGCTTGTCACCCAAAAGGCTGTATTCACCGACGCGTATCGCCCGCTCGCGTGCCGTCTTATTCCATCCTTATCTAAAAGAAACGAATATGACTTCGAATAGCCGACGTGACTTTCTGCGCGCCGCCGCTCAAGCGGCCGGCGCTGCAGCGGCGATGGGTGCGTTGCCCGCAGGCATCCGCAACGCACTCGCCATTCCCGCCGACAATGCGACCAAAAGCATCGAGGACGTGCAGCACATCGTCATCCTGATGCAGGAGAACCGCTCGTTCGACCACTACTTCGGCACGCTGCGAGGCGTGCGCGGATATGGCGACAAGCGCGCGATCACGCTGCCTGGCGGCAAGCCGGTCTGGTATCAGCCGCTCGCGGGCGACGCGGGCTACGTGCTGCCGTTCCGCCCGATCTCGGCCTGCAGTTCATTCAAGACCTGCCGCACGACTGGAACACGACGCACTCGGCCTGGAACAGCGGCAACTACGATCAATGGGTGCCGGCGAAAGGCACGACGACGATGGCCTACCTGACGCGTCAGGACATCCCGTTCCACTACCAGCTCGCCGACGCGTTCACGATTTGCGACGCGTACCACTGCTCGGGCATGACGCCGACCGATCCGAACCGCTACTACATGTGGACCGGCTGGGTCGGCAACGACGGCAGCGGCGGCGGCCCGGTGATCGACAACGCGGAAGCGGGCTATGGGTGGTCGACGTTTCCGGAAGTGCTCCAGCAAGCGGGTATTTCGTGGAAGATCTATCAGGACATCGGCACGGGGCTCAACGCGGCCGGTTCGTGGGGCTGGACGAGCGACGCGTACATCGGCAACTACGGCGACAACTCGCTCCTCTACTTCAATCAGTACCGCAACGCGCAGCCGGGCAACCCGCTCTTTGACAACGCGCGCACGGGCACCAACGTCGCGGTGAGCGGCGGCTATTTCGACATCCTCAAGCAAGACGTGCAGGACAACACACTGCCGCAGGTTTCGTGGATCGTCGCGCCGGAAGCGTATTCGGAACACCCGAACTGGCCGGCGAACTACGGCGCGTGGTACGTCGATCAAGTGCTGCAGATCCTGACGTCGAATCCCGAAGTGTGGAGCAAGACGGTGCTGCTCGTCACCTACGACGAAAACGACGGTTTCTTCGATCACGTCGCGCCGCCGTATGCGCCCTGGTCGAGCGCGGCGGGCTTGTCGACGGTCGACACGAACAACGAATACTTCGCCGGCAACTCGACGTATTCGGCAGGCCCCTATGGCCTCGGACCGCGCGTGCCGATGCTCGTGGTGTCGCCGTGGTCCAAGGGCGGCTGGGTGTGCTCGGAAACGTTCGACCACACCTCGATCATCCGCTTCATCGAGCGCCGCTTCGGCCGCCATCACACGCTTTCCGAGTCGAACATCACCGCTTGGCGCCGTGCGGTGTGCGGCGACCTCACGCGCGCGTTCGACTTCGCGAACCCGAACGCCGCGTTCCCGGCGCTGCCGAGCACGAGCGGCTACGTGCCGCCCGATCAGCAGCGTCATCCGGACTACGTGCCGATTCCGCCGCTCGTCCAGGCGATTCCGCAACAAGAGCCTGGCGTGCGTCCGGCGCGTGCGTTGCCGTACGAGTTGTTCGTGCGCGGCCTGCCGCAGCCGAACCAAGGCAAGTTCAATATCGAGTTCGTCAACTCGGGTCAGGCGGGCGCGGCGTTGTCGGTCTACGCGGCGCACAGCACGGGCGCGCCGCGCGCCTACACCGTCGAAGCGGGCGAGCGTCTCAAGGATCAGCTTTCGCTGAACGCGGACGGCAGCTACGGCTTCTCGGTGCACGGCCCGAACGGCTTCTTCCGCCGGCTCGCAGGCAAGGCGGCGGTGACGCACTGGTGGAGCGGCACGGACGCGGCGATTCCGGATGTAGCGGAAGGGTATGACGTCGCCAACGGCAATATCCAGTTGACGCTCAAGAACGTGGGCAACGCGGCGTGCCAATTCACGATCTTCAACGCGTATGACCGCAACAATCCAATCCGCAGATCGGTGGCGGGCGGCGACAGCGTCGATCTCTATGTCGATCTGCGCGCGCAGTACGGCTGGTACGACCTGCGCGTGACGGTCGACACGGACGCATCGTTCGAGCGTTGGCTGGCCGGTCACGTCGAAACGGGCAGCAGCAGCATGAGCGATCCGGCGCTGGGTCGATCTTGATGTCGCATTGCGGCCGTTGATGTAAAGCCGAAGGCAAAAGAAAACGGCTCGAAGCGAGCCGTTTTCTTTTCAGCTCTTTCTAGACGTTTGCGCGACAAATGGCGTGGGCACGTGTTGAACCTGCTCGCTTCCGCACTTGGGGCAAGGCGGATGGGCCTTCTCGTGCTCGGCGAGGTGTTCGATATGCTCGAATGTCTCGCCGCACTTTTCGCAACGATATTGATAAGTCGGCATGGCAGTCCTCCGGCGCGAGTCCTGCACGTGCTTGCCGAATAGCTGTGCGAGCGGTGTGCGGCACTCTAACGACTCATTGTAGTGCAGGAAAATGACCCGATCGGACGGCGTCTAGTGCTTAGGGGTTGCCGTGCGGCGCGTCTTCCGCGACACGCAGTGCGGCGTTGGCCGCAACGAGCAGCATCGCGTCGTGTTCTCGCAGGGACGTATCCACGGCGTTCAACGCCTTTTCAAGTTCGTGGCGTCCCTCATCGGTCGAATTGCCGTTGTCGAAAACGCAGCGGGCTTCCTTTCTTAACCGTTTAATGAGCTTCGCAGCGCAACGGCTGTCGAGTGTGCCGTTATGAACGAATGCACTGATTTGCAGCGTCAACGCGGCTAGCGTGGCCTCGGTGGTTTGATTGAGATTGTCCGATTCGTCAGACGACGGCCGATTGCTCATCGAGCTTCTCCAGTGCGCGTTCGTTTGAAACAAACGCAGGATTAACGCCGCGGCGCTCACGGCTCCACGGACGTGCTTTGGATAGAGCGGTCTATTCTAGTGGACGGCGTTGTCTTTTGCGACCCGCGTGAAGGGCTTTACTTCATCACGCTCTCGGCCTGCACTTCTGCCATCTCGTCTTCAAGTGCGCGCACGCCGTGCGCGCACGACACCATCCCCGGCTGCAGCAGCAATGCGACCAGTCCGCTCCAGCCGGTCTGATGCGAAGCGCCGACGCCGCGCCCGTTGTCGCCGTGAAAGTATTCGTGAAAAAGCACGAGGTCGTCGCAGCGCGGGTCCGCTTGCAACTTCGGATACGCGCCCATGACGGGGCGTTTGCCGTCCTTCCCCTTCAAAAATAGCGTCGTGATGCGGCCTGCGAGGAAGAACGCGATTTCGCGCAGCGAATACTTTTCGCCGGACCCGGTCGGATACTCGACGCGAAAATCGTCGCCGTAGTAGCGATGGAATTCGAACAGCGATTCGATCAGCAGAAAGTTCACCGGCATCCAGATGGGCCCGCGCCAGTTCGAGTTGCCGCCGAACACGTGCGAATCGGATTCGGCGGGCAAGTACTTCACGAAGAAGCTGTCGCCGTTGTGCCGGAACGTGAACGGAGTGTCGCAATGCGTTCGCGAGAGCGCGCGCACGCCGAACGGCGAGAGGAATTCGCTTTCGTCGAGCATGCGCCGCAACAGGCACTTCATCCGGTGACCGCGCAACAGCGACAGCAGCGCGCTGTTGCCGGCGCCCGCTTCGTGCCAGCGCGAAACGAGCCGCGCCAGATCGGGGCGATGTTCGAGGAACCACAGGAGACGGTCGCGCAAGCCGGGCAGGCTGCCGTGCCTGCGCTGCTCGAGCACGCGCACCGCGAATAGCGGAATCAGCCCGACGATCGAGCGCATTCGGAGCGGCACGTTGCTGCCGTCGGGCAGGCGCAGCTTGTCGTAGTAGAACCCGTCGTCGTCGTCCCACAGGCCCGTGTCGCAGCCGTCGTTGCAGCCGACCGCTTCGGCGATATACAAGAAGTGCTCGAAGAACTTCACCGCCATATCGACGAACACGGCGTTTTCGATCGCGAGTTCGAGCGCGATCTGCATGAGGTCGAGCGCATAGGCGGCGACCCATGCGGTGCCGTCGGCCTGATCGATGCGGCCGCCGGTCGGCAGCGGTGCGGAGCGGTCGAAGATGCCGACGTTGTCGAGCCCGAGAAAGCCGCCCTGGAAGATATTGTGTCCGGCGGCGTCTTTGCGGTTGACCCACCATGAGAAGTTCAACAGCAGCTTGTGGAAGATGCGCTCGAGAAACACGCGGTCGCCGCGGCCCGTGAGCGCCTTGTCCATTTCGTAGACGCGCCACGTGGCCCACGCGTGGACCGGCGGGTTCGCGTCGGAAAACGCCCATTCGTACGCGGGCAATTGACCGTTGGGGTGCTGGTAGCGGTCCTTGATCAGCAAGATCAGTTGTTGCTTCGCGAACTCGGGGTCGATCATGGCGAACGCGACCGCGTGAAACGCGAGGTCCCACGACGCGTACCACGGGTATTCCCATTTGTCCGGCATCGAGACGATGTCGCAATTCGACAGATGCCGCCAGTCCGCGTTGCGCGCGTTGCGGCGTCCGCGCGGCGGCTTCGGCTGCGCAGGGTCGCCGTCGAGCCAGCGCGTCACGTCGAACTGGTAGTACTGTTTGCTCCATAGCATCCCGGCAAGCGCCTGGCGCTGGACGAGCCGGGCGTCGGCATCGTCGAGGTCTTCTTGCAGCGCGGCGTAGAACTCGTCGGCTTCCGAGCGGCGCATCGCGATGACCGCGTTCGCGTCGGCATGCGCCGAGCGTTCGGCCGAATCGGCGCGTACGCGCAGATGCACGACGCGCTTTTCGCCCGCGGCGAGCTTGAGGTGCACGCGAGCCGCCGCGCGCGTGCCGTGGTCGCGCCGGATCGCGCGCGTGTCGCCGGCGACGACGTAGTCGTTGAAGCCGTCCTTGAACGGCCCCGCGCCCTCGTTGCCGAACAGGCGCCGCACATTCGTGTCGTTTTCGCAGAAGAGCCATTCGACCGGCACGTCGGCGCTCGCCGTCACGATGAGCGGTTCGTGGCCGGCGTGGCGCGCGACCACGCAGGTCTTGCCGTCGACGGCCTCGAGCGTCAGCGACGGCTTCGGCTGATCGGGCCACCACGACCACAGATTGCGCGCCCAGATCTGCGGCAGCACGTCGAGTTCGGCGGGCTCGCCGGCGCGATTCTCCACGGTCACGCGCATCACGATATCGTTGGGGTCGCCCTTTGCGTATTCGATAAGAACGTCGAAATATCGGTTGGAGTCGAATACGCCGGTGTCGAGGATTTCGTATTCGGGCTGGCCGGCGCCGCGCCGGGCGTTTGCTTCGACGAGGTCCGAGTAGGGAAACGCGGCATGCGGGTATTTGTAGAGCATCCGCATGTAGGAATGCGTCGGCGTGCCGTCGAGATAGAAATACAGTTCCTTCACGTCCTCGCCGTGGTTGCCTTCGGCATTGGTCAGGCCGAACAGGCGCTCCTTGAGGATCGAATCGCGTCCGTTCCATAGCGCGACGCTCATGCACCAGTTGAGCTTTTCGTCGCCGAAGCCGCCGATGCCGTCTTCGCCCCAGCGGTACGCGCGGCTGCGTGCGTGATCGTGCGGAAAGTAATCCCACGCGGTGCCGTTCGCGCTGTAATCCTCGCGCACGGTGCCCCACTGGCGTTCGCTCAGGTAAGGCCCCCACCGGCGCCAGCGGGCAATATCGGGCCCATGGAGGCGGCGGCCTTCGACAGTGTCGAGGAGCTTGGAGCGGCGCGGACTGAGCATGGGGACTTCCCCGAACGAGGAGCGACGAGCGGAAGAGGCCAATTTAGCGCATTCGGGGCGTGATGTCTTAGGTGCCCGCCCCACCCGGCACTTACGCGCCGCGCGCCGCGCCGGGGCCGCCGCTCGGCTGCACCGACGCCAGCAGTGATTCGATCCGCAGCAATTCGCCGAGCGACCAGGCTTGGAACGGCGTGCCGCGCGGCGTGTGCGGCGCGTCGCCGTCGGCGATTTCGCAGATGTGGCCGAGCCCGTCGCAACGCAGATGATCGATAAGCGGCGCGAGGAAGCGGCGCCGCGCTTCGGCGCGCGTATGGGGCGAGTTGCCGCGCACCTGCAGCCAGGCCTCGACGAACGGCCCGAGCAGCCAGGGCCAGACCGTGCCTTGGTGATAAGCCGAGTCGCGCTGCCGCGCGTCGCCCGTGTAAGTGCCCGCATAGTTCGGATCGGAGGGCGCAAGCGTGCGCAGCCCGAGCGGCGTGAGCAGATGTGTTTCGACCTGCTCGACGATATGACGCGCGGTCTCGTCTTTGACGAGCGTAAACGGCAGGCCGCCGGCGGCGAAGATCTGGTTCGGACGGATGCTTGCGTCGACGCGGCCCGGCACGTGGTCCGCATCGACGACGTCGTAGAGCGCGCCGGTTTCGGGATTGATGAAGCGCGCGTGAAAAGCGCGGCTCGCGCGTTCTTCGAGGCTTTGCCACTGCGCGGTCCAGCCGAGCGAGATCCGCAGTGCGTTGATCCACAGCGCCTGCACTTCGACCGGTTTGCCGATGCGCGGCGTCACGACCCAGCCGTCCACTTTCGCGTCCATCCACGTCAACTGGACACCGGGCACACCCGCGCGAACGAGGCCGTCGGTATCGGCGCCGATCGCGTAGCGGGTGCCCTGCGCGTAGCCGTCGAGCACCGTATCGACCGCGTTGCGCAACGCCGTGCGGGTGGCGTGGCTCGCGTGGTCGGTGCGCAGGTAGTCGTGCACCGCGACGGCGAACCACAACGATGCATCGACAGAGTTGTATTCCGGCTCGTTGCCGTCGTCGGGGAAGCGGTTCGGCAGCATGCCCTGCGAAACCGTGCGCGACCAGTCGAGCAGGATCGCTTCGGCGTCGGCATAGCGGCGCGTGCCGAGCGCGAGACCGCGCATCGCGATGAACGTGTCGCGGCCCCAATCGGTGAACCACGGGTAGCCGGCGACGAGCGTCTGGCCCGTGCCGCGCGCGACGAAATACGCGTCCGCGGACAAGCGCGTGCGCGAGCGGAACGCGGCGCGCCGCGCGTGCTCGGCGCGCGCGAGTTCGGCGGCGCGGGTGTCGGCGTCATCGGCGAGTTCGCCGTTGGAGCGCAGGATGACGACGGCGTCGCGCGCGCCGATGTCGAACGAAAACACGCCCGGGCTCGCGAGATCCTCGCTGTAGTCGAGACCGCGCTCGCGTTCGCGGACGTACAGGAAGTTCCGGTACCAGTCCGGCGCGTGCAGATAGGCGCCGTTCGTCAGCGCGGCGATGGCAGGCAAATCGCCGTATGGACGCCACGCGATGTTGCTCCCCGACTCGCCGCCTGCCTCGCGATACGCGAAGCTGAACGCCGCGTTTTCGTGGTGCAGTGCATGATGGTCGCGCCCGGATAAGAGCAATCGCACCTTCAGTCGAAGCGGCCCCGCCATGTCGTGCGCGCCTTCGAGGCGCCAGCGCAGCACCGTTTCGCCGTAGCCTTTTGCGACGAACAACTCGTAGACGAGCGTCGCCGCGTCGTCGATGCGGAACCGCCAGATGGGCCACGGCGCGACATCGAAGGCGATCAGGCGCGACGCGAGATCGGGGTGGACGAGGTCGGGAAGATAGCGCTGCGTCGCTAGCGGAACGTGACCGTCAGCCGTTTCGAGCCACGCTTCGAGGCCGTTGACGAGCACCACGCGGCCGGTCGGCGGATGCGTCGCGGCAAGCAATAGCGCGTGATAGCGGCGCGTGCGCTCGCCGCCGGCGGTGCCCGACGCAAAGCCGCCGAAGCCGTCCGGCTCGAGCCATTCGGCGTCGGCGTCGAACCGCTCGGCGAGGAAAGCCGACGCGCCGCCGGTGTCTCGCGAGGTGCTGCTGCCGTCGTCCGGCAGGTGTTCCGAAGAGATCGTTCGTGTCATGTCGGAGCCTCTTGCGCTGCTCGAAAACGCGCATTGCACGCATCAACGCATCGTATCCGTTCGCCGTAAAAACGGTTCGGCGACTCGGGAAAACACGGTGCTCGCGCATCGCCGGACTCACTTTGAGCGCTGAAACAAGGCTCAAAATGCATCGGACAGTCTGCGCCGCGCAACACATCGCGCGATAAAGCAGCGGGAAAAACACAAAAGAGATGCACGAAACGTTGTAGCGCTTGTAGAATCCGCCGTTGAAGCGCGCGCATATCGCGCGCGCTTCGGTTAATCATTGACCACAACTGGTAGGAGAAACATGGCGACTTCCGCAAAAAAGGTAGCCAAGAAGGCTGCCCCCGCACCGGCTAAGAAAGCAGCCGCAACGAAAGCTCCCGCGAAGAAAGTAGCGGCTAAGAAGGTCGCCGTGAAGGCGTCCGGCGTAGCGTCGCCGATCAAGGACACCTTCACGAAGGCCTCGCTGGCTGCTCACCTCGCTGAGCGCGCTGCTGTCGAGCCGAAGTCCGTCAAGGCTGTGCTGGCTGCACTCGAAGACACGATCCTCGGTTCGGTCCACAAGAAGGGCGCAGGCGAGTTCACGCTTTCCGGTCTTCTGAAGATCGTCGTGCAAGCCGTGCCGGCGAAGAAAAAGCGCTTCGGCAAGGACCCGTTCACGGGTGAAGAGCGCTGGTTCCCGGCCAAGCCGGCAAGCGTGCGCATCAAGGCACGTGCGCTGAAGAAGCTGAAGGACGCAGCAGCGGCGTAACGGCCGGGCGGTTTCGCGTCGCTGCGTGTCGTTAAGCGCGGTGCTGCGAACGCAAGCTGATCAAAATCCCCGCGGGCGAAAGTTCGCGGGGATTTTTTGTCGACCCGAGTTAGCGCTTTAGCGCTTACTCGGGTCCCACGCAGCGCGGTCACTGCGGATGCAAGCCCGCATACGTGCCGGGCGTCACGCCATAGGCGCGCTTGAATAGCCGGTTCAAATGGCTTTGATCGTAGAGTCCGACCTCGGCGGCGGCCGCTGCCGGGCTGTGGCCGGCGGCAAGCATCTTCTTCGCCTCGATCAAGCGCCGCTGGCTCGCATAGGCATGCGGCGGAATGCCGAATTCCTTGCGGAACGCGCGCATCAGGTGAAACCGGCTGAGGCCGGCGAGTGCCGCGAGCGCGTCGATCGAGATGTTTTCGCGGTAGTGGGCGTCGAGGTAGTCGCGTACCTGGGCCATCTTGCGCGATTCGCGCTCTACGTCGCCGAGGGCGGGTTTCGGCTGGCCGTAGCGGCCAAAGAGCGTCCCCATCGCTTGCCACCAGTGTGCTTGACGCTCCATGAGCGGCGCGCGTTCGGGCGCATCCGCGCCGGCGTGCGCGGCGGCCAGCAGCTTCGATAACGCTTCGTCGCGGTAGAGGCCTGGCGGAATGAAAAGGCGCCGGCTCTCGGGCAAATCCGCGCTGAACACGCTGCCGAGCGCGTTCAAGCCGTCCATATCCAGATAGATCGCGCGGTAATTCCAGGCGCGGTCTTCCCACACGCGGCCGCTGTGATATTCGCCCGGCGCGCAAACCAAGATCGTCCCGGGGCCGGAAACGTCGCTGCCGGCGCGCGTCTCGCAGCGGCCCGCGCCGTCCTCGGTCATCACGATCACGAGTTCGTCATGGACGTGCCGCTCGAATTGGTGCGCGCCATAGCGTGCGGTCGCGAGGCAGGCGCCCGTCAGTGCCTGGTCGCGCCAGTAAGACAGCTCGCTTTTTGCCGGGCGCTGCATGCTTTCCTCCGTTCCTGGGCGGCGATCCGCCACCGTCTATCAGCATAGTTCGATTCGCACGCGGCGGTTGCGCCGCCCTTTGTTTTCGATCTTGGCGATGCGAACGGGGCGCGACTGCGCGGTATTGGTCAGATGCGTGCCGCCGCAGGCTTGGCGGTCGAGCGTGCCGATTTCGACGATGCGGATCTTGCCGTCGGGCGTCGGCGGCGGCGCAACCGATAGGCTGCGGATCAGTCCCGGCGTGTTGCGCGCGTCTTTCGCGCTCATGTAGGTCGCGCGCACGTCGAGGCCCTGGCGTATCACGTCGTTGAGCGGGCTTTCGAGCGCACGCAGCAAATCGTTGTCGGCGTCGGGCAGATCGAAGTCCATGCGGGCCGTGCCGTCGCCGTTGATTTGCGCGCCGGTGACGAGCGCCCCCGCGAATTGCCGATAGACGAGCGCGTTGAGAATATGGGTATCCGTATGAAGCTGAGCGACCGTCGAGCGCCAATCGGCATCGATCGACACGTGCACGTCGCCGCTCAGCTCGAGCGCCGAGTGCGCCGAGTCGAGCACATGCCAGTAACGGCCGTTTTCAAGCGATACGCCGACGATTCGCGCAATCCCATGCGCGTGCGTGAGCGTCGCGACGTCCGACACCTGTCCGCCGCCGCCCGGGTGCAGCGCCGAGCGCGCGAGCACGATCGCGCCGGGGCGTGCGTCGATCACGCCGGTGTCGAATTCAAGCAGGTCCGGCGCTTCGTGGCATAAGTAGTGCGGCATTCCGGGTCCTTGGCGAAATCATGTGAAAACGCCAGTGTAGGTCTGCCGCGCGGCGCAGGATTGGTGAAAAGTGCTGTGCTGCGGGACCGGCGCCGCACGCCCGGAAGCATTACGGCTTTTGATTCTCCGGGTCGCGGCGAGGCTCGTGTTGCGCGGCACGCCGAGCGCTTCGTACTGGTAGTCGGCAAACATCGGCGGCAGGCCGTCCTTGCCCGGCTTCGACAAGTGGCAGCCGGCGCAATTGGCCTTGTTCGGATCGTTGAAGAGCTGCAGGCCGTGCAGCTCGGCCTGGGTCAGCCTCGCCTTGCCTTCGAGCCAGTAGTCGTACTTGCTCGTGTACGGATGGAACGACGAATCCTCGAACTGGTAGCGCGCCACCGCGAACATCGCCTCCGACACCAGCATGTTCGGATGGTCGAAAATGCCTGCCCCGAAAAGCTGCGCAAACGTGTTGCGGTACGCGCCGTTCTCGAGCTTGGCGGCGATCGCGCCGACGCTCGGATTCGCCATTTCGGTCGGGTTCAGCAGCGGGCCGAGTGCCTGCGCCTGCAGCGTGTCGACCCGGCCGTCCCAGAACAAGCCGCCTTGCGGCACCATCGCGGGGGCGGCGGGCGCGACGCCGGCCGTCTTCTGCGCGCGTGACGCCGCTCGCGGCCGCCCATCTGCACGGGCAGGCCGTTGGGCGGGCCGTATGCGTGCCATGACGCGCACGACATCGTGCCCGAGCCGGACATGATTTTCTAAATCGAAACAAATTTGTCACGATGGGGGAATCGAATCGCGCGATTTGCTCTGAGAATGGCCCGAGAATTACGTGCTTGTCTTAAATATCGGGAACGCGATTATCGTTTGATGAACTTCCGGTTTTGAGTTCAAGCAGGATCAAATTGATTAGGATTTCGTATTAATAAGACATCGATCGTATTGGCGCTGCACGATGAACCGACACGTGCAGGGTGCAAGCGATGCGATGCTTTGACGAGATGTGCGGCATAGACCAGTGCAATACCGCGTTCGCCGGCAGCGATGCGGTCCGCGCGGGCCTGATCGTGCAGAATCGCATCGCGTGGACTGATCTGATGTTGCCGGTTGCCTGGATCACCGCCAAAGCGATAAGTAAGCTGAAAGTAAGATGACGGCAAGCGGCCAAAAGTAACCCAAACCACGCCCGGATACCTATCCGGCGTTGCCCGCGCATTACAATAGCGGCGTTTGGCTGGCTTCCGATTGCGAGAGAATCCATGACTTACTGTGTGGCGATGTCCGTCGACGACGGGCTCGTTTTCTTGTCCGACACGCGGACCAACGCCGGCGTCGATCACATCAGCACCGCGCGCAAGATGACCGTGTTCGAGCAGCCCGGCGAGCGCGTGCTGGTCTTGCTCGGTGCGGGCAATCTGGCGTTGACCCAGGCGGTGTTGCACGAGCTGTCCGAACCTTCGAACCCGGAGCGGCCGTCGCTGTGGACCGCGCCGACGATGCCGGACGCCGCGCGCGTCGTCGGTCAGGCGGTGCGCGACGTCCACCAGCGCGAAGCGCGCGCGTTGCAGGAATTCGGCGTCGACTTCAATTGCAGCTTCATTCTCGGCGGGCAGATCGCCGGGGCGGCGAACGGCCAGGGCGCGTGCGCCGAGGGCACTGGCCGTGCGCTCAATCGTCCGCGGCTCTTCATGATTTATGCGGCGGGCAACTTCATCGAATCGTCGAGCGTGAATCCGTATTTCCAGATCGGCGAGTCCAAGTACGGCAAGCCGATCATCGACCGCGTGCTCACGCCGGCGACGCCGCTTGGCGAAGCGGCAAAATGCGCGCTCGTGTCGATGGATTCGACGCTGCGCTCGAATCTGTCGGTGGGGTTGCCGCTCGATTTGCTGGTCTACGAAACGGATGCGCTGCGCGTCACGCGGTTCGTCTCGATCGATAGCGACAACACCTACTTCGAGATGATTCACCGGACGTGGGGCGAGCGGCTGCGTCAGGTGTTCGCCGAAATTCCCGATCCGAACTGGCAGGATGGGGCCGAGATGCCGCTGCAGCGCCCCGGGCGCGAGCTCGTATTGCACCGCTCGGCGGTTGCCGGCGCGCCGGCAAGTCAAGCGACGCCTGCCCAGACCCTCGCGCAAGACGATAAAGCCCGGCCGCAGCGCTAACTCGGGCCGACCGCTGTGCATGGGGCCGGAGTAAGTGCTGAAGCACTTACTCCGGCCGACACGAAAAAAAAGCCCGTCACCGGTGTGAGCCGGGACGGGCCTTTTAACAGCGTGTTGCGTCAGCCGTCAGTCAAGTCCGATCAGAACTTGTGACGCAGGCCGAGGGCGAACAGCTCTTGCGTGTTGCGGCCGCCGTCGTAGCCGTACGAGCCGATCGAAGCGACGGCGCTGACGGTTTGCGTGCCGAGCGCGTTAAGCGTATCGCCGCTCGCGTGCTGGTAAGCGCCAACCAGGTACACGTCGGTGCGCTTCGACAGGCTGTAGTCCGCGCCCAGCGAAACCTGATGGTAGGTCGCGCCCGTGTTGCCGCTCGACTTCGTGTAGCTGTAGCCGAGGCCCAGCAGCAGCGCAGTGTTCGCTTGGTAGTTCAAGAAGCCTTGTCCGGTGTTGTACTTCTCGGTCGAGCTGAACGCCGAGAAACCGTCGTTCTTGTACTGCGAGTTGCTGTAGGCGGCGCCGACCGTGAAGGGGCCGGCGACGTACTGTGCGGCCACGCGCGCGATGTTGATCGACTTGGCCGTCTGGTAGCCGAGGTTGACCAGCGATCCGTCGAACGTGCCGTCCGACGTGCTGCTCCAGCCGCCGCCGCCAGTCGTTGCCGTGCGCGCGCCGTCGTTGTTGTCGGCCACGAAGTAGCCGGCAGCCACGGACAGCGGGCCGTTGTTATAGGCTGCGGCGAGCGACCACGTCTGGCCCGAACCCGTCTGGCCTGCCTTGCCGCCCAGCGCGTACATGCCTTCCACTTGCAGGCCCGCGTACGACGGCGACACGTACTTGATCGCGTTGTTGGTGCGCGAGCTGTTGTCGTAGTTGTCGACGTCGCCGACGGTCGCGAACGGGCTGCCGAAGTAGTTGTCGTTCGTGATGGCCTGGACCATGTCGACGAGCGGGTCATACTGGCGGCCCAGCGTGAGCGTGCCGAACTTGTCGCTGGCGATGCCGACAAATGCTTGACGGCCGAACTCGCGACCGCCTTGGTTCAGTTGGCCGGTGGACGGGTTAAAGCCGTTTTCCAACTGGAAGATCGCCTTCAGACCGCCGCCGAGGTCTTCCGCGCCCTTCAAGCCCCAACGGGTGCCCGACAGGTCGCCGCCGCTGGTGTTGCCCAGCGACCACAGGTTCTGGCTCTGGTGCTGGGCGTTGGTCGCGGCGTTATGAACATAGGTCAGCGACGTGTCGATCGTCCCATACAGCGTGACGCTGCTTTGGGCATGCGCTGCGCCAGCGGCGCCGAGCAGTGCCAGCGAGAGGGTAGACAATGCGGTTTTTTTCATCATTTCTCCACGCGAATGAATAATTTATTTGTTGCGGATAGGAGAATAGCGCAATGCGAATACTCGCTAGAACTAGAAAAAAATGACTGTCTCGAAAATGAAACATGCGTTCAAGTCGCTGATATATAAGAAAAATGAGGCATTGTTGCCGCGTTCGAAATATTGAATTGTGGAAGTTGGAGTGTGTTCGCCTAAAAGATGTGCGCCGCCCCCTTTTTGGGGCGTTATTTAATCGATTTGTAAGAAACGTGCGCCGGATATCGAATTCGTGTGATTAATTCCGGAGCACTTGCACGTAAAAGCGGCGTGATGCACCGCAAAGTCCGGTAAACCGGGGATGCCGGACAGCGCACGTGCGACGTGTTTGGCGAACGGCTTCTGGCGCTGTCGTTTTCGTCAACGCTCCTGGCTTGTCGCTGCGCCGGATTCGCCGTTGCCGCGCCCGACAACCGACGTGAGCAAAAGCGCTGCTCCCGCCGCGAACATCACCGCGCGCCATGGATGCTTGCGCACGTAGCGGTCGGCGGCGGCGGCGCGGCGCTCGGCTTCCAGCAGCGTCGCGGCGGTGGCGCGGGTGGCCCGGCGTTCGGCCCGAGCGACCTTGCGCCCGAATTCCAGCGCTTGCCCGGCCGCGTCGCCCGCCTCGCCGGACGCAGGCGTTCCCGCAGCGGCCGAAACCGTCGAAGCGGCAAGCGCCGACGCGAGCATCGCGCGGCTGCCCGGCGGCGTCTCGTCGCTCTGCAGCCCCCAGGCGCCGCGCGGGTCGTGCAGGTGGCCGCGGGCCGAGGCGAACTCTGCGCCGAGCAGCAGCACGGCCGCCGAAAAGTACAGCCACATCAACAGCACCGCGAGCGACCCCGCCGCGCCGAACGAATTCGCCATGCCCGCATGCGCGAGGTACAACGCAAACAGTTTCTTGCCGGCGGAGAACAGGACGGCGGCGAGGAGGCCTCCCGTGATCGCGTCGCGCCAGGCGACCGGCGCATCGGGCAGGAATTTGAGTAGCGCGGCGAACGCGAAGGCGAGCACCAGCAAGCCGACGGCCAATTGCAGCAGGTTGCCGATCACGATGTATGGCGTGTTGCCCCACAGCCATTGGCCGACGAACGTGATGGCCGTATCGAGCACGAGCGAAACGATCAGCAGAAACGCAACGCCGAGCACGAGCCCGAACGAAATGAGCCGCACCTTGACGAGCGCGACGACGGTCGACGTGCGCGAGCGGGTCGCCGGCCAGATAATGCTGAGCGCCGTGTTGAGCGACGAGAACGTCGCCGACGCGCCGACGGCAAGCAGTGCAAACGAAATGATGGCGGCGACGCCGCCCGCGCTGCCGCTGCGATGCGCGTTCTGGACGATGGTCTGCACGCCGGCGGCGGCGTCATTGCCGAGCAGGCCGTGGACGTGGCTGAAGATCTGCCCACGCGCGGCCTCGTCGCCGAAGAACCAGCCTGCCACCGCGATCACCATGACGAGCATCGGCGCGAGCGAGAATGCGGAGTAAAACGCGATGCTGGCCGCCATCGCGGCGCAGCGGTCTTCTCCGAATTGCTTGAATGCGCGAAGGCCCCAAGACGCTTCCCTGCGTAGCGATGCGTGCAGTTTTTGGGTCGAGCGTGTGCTCATGGTTCGGCCTCGCTGCTTCAAGAGGTGTAGATGCTACAGGAACTGAGCGTGATGCAGTAGGGATGATGGCAGATGAGCGCTGTTGTTCGCGGATGCCTGTCGACAGCTCTGCATGGGACCCGAGTAAGCGCTAAAGCGCTAACTCGGGTCGACAAAAACGCGGCATGGCTCCCGGAATGGAGCGACGCCGCGTGACAGAGCAAGAAAGTCAGGTCAGGAAACCAGCGCCTGCCTGATCGCGGCGGCCAGATCGGACGCCGCGAATTTCGCCACATAGCCGGTCGCGCCGGCGTTTTTCACATGCGCTTCGTTCGCCGCGCCCGTCAGCGACGAATGGATGACGACCGGAATATCGCGCGTGCGCTCGTCGCTCTTGATGAGGCGCGTCAGCATGAAGCCGTCCATCTCGGGCATTTCGAGGTCCGTCAGCACGAGCGCGATCTTGTCGCGGGCGCGCAGGCCCTCGGCCTGTGCCTCGCGGGCGATCCGATCGAGCATGTTCCAGGCTTCCTGGCCGGTCTTCGCGATCACGTGCTCCGCGCCGATCGCGGTCAGGCTCTGTTCGATCAGCTTGCGGGCGAAACCCGAATCGTCGGCGGCGAGAATCTTCGTCCCGGGCCGCATGCGGATCGACGTGCCGACGTCCTTCGCCTCGACGCTCGGATGCTGCGCCGGGAACACGTCGCGCAGCACCTGCTCGACGTCGACCACTTGCGCGAGCCGCGAATCGCCGGTGTTGCCGTCGATGCGCGCGATGCTGGTCACCGAGTTGCCGCCCGTTGCCGCGCCTTCGGCCGACAGCACCTGGTTCCATTCGAGCCGCACGATGTCGTCGACTTCCTCGACCGCGAACCCTTGCGTCGAGCGCGCGAACTCGGTGACGAGCAGGATGTTGAGGCCGCGCGTCGGGTTGCAGCCCATCAGCCTCGACAGGTCGATGACGGGAATGATCTGGCCGCGGATATCGACCGCGCCGATCATGTGGTCCGACGCGCCCGCGATCGGCGTGACCGCCGGCATCGTCATGATCTCGCGGACCTTGAAGACGTTGATGCCGTAGAGCTCGTGTTCATCGCCATCGGCAACCGTACCCAGGCGAAACAGCAGCAGTTCGAACTTGTTCGAACTCGTCAGATTGGTGCGTTCGTCGATCGAATGATGATCTGCCATCGATATGTTCTGCTCCGCGATTGCGCCGCCTGGCCCCGTGCCGGCCCGGCTCGCACGCGTGCGAAACCGGTGCGCAGTTCTCTATCTTCGATATCGGCGCGGCGCGCGAAAAGTTGAATGGATACAGGGCTTTCCGGCATTTTCTTGCTCGGCGTTTGCTTACTTGGGGTCTTTTATCAGCGTGAACAGGCCCTGAATATTGCCCAACGAATTCGGGCGAGGTAAGTTTGCAACCTTCAAGTCGCGGCATTGATGTGACGTTATCCAGGGGAGGAGACCAAAAAGCGCCCTGCGGCCAGGCCGGCAGCGCGGCCAATGCACCCCGCACTTTATCGACTTTATTAAAAAACGCTTTCATGATCGATGCGCAACACCCCAGCCTGCCGAGCATAGAGAGCGCGTTCCAGCCGATCTTTTCGCTGGCGCATCAGGCGCCCGTGGGCTACGAGGCCCTGCTGCGCCCGTCGTACCAAGGCGAGGCGTGCTCGCCCGCCGCCGCTTTCGGCATCGCCCGGCGGCTCGAGTCGAGCGGCGAATTCGAGCGGGCCTGCGTGCGTAACCACGTCGACCGCTTTCTTCGCATCGCCGATGCCGACAGCGTGCTGTTCCTCAACGTGCATCCGGCCGTGCTCGTCCATCCCGTCCACGGCCGAGGGCTCATCGACGACATCCTGGCTTGCCGGATTCCGCCGTCGCGCGTCGTGATCGAGATTCTCGAGGCGCCCGAGGACACGGAGGCCTTGCTCGCGGATGCCGTCGCGCGGCTGCGTCTCGCCGGGTTTCTGATCGCGCTCGACGATTTCGGCGCCGGCCTCACGAATCTGGGACGGGTGTGGGATCTGCGCCCCGATGTCGTAAAGATCGACGGCGAGCTGATCCGCAAGGCCGTCACGAGCTATCGGAACGCGCGCAGCCTGCTGCGCCTGATCGAATTGCTGCACGACATCGGCACCTTCATCGTGGTGGAGGGCATCGAGACCGAAGCGCAAGCGCTCTTGAGCATGGATTGCGACGCCGATTTCGTGCAGGGCTACTACTTCGCCCGCCCCGAAATCCTGACCGACGGCAAGCACAGCGCGTTGCCGGTGACGGAGCCGCTCGCGCGCCGCTTCATGGACGCCCGGAAAATTCCGCAGGTCGCCGACATGGAGGAGTTGACGCCTTACCGCCGCGCCTTTCGCGCGACGATCGAAGCGTTTGTCCACGGGCACAGTCTCGCGGAAAGCGCCGCGCATTTTCTGGCGCTCGAATGGTCGATGCGCGTGTTCCTGATCGACGAGCAAGGCGTGCAGGTCGGCGAGAACGTCGAATCGGACGCGCACCGCAAGCGCCGGCGCGTCACGTTTCCGCTGCTCTCGCGCCGGGCCGGCGCCAATTGGGCGAAGCGCGCGTACTTCAGGAACGCGCTGGCCCACCCGGGAACGATCGTGGTGAGCGAGCCGTATATGTCGTCGAGTTCGACGAATCTGTGCGTCACGCTCTCAATCCATATCAAGACCGCGCGCGGCGGGCGGGTGGTGGGCGGCGACGTGCTGTTCGAGGGATTGAGCCGCCTGCTCGAATAGCGGCGGCTATGCCGTGCCCCTGGTTGCGCCCTTAGGTGCGCTCTTAGTTGCGCTCTTAGTTGCGCCCTTAGTTGCGTCCTTAGCCGCGTCCTTAGCCGCGTCCTTTCCCGCGCCGTCGTGGGGCCACCACCCGAGCCTTCGCGACAAGTGCTGGACCGCCTCTCGCAGACGATTCGCCGGCTCGCCGTGAGGATCGCAATCGAAGCTGCCCGCCGAGCCCATCAGCGCGATGACGAGGCAGATGTCGCCCGTGTGATCGAACACGGGGGCCGCGAGCGAGTCGATGCCGGGCACCGGCTTGCCGAGCGCGGTGTCGATGCCGGCGGCGCGAATCTGCGCCAAGCGCCGCCGCAGCGGCGCGCTCAGCGCGGTCTTCCCGGCTGCGGAATCCTCGAAGATTTCGCCGGGCGCGGCGCCCGCCAGCCGCAATCCGTCCTGCGCCAAGAGCGGGGCGAGCACGTCCGCGCTCAGATGCGCCGCGCAGGTCCTGCCGATCGCGGTGTTGACGAGCGACATCACCGTGCCGACTCGCAAGCTCACATGCTGCGGCGTCGCCGATTCTTCGAGTCGCACGACCGTGGGCCCGAGCGGCCCGAGCACGGCCATTGCGACGCTCAACTCCGTGGCCGATGCAAGCTCGATGATCTCGGGCTCCGCTTCGCGGGTGGGCGAGAGCCGCTGCAGCGCGATCAGCCCCAGTTCCAGCGCAAGCGGACCGGCTTCGAAATCGCCGTTGTCGTCGCGGCTCAGCAAGCCGATCTTGAGCAGGCTGACGAGATGCGGAAACGCTTTCGCCGGCGGCATGTCCGCCGCCGCGGACAGATCGCGCAACGACAAGCGCTCGCCCGAGCCGACGAGCGCGACGAGCAACTCGCCCGTCGTGTCGAGCGAATTGATCCCGCGTTGCGGCTTCGCGCTGGAAGCGGTTTCAGCTCGCTTGCGCGAGGCGATCGGGGAAGAAGGAGTCTTAGGCATCGCGTGAGCCGGTCAATCAAGGCATCGGTGCATCAGGACGGGGACGCGAGTTCGCGGCCGATCGCAGCGCTTGCCGAGCGCAGCGCACGGGCGATCGCGCCGTCGAATCCGACGTCGATCGCGCCCGACGAACCGATGGCCGTCAGCGCGGCGCCAAGCTCGCTGTTCGCGTCGAATACGGGCACGCTCAGGCTGCTGATGCCGGGGCTCGGCGCATCGACGGCGCGCTCGATGCCGCGCCGGCGGATTTCGCCGAGCGTCGCTTCGAAGGCGCGCTGTTCGTCCGCCGATGCGAACGCGTCGCGCGCGCGCTTGGCTTGCGTCGCCCACATCGCCTGCACGCGCTCGGCCGGCAGGAACGCGCAGAAGACGCGGCCGGTGGCCGTTTTCGTCAGCGACATGACCGTGCCGACGTGCAAGTTCACATGCAGCGGAAATCCCGAGCGCTCGTAGCGCACGATGGTCGGGCCCTGGGGCCCGGCGATGCAGATCGCGACCGTATGGCCGATCGCCTCGGCGAGCGCCGCGGCGTGCGGGATGGCCGCGCGATAGACCGGCTGATGTTCGAGATGCAGGAGACCGAGGCGCAGCGACAGCGGCCCCGGCTCGTAGCGGCCGGACAGCTCGTCGCGCTTGATGAGGCCGAGGCGGGTGAGGCTGACGAGATACGTATGCGCCTGCGCGGGCGCGAGTTCGGCGCTTTCGGCGAGCTCGGTGAGCGCGAGCGGCTCGCGCGAGCGCGCCAGCGCGTGAAGCAGGCGGCCGCCGACTTCGGCGCTCTGCACGCCCCGCTGCGCTTTCTCCTTCTGCGCGCTGCCGGCATCGCCCGCTGCCGAATGCTTCATACGCTGGACCCTGTTGAAAAACGGCGAGTGTAATCGATCGCGTCCCGGAATATTAGCAAATAGCAACGTGATTTGTTATTGACAAATATTTCGGGCGCCCGCATGATTGACTCCACCCCGGCGCCGCAGCCGCATACTGAGAAACGGGGCGAGACACCTGCCGTTCCCTCAAGCCGCGCGCAACCCGCGTTTCGAGTGTCCCGCCGCCGTCAGTCCACCCTCTTGACGGAGACAACCATGGCGAAGGCATTCGCATCCCAGGCCGACCTCGAAGCGAAAAAAATCACGTTCACGCAGTTGTCCGAGAACGCGTACGCGTACACGGCCGAAGGCGATCCGAACTCGGGCGTCGTCATCGGCGACGACGGCGTGCTGATCGTCGATACCACTGCGACGCCCGCGATGGCGCAAGACCTGATCGCGAAGATCCGCACCGTCACCGACAAGCCGATCAAGTACGTCGTGCTGTCGCACTACCACGCGGTGCGCGTGCTCGGCGCGTCCGCGTATTTCGCCGAAGGCGCGCAGCAGGTGATCGCGAGCCGCGGTACGTACGAGATGATCGTCGAGCGCGGCGAGGCCGACATGAAGTCGGAAATCGAGCGCTTCCCGCGCCTGTTCGCGGGCGTCGAAACGGTGCCGGGCCTCACGTGGCCCACGCTCGTCTTCGAAAGGGAAATCACGCTGTGGCTCGGCAAGCTCGAAGTGAAGATCATGCACCTGGGCTCGGGTCACACGAAGGGCGATACGGTGGTCTGGCTGCCGTCGCAGAAGGTGCTGTTCTCGGGTGACCTCGTCGAATACGACGCCGCGTGCTACTGCGGCGATGCGCAGCTCGAACCATGGCCGGCCACGCTCGAAGCGCTGCGCGCGCTCGCTGCCGACAAGCTCGTGCCGGGACGCGGCCCGGCGCTGCTGAATCCGGCCGACGTGAACAAGGGCCTCGACTACACGAAGGATTTCGTCACGACATTGCTGGCGCAAGGCCGCAAGGCGGTCGAGCAGAAGCTCGATCTGAAGGCCGCGATGGCGCTCGCGCGCGAAGCGATGGACCCGAAGTTCGGTCACGTCTTCATCTACGAGCATTGCCTGCCGTTCGACGTGTCGCGCGCCTTTGACGAGGCGAGCGGCATCACGCATCCGCGGATCTGGACCGCCGCGCGCGACCAGGAAATGTGGGCCGCGCTGCAGGACTGAATACGAATGCCGGAGAGCAGGAGCAGCATGGAGACGCTGGAGGGAGACAAGGAATGAGCATCGACTACCAGACCGTGTCGTTCGATTACCGGCGCTGCGCGGAACAGGAGCGCGCAAAAGGCGATGAGGCGCCTCTCTATCCGGTGATCGTGGTCGGGGCCGGGCCGGTGGGCCTCGCCGCCGCGATCGACGTGGCGCAGCGCGGCGTGCCGGTGGTGCTCGTCGACGACGATTGCACGCTGTCCACCGGATCGCGCGCGATCTGCTTTGCGAAGCGCTCGCTCGATATCTTCGACCGGCTCGGCTGCGGCGAGCGCATGGTCGGCAAGGGTGTGCGCTGGCACGTCGGCAAGGTGTTCGTGCAGGACGAGCACGTTTATACGTTCGACTTGCTGCCCGAAAGCGGACACCGGCGGCCGGCGTTCATCAACCTGCAGCAGTACTACGTCGAGGGCTTTCTCGTCGAGCGGGCGCAGGAACTGCCGAATCTCGAGATCCGCTGGAAAAGCAAGGTTACGGGCATTCGCCAGGAGGACGGCGACGGCGGCGCGTGCGTGACGCTCACGGTGGAGACGCCCGATGGTTCATACGATTTGCGCGGCCGTTACGTCGTGGCGGCCGACGGTTCGAGGAGCCCGTTGCGCACCTTGCTCGGGCTCGACAGCAAAGGGCGCATTTTCAAGGACCGCTTCCTGATCGCCGACGTGAAGATGAAAGCGGACTTCCCGAGCGAGCGCTGGTTCTGGTTCGATCCGCCGTTTCATCCGAACCAGTCGGTGCTGCTGCATCGCCAGCCCGATAACATCTGGCGCATCGACTTCCAACTCGGCTGGGACGCCGACCCCGCACTCGAAAAGACGCCGGAGCGGATCATTCCGCGCGTGCGCGCGCTGCTTGGCCCCGATGTCGAATTCGAACTGGAATGGGCGAGCGTCTATACGTTTTCGTGCGTGCGGATGGAGCGCTTCCGCCACGGCAACGTGCTGTTCGCCGGCGATTCCGCGCACGGCGTCTCGCCGTTCGGCGCACGCGGCGCGAACAGCGGCATCCAGGACGCGGAAAACCTCGCGTGGAAGCTCGAAATGGTGCTCGCCGGCCGCGCGCCGGACAGCCTGCTGGACAGCTACGCAAGCGAGCGCGAATACGCGGCTGACGAAAACATCCGAAATTCTTCGCGCTCGACGGATTTCATCACACCGAAGACGCCGGTCTCCCGGGTGTTTCGCGACGCCGTGCTGAAGCTCGCGCGGCATCATCCTTTTGCGCGGCAACTGGTGAATACGGGCCGTTTGTCGGTGCCTGCGGTGCTCAGCGAATCGACGCTCAATACGCCGGATCGCGACCGTTTCGAAGGCCGGATGGTGCCGGGAGCGGCGTGCGCCGACGCGCCGGTGCGGTGCGGCGGCAAGGACGACTGGTTGCTCTCGCAACTGGGCGGCCGGTTCACTGCGCTGGTGTTTTGCGGGGCGGAAGGTGTCGACGCGGCGAGCGTTGCCGTTTTGAGCGCTTTGGGTGACTCGGCGCTGCCGGTGAAGCGAATCGTAGTCAGCGCCAGGCCGCTCGACTCATCCGACCAGACAGGCGCCGCGCTCGCCGACGCCGTGCTGCTCGAAGATACCGAAGGCATCGCGGCGCAGCGTTACGACGCGAGCCCCGGCACGTGCTATCTGATCCGTCCCGATCAGCACGTTTGCGCGCGTTGGCGGCACGCGGAGGCGGACGACATAGAAGCGGCGTTAAAGCGTGCGCTGGGTGTGCGCCAAACGGACGCCGAGGAGACGATATGAACGACCCCCACGCTCACTGTCGTTCGCTGTCGACCGGAGTTAGCGCTTTAGCGCTTAAACCGGTCCCATGCAAAGCGCCCCCCGATGGAGGCAATAGCCCCCTCGGGGGACGGGAGGCAATATGCCGCTGAACACGCAACCCAATCTGTCGCGCCCCGACGACTTCTACGAGGCCCTGCTCGAGATGCATCGCGATCTCGACGAGGCCGCGAGCCAGTCGGCCAACGCGCAATTGATCCTGCTGCTCGCGAACCATATCGGCGACTACGCGACGCTCGTCGAAGCGATTCAGCACGCACGCGAAGGCGCCGTCAGCCGGCGTGAGCCGGCACAGACGCGCGCGCCGTAGTCGACATGCTGGAGGCCGGCGGCGCGCAATCCTTCTGGTACTTCGCTTGCAGCGCCCGCTGCGCGCGTTGAAGGTTGGTGGGGTAGTCGGGGTCGTCGAAAGCCGGGTCGTAGCCGACCGACTCCAGCTCGCCGAGCTCGCGTATCAACTGCGCGTGCGTGACTTCGCCGGAAGCGGGCTGGAACGGATAACTGCTGCATTCATGCGGCGTAAGGGGCGCCGCCATTGCGCGAGCGCTGACGAGCGACAACGCCAGCAGCGCGATCGCAGTCGTGGTCGATTTCATGATCGTGCTCCATCCTTCTTTTCGCGTCTTGCCGGATTCGATCCGCCGATGGACGCGGCATCCGGCGGCAAGTTCACGATAAGCGAACACCGCTGCCGAATAGCTGTCACACGCATGAAGGATGTTTCATCGAAGCCTTGCCGAATAGGGCGCAGCCCACACGCCGGGGCGGAAATTAAAATTTTTTTAATGAAGCGGAAATCCGGCGTTTAGCGAGTTACGGGTAATCTGCAACGTGGCATCTGCCGAAATTTCCCGTTGAACCGCCCAGCCCCACGCTGAACGTTCGAGCCACATATGGCATCATGTCCCCCTGCTGATAATCTGCCGCGCCCGGTGCGTCCTCATGCCGGGGCGCTCGACCCGATCATGTCGCGAGTCCTCACGATCGAAGACGACGAAATCACCGCGAACGATATCGTCGGAGAATTGAAAAGTCGTGGCTTCACTGTCGACTGGGTTGCAAATGGCCGTGACGGCATGGCTCGTGCGATCAGCGACGAATACGACGTCATCACGCTCGATCGCATGCTGCCCGGCGTAGATGGTCTGACGATTCTCACCACGATGCGCAGCATCGGCATCCAGACCCCCGTATTGATGCTAAGCGCGCTTGGCGATGTCGACGAACGCGTGCGCGGCCTGCGCGCCGGCGGCGACGATTACCTGACCAAGCCCTTCGATCCCGAGGAAATGACCGCGCGGCTCGAAGTGCTGTTGCGCCGCCGCCAGGCACCCGCCGCTCAATTCGAAACCACGCTGCGCGCCGGGCCGCTCGAACTCGACCTGATCTCGCGAAAAGTCCAGCGCGACGGCGAAGAAATCGCGCTCCTGCCCACCGAATATCGCGTGCTCGAATTCATGATGCGCCACGCGGGGCAGACCATCACGCGCACGATGCTGTTCGAGGCGGTATGGGGTTATCACTTCGACCCCGGCACGAATCTCATCGACGTCCACATGGGCAGGCTGCGCAGGAAAATCGATCCGCCGGGCGTGCCCCCGATGATCCAGACAGTGCGCGGCTCCGGCTACATCCTCGCGTGAGCGCAACAAGTTGACGGACATCACTAACTCGACGCCGCCCGTCGAACTGGGAGGCCGCTGGCATTCGACGACGTTCCGGCTCCTCTCGATCTACGCGGTCATCTTTTCGTTTTCCGTCATGCTGCTGGTCGGCTTCATCGGCTGGACGGTGACGGGCGACATGGAGCGCAGGACCGACGTCGTGATGGATTGGCAGCTCATTTACTTCGACTCGCTGCCCGACGATCAGCTCAACGAGGCGGTTCACCGCCGGCTCGAACGCGAGCGGATGCATACGAATTACTACGGCCTTTTCGCACCTGACGGCTCGCACATCGCGGGCGACGTGGTGGCGCTGCCGCCCGGCGTGCCGGCGAACCGCAAGGGCGTGACGCTGCACCATACGCTGCCGATCGAAGGCGACGGCGAAGCGCCCGTCGTGCGTGCGATGGCGCAAAAGCGCAAGGACGGCAACACGCTCGTCATCGCGCGCGATCTCACGCATATCCTGCTGATTCGCGAAACCATCATCAATGCATTGCTCGCGGGCGGGCTGCTCTGCCTGGCGGCGGGCGTCGCGAGCGGCCTCGCGTTGAGCCTTCGGCAGATGCAGCGCGCCAAGGAAATTCGCCGCGTCACGCAGCGCATCGCGCAAGGCGATCTCGGACAGCGTTTGCCGGTGGGCGGGCGCGACGAACTCGACATGCTCGCGCACCTCGTCAATCACATGCTCCAAGAAGTCGAGCGGCTCATGAACGAAGTGAAGGGCGCGTGCGACGGCATCGCGCATGACTTGCGTACGCCGCTCGCTCACGTGCGGGTGTTGCTCGCGCGCATTGCCGAGCGTACCGGTCATTTGGACGACGAATCGATTGCCGTTCTCGTGGAGCGCGCGCGCACCGAAACCGATGCGCTGCTCGATCGCTTTCGCGCGATGCTGCGCATCTCCGAGATCGGCACGCTGCAGCGGCGCGGCGGCTTTGGCGAGGTCGAGCTCGATTCGCTCGTGCGCGAAGTCGGGGAACTGTATGAGCCGCTTGCGGAAAGCCGCGGGATTCGGTTTGCAGTGACCGCCGAGCCCACCGAATCGATTCACGGCGACCGCGCGCTGCTCTTCGAGATGTTCAGCAACTTGATCGACAACGCAATCAAGTTCACGCCCGATGGCGGCAAGGTGGAAATGGAACTCAGGCAAACGCATGCGGGGCCGCGCGTCGATGTCGTCGACAACGGCACAGGCATTGCGCCGGACGAGCGCGAAGCCGTGCTGCAGCGCTTTTATCGCGGCGAACGCACGCGTCATCTGAATGGCTCCGGCCTCGGGCTCAGCATCGTATCGGCAGTGATTCGCGTGCACGACTTCACGATGCGGATCGACGATGCGAAGCCCGGCACTCGCGTGACCATCGAGTGCTGGTCGCGCACGCTCGCTTGATAAAGAAGGTAATGCATGTCAGACAGCAGGTGCCGTTGAATGCGCGTTCTATTCATTGCTTTCCCGCATCCCGAATCCGCGTGGCTCTTCAAGGCGCTGCAGGAGAGCGCGCACAGCCTGCAACGCGCCGACGACATGCGCGACGGCATCTTCCTCGCAGGGCAGGAGCCGTTCGATGCGATCGTCGCGATGATGCTCGAGCCCGCCGCCTACGGCGGGCTGCTTGGCGTGCTGCCGGAGTTGTCGGCTGCGGCGGGGGGCGCGGCGATCATCGCCGTGCTCGGCCCCGCGGCAGCGCAGGATCGCACGCGCGTGCTGCGCGCGGGCGCGGACGCCTGCTTTTGCCAGCCTTACTCGTTCATCGAATTGCATGAGCGGATGCAGGCCTTGCATCGCACCGCACAGGCGCGGACTGTGCAGGACCAGCTTGCTGCGCCTTCGTTGCAGCTTGACGGATTGACGCGCGAGCTCGTCGACGGCGACCGGCGGCTTGCGGTGACGCGCCGCGAGTACCTGCTGCTCGAATGCCTGATGCGCCAGTTCAACGCGCCGGTGCCGCGCGACCAGCTGATCCGCTATGCGTGGCCGGAGACGGAGGATGTCGATCCGTCGAGCGTCAACCTCGTCGTTTCGCGGCTGCGCCGCAAGCTGGGGCAGCACCTGCCCGAAGTCCGCATCGAAACGGTGAGCCGCTACGGCTATCAAATCTGCATGTCGGCTCGCTAATTCGCGATTCGATGTGACGGGCGATACGTCTCGCGCGAGAAGTTTAAGAAGGGGGTGTGCCCTTTTCTCCTTATGAACCGAAGTACGGCGTGCAAAAGCCGGGCGGGCCGACGCAACCGTTCGCCGTATTCGCCGAAGCGCCGGCGCAGCCGGCGAGCAGCACGCCGACTGCCGTGGCTGCCGCCGCGTAACACGCGGCGCGTTTGATCCAGTTACGACATTTCATCGGGTTCGAAACGCCAAGAAATTGAGGAGAAGCTGAGGCGGCTAGTGAAGCCGCCTCAGCGAGGCGCGTTGCGAGCCGCAACGCGCGCGCGAGCGCGGTGCGCGTTTCGGGATCGGCGGCGCTCAGTGCGAGTACAGCGTCGAGTTCAGGTAGTTGAGCTGGCCGTCCTGCTCCGCCTGAACGAGTTCGTGATAGACCTGCGCGCGCGTTTTTTCCTGCACGGGCTGGCCATACGGCGCCGTCCATTGGCCCGGCGAGACCGTGACCGCCGTGGCGGCGGGCACATTGGCCGAGGCCACCTGTGCGGTCGAGTACGTCTGTTGCTGCTGCGTCGCCGGAGCCGATTGGGCGAATGCCGAAGCGGTTGCGGTGGCGCCGATCAGGGCAATGGCAATTATCGTGATTTTCATGTTAGCTATCCTCACAATTTCATGTTTAAAGACCGAAGCACGAATCAGAAGGGGAGTGAGCGTATCGTGGATCGGCTGATGAGAAGGATAGTCAACCGCAGATAGCGGATTGATGGTGCGAGTATGAAAATAGTTTTAGAAGCTTTAATGATGGCGGGGGAAAATCCCATCAGCGCGTTTAAGCGAATTGCGCCGCCGAATTAAAGACCAAACAACATTTGCGGCCAGCAATCGATCGTGACGTTCGGACCCGGCGCTGCGTCGTCGACGCGGATCGCGAAATCGTGGCTTCTTGCGACCGCCCACGCGATGCCGAGATGAAGCCCCGCATCTTCATCCGGCAACGCTTGCGCAGCGAGAACTGCGCCGGCATGCACGATGGCATCGCCCTCTGCGCTGTTGTCGTGAATCTCGATGCGCGGTCCCTGCTGCGTCATGGCCAGTCTCAGGCGAACTTGCGCTCCCGGCTGCGAAACGTCGACGGCGTTGCCTATCAGGATGCCCAGCATCTCGAACAGCAGCGCACGATCCGCGTGCAGCGGGGGAACCCGGCTCGCGGCTACCGTCAGCATGACGGACCGGCTTTCCGCCAAGGGCGCGTAGAGGTCGGCGACGTCGAGCACCAGTGCTTGCAGGTCGATCGTTTCGAATCCTCCGCGATGCTGCAGCCCTGCGATTTCCGCCACGCGCAGCATGGCCTTGAAGCGCACGAGCAGCGTATCGGTTTCCGAGCGGGCCTGATCGAGCAAACGGGAGAGCGGCAAGTCCCGCCCGACCCGCGGGTGCTCCGCCGTTCGTACGATCAGCGAGCGGACATGAGCGAGCGGCGTGCGCAGATCGTGCGCGATGCCATCGCATGCGCCTTTGACCTCGAACATCAGCCGCTCGATTTCGCCGAGCATGCGGTTGACGAGGTGCGACAGCATGTCGATCTCGTCTCTTCCGCCGACCGGAAATCTTTGGCTCAAGTCGCCTCGCGCCACGAGCTGCGCGACATCGCGAATCGCGCCGATGCGGCGGCGCTGCCGTATCCCGATTGCCACGCCGACAGCGCCGCTCGCCAGCAAGCAGCAGAAACCGCCGGCGATCAGCGCGGCAGTGATGGCTTCGCGAACCTTCAATAGGCGGGTCATGTCTTGCGCAACGAGCAGCGTGCGGCCGTCGCTGCGCGTTTCGGCCATGACACGCACGGTCGGCGGAGCAGGGGCGGCCACCGTCAGCGTACGTTCGAGCGTGAGGCCGGTTTGGCGCGGCGGCAGATGCGGCGGCAATGCAAGCACGTCGCCTGCCACAGGCACGCCATGCTTGTCGAAGAGCCCGTAGTAGTTCGGATGCATGTGCTCGTATTCGAGGCGTCTGTTGACGGCTCGCGCCAAATCCGCGTCGGGAATCGTGCGGAAATAGCGCAATTTCCAGGTCAGTACCCTGTCGGTCTCGTTCGTCAGCTCGTTAGAAGCCACCCAGCCGATCGACGCCAGCAGCGTCACTAGCAAAGCGGAAAACACGAGAAAATAAGCAAAGAGAAGCCGCAGCGACATCATGTTGTAGAGCCGCATCCATGTCTTGCGCCTTATCGGACGCATGCGTTCTTTTACCTGGCCGGATCGGCTAGCGCAATTTGAATTGCAAGGAAGGCCGGCACGAGGCGCAACGCCGCCTCGTGCCGGCAGTGGGAAAAGCCCGGCGCGGCGCATATGGGCCGTATCAGTGGTGGGCGTAGAGCGTCGAATTCAAGTAAGAAAGTTGACCGTCGCGTTCGGCGTGAACGAGGTCGTGATAGACGTCCGCGCGAGTCAGGCCCGATGTGGAAGGGGCCTCCGGAGAAACCCACTGACTGCCGCCCACCTGCGCGACGGACAGTGTTTGGCTTGGTTGGCTATTCGCATTCTGTGCGGCGGGCGCCTGGCTTTGCGCGAATGCCCAGCCCGGAACGGCGGCGACGGCGAGTGCAAAAACGAACGGCAATGATTTCATGTCGAACCTCATATCAACGTAGGACGGAATCGCGGCAACACGCTTTAGCGTGAGTTCATCCGCTGAGGCAAACAATAAGGTGCGTCGTTTGGCGTTACGGCCGCATCAGCATGAAGAAATGTTCACCTTTATTTCGTTCCATGTTGATCGCTCGATTTCTGCTTCCGCTTGAATGGCGTTGCTGTTCTTTAAATAAACCTTCATCTAAAGATCGCGGGTAAGCAACGTTCGCCTCGGCAGGGCGCTTCATAATTTCCGTATCGAGATCGAGTGAGGAACGGTGTTATGACACGCCCAATGAGTATCGAACTGGTGAATGAATACGGCGCGCATGCGGTGTGCGTCAAGGTCGAAAACAGCTCTGTGTTGCTGGAGGCCGACGAGGTCGATGCGATGATCGAACATCTCAGCTTCATTCGCGCATCGATGCGCCCCGAGGTGCCCAAGGTGCCGTCGCGCACGCACCAGTATGTGATCGAGATGGACCCGTGCTGGCATGCCGAAAGAAATCCGCTATTCGATGGGGCCGTGCTGTTTCTGCGGCATACGGGCCTCGGTTGGGCCGGCTTTGCGATTCCGCAGGCGAGTCTCTTGAAGCTCAACGAGGTGCTGTCGAACCATGCCGGCGCGTCGATGGAAGCGGCCGGCCTGGAACGTTCGCCGATGCTGCCTAACTGATTCGCTGCACAGTCCGGCTCGCTGAACGAACGGCGGCCGGACGTCGCGATGACGTGTCGGCCGCCCGCGTGTTGCTTCACACGCTTTACACGTGCGCCGCGAACACGTTGAAACGTTGCTTAAAAGCGGTGCCGCATGCCGACCGTCACAGCGACCTGCTTGTTGGTCGAGGACGGATCGACCCCCGTGATGTCCGCGTTGCCGAGGATCGTGCCGTCGCCGCCGACAGCGCGCTGGAAGACACCTTCAAGATAGACGTCAGTGCGCTTGCTGAGCGCGTAGTCGCTTTGCAGGCTGACCGTGTGGTACTTGAGCGTGGAGTCGCCCGTCTTCGTGCCGAATTTGCCGTCGGTGAACGTGTACGCGCCAGCCACGCTCAGCATCGGCGTCAGGAAGTAGCGTGCGTTGACCTCGTAGTTGTCGAAGCGCAGGCTGTTGCCGCTGAGCGCGTTGAAGTTGCTCGCAAGGTTCAGGCCCGTGAGCTGATCGATCTTCGTGTGCGTCCAGAGGAAACCGACCGTTGCCGGGCCGAAGGCGTAGTTCGCGCCGGCGCCGAACGTGCGCTGGCGCTGGCCGAAGAAGTCGCCCGTGCCGTCCGTGCTGCTCACGGCGCCGCCCGGGTTCGTGCCGATTCCGCCGGGGTTGTCGATCTGCAGGTAAGCCGCGGCGATATTGAGCGGGCCGTTGCCGTACGAAGCGCCGGCACTGAATGCGCGGTTGTCGGCAAAGGAGCCGGCCGAGTTGGAGAAGCCGTACAGGCCGCCGAAATGGAAGCCCGCGTAATTCGCACTTTGGAACTTCACCGCGTTATTGATGCTGTACTGGCCGTTCAAGTTGTCGTTATCGAAAGGATGCGAGGCCAGGTTGCCGCCGAAGTCTGTACCGGCCGCCGACAGCGGGCCCAGGTAGTCCACCACGGAATCGTATTGCTTGCCGAGCGTCACGGTACCGTATTGATCGCTCTGCAAGCCCACCCATGCCTGACGCCCAAAGATTTGATTGGACTGCTTCAGCGCGCCGTTGTTCAGATTGAAGCCGTTTTCCAGCTTGAAGATCGCATGCAATCCGCCGCCCAGATCTTCGCTGCCTTTCAAGCCCCAAAGCGTGTTGCTTACAGCCCCGCTGCCCAAGCTGAAGTTTTGGCCCGACGTAGAGGTGCCCGGTGCGTGAGCGTTGTTGTGAGCGTTGTTCGCGTAGACGATCCCCGCATCGAGCACGCCATAGAGCGTCACGCTGCTCTGTGCGTGTGCTGCGCCAGCAAAAGCGCCTGAGAGGCCGGCGATAAGAATGAGTTTCTTCATGTTCTACTCCTTGTGGATAGCATTTGCCAAAGCCGTGCATGACCGTTCGCTAAGCGGCTTCAGCGGCGTGAGTCTAGGAAAGCGTACGAAGAAACCCGAGACGTAATATCGCAATTCAGTTTTTCGGAATGGGAAACTGCGCTTGCCTTGACAGGTTGAGCGCTTGTCCGGCTTGGCGAAGCGAGAAATCGGCCAGCGCTTTCGCAAGCATGGACCGAGGTGGTGATGTGGCCGTCGAGCAACAAAATGCGTGTGGAGAAGCGCGCAATCGCATCGCCGGTTTGGCGTTCTTTATTTCGAATCCGGCACTAATGTATTTCAGACTGAACCGACGAACATCGTCGCGGGAGCCTTATACTCTTCGTACCGCCGAAAGCGGTGCTTTTTCATCTAAATCTCTTTAGCGCGAGCTCGGCTCGCGCTTTTTTTTTGTTGCTGTCAGGAAAAGAGCAAAGCGCCGACGGTTCATGAACATTGCACAAAATTAAACAAGACTTAATGTACCTGGCAGGAAGGATTTAATCGCCATCGTCCATGATGCACGCCATTGCGTTTTTTTTCTGTCAGAAAGAACATGAATCAGCTACAGGCAATGCGGGTGTTCACACGTGTGGTGGATCTTGGCAGCTTCAATCTGGCTGCCAAACAGCTAGGCATGTCGGCGGCGGCGGTGACGCGCAGTGTCGGCATGCTGGAAGCGCACCTGAACATGCGGCTTTTGAATCGCACGACACGCAGCCTGTCGCTGACGGAAATCGGCAAAGACTATCTGGACGGTTGCCGCACGATCATCGAAAAGCTGGACGAGATGGAATCCAATCTCGTGCAGGCCACGCGCGACCCGAGCGGCACGCTTCGGATTGCGGCGCCTATGACGTTCGTCGCATCCGGCCTCGGCGCGTTGCTCGCGTCATATCGCACGTTGCACCCGCGCATCGATTTCGACGTGACGACGTACGATACGCATATCGATATCGTCGAAGGCGGTTTCGATGTGTGCTTCTCGGATGACCGGCGCTTCACCAGCTCGACGCTCGTGAGCCGCCGCTTGACGAGCGTCGAGGAAGTGGTCGTCGCGTCGCCCACGTATCTCGCGCGACATGGCGCCCCGCGCGATCCATCGGCATTGAGCGGCCATAGTCTGCTTTCGGTATCGGACGGTTCGTCGCGCATGTGGGAGTTCAGCGATGCGAACGGCGTTTATCGCATCTGCACCGGGCGCGGCGTCAGCGCGACGGGCAGCTCGATGGTTCGCATGGCGGCACTGAATCACATCGGCATTGCACTGCTGGCCGCGCCGCTGGTGGCGGACGATCTTGCGCGCGGCACGCTCGTGCCGCTGCTCGAGCAGTTCGAAGCGAACGGCGGGCCGCGCCAGATTTCGATTCTCTATTCCGGCCGCAACAACCTGTCGAGAAAGATTCGCAGCTTCATCGATTTCACCGTGAGCCAGTATCGCGCGCCTGACAAGCCGGTCGCGCTGCGTGCTGTCGCCTGAGAAAGCGTCGAAACATGGCAAAGGTACTGACGATTGAGGACGATGAGCTGATTGCGCGAGACGTCGTGCGCACGCTCACGGCGAGCGGCCTGACGGTCGACGTCGCGCACACCGGCCGCGAGGGCTTGGCGAAAGTGATGGTGGGCGACTACGACGTGGTGACGCTCGATCGCATCCTGCCGGACCTCGACGGACTGACGATCGTCGCGACCATGCGCGGCGTGGGCATGGAGACGCCCGTGCTGGTGATGAGCGCGATGTCGGATGTCGATCAACGTATCCAGGGCTTGCGCGCCGGCGGCGACGACTATCTGACGAAGCCGTTTTCGCCGGAAGAGATGTCGGCGCGCGTGGAAGTGCTGCTGCGCCGCCGCCCGCGTGGGGCCAAGACGGAGACCCTCTTGCGTCAAGGCGCCTTGGAGCTCGACCTCGTGCGGCGCAAAGTCAAGTATCGCGATCGCGAACTCGATTTGCAGCCAACCGAACTGCGCGTGCTCGAATTCATGATGCGGCATGCAGGCCAGATCCTCACGCGCACGATGATCTTCGAAGCCGTATGGGGGTGCCGGTTCGATCCCGGCACGAACCTGATCGACGTGCACGTCGGGCGTTTGCGCAAGAAGGTCGAGATGCCTGGCGAGCGGCCGATGATCCGTACGATCCGCGGGTCGGGTTACCTGTTTGGCTGAAATGCCTGGAACGAAATGCCACGAAGGACGCGCGCTCGCTGAAGCGCGCGTCTTTGCTTTAGGGCCCGCCGCCTCAAGGCTCAGGGGCAGCGTCAAGAGAAGCTAAAACTTCTTTCATTCATTTAGCCGCCGGCTGTTAGGCCGCGCTCCTCAGAATGCTGACTCAGGTATCGCGGCAAGCGGCGATACCGCAGATTCAAGCCCGCGCCGATTCATGAGCGCCTCTGAACGGAGCAGTCGCAGATGCTGAAAATCGTCCGGTTGGCTTTGACCCGGCCATACACGTTCATCGTGCTTGCGTTGCTGATCTTGCTGGCCGGTCCGCTCGCCGCGTTGCGCACGCCTACCGATATCTTTCCCGACATTCGCATACCGGTCATCAGCGTCGTCTGGAACTATGCCGGGCTTCAACCCGACGATATGGCCGGCCGTATCGTCACTTACTACGAGCGCACGCTTGGCACGACCGTCAATGACGTCGCGCATATCGAATCGCAGTCGTTCCGCGGCTACGGCATCGTGAAGATCTTCTTTCAACCGACGGTCGATATTCGCACCGCGACCGCGCAGGTGACGTCGGTCTCTCAGACCGTGCTCAAGCAAATGCCGCCCGGCACGACGCCGCCGCAGATCATCAACTACAACGCTTCGACGGTGCCGGTGCTGCAGCTCGCGCTGACCAGCGGCACACTCGACGAGCAAAAGCTCGCTGACTATGCGGTGAACTTCATCCGGCCGCAATTGCTGAGCGTGCCCGGCGTGGCGATTCCGACGCCCTATGGCGGCAAGACTCGCGAAGTGCAGATCGACCTCGATCCGCAGGCGCTGCAAGCGAAGAAGCTCTCCGCGCAGGACGTCGCTACTGCGCTTGCGCAGCAGAACCAGATCATCCCGGCCGGTACCGAAAAGATCGGCGAATTCGAATACAACATCAAGCTCAATAACAGTCCGCTGACGATCCAGGAATTGAACGACCTGCCGATCAAATCGGTGGATGGCACGACGATTTACATTCGCGACGTGGCGCACGTGCGCGACGGCTATCCGCCGCAAACCAATGTCGTGCGAGTGGACGGACACCGCGCGGTGCTGATGAGCATCATGAAGAACGGTTCGGCATCGACCCTCGACATCATCGCGGGCGTCAAGGCCAAGCTGCCTCACATCGAGGAGACGCTGCCGCCGGGGCTCAAGATCGTCACGATGGGCGACCAGTCGGTGTTCGTCAAAGGCGCGGTGAGCGGTGTGGCGCGCGAGGGGATCATCGCGGCGGCGCTGACGTCGCTGATGATTCTGCTGTTCCTCGGCAGTTGGCGTTCGACGCTGATCATCGCGTCTTCGATTCCGCTTGCGGTGCTCGCGGCAATTGCGGGGCTGTCCGCGATGGGGGAAACGCTCAACGTGATGACGCTCGGGGGCTTGGCGCTCGCAGTCGGCATTCTCGTCGACGATGCGACCGTGACGATCGAGAACATCAATTGGCACTTGGAGCAAGGCAAGGACGTGAAGCGCGCGATTCTCGACGGCGCCGCGCAGATCGTCACCCCGGCGTTCGTCTCGCTGCTGTGCATCTGCATCGTGTTCGTGCCGATGCTGCTGTTGAAGGGCATTGCACGCTTCCTCTTCGTGCCGATGGCCGAGGCGGTGATCTTCGCGATGATCGCGTCGTTCATTTTGTCGCGCGCGTTCGTGCCGATGATGGCGCAGTATTTGTTGCGTCCGCATGCATCCGCCGGCCGCGCATCCGGCGAACTCGCCGCGATCATGGCGCCGCACGGCGCGCATGGGCATGGGCACGGAGGACGTTCGATGCCGCGCTCGCGCAATCCGCTCGTGCGTTTCCAGCGTTCGTTCGAGCATCGCTTCGAGCGGTTGCGCGCGGTGTACCGCATCCTCCTCGGCCTGGCGCTGACGAATCGCAAGCGCTTTGTCGGCGGCTTCCTGCTGGTGGTTTGCTTGTCGTTCCTGCTCGCGCCGTGGCTCGGCAGAAACTTCTTTCCGAACATCGACTCCGGCGAAATCGCGCTGCACGTGCGCGCGCCGATCGGCATGCGGATCGAGGATACGGCCGCGATGTTCGATCACATCGAGACTTCAGTGCGCGAGACGATTCCCCCCGATCAGCTCGCGAGCATCATCGATAACATCGGCTTGCCCAACAGCGGCATCAACCTGACCTACAACAACAGCGGCACGACGGGCCCGCAAGACGGCGACATCCTGATCTCGCTGAAAGAAGATCACAGCCCGACCGCCCAATACGTCAAAACGCTGCGCGAAAAGCTGCCGCGCGAATTCCCGGGCACGACGTTCTCATTCCTGCCTGCCGACATCGTCAGCCAGATCCTGAACTTCGGCTCGCCGGCACCGGTCGACGTGCAGGTCGCGGGCCCGAATCAGGCCGCAAACCGCCGCTATGCGGCGGAGCTGCTGCGCCGCGTGCGGACGATTTCCGGCATCGCGGACCCGCGCATCCAGCAAGACGCGACCTATCCCGAGCTCACGATCCACGTCGACCGCTCGCGCGCGGATCAACTTGGCATTACGGAGCAGGACGTCACGAACTCGGTGGTGGCGAGCCTGTCGGGCACGAGCCAGGTTTCGCCGGCGTACTGGCTCAATCCGAATAACGGCGTGTCGTATCCGATCGTCGCGCAGACCCCGCAATACCGCATGACGTCGCTTTCGAGCCTGAACAACCTGCTCGTGACCGGCAAGAGCGGATCCGACCAGATCCTCGGCGGAATCGCGACGATTACGCGCGGCGTCGGCGATACCGTGGTCTCGCACTACAACATCGAACCGCTCTACGACATCTTCGCGACGACGCAAGGGCGAGACCTCGGCGCAGTGGCCGCGGATATCGATCACATCGTGCGCGCGACGGCGAAGGACGTGCCGAAAGGCTCGACCGTCACCGTGCGCGGCCAAGTGCAGACGATGAACAGCGCGTTCACCGGCTTGCTGCTGGGCCTCATGGGCGCGATTTTGCTGATCTATCTGCTGATCGTCGTGAACTTCCATTCGTGGAGCGACGCGTTCGTCATCGTGAGCGCGTTGCCCGCGGCGCTCGCGGGCATCGTGTGGATGCTGTTCACGACGCACACGCCGCTTTCGGTGCCCGCGCTGACGGGGGCCATCCTCTGCATGGGCGTGGCGACCGCGAACAGCATTCTGGTGGTGAGCTTTGCGCGTGAGCGCCTCGCGGCAACCGGCAACGCGCTCGTCGCCGCAATGGAAGCGGGCTTCACGCGTTTCCGCCCGGTGCTGATGACGGCGCTCGCGATGATCATCGGCATGGCGCCGATGGCGCTCGGCATGGGCGACGGCGGCGAGCAGAATGCGCCGCTCGGCCGCGCGGTGATCGGCGGCCTGATCTGCGCGACGTTCGCCACGCTGCTTTTCGTGCCCGTCGTATTCAGTCTCGTGCATCGGCGCGACACGGCCGTCGGCGAGCCGCCCACTTCCGAATCCGAAGAATCTGGAGCCCTCAATGTCAACTGAAATCGACCTCGTTGCGTCGCCGAAACGTCTTCGCCATCTAAGGCTCGCCGGCATCGTGGCGCTGCTGGCGGCGGCCGCCGTCGTGACCAACGGCATCGTCGGCCGCGTGCACGCCAAGCAGGAGATGACCACCTGGTCCGCCGAACAGGCGATCCCGTCCGTGACCACGTTCGTGCCGAGCCTGCAGGCGCCGACGCAGTCGCTCGTGCTGCCGGGCCATCTCGCCGCGTATGTGAACGCGCCGATCTATGCCCGCGTGTCCGGCTATCTGCACGCGTGGTATGCGGACATCGGCACGCGCGTGAAGGCGGGGCAGCTGCTCGGCGTGATCGATACCCCCGATCTCGACCAGCAATTGCAGCAGGCGAAGGCGGACCTCGCGAACTCGATCGCACAGGAGAAGCTCGCGCAGACGACGGCGACGCGCTGGACCAAGATGCTGCAGCAGGATTCGGTCTCGGAACAGGCGGCCGACGAGAAGACCAGCGATCTCGCCGCGAAAGAGGCGACGGTCGCGGCCAACCAGGCGAACGTGGGACGCCTCGAAGCGCTCGAATCGTTCAAGCGGATCACCGCGCCGTTCGACGGCATCGTGACGGCGCGCAAGACCGATGTCGGGCAGCTGATCGCCGCGGGCAGCGGCACGGGGCCGGAATTGTTCACGGTGTCCGACGCGCATCAGCTGCGCGTCTACGTGAGCGTGCCGCAGGACGAAGCGGCCGCGATCAAGCCGGGCATGACCGCTACGCTGACCGTGCCCGAGCGTCCGGGCATGAAGTTCGACGCCAAGCTCGTCGACACCGACGATTCGATTGCCGCGTCGTCGGGCACGCTGCTCGTGCAGCTGGAAGTCGATAACAGCGCCGGTCTGCTGATCCCAGGCGAGTACACCGAAGTCCATTTTTCGCTGCCGACGAACGCGCACTCGCTGTTGATTCCCGCGAGCGCGCTGATCTTCCGGCAACACGGCTTGCAGGTCGCCGTGGTCGGCAAGGACAACCGCGCGGTGCTGAAACCCGTGAGCGTTGCGACGGACCTCGGCACGCAGGTGGAAATCGCGTCGGGTCTCAACGCGGATGAACGCGTGATCGACAATCCTCCCGATTCGCTGGCCTCGGGCGACGAAGTGCGCCTGGTGTCGAACACGGCGTCGCCGGCAGCCGATGCCTCGCTCGCCGACCACCGCGAGGCGGAGCGGGCGCATGGTTAAACGCAGTCTTTGTATCGGGCTTGCCGTGGCGGCCCTGCTGAGCGGCTGCTCGCTGGCGCCGGTCTATCGGGTGCCGCCGACGGCGATGCCCACGGCGTTCAAGGAAAGCGGCAACTGGCAACTGGCGAAGCCCGCCGACCGCATTCCGCGCGACGCGTGGTGGAGCGTGTACCGCGACCCGATGCTCGATCAGCTCGAATCGCAGGTCGCCAAGGCAAACCCGACCGTCGCGGCAGCGGTGGCGCGTCACGACGAGGCAATGGACTATCTCGACGTGCAGCGCTCGGGCCTGTTCCCGACGATCGGCGCCGGCGCCCAGGTCCAGCGCGACCGCCAGTCGGACAACCGGCCGCTGCGCGGAGGCGGAGAGCCTGACGTGTACGACGCGGATACGCTCGACGTGAGCCTGAACTACGACGTCGACCTGTGGGGCAGGGTGCGCAACGAAGTGGCCGCGGGCAAGGCCGCCGCGCAGGCGAGCGCGGACGACCTGGCCTCGGTGCGGCTGAGCCTGCAGGCGAGCCTCGCGAATGCCTATTTCGACCTGCGAGGGCTCGATGAGCAGCAGCGGCTCCTTGCCGATACGATCAAGACTTACCAGCGCGCGCTCCAGTTGACCGAGAGCCGCCACGCGGGCGGCATCGCATCGGATCTCGACGTGTCGCGCGCGCAGACGCAGCTCGAATCGGCGCAAGCGCAAGCGGAGGACGTCAAGGCGCACCGCGCGCTTTACGAGCATGCGATTGCGACGCTGATCGGCGTGCCTGCCTCGAACTTCTCGCTGGCCCCCGATACGGCGGCCGCCTACCTGCCTTCGGTGCCGGCCGGCATCCCGGCGGCGCTGCTGCAGCGCCGCCCCGATATCGCGGCCGCCGAGCGGCGCGTGGCGCAGGCGAACGCGAAGATCGGCGTTGCCAAGGCCGCGTTCTTCCCCGATCTCTCACTGGGGCTCGACGGCGGCTACCAGAGCGACACGTTCTCGCCCTGGATCGCTGCGCCCAATGAAATCTGGTCGATCGGCCCGAATCTCGTGGCGACGCTCTTCGACGGCGGCCTCCGCGAGGCGCTCACGCAGCACGCGCGCGCCAAGCTCGCGGAGAACGGCGCGCAATACAAGGAAACGGTGCTGCAGGCGTTCCAGCAAGTCGAAGACAATCTTGCGCTCGAGCATCACTTGGGCGACGAAGCGGCGCGAGAAAGCGAAGCGCTTGAATCTGCACGGCGCACGCTGAAGCTTTCCATGTCGCGCTATCGCGACGGCGTGGTGAGCTACCTCGAAGTCGTGACTGCGCAAACGACGGAGCTTCAAACCGAGATCGTCGATCTCAATCTGAATACGCAACGGCTCGTGGCTTCGGTGGGCCTGATCGAGGCGCTCGGCGGCGGCTGGACGGCCGATGGGCGTCCCGCTGCCCAAAGCCTTCACCCCGCGTCTTCTGCATGACACTCATATTTCCGAGTTGCCCGCTTGAAACGCAGAATCTGAAAGACTAACTTTCACGTGGGCCTCCCGCTACCCGACTCTATATTTTCGCAGTCCGTTCTTTCGACGCCTCGTAAATAAAGCAAGGGTAGAACCACCATGAAGAAACAGGTTATCGCCACGGCGATTCTCAGCGCGCTCGCCGGGGTTGCACACGCGGACGACGGCAACAGCGTCACGCTTTACGGCATTCTCGACGTTGCAGTCGGCACCGTCGAGCACAACCCGAACGGCAGCCCCACGTTCGCCCCAACCGTCAATCCGGTGAACAAGGTTTCGACCGCTTTCAACCATTCCGTGACCGGCATGTTCAACGGCGGCATTTCGGATTCGCGTTGGGGCATCAAGGGCACGGAAGATCTCGGCGGCGGACTGCACGCGTTCTTCGATTTGGAGTCGGGCATCAACGTGCCGTCGGGCGACCTCAACAACGCAGCCGCTTCGATCGCGGGTTCGAAGAACACCACGGGGGCGGCTTCCGCTCTCGACGGCCAGCTGTTCAATCGCGGCGCTTACGTCGGCTTGAGGCACGACGTCTACGGATCGGTGGAATTAGGCCGCACGCCGACAATCGGTCTCGATACGATCAGCAACTATGACCCGGTGTTTGCCGCGCAGCTCTTCTCGCCGCTCGGCTTCTCGGGTTCGTATTCGGCGGGCGGCATCACCGAAGGGTCGCGCACGGATAACAACATCAAGTACCAGAACCATATCGGCGACTTCAACGTCGGGCTGTCGTACAGCTTCGGCGGCGTCGCGGGCAACTTCGGCGAAGGCTCGACTTGGGGCGCGAACATCGGCTATGAAGCCCATCAGTTCGGCATTCAGGCGGTCTATTACTCGGCGCGCGACGCCGTTCACTCGGGCGCGCTCACCGGCGTGAACCCGGTGGGCAGCACGCTGATCGGCCAGAACGTCGGCGCGCTGACGGTCGCGAACGATAACGATGTGCTCGTCGCCGCGAAATATTCGTTCGGCGCGTTGACGGTGAAGGGCGGCTACGAACACTATGAGCTCAAGCCGCCGACCGACCCCGCCGCGGCCAACGCGGCCTACGACTACTACGGCTATTCGGGCACGCTGTCGAATACGGTCTACACGACGAAGTCGAACGTGTACTTCTTCGGCGGCGACTACGAGTTCACCCCGGAATTCGACGTGGCTGCGGGCTTTTACGACACGCAGACGGTGCAAACCACCGGCGTGGCGGGCGGCAATCAGCTTCAGTACTCGATCCTCGCCGATTACCACTTGAGCCGCCGTACGGACGTGTATGCAGGCTACATGTTCTCGAAGTACAACGGCGCCGCCTTCATTGGCGACGAGCCGACCAACTACATCGCCGCGGCGGGTATTCGCACGTTGTTCTAAGCAAGCGGAAAACGCCTCAAGCACCGCTTAAGCGGTGCTTGAGGCGCGTGAGTGGAAACGAGGGCGGCGCTAATGCGCCGCTTTTTTTTGCACGCACATCTCAAGACGAAGGTGTGGGATTCGTTGTTGCGCCGCGTTGAAAGACTGAATTTCAGGCAAATTTCGCCGCCCCGAAAAGTGGCTTCTTAGACTCACACCGCAATCGCATTCCGTAGGTCAGTCAAACTTCACTAAGGTGATTTACTCATGAAAATGAAATGGAAGGTTTGGATTCCTGCGCTGCTGGTTTGCAGCGGTGCACACGCACAAAGCAGCGTCACGCTGTACGGCTTGATCGATGAAGGCCTGAACTTCACGAACAATGCGGGCCACGGCCAAAACTATCAGCTCAAGAGCGGCGACACGGCGGGCAGCCGTTTCGGCCTCAAGGGCTCGGAAGATTTGGGCGGCGGCCTCAAGGCGATTTTCCAGTTGGAAAGCGGCTATAACGCGAGCAACGGCGAGCAGGGGCAGGGCCAGCGCATGTTCGGCCGTCAGGCGTTCGTCGGCTTGGCGTCGGATCAGTACGGCACGATCACGCTCGGCCGCCAATACGATCCGACGATCGACCTGTTCAGCGACCTGACCGCGGCAGGCAATTGGGCGGGCGATGTCGGTGCCACCCCGTTCGACAATGACAACTCCGACTGGGATTTCCGCGTCAACAACTCGGTCAAGTACGTTTCGCCGACGATTGCCGGCTTCACGGGCGAAGCGATGTACGGCTTCAGCAACACGGCGGGCGGCTTTGCGGACAACCGCGTGATCAGCGCGGCCGGCCAGTACCAGATGGGCGGCCTGACGGCGGCGGTCGCTTACATGAAGATCGACAACCCGGGTCTCGGTTCGTCGGGCGCGGTGACGAACGACAGTGTCTTCGCCGCCTCGTCGCAGCAGAACATCGATGCGGCCGTCGCGTACAAGTTCAGCAAGGCGATGATCGCGTTCGACTACTCGCACACGAGTATCGACGATCCGACCAGCAACGCGTATCTGAGCGGCTCGATCTTGCCCGCCAACGGCGGCGCGTGGTCGAACTGGAAGTTCGACAACTTCCAATTGAACGGCCAGTACTATTTCACGCCGGCCTTCTGGCTCGGCGCATCGTACACGTACACGATGGGCAAGCTCGATTCGACCGCCGGCAACTACAGCCCGAAGTGGCACACCGTTGCGCTGATGCTCGACTATGACCTGAGCCATCGCACCTCGGTGTACGTGCAGGGTGCGTATCAGCATGTCCAAAGCGCGAACACGGGCACGCAGTTCGACGATGCGCAGGTCCTCGCAAGCTCGGGTCCGTCGTCGACGAGCAACCAGATGGTGTATCGCATCGCGATGATGCATCGCTTCTGATTTTTGCTGCGTAGTTTGCCGCCCCGCATTGGGTTGTTGGCTGCCCAATGCGGGGCGATGCCGTTTTGGCGAACCGGCACCGGCGAGCCAGCGCGCAGGATTCGCGCGATCGTCGTCGAGCGTCGCCTGCACTTCGCCGACGCTCATCTTCGCGAGCTTTTGCGACCAGAACGCGTCGAAATGCGGGAACCGTCCACGTCGCCGCTAAAGCGCTAAAAAAATCCGCTTCAGTGACCTGTACTGCCGCATCCGCTATCTTGACCGCGTGGGCGTCGTCGTGCGAAAAGGAAAGCGGCGCGTTTGAAGCTGTTCCAAAGTGTCGCCCAGCGCGCCACGGGCGAACAGCGCCACGGGCGGCGTCAGCTTGTTGCAACTTGTCGTTCTTGAATCAACTTGCTTTTTTCAGGAGAAATCGTCATGAAAGCAAAGTGGGCACTCGTTTTTGTCGCAGCGTCGGTATTTAGCGCGGTTTGCGAGTCGGCAAGCGCACAGGTAGCGGGCGCGCAGACCATCGGCGTCTCGGTCGAGCAGTCGCAGTTGATCGTCGAGGGGTGGAGCGTCAAGAAGAGCCTGCTCGGCAAAAGCATCTTCAACGACAGCGGCGAGAAGGTCGGCGTGCTGCACGACATCATCGTCGCGCCGGATAACGCCGTTTCGTTCGCGATCGTGGCGGCGCACCAGTTTCTCGGTGTGTCCCAGCACGACGTAGCAATCCCAATGTCGCAACTCGACGTTGTGGACGGGAAGCTCGTGTGGGCCGGCGCCACGCGCGATGCAGTCAAGTCGATTCCGGCCTTTCAGTATGCGAAGGTCAAGGAGGTTCCGGTTGCACGCAAGGAGTATGGCCGCCATTGACCACAGCGCCACCGGCTTGCTCAGCAGGCCGGTGGACGCAACGGTTGCACCTGCCTATCCGGAAACGCCGAGCCGCCCTTGGCCGTTTCGCAACCACAGGTATCCCGATGACACTCGCCTTGTACGACACGTGGACGCGCTCAGTGCGCCCCTTCGAACCGATCCGGCCGGGCCACGCGGGCTTGTATTGCTGCGGCCCGACCGTGTACGACTACGCCCACATCGGCAACCTGCGCACCTACGTATTCGAAGACGTGCTGCGGCGCGTGCTGGCGGAGAACGGCTACGAAGTGCGGCATGTCGTGAACATCACCGACGTCGGCCACCTCGTTTCCGATGCCGATGACGGCGAAGACAAGATGGAAAAAGGCAGCCGCCGCACGGGCGAGACGGCGTGGGCGATCGCCGAGCGCTACACGGCCGCGTTCATGGACGACTGGCGCGCATTGAACCTGCTCGAACCGGCGATCTGGTGCCGCGCAACCGGCCATCTCGCCGAGCAGATCGACTTCATCGCCGCGATCGAGCGAAACGGCTACACCTACCGCACTGCGGACGGCCTCTATTTCGACACCAGCAAGCAGGACGACTACGGCTATCTGGCGCGCCTCGACCCTGCCGGCTTGCAAGGCGGCATGCGTGTGGCGATGGGCGAAAAGCGCCACGCCACCGACTTCGCGCTATGGAAATTCAGCCCGCCCGATGCGAAGCGCCAGATGGAATGGGAGAGCCCCTGGGGCCGCGGCTTTCCCGGCTGGCACATCGAATGCTCCGCGATGTCGGCGAAGTACCTGAGCCCGTGGTTCGATATCCATTGCGGGGGCGAGGATCACATCCCGGTGCACCACAGCAACGAGATTGCGCAGACGCAGGCGTGCCACGGCACGCGTCTCGCGAACTTCTGGATGCACGGCCGGTTCCTGACGAGCGCCGACGACGCGAAGATGTCCAAGTCGGCGGGCGATTTCCTGCGCATGCAGACGTTGACCGAACGCGGCGTCGATCCGCTTGCGTATCGCTATCTGTGCCTGACGGCGCACTATCGAAGCGAGCTGCGCTTTACGTTCGATGCGCTCGACGCCGCGCAGGCCGCGCTCGTCCGCTTGCGCAACGCCTATTCGAACTGGCCCGAAGGCGGCGTGGCCGACGAGGGATTTGTCGCGCGCTTTCGCGCCGAGATCGACGAGGACCTCAACATGCCGCGTGCGCTGGCCGTGCTGTGGGAATTGGTGAGAAGCGATTTGCCGCCCGCCGTGCGGCGGGCGACGGTCGATCGGTTGGACGTCGTGCTCGGCTTGCGGCTCGCCGATTGGAAGGCGGCAGACGAAGCCGTTCCGTCCGATGTCGCCGCGTTGCTCGCGCAACGGGAAGCGGCGCGCGCCGCGAAGAACTGGGCGCTTGCCGACCAGTTGCGCGACAGGTTGAAGCAATTGGGCTGGCGAGTCGAAGACAGTGCGAACGGCCAGCGCGCGACGCGTCGATGATCGCCGCTGCCGCTTCAGTCGGCTTCGACAGCATCGGCATGTGGCTTGCCTCCACCTTTTTCGCCAAGCCAGGACAGAACCGCGCTTACTTACGCTGCGCGACGAGCACTTCGAACGTGCCGGGAATGACCGTCGGACGCGGATGCGGATTCTGCGCAGTCGCCGCTTCAGCAGGACCGAACTTTGACGACACCAGATACACGCGGTGCCTCTGCGGATCGAGCGCCATCGTCTTCGCACCTTCCAGCGTCTGCACGTTTTGCACGACGCTGTAGTGGTCCGCGTCGTCTTCGTGAATCACCGTCAGGGTGCCATTCGCCCCATTCGAACTGAACGCAAGCTTCAACGCAGGATCGAACGCGGCAGCGTCCGGATGGCCGCCAATCGGCAAGTCGGCAACCGCATGACCGGAAGTCGCATCGACCACCATCATGTGCTGGTTCGCGCAAACGGTGAACAGACGATTGTTCTTCGCATCGATGGCGAGCCCGCTCGGCGCCTCACAAGGTGCGACCGGCCAATGCGCCAGCGCGGCGGCAGACGCTGCGCCGATCTCCACGATCTCGTTCTTGTCTTCCACATTGACGAAGACGTGTCCGTGATTGTCGGCAGCGAGAGACTCCGGTTTGCCACCCACCGGCGTGGTCGAAACCACCTTGCGCGTCGCGACGTCGATTGCGCTCACGCTCTTGTCGTGTCCGTTGCTCACATATACACGCTGCAGTGCGGGCACATACAGGATGCCGTCCGGATCGCGACCCGCAGCTTTGATCGTGTCGATCACCTTCAGCGTGTCGAGATCGAAGACGGTAATCGTGTTCGCGCGGCCATTGGTCGCGAAACCGAGCTTGCGGTCCTGCACGAACGCAAAGCCGTGCACGCCGTCGGTGTTTTCAATTTCGCCGATCAGCTTGCCGGTATGCGTATCGATCACCTGGACATGGTTGTCGCGGCTGACGAACAGGTGGTGGCGCACCGGCTCGTAAGCCACATAATCCCAGCGCTCGGCTCCGGCGAGCGCGTACCGCTCGGCTACTTCGAACTGTGCGCCGGCCTTGGCAGTGGCCGCATGCGCGCCGCCACACAGCAGTGCGGACACGAGACCGCCGGCGATCAGCGTTTGCAGAATGTTGCTTCGTTTCACGTTGAATTGGCTCCGGTTAATTCTATTAATTTGCTTCTCGGATTCATGAAATACCCGCGGCGATGCTCGACGCTTCTTGCGCCGGATCAGCGCGGCCAAAGAGTCGTCAGTCGTGGTCGTCGAGATTGAACGTGACCCATAACTGCTCCGACAGCGTCTTGCCCACGAAGGCCGGCTCGGGCTTCGGATAGGCCGCGTCACGCACCGCCGCCAGCGCGGCTCGATCCAGCAGTCCAATGCCGCTTGACACGACAACGCTCACATCCGACACCACGCCGTCGCGATACTGAAACGCGACGCGTGTGCGGCCGGCCATACCGGCCATGCGCGCGGACTCCGGGTAATGCAGCGCTGCCTGAATTGCCGCGCGCAATGCGCTCTCGAAACTCGGCGACGCCGACGTAGCAGCCGGAGCAGGCGCCGGTGCCGGCGGGGGACGCGGCGCGGGCGCCGCCTCGGTCGGCGCGGCCGAAGGCATCATCGGAGCGGGCGTTGGAGCCGGCTGCGGCGGCGCAACCGCTGGCTTCGGCGGCGGCATATGTGTCACGACGTGATGCACCGGCACGACCGGCCGCACCGGAGGCGGCGTCTGGGGCTTCGGCGGCGTTTGCACAACCGCTTTTGGCGCGGGAGGCGTTGGCGGCGCAGGAGGCGCAGCAAGCGTCAGCATGGTCGGCGGTGGTTCGACCGGGGCCGGAGCCTTGTGCGTCAGGAGCACGAACGCGCCGCCGAGCAACAGCACCTCGGCGACTAGCGCGATCGCCGCGGCGGGATACAGACGGGTGCGTTCTTGCGGCATGCCGGAGACGGGTACAGTCGCCATATCAGTTCGCCACGGGTTGCGCGGCCAGCGCGATTTGCGTCACGCCTGCCGCCCGGCACGCATCCATTACGGCGACGAGCTTCTGAATCTGTGCTTCCTTCGAGCCGGTAATCGTCACCGCCGTATGTGCCGCGTCCGCGCGCGCCGCGAGCATCGCGGTCAATTGCGTCGTGCTCAGCATTTGACCGTCGACGGACAAACTGCCGTCGGCGAAAAGCGCGACCGTCACCTTCGGCGGCGGCAAGGATTGCGTGGTGGCGCTCGAAGGCAATTGCGTGCGCAGACCGGCATTCGGGATCATGTGCAGGGTGATCATGACGAAGAACACCAGCAGAAAGAACATGATGTCAATCATCGGGATGATCTCGATGCGAGCCTTGCGCGCTTCGAAGTACTTCATCGTCACACTCCCTGCGACGCGAGCTTGCCGACTACCGCGCGCGGCGCTTCGCGCACCGCCTTCGAGGCTTCCTGCGACGTAGACGTCAGGCGGTTGACGAGCGCCGCCTTCATGGTCTCGAGCTGGTGCAAAACGGCGCGCACCCGATTGTGCAGGCCGTTGAAAAACACCAGCCCGATCATCGCCACGAACAAGCCCGATGCGGTCGCGACCAGCGCTTCGGCGACGCCGCCCGTGACCTGGGTCGGCGCATTGCCCGGATTCGAGAGGACCTGAAACGCGTTGAACATGCCGACGATCGTGCCGAACAGGCCGAGCAACGGCGCCAGCGTGACGATCGTATCGAGCACCCACAGCAGGCGGTCGATGCGCGGCGCTTCGCGCATGATCGCTTCGTCGAGGCACGCGCCGAGTTCTTCGCGCGACGCCTGCCCGCCAAGGCTCGCGGCCGTCGTCATCAGTCTGCCGGTGGGCAAGTTGTCGAATTGCTCAGCGCAGGATGCGAGCGTGGCCGCATTCAGCGGGTTGAGGTGGTCGAGCTGTTCGAGTGCGGCGCGGCCACTGCCTGCTACGCGGTGCAGATACCAGAAGCGCTCGATGATGATCGTCAAGGCGACGAACAGCATCGCGGCGATGACGTAGAGTACGCCGCCCGAATCGTTGGCTAGGTCGGTGAGGTGGGCAAAGTTCATGGATATACGTTTCCTGGTGAAGATCAGAAGTCCATCTGCATCGTGCCGATGAACGCGCGGCCTGGGACTGTGTAGTAGAGCGGCGTGCCGTCAGCTACGGTTTGGCCGGCGAGCCAATTGATGCTTGTCCGATTGAAGAGGTTGTCGATCTGGAAGCCAAGCCGTACATCGCGGAACCACGGCGAGGGGCTCTTGAATGTGTATCCCGTTGCGAGGTTTGTCACGGCATAGCCGCCGATCGGGATCTGGTTGCCCGTGAGGCCGTACTGCCGGCCGATGAACTTTGTGATTAGCGAGCCGGTCAACGGTCCGTGTTCATAGATCAGACCGAGCGCGGCCGTGTCGCGCGGCGCGTTCGGCATCCAGTCGTTGGTGCCCTTCTGCTTGGCCGAGTTGATCGTGAAGTTGCCGTACAGGCTGAAGCCGAGCCCCGCGTAGTACGTCCCTTCCGTCTCGACGCCCTTGTAGATCGCCCCACCGGCGTTCTGGAAGAATGTGACGCCGCCGATCGTCTGGCTCGTGACCGCGTTCTTGAAGTCGATGTAGTACAGATCGACGGAGGCCGTCAAGCGATCGGTCTTATAGGTGGTGCCGATCTGGTAATTGTCTGTCTGCTCCGGCGAGGGTTGGCCGGAGATAGCCGGATTGTTAACGTAGAGGGCGTTCAGATTGGGCGCGAGCAAGCCCTGCGCATACTGAGCGTAGGCACTCCAGCTTGGATTGATCTGCTCATGGATCTGGAGCGAAGGCAGCACCTTGCTCCAAGTATGGCTGAAGTCTACGGGCGTGCCCGAGCCCTGGTTCATGTCCGAGTACAGATGACGCGTGAACGAAACGTATTTCGCGCCGGGCGTGATCGTGAGACCGTACGGCAACTTCAGCGCGTATTGCAAATACGGCTGCCACGAGAGGAAGTTGTCGTTCATGGAGAAGTTCGGCGACACGAACGCGAAGTTAAGGGTGTCGTCGACGTTGAAGTTGTTGCGGAAGTTCGTCTGGTACGTGAGCCAGGTTCCAAGCTCAAGCGTACCCGGGCCAAGATCCCTTTGCGCGCGCAGCACGTCGCCCCACGCGCGGTAGTTGTTGTTCATCTCCTGGCCAGGTACGTTGTTCGCGCCGTAGATCGTGCCGTTCGGCGTTTCGCCGTTCGGATCCATACCGTTGAAGCCGTTATGGTAGTACCCGTACGTGTAGAGCTTGTTGTCGATCGCCCACTGCGCGACCTTTGTCTGGAGACCGATGTACTCGAAGTCCGTATTGATCAGGTCGAAGTTGTAACCCGAGAACGCCTGGCTCATCGGGTCGCTGGAGAGGCCGTAGTTGGGGCCCAATTGCGCGATCTGGGCCGCGGTCGTGCCGTACGATACGTCCTGATGGATCTTGGTGTAGGTGGCGAACAGCGTGAGCAGCGTATTGTCGCCAAGCGGCTTCTTGAGCTTGAAGTAGACGTTCTGACGACGCTGGGCCGCACCGGTCAGATAACCGTCGCTGCTGCTTTGCGTGTAGCCGAACATCGCGCGCGCGTCGCCGAGCTGCTGTATGTCGCCCGTGTTGAACTCGGCGCCGGCGAGCCAAGTGTTATAGCTGCCATACGAGCCGATCAGCGAGGCCGACGGGGTCATCGTCGGGTCCTTCGACTCCATGCCGAGCGTGCCGCCGAACGTGGCGAAGCCAATTTGCGACGCGTCGCCGGGCCCGCGATCGACGTTGATGCTGTTGAGGAATTGCGACGTGAAGAACGATGTCGAGTGGTGCGTGAAGTCGTTCGTGTCGCCGAAGGGAATGCCGTCGAAAGTCACATTGTACTGGCCGTCCTGGAAGCCGCGAATGGTGACACCCGCCGACTCCATCAAGCCGGGTCCGTTCGGATTGACGCTCTGAACACTCGGTGCGATCTGGGCGATGTCGCTGTAGTTCGCGGTCGGCGCGGTGCTGTTTTCGATGTAGCGGCGGCCGATCGTCGACTGCGGCTCAGTCGCCGTGAGCGAGCCTTGCGAAGGCGCTTGAGCCGGTGCGGTTTCTATTTTCTTGCTTGCAGCCGCGCTGTTAGCCGACGATGAAGCAGCCGTGCTTTGCACCGTGCCCAGGTCACCCGAGGTCTGGGCCCCGATGGTTTGAGCGTAAGAAACCTGTGTTCCGGCGGCGCAGAGTGTGGCGAGAACGAACTGCGTAAGCGGTTTTTTACGAAGCTTTGAACGTACCAGTTGCATGGTGCATGCATCCTTGTTTTGGAATGTGGCCGTGAGGCGTTGAGTCAGACAAGGCGCGATATTAGAGACGGTGCGTTAATACCCAGTGATGGCTAACTTACGAAGTTAAGGTTCTTATTACGGATCCCAAACAAGTTGCGGGAAGCACACTACAGGTCCCGCGCGAGCTTAGATTTGTAAGTTTGCGGACACCGCTCATTCATCGGTTCAAGCTAGGATCGTCACCTTCAGCCGCGCTTGATGCGTAGCTGCAATCCGCTAGCCTGACGCGCATTGCGTGCGCCATGTCCGGGCTTCGCTGCAACCCATCCTCTTTTCGCGGGCACCATGAAACGTCTTTCTTCTTTGTCGCTGGTTGTTTCTTTATTGATTGCAGCAGGCACAACGGGCGCGGCAATCCAGCCTGTGCAGGCGCAAACCGCCACGTATTTCGACGCGCACCAGGTCGACCTGAGCAAGCTTCTTGCACCTCCGCCCGCAGCGGAGTCCGCGCGTGGACAGGCGGATATGGCGACTGTTTTAGAAGTGCAGCGAACCCGCACGCCGGAACAAGTCGAGCGCGCGAGAGCCGATGTTAAAAAATCGGTGTTCCGTTTTGCAGATGTGTTCGGCCCCGCGTTCAACGAAGCCAATCTGCCGAAGACGACGGCGCTCTTTGACGCCGCGAACCATGACGCGTCGATGATCGCGAAGAGCGGCAAGGACTTTTTCTCGCGTGCACGGCCTTATATTGCAAACAGCGATGTGCATCCGTCGGTGCCGCTCAATCCGAAGGACGGTTACGATTCGTATCCGAGCGGCCACGCGACCTTTGGCTATATGACCGCGATCTTGCTCGCGCAGATGGTGCCGGAAAAACGTGATGCGATCTTCGCACGCGGCCGCGAATACGGCGAGAACCGGGTTGTGGATGGCGTTCACTATCCGAGCGATGTGGAAGCCGGCCGGGTCGACGGCACACTGGTCGCGGAGGCGCTGATGGCCAATCCCCAGTTTCAGAAGGCCTTTGCCGAGGCGAAAGCCGAAGTGCGCGCAGCCTTGGCGCTCAATTAAGACGACGTGAGCGAACGGGTCGTGCCAGCCTGTCACGAAGCGGCAACATTCACATGTCACGCTGCGCGCCCGGACGGAGTACGTCACAACGTGTAGCGCAATGCGCGGCGAATTGGGAAAAGCTTCAGGGCTCAACCCCGTGCCGCATGGATCAAATGGGAAAAAGTCCTTTTGGAAAGTGAATCGCCGCCCGCCTGGCCGAAGGCCCGCAAACCGCGCGTGCTGGTTGTTGAAGACGATGATCACGCGCGTCTCGAAGTCACCGCAGCGTTCGAAGACTACGGCTTCGCAGTAGAGGGTGTCGCAAGTGGACACACCGGCCTGCTGCGCGCGCTGGATGGCGATTTCGACGCGGTCGTACTGGATCGCATGCTGCCGGACGTCGACGGCCTGTCGATCCTGTCTACGTTGCGCAACGTCGGCAAGCAAACGCCGGTGCTGATCCTGAGCGCGCTGTCGGCCGTCGATGAGCGCGTGCGAGGCTTGCGCGCAGGCGGCGACGATTATCTGACCAAGCCATTCGACAGCCTGGAACTGACCGCACGTCTTAACGCATTGCTGCGGCGCCGTTCGGCGCCGAAAGAGCCGTCGGCGATGAGCGTCGGCGATCTCGTCCTCGATATGGGTACGCACGTTGTCAAACGCGCGGGCGAGGTGATCGATCTGAAACCGCGTGAGTATCAATTGCTCGAATACATGATGCGTCATGCCGGGCAACCGGTCACGCGCGCGATGCTGTTCGAATCCGTGTGGAATTACCATTTCAACGCGCAAACCAACGTGATCGACATGCATATCGGCCAATTACGCCGCAAGATCAGCCTGAACGGCCGGCTTTCGGTGTTGATCCACACGGTGCGCAATGTCGGTTACATCCTCCATGCCGGCGAATAAGCGCCGGCCCCGCGTGCACATCAGCAGCGTTGCGTGGCTGCTGGCGGTGTTTATCAGCTCGGCGATCGTGCTTTTCGCGATGCTGTACTGGGTGACGCACAGTTATTTAATGCACGAGGTCGATGAGCGTTTGCTCGGAGAAGTCGCCGAGTTTCATTCGGTTGGACGTGCCGAGGCAATTGCTGACATCACGGCGTTGAGCGAGCGCGATGTGGCGAGCAGCAGACCGTACGGCGTGTTCGATGCGGACGGCATGTGGCTCGCAGGCAATATCCCCGTGCTGCCTGACGCCCGCGACGGCAAGCCGTTCGACTACGATCAGACGATACGTGACGGCAATCGCATTAAAGACGCGCATTATCGCGGCATCATCGTGCCGACGCGCGGCGGTCTGCGCATTGTCGTGGGCCACTCGATTGACGAAACACGCAGCTTCGATCGCACGCTCGTGAACATGCTCTGCGTCGGCCTGACGCTGACGATCGTTCTTGCAGTGGGGTGCGGCGCGGCGCTCAACGTGATGTCGAACCGCCGTATCAGAGCGATCAGCCTGACCGGGCGCGAGATCATGGCGGGGCAGCTGAGCCACCGCTTGCCGACGCGCGGCACGCATCACGACCTGGATCGCCTGGCCGGAATCGTCAATACGATGCTCGACGAAATCGAGCGGCTCGTTGCCGAGGTACGCGGCGTGTGCGCGGGCATCGCACATGACTTGCGTACGCCGATGACGCATCTGCGTGCGGGCCTCGAACGCGCGCGGCGCCGCTCTGAGACCGTGACCGACTATGAAGACGCCGTCGACGCCGCCATCCTGCAATCGGACGTCGTGCTGAATCGCTTTACGGCGCTGCTCCGAATTGCGGAAATCGAAGCCGACGGCAGGCGCGCGAGCTTTGGCGATGTGTCGCTGGACACGGTCTTGCGTGATGTCGTCGAGTTGTACGAGCCGGTGGCGGACAATCGTGGCTTGTCGATCTTCGTGCGTGCGCCGGAATCCGTGAAAGTGCACGGCGACGTCGACCTGCTGTTCGGCGCGATTGAAAACCTGCTCGATAACGCGCTCAAATTCACGCCCAGCGGGGGCATGATTACGCTCGAAGCGGGCATCAATGCAGGACAACCGGTCTTGCACGTTGCAGACTCGGGCCCCGGCATCGAAGTCGGCGAGCGCGAAGCCGTGCTGCGTCCGTTCTATCGCGGCCCGAGTCAGCGTGCGCGTGCAACCGCCGGGCATGGCCTCGGCTTGAGTCTCGTCGCGGCTATTGCGCGCGTCCATGACGCGGACGTGGAAATTCACGACAACCAGCCCGGTTGCAAAATGGTGCTGCGTTTCAGGGGGTGTTTGCTCGCGCGGTGATCCGTCCGCGCTTGCCTTGTCGATTGGAAGCATGGGCCGGCCAATCCAGACCGATCGCATCAGGGTCATACGATTCTCTTGGCTTTGGAACGCCGAGCGCAAACCCGGTCAAGCCGATTGCGGCATCCGCGCCTAGCCCGCGTTACCGCGACTCCTGCGTGCTCTGCACGATATGGAGCTCGCGGGTGCGGATCGGCCACGAGCACTGTGCGTCGGCGAGCGTCTTGCGGACCTTGCGCGCGAGATTCCAGCGCATGTCCCAGAAGGTGTCGATGCTCGACCAGACGCGAATGTTGAGGACGGCCGTGCTGTCGTCGAAGCGGAGCACCATGACTTGCGGCGCGGGATCCTTCAACGCGGCGGGCTCGCTCTCGGCGAGCCCGCGCAATGCTTCGAGCGCGCGATTGACGTCGTCGCGCACCGACACTTCCACTTCGAGATCGAGCCGGCGAGTGGGGTTGCGCGTGTAGTTGCGGATCGAATTGCTCCACAGCGCGCTGTTCGGCACGTATTCGCAGATGCCGTCGGGTTTCGTGAGGCGTGTCGTGAACAGGCTGATCTCCTCGACGGTGCCGGCCACCGTTGCCCCGCCTCCGTCGATGTAGTCGCCGACCTTGAACGGACGCAGGAGCAGCAGCATGATGCCGGCCGCGATGTTCTGCATCGTGCCTTGCAGCGCAAGACCGATTGCCAGGCCGGCCGCGCCGAGCACCGCGACGATGCTGGCGGTCTGGATGCCGAGCTGCGAGAGCGCGCCGACGATCGCGACGATGCGGATGCTCCAGACGCTGGCGTCGCAGACGATCGGGCGCAGCGTCGTGTCCACGCGCGCTTGATTGGCCAGCACGCGATTGAGCCAACGGCCGACGCGCGTCGATATCCACCAGCCGATGCAGAGCACCAGTACCGCGGTGCAGGCATTGATCGAGAACGTCGAGAGCGCGTTCCACAGGAAGGTCCAGCGGTCCGGATGAAGGTGAGCGAGAAGGTCTTGCACGATATCGCCTCCTGGTGAGGTCCGCAGACGGCAAGTCACTGCGGAGTTCAAGTAAGCCGGGGATTCTAATCGATCTCTGCGGCGGGCCGCCCGCCAGGAACCAAGCGGCTACGGGAAGGCCCCGTTTGTGCATACGCATGGCGGGATTGGAGAAAACCCGCATTCTATGAAAATATATTTTTCTAATAAAATTTTTGTGTAAATATACTTTCATTACCGATTGAAAGTTTTCCGTCCCCACTTCAGCCAACGCTCCTGTTGAACCGCATGGCCCGTCACGCTTCCACGCAGCCGCCGCCCGTCGAACAGACGATTTCCGCGCGCATTTCCGCTGCGATGCCGAACCTCACGCCGATTCACCGGCGCATGGGCGAGTACGTGCAGGCCAACCTGTTTCGCGCGGCGACGATGCGCATCGACGAACTGGCGAACGCCATCGGCGCATCGGTCGCGAGCGCCAATCGCTTTGCGCGCGCGCTCGGTTTCGATGGCTACCCGGCGTTTCGCGAAGCGCTCGTGCGCGGCTTCGAAGCCACGCTCGCGCCGGTCGAGCGCCTGCGCAGCGCGCAGGAATCGCCTGCGGGCGGCGGCGAATTGCTCGGCGCGTCGCTCGATCAAGCCATCGCCAATCTGCGCGCCACGAAAAGCACGATCGATGCGGCGAGCGCCGAGGCCGCCGTCGAAGCGATCCTCGCCGCGCGCCGCGTGTTCGTGCTCGGCTACGGCTCGAGCGCCTTCCTCGCCGGGCTGATGGAGCACGGCCTCGCGCCTTATCACGAGAACGTCGAATCGCTTGCGTTGATCGGCGGCCCCACGCACGCGGCGCGGCGCCTCTTCAACGCGAATGCCGGCGATCTCGTCATCGCCATCGCGTTTCCGCGCTATGTCGACGATACGATCGCGCTCGCTTCGCGCGCCGCGGGGCTCGGCGCGCGCGTGCTCGCGCTGACCGACAGCGTCGATTCGCCGCTCGCGCAGTTCGCGCACCTTGCGCTATACGTTCGGGCCGAGCGGCGCCTCGCGGCGAATTGCGATGCGTCGGTGCTCGCCGTGATCGAGGCGCTCTGCGATGCGGTCGCGCACCGCAAGACGCGCTCCGTCAAGGCCGCGGCCGAGATGACCGAATTCGTGCTGCCGTGGCTCACGAAGCCGCGCGCGGCGTCCGAACCGGCTGTGGCCGGCATGCCGCAGAAATCCCGTCTTTCCAAAGGTTCGAAAAAACCATGACTCGCACCGCCGTTCTCGCCATCCATGGAGGCGCAGGCACGATCCTGCGCGCCGCGATGGATCCAGCCGCCGAACAGTCGTATCACGCGGCGCTCAACGATGTGCTCGCCGCCGGCCAGCGTGTGCTCGCCGATGGCGGCAGCGCGCTCGATGCAGTGAGCGTCGCCGTGCGCCTGCTCGAAGACTGTCCGCTCTTCAACGCCGGGCACGGAGCGGTCTTCACGTCCGACGGCACGCATGAACTCGACGCTTCGATCATGGACGGCCGCACGCTCGAAGCGGGCGCCGTGTGCGGCTTGAAGCGCGTGAAGAATCCGGTCCTGGCCGCGCGTCGCGTGATGGAGCAGAGCGAGCACTTGATGTTCGCGGGCGCCGGCGCCGAAGCGTTTGCCGAGAAGCAAGGGCTCGAAATGGCCGACCCGTCGTATTTCCATACCGACGCGCGCTATCGGCAATGGCAAATGGCGCGCGAAGCCGGGAAGGCGCTGCTCGATCACGATGCCGCCACGCTCGCGGCGCGCGCCGATGCAGAAGGCATCCCGCACGAACCCATCGATCCGAACCGCAAGTTCGGCACTGTCGGCGCGGTCGCGCTCGATCTGCACGGCCACCTCGCCGCCGCGACGTCGACGGGCGGCATCACGAACAAAGAGCCTGGCCGCGTCGGCGATACGCCGCTGATCGGCGCGGGCTGCTACGCGAACGACGCGACTTGCGCCGTCTCGACCACGGGCAGCGGCGAGATGTTCATGCGGATGGTCGCCGCGTACGACGTGGCCGCGCAGATGGAATATCGCGGTATCTCGCTCGAGGCCGCTGCCGCCGACGTCGTGATGAACAAACTGCCGCGCATCGACGGACGCGGCGGCCTCATCGCCGTCGACAAGCACGGCAACGTCGCGCTGCCGTTCAATACCGAAGGGATGTACCGCGGCTTCGCGCGCGTGGGCGAGGCGCCCGTGACCGCGATCTATCGATGAGCGCGGCTCGCGAGCACAACAGGCACTAAACCCAAGCGCCAAACGACCAGGACGAGGAATCGATCGTGTTGACTTCATCGAATGCGGCGGGGCCGCTTGCCGGGCTGTTGCCTCAGTTGCTGACCGAGCCGCGCGTGATCGCTGTGGACGGCCTGTCGGTCGCGTTCAGGCGCGATTCGCGCACGTTCGAGGCGGTGCGCCATCTGTCGTTCTCGGTCGATCGCGGCGAGACGCTCGCGATCGTCGGCGAATCGGGTTCGGGCAAGTCCGTGACGTCGCTTGCGCTGATGCGGCTCATCGAGAACGGCGGCGGCCGGCTCACGAGCGGCCGCATCGCGTTCAAGCGCCGCAACGGCCGCGTGCTCGATCTCGCGCAGGCGTCGAACGCGACGATGCGCTCGATTCGCGGCGCGGACATCGCGATGATCTTCCAGGAGCCGATGACGTCGCTGAACCCGGTGTTCACGGTCGGCGATCAGATCGCCGAGGCGATCGCGCTGCATCAGCGCAAGAGCCGTTCGGAAGCGCGCGCCGAAGCGCTGCGTCTCCTCGATCTCGTGCGCATTCCGCAGTCGCGGCGCGTGTTCGCGCGCTATCCGCATCAACTGTCGGGCGGGATGCGGCAGCGCGTGATGATTGCGATGGCGCTTTCGTGCAGGCCGGCGCTCCTGATTGCCGACGAGCCGACCACCGCGCTCGACGTGACGATCCAGGCGCAGATCCTGCAATTGATCCGCGGCTTGCAGGACGAGATGAACATGGGCGTGATCTTCATCACGCACGATATGGGCGTAGTGGCGGAAGTCGCCGATCGCGTGCTCGTGATGTATCGCGGCGAGAAGGTCGAAGAAGGGCGTTCGGACCGGATTTTTGCGGCGCCGTCGCATGCTTATACGAAGGCGCTGCTCGCCGCGGTGCCGCGTTTGGGCTCGATGCAGGGCACGGAGCGGCCCGCGAAGTTTCCGATTTTACAGGTGGAGACGGAGGCGGCTGCGGACGCCGCGGCCAATGCCGTTGCGCGCGCAACGGTCGCGAAGGCCGCAAAGTACGATGCAGCGCCCGCTCCCGTGTCCGATGCCCAGCAACCGGAAGTGCACGAAAGCACCCCGCCGATCCTGCGCGTGCGCGACCTCGTCACGCGCTTCCCCGTAAAAAGCGGTCTGTTCGGACGCGTGTCGCAGAACGTGCACGCGGTCGAGCGGGTGAGTTTCGATCTGCGTCCCGGCGAGACCCTTGCGCTCGTCGGCGAATCGGGCTGCGGCAAATCGACGACCGGGCGCTCGCTCTTGAGGCTCGTGGAAAGCCAGAGCGGCACGATCGAGTTCGACGGCCGCGATATCAGCGCTTTGACGGGCGCGGACTTGCAAGCGTTGCGCCGCCATATCCAGTTCATTTTCCAAGACCCGTTCGCATCGCTCAATCCGCGCCTCACGGCAGGCTTTTCGATCATGGAGCCGCTGCTCGTGCACGGCGTCGCGCGCGGAGAAGAGGCGCAAGCGCGCGTCGCGTGGCTGCTCGAGAAAGTCGGCCTGCCTGCCGACGCCGCGCGCCGCTATCCGCACGAGTTCTCGGGCGGCCAGCGCCAGCGCATCGCGATCGCGCGTGCGCTCGCGCTGAATCCGAAGGTCGTGATCGCCGACGAATCGGTGTCCGCGCTCGACGTTTCGGTGCAGGCGCAGATCGTCAACCTGATGCTCGATCTGCAGCGCGAGCTGGGCGTCGCCTATCTGTTCATCTCGCACGACATGGCGGTCGTGGAGCGCGTGAGCCATCGCGTGGCGGTGATGTATCTCGGCCAGATCGTCGAGATCGGCCCGCGCCGCGCGGTATTCGAAACGCCGCGCCATCCGTACACGAAGAAGCTGATGAGCGCGGTGCCGGTCGCGGACCCGGCGCGCCGGCATGCGAAGCGGATGCTCGCCGCCGATGAAATCCCGAATCCGATTCGCGCGCTCGGCGACGAGCCGGCCGTCGCGCCGCTCGTCGCGGTCGGGCCGGATCACTACGTCGCCGAGCACCGGATCGGCGGCGCGTACTAAGAACCGATTTCACCCACGAATGGCAGCCGCCGGACCTGCGCGGCGCGTTACGTTGATAGACCACAAGGAGCCCAAGGCATGACGTCGTCTCTCTCATCTTCCAAGTTCCGCTTGCGAGCCCTGATCGCCGGCGGCGTGTGCGTGTTCGCGCTCGCCGCGGGAGGCCCGGCGCATGCCGAGCAGCAGGCCGTGATGGCGGTCGCGTCGACTTTCACGACGCTCGATCCGTACGACGCGAACGACACGCTGTCGATAGCGGTCGCGAAGTCGTTCTACCAGGGCCTCTTCGGCTTCGACAAGGACATGAAGCTCGTCGACGTGCTCGCGACGAGCTACGAGTCGAGTCCCGACGCGCGCGTCTATACGTTCAAGCTGCGCCAGGGCGTCAAGTTCCAGGACGGCACGGACTTCAACGCGGCGGCGGTGAAGGCGAACTTCGACCGCATCACCGATCCGGCGAACAAGCTGAAGCGCTACAACTTGTTCAACCGCATCGAGAAGACCGAGGTGGTCGATCCTTACACGGTGCGCGTGACGCTGAAGACGCCGTTCTCCGCATTCATCAACGTGCTCGCGCATCCGTCGGCGGTGATGATCTCGCCGACTGCGCTCAAGAAGTGGGGCAAGGACATCGCGTTCCATCCGGTCGGCACGGGCCCGTTCGAGCTGGTCGAATGGAAGCAGACCGACGATCTGAAGGTGAAGAAATTCGACGGCTACTGGAAGAAGGGCTACCCGAAGATCGACGCGATCGACTGGAAGCCGGTGGTCGACAACAACACGCGCGCCGCGCTGATGCAGACGGGCGAAGCCGACTTCGCGTTCCAGATTCCGTTTGAGCAGGCGGGCGTGCTGAAGGCGAGCCCGAAGGTCGATCTGATTTCGGTGCCGTCGATCATTCAGCGCTACGTGAGCCTGAATACGATGCAAAAGCCGTTCGACAATCCGAAGGTGCGTGAAGCGCTGAACTACGCGATCAACAAGGACGCACTTGCGAAGGTCGCGTTCTCCGGTTTCGCAACGCCTTCTGACGGCGTCGTGCCGCAAGGTGTCGACTATTCGGTGAAGCTCGGCCCGTGGCCGTACGATCCGGCGAAGGCGCGCGCGCTCCTGAAGGAAGCGGGCTATCCCAACGGCTTCGAGACGACGCTCTGGTCGGCGTACGACAACACGACCTCGCAAAAGGCGATCCAGTTCATCCAGCAGCAGCTCGCGCAAGTCGGCGTCAAGGCGCAGGTGCAGGCGCTCGAAGCGGGGCAGCGCGTCGCGAAGGTCGAGAGCGCGCCGGACCCGGCGAGCGCGCCGGTGCGGATGTACTACATCGGCTGGTCGTCGTCGACGGGTGAAGCCGATTGGGCGATTTCGCCGCTGCTCGCGTCCGCGTCGTTTCCGCCGAGGCTCGAGAACACCGCGTACTACAAGAACGCGGACGTCGACCAGGCTTTGTCGAAGGCGCTCGAAACGACCGACCGCACGCAGAAGGCCGCGCTCTACGGCGACGCGCAAAAGCGCATCTGGGCCGACGCGCCGTGGCTCTTCCTCGTGCAGGAAAAGATCGTCTACGCGCGCAGCAAGCGCCTGTCCGGCGCGTACGTCATGCCGGACGGATCGTTCAACTTCGACGAAATCGCCATCAAGTAAGGGTGGCCCAGTGGTGCCGCCGGGCAGCGTCGTTCGATGGCGCTTGCCGGGCGGTTTGGTTGCGCGCACAACGAGCGCGCACGCTGACCGCGTCTCGATCCGGACTCGTTCGTATGCTGAATTTTCTCGTCAAGCGTCTTTTCGGCCTCTTGCCGACGCTCTTGATCGTCGCCGTGCTGGTGTTCCTGTTCGTGCACGTGCTGCCGGGCGACCCCGCACGTCTTGCGGCGGGCCCCGAGGCCGACGACGCCACGATCGCGCTCGTGCGCGCCGACCTCGGGCTCGACAAGCCGCTGCCCACGCAGTTCGCGAACTTCTTCGTCCGCATTGCGCACGGCGACTTCGGCGTATCGACGCGCAGCAAGCGCCCGGTCGCGACCGAGATCGGCGAGCGCTTCATGCCGACGATGATGCTCACGCTCGTGAGCATGGTGTGGGCGACGGTGTTCGGGATGGCGATCGGCATCGTCTCGGCCGTGTGGCGCAATCGCTGGCCGGACCGGATCGGCATGACGCTGGCGGTTTCCGGCATCTCGTTTCCTGCGTTCGCGCTCGGCATGCTGCTGATGGAAATCTTTTCGGTGAAGCTCGGCTGGCTGCCGATCGTCGGCGACGGCACGTGGAAGAGCTACGTGCTGCCGTCGATCACGCTCGGCGCGGCGGTGGCCGCCGTGATGGCGCGCTTCACGCGCGCGTCGTTCGTCGAGGTGATGAACGAAGACTTCGTGCGGACCGCGCGCGCGAAGGGCGTGCGCGAATCGATCGTCGTCGTGAAGCATTGCCTGCGCAACGCGCTGATTCCCGTCGTCACGATGATGGGCCTGCAGTTCGGCTTCCTGCTCGGCGGCTCGATCGTCGTCGAGGCCGTGTTCAACTGGCCGGGACTTGGGCGGCTGCTCGTCGATGCCGTTTCGATGCGCGACTATCCCGTGATTCAGGCCGAAGTGCTGCTGTTCTCGCTCGAATTCATCGTCATCAATCTGGTCGTCGACGTGCTGTACGCCGTCATCAATCCGACCATCCGCTTCAAGTGAGGTCTCGATGAATACAACAGCCAATCAAGACGGCGCGGTGAAATCCCTCTCCACGGCCGCCGCCGCGCCCGAAGCACGCGCGATCCGCACGCCGTGGAGCGAGTTCTGGCGCAAGTTCAAGAAGCAGCCGGTGGCGCTTGCCGCCGGCGTGTTCGTGCTGCTGCTCGTGATCTGCGCAATCGTCGCGCCGCATCTCGTGCCGTACGATCCCGAGAACTACTTCGACTACGACGCGCTCAACGCGGGCCCGTCCGCTGCGCATTGGTTCGGCGTCGATTCGCTGGGCCGCGATATCTTCAGCCGCATTCTCGCGGGCACGCGCATTTCGCTCGCGGCGGGATTCTTCTCGGTGGCGATCGGCGCGGTGATCGGCACGTTCTTCGGGCTGCTCGCCGGTTACTACGAAGGCTGGTGGGATCGCATCACGATGCGCGTCGCCGACGTGCTGTTCGCGTTCCCCGGCATCCTGCTTGCGATCGGCGTCGTCGCGATTCTCGGCAACGGGATGGTCAACGTGATCTGTGCGGTGGCGGTGTTCAGCGTCCCGGCGTTCGCGCGGCTCGTGCGCGGCAACACGCTGATGCTCAAGCACCTCACGTACGTCGAAGCGGCGCGCAGCATCGGCGCGTCCGACTGGACGATCATCGTGCGGCACATCCTGCCGGGGACGATCTCGTCGGTGGTCGTGTACTTCACGATGCGTATCGGCACCTCGATCATCACGGCGGCGAGCCTGTCGTTCCTCGGCCTCGGCGCGCAGCCGCCGATGCCCGAGTGGGGCGCGATGCTCAACGAAGCGCGCGCCGACATGGTGACGGCGCCGCATATCGCACTCTTTCCGAGCCTCGCGATTTTCCTGACGGTGCTCGCGTTCAACCTGTTCGGCGACGGCCTGCGCGATGCGCTCGATCCGAAGCTGGACCGGTCATGAGCGGGCGCACGATGACCGAGGGGGTGTCGCAAACCGCGCGCGCGCCTGCGCCTCACGTGGGCGCGCTGCCTGCCGGGCCGCGCGGCACGATCGCCGATGTGGCGGGTGTCGTCGTCGGGCATTGCACGCTCGACGACGGGCCGGTTCAAACAGGCGTGACCGTGGTGCGCCCGCATGACGGCAATCTCTATCGCGACAAGGTTGCGGCGGCGGCGACGGTCATCAACGGCTTCGGCAAGAGCATCGGTCTCGTGCAGGTCGAGGAGCTGGGCGTGCTCGAGACACCGATCGCGTTGACGAACACGTTCGGCGTCGGCGCCGTCGCGCACGCGCAAATTCGCGCGGCGATTGCGGCGAATCCGCTGATCGGCCGCGAATGGCCGACGGTCAATCCGCTCGTGTTCGAATGCAACGACGGTTACTTGAACGACATTCAAGCGCTTGCCGTGCGAGAGCGGCACTACGACGCCGCGCTCGCGGCGGCGGGCGATACGTTCGCGCGCGGTGCGGTTGGTGCGGGCCGCGGGATGTCTTGCTTCGATCTGAAAGGCGGAATCGGTTCGGCTTCGCGCGTGGTATCGGTCGCGAGCGCCGCGTATACCGTCGGCGCGCTCGTGCTCGCCAACTTCGGACGCCTGCCGATGCTGTCGATCGGCGGCATGCCGCTTGGCCGCGCGCTCGCCGAACGGGCGGCCTTGGAGCCGCGCGCACGCGAAGACGCCGCAAAACCCGAGCAAGGCTCGATCATCATGCTGATCGCAACCGACGCAGCGCTCGACGCGCGCCAATTGAAACGCCTGTCGATGCGTGCAGCTGCGGGTCTTGCGCGCACCGGCTCGACGTATGGCCAGGGCAGCGGCGATATCGCGCTGGCGTTCTCGACGGCGTACACGGTGCCGCACGAAGCGGACTTCGTCGCCTTGCCGCCATGTGTGGCCGATGCCCGGCTCGACCCGCTCTTTCAGGCGGCAGCCGACAGCGTCGAACAAGCGATCGTCGACGCGCTCTGGCAGGCGACGACAGTCGCGGGCCGCGACGGTCATCGACGCTTGTCGCTCGCCGACGCGGCGCCCGATCTCACGCGAATCCTCGCTCAAACGACACGATGAAAGTTCTGATTTCCACCGATATTGAAGGCGTCGCGGGTGTCTTCCACGCTGAACAAACGCGCCCCGGCAACGGCGAATACGAACGCGCCCGGCGCTGGATGACCGAAGAGGCGAACGCGGCGATAGAAGGCGCGTTCGCGGGCGGCGCGACCGAAGTGTGGGTCAACGATTCGCACGGCGGCTTTCGCAATCTGCTGCCCGATCTGCTCGACGAGCGCGTGCACGCGGTGCTCGGCAAGCCGCGCACGCTCGGGATGATGGCGGGACTCGAGTCCGGGGCCGAGCTGGTGTTCATGATCGGTTATCACGCGAAGGCGCAAAGCCGCGGAATTCTTGCGCATACGATCAACAGCTTCGCGTTTGCGCGCGTGCTGATGAACGGAGCGGAAGCGGGCGAGGCGGGATTGTATGGGGCGCTGGCGGCGGAATACGGCGCACGGGTGGCGCTGCTGTCGGGCGACGACGTGTTCGTCGAGGAGACGCGGGAAGCGTTTCCTGAAGCGGATTTCGTTACGGTGAAGACGGCGTCCGGTCATGCCAGCGGCACGACGCAGACGCCGGCCGCTGCGTGTGCTGCGATTCGCGCGGCGGCGCGAGAGGCGGTGGCGCGGCGAATTGGCGGTGGCGCCGGCCGGTCAGAGCGATTGAACGTGACGCGCAGCGCCGCGCAGGGCCGCCCTATCGAATGCGAACTCCGCGTTCAGACGACCGCGCTCGCCGACCTGTTCTGCCAATGGCCGACTCTCGCACGCGTCGACGGCGTGACGCTGCGCTTCGAGACACCCTCCGTCGAACACGCGGTGCGGACGCTGAACTGCCTGTCGGCGATGTCGTTTATGTTGCGGTAGTGGGCGGGGCTGCCATAAAACCATCGCGAAACGCGGCCAGCGTCTTATCGGAGCCATCCGCAAAATCGTCGAGCAACTGCGCGGCGGCGCGCGCCAGCATGTCGCGCCTTAGCGTTTCGTACGTGCCTTCGTCTGCGAGAAGTGCCGTGACGGCGGTGAGGGTTGCGGGAAGCGCGGTCTGCCTTGCTTGACGTCCGAGCAACGCTGTCGAGGCCAAATCGACGTCGAAGTCATGTGCATCGAGCAGGTCGGCCCCGATTTCCCAGATGCGTTCCTCGTTCCCAGCCTTGTGGCAGTTGCGAAGAATCAGTAGCAGGTCCGCTGCGTCCGTGTTCTTACTGGTGCGGCGGTCATGCCACGCGAGGAGCTTCAGCAAGGCGAGCGCTGGCAGCGCGGCGACCGGTACCGAATAATTCTCGCCGATGTTGATATTGATCGACGTGTCGACTGCTTCGCGGAATCCGAGCACGTTCATCACAAAGTCGCCTTTCGGCGGCCATGCGATGTAACCGTCAGGCGCTTCGAGTGGGCCAAACGGAACCAGGTCGAGCGGCACGGGTTTGCCGATGCTGGCGTCGTCGAAGATCAGCGACTGCTGCGACCTGCCATCTGCCTTGAAGCGTCCGGTTGCCTCGAGTGCTGCGATGAGATCACCGTGGGCTTCCCAATTGACCGCACACACCGCAACGTCGACGTCTCGCGTGGCTCGCTCCGCGCGAATGCCATGGACGTGCCATAGGACGATATCGCGCGCGGTGGCACCCGCTGCGACGAACTCGCTTTTCAAGCTGCGTACGGCCTCGCTGACGTGTCTCAACAGCGCGATGGTGACCGGGTGGACTGGGCGATCCTCGCCGACTTTAAGGCTGGAGTTGGGCAAGATGCTTGTCATAGATTTGCTCTGCAGCGGAGGCATTGCGACTGTCGCCCGAGGCGAGCAGGTCGGCGTATATCAGAAGCGGATGAACCAGCGGCGGATCGTGAGCCTCCCAGGCCGTCGCGGACTGAGCCGGCCAGAAGGCATCGAGGATCTCGACGTCGCCATGTTCATCCGGCCGCAGACGTGCTTTGAGCATGAAACGACTCGTTATCGCGCCTTGAGCGTAGAGCGTGACGTTTGCCGCTTTCAGCTCGTGCGTCAAGATGTCGGCGGCTGCTTCGCCTCCGAGCCGGGCGCCGAATTCGGCGAAGTCGAACGAGCGCCACCAATCGCGCGACGCGCTGGAGTAGCGCCGTGTGCCCAATTTGGCGCGCAGGCGGGAAGGATAGAGATTGACCCACTCTTGTACGAGCCGCACCCAGTCGGGCAGTATCCGCTCGCCATTGCGCTTCGTCGCGACTAGCCCGCGTGTGATCAAGTCGTCGACGACTTGATTGACGGTATTCAATGCCACTCCGGAAGCGTCGGCGATCGCGCGGTACGACTGTGCAACGAGTGCGGGCCGGGTCGCGAGGATGAACGTCACCTGCATGCCCTTGGGAGTGGTAGCGCGCGCGCTTGGCGTGGCGAGCGTGACCCGCGATTTCGGGCGGCCGGTAATCATGATCATGCACTCGGGTTCGTTGACGAAGACGTTGCCGGCTGCATCAAGAAACGGCGCGTTTTGTTCGATGAGCTTTTCGGCGAGTTTCGGCCCGATGTAAGGGGCGACGAGCATGAGCGGCCGACGGCGTTCATCTCCTTCGCCGACGCCATGATGGAGTCGCGCGAGGAGTGAGTAAGAAGCAGGGACGCGCGAGCGCACAAGCACCTGCATGTCGAGTAACTTCCCGCCAACTTCGAACCGGATTGCGCCGCTGCGCGGGCCTGGCTGCCCGGTGCGCGCGCGAACGGGCTTCGCCTTGTAGTAGCGAGTGGCACGCTGGAACGCGTCGCATGCTTCGTCGAGAAGCTGCATTTCCGAGAACGAGAGTTCGGACGAGGGCGGCATCTAGAGGCTCATGTACGATTTCATGAGAGTGTACGATAAAAGCGTACGCGCATCAAAAAACGTACAAAATTAATATAAGCTTTTGATAAATATAAAAAATATCCATGTGACACCCGGCGACATAATTTGTAGCCGCTCAGAAATTGCTTTCCAGGCCCCCGTGGCCAAGAATTCGCCCTGCCGCCGAACGCATCGCAGCACAACGCCAGCGACGAACGGCGGCTCGCCCCACGGAGAACCTCATGAACGCAATCCACAAGATGCTGGCCATTCAAGCGCTGTGCCTCGCCTCGACCTGCGCCTTCGCGCAAACCGCGCCGCAGCCCGGCATGGGCAACATGAGCCCCCAGCGGATGGAGCGCATGGCCCAGCAACTGCAGACCCGCTTCGCGAACGCGAACACCACCCGCGACGGCAAGCTCACGCGCGAACAAGCCGCCGCCGGCATGCCGATGGTCGCCAAGCACTTCGACGAGATCGATACGCAAAAGCTCGGCTACGTGACGCTGGCGCAGATCGCAGCATTCGTCCAGCAACGCGGGGTAGCGAACTGAAACGCGCAAACATCGGAGGGATCGTAGGCGTGTCGCGCGCCGCGAGTCGCCGCGTGCGGGACATTGCGCGCAGCGTGACTGCCGGCTGCCTTGATCCGGACATCGACCTGGCCTCAGCAAAAAATCGCAATGAAACCTGTCACGTCACGTCGGCTGTGGCTCGCTTGTGCGCTGTGCACTGCGCTCGCCGGCTGCGTGACGGTCGGCCCCGACTTCAAGCAGCCGGACGTCACGCTCGAAGAACAATGGTTCGAGAGCCTGCCTCCAGCGGCGCAAGCGTCGCCCGCCGCCGAGGCTGCGTGGTGGAAAGCCTTCAACGATCCGGTCCTGAGCGCGCTCGAACAGCGCGCTTATGAGCGCAACCTCTCGATTCAAGTCGCTGGGCTCAACGTTCTCAAGGCGCGCGCGCAATTGTCGATCAGCGACGAAAACCTGCTGCCGCAGCAAGGCGGCGTGTCGGTGGGCGCGAACCATATCAACAGCAGCGGCGTCGGCCCCATTCCGCCCGCCCACTTGTGGACCGAGCACGCCAAGGCCACCGCGAGCTGGGAAATCGACTTCTGGGGCAAATACCGCCGCCAGATCGAGTCGGACAAGGCCGCGCTGCGCAGTTCCGAAGCCGCTTACGACAACGCCCTCGTTTCGTTGTTCGGCAACGTGGCCAATGCGTATATCGACCTGCGCGCGCTCGAGCAGCGCATTGCCATCGCGCAACGCAACCTGCAGTCGCAGCAGAAAAGCCTCGATTTGACGAAGGCGCGCTTCAAGCGCGGCTCGGCGAGTCAGCTCGATGTCGAGCAGGCGGCGACGCTCGTGGCCGAAACGGAAGCGCAAATCCCACCGCTCATCAAAGGCCGCGCGCAGGATCGCGACACGCTCGCCTTGCTGCTCTCCGATACGCCCGAGGCGCAGCTCTTGGGCTCGAGCGGCATTCCCGTCGCGCCGGCGCAGATCGACGCCGGCATTCCGGCGGATCTGCTGCGCCGCCGTCCCGATGTCCGCGAGGCCGCGCTCAATGCGGCGTCGCAATCGGCGCTGATCGGCGTCGACAAGGCGAAGCTGTATCCGTCGCTGTCGCTGACGGGGCTCTTGGGGGCGGCGTCGGGCGAGCAGCAAGGGCTCGGCTTGACGTCGTGGGGGACCAAGACGATCGGGTTCTTCTCTGCGGGCGTCTCGATGCCGATTTTCGATCGCGGACAATTGAAGAACGCCGTGCGCATTCAGGACGCCGTGTTCCAGGAAGCGGTGCTCGACTACCAGAACACCGTGCTGCAGGCGCAAAAGGACGTGGAGGACGCGATCGCCAACCTGCGCACGACGCTCGACGCGCTCGACGCCACCGCGCGCGCGGCCGACGCGTCGCAGCGCGCGCTGCGTCTTGCGAACGCGCAGTACCGCGCGGGCAAGGTCACGTATGACACGGTGCTCGATTCGTCCCGCTCGCTGCTGCACGACGACGATTCGCTTGCGCAGAACCAGGGGCTCGCCGCGCTCGCGGTCGTGCAGCTCTATATCGCGCTTGGCGGCGGATGGGAAGTCGCGAAGGACCAGCCGCTCGTGAGCGAGCGCATTGCAAAGGAAATGGCGCAACGCACCGACTGGGGGCGGCTCATCGATCCGCCCAAGGGTTCGCCGCTTGCGCGCACCAGTGGAGGCCCGCTTGAAACCGGTAAATAAATGCGTCGCGGCGCGGTCGCGGGCGGCGTCTGCTGTCTTGTTGCTTGCGCTGTCGTCGCTGACGGCGTGCAGCGACCGCGGCACGGCAAGCGCGGCGGCGGCGCCTGAGGCGGCCCCGCCCAAAGTCACCGTCATGCACCCGATTACGCGCGAAGTGCATCCGCAGATCGATCTGGCGGGTACCGTCGCGCCGTCCGCAACCGTCACGCTCGTGGCGCGCGTGCAGGGCGAGCTGAAGGAAATCGGCTTTACCGACGGCTCCTACGTGAAGCAAGGCCAGTTGCTGTTTCGGATCGAGCCCGACACGTACCGCGCGCAACTCGCGTATGACCAGTCCGTGCTCGACAACGCCCAGCAGAACCTCACGCGCGAGACACAGCTGAGCTCCGACCAGGCGACGTCCGAATCGTCGCTGCAAACCGCACAGGCGACGCGCGATCAAGCGCGCGCAAAACGCGACATGTCGCGCATCAATCTCCGCTATACGGAGATCCGCGCGCCGTTTGCCGGGCGCATCGGCGCGCGCGCGTTCGATGTCGGCAACGTGGTCGGCACGTCCGACACGGCCAAGCTCGCGACGCTCGACCGGATTGCGCCTGTCTACGTGAACTTCACGTTGAACGAGCGCGACGCGAACCGGATCGGCCTCTTCACGAACCCGCCGCGCACGGTGCGCGTGAACGTATTGGGCGCCCCGGCGGCGCAGGGCGACGACGCGGCGCTCGAATTCGTCGATACGCGCATCGATTCGGGAAGCGGCACGCTCGCGCTGCGCGCCGATGTGGCGAATCGAGACTCGCATTTGATTCCCGGCATGTCCGTCGAGATCCACATTCCGGCGGGCCCGCCCCAAACCGTGCTGCTCGTGCCCGACGCCGCGCTGCAGCGCGATCAGGCCGGCGCTTCGGTGTTCGTCGTGAATGCGGCAGGGGCAATCGAGAAACGCGCGATCGTCACCGGCGGGCTCTATGAGTCGCTGCGCGCCGTGACCTCCGGCCTCGAGCCTCGCGACCGGGTCGTGACGAGCGGCGCGCTGGCCGTGGCTCCAGGGGTCAAGGTGCAAGCGGTGAACGCGGCGAACGAAGAGGGGCAGTCATGATTCGCTTCTTCGTCGAACGCCCGGTGCTGGCGAACGTCATCGCGGTGATCGTGATGCTGCTCGGCGCGGTCGCGCTCGTCAACCTGCCGATTTCGCAGTACCCGCCGATCACGCCGCCGACCGTGCAAGTCGTCGCCCGCTATCCGGGCGCGAGCGCGGCGACGCTGATCGATCGCGTCGCGCTGCCGATCGAAACGCAGGTGAACGGCGTCGAGAACGCGCTCTACATGCAATCGACGAGCACCAACGACGGCACCTATACGCTCACGATCACGTTCGCCGTCGGCACCGATGTCGACAAGGCGCAAGTGCTCGTGCAGAACCGCGTCTCGGCCGCGACGGCGCAGTTGCCGCAAGCCGTGCAGCAGCAAGGCGTGACGGTGAAGAAGCGCTCGACGGCGATCCTCCAGCTCTACACGCTGCAATCGAGCGACCCGAAATACGATTCGCTGTTCCTCAGCAACTACGCGGTGATCAATCTCAAGGACGCGCTCGCGCGCATTCCCGGCGTGGGCGATGTGACGGTGTTCGGCACCGGGCAATACAGCATGCGTGTCTGGCTCGATCCGCAGCGCCTCGCCGAGCGCAACCTGACCGCCGCCGACGTGATGCAGGCGATCCAGAGCCAGAACCAGGACGTGAGCGCGGGCCAGCTCGGCTCGGAGCCCGGCTCGGGCGGGCAGGCGTTTCAACTGACGCTGACGATGCGAGGCGGCCTCACCGGCCCGCACGAGTTCGACGACATCATCGTCAAGGCGGACCCGTCCGGCGGCGGCCGCTTCATCCGGATTCGCGACGTGGGCCATACGGAACTCGGTTCGTCGAGCTACAGCCAGTTCTTCAACATCGACGGCAAGTCGGCCGCCGGCATCGCGATCTACCAATTGCCCGAAGCGAACGCGCTGGAAGTCGGCAACGCGGTCAAGGACACGATGGCGCGGCTTGCCGCGTCGATGCCCAAGGGCATCGCCTATCAACTGCCTTTCGATACGACGCGCTTCGTCCGGCAATCGGTGAACGACGTCTACAAGACGCTTTTCGAAGCCGCCGCGCTCGTGCTCGTCGTGATCCTGCTGTTCCTGCAGAACTGGCGCGCGATGCTGGTGCCCGCCACGACGATCCCCGTGACGATCCTCGGCACGTTCGGCGCGATCTACGTGATGGGCTTTTCGATCAACCTGCTGACGCTCTTTGCGATCGTGCTCGCGATCGGCATCGTGGTCGACGATGCGATCGTCGTCGTGGAAGGCATCACGCAGCACATCGAGCGCGGCAAGTCGCCGAAGCAGGCGGCCATCGACGCGATGCACGAACTGCTCGGGCCGATTGTCGGCATCACGCTGGTGCTCGTGTCGGTGTTCCTGCCGTCGGCGTTTCTCGGCGGCGTGACCGGGCAGATGTACCGGCAGTTCGCGCTCGTGGTCGTGACGACCACGATCATCAGCGCGATCAACGCGGTCACGCTCAAGCCGGTGCAGAGCGCGAAGTGGCTCAGGCACAAGCCGCCCGGCAGGCCCAATGTGGTCTATCGCGGGTTCGAAGCGGGCTATGGGCGGATGGAGCGGTTCTATGTGGGCGTGGTGTCGTGGCTCGTGCATCGCAGCGTGCTCGCGCTGGCGGTGGCGCTCGCGCTCGCGGCCGGTTCGGCGTATTTGCTCACGCGCGTGCCGACGAGCTTCATTCCGCTCGAAGACCAGGGCTACATGCTGATCGCCGCGCAACTGCCGGATGCGGCGTCGCTGAACCGCTCGCGCGCGGTGAGCCACGAAATCGAGCAGCGCATCGGGCAGATTCCCGGCGTCGATCACGTGGTGTCGATCGGCGGCATTTCCGCGCTCGACAACAACGCGTCGCTGCCGAATGCCGTGCTCGTGTACGTGACGCTGAAAGACTGGAGCGTGCGCGGCAAAGGCGAAGACTTGCGTTCCCTGTACGCGCGCATGAACAACGAGCTCGCGCAACTGACCGACGTGAATTCGATCGTGATCGTGCCGCCGCCTATTCAAGGTCTCGGCAACAGCGGCGGCGTGCAGATGCAGGTGTTCCTCACCGACGGCTCGCAGAACTATCAGCGGCTGCAGGATGCGACCGGCGCGCTGATCGCGAGCGTCGAAAAGCACCCCGAATTGCAGCGCGTGTTCACGCCGTTTCGCGCGTCGGTGCCGACCGTCGAGCTGACGCTCGACCGGGCCAAGGCCGAGTCGCTGCAGGTGCAGGTCGGCGACGTGTTCGGTCTGCTGCAGGACTATGTGGGGTCGAGCTACGTGAACCAGTTCACGGCGTTCAATCACACGTTTCCGGTCTTCGTGCAGGCCGACGGCGAATTCCGCCGCGAAACCGGCGACGTTCGCCGCCTGAAAATCCGCAACAACAGCGGCAGCATGGTCGAGCTCGGCACCTTCATCGACGCGCACCCGAGCATCGGCCCCGCGGTCGCGACGCTCTACAACCTCACGCCGTCGGCCGCGATCAACGGCAATCCGGCTGCGGGTTACAGCACCGGCCAAGCGATTGCGGTCTTCGAGCAGGAGGCGAAGCGCGTGCTGCCGCCCGGCGTCGGCTACGACTGGACCGCGATGTCGTACCAGGAGAAACTCGTCGGCAACTCGGCGTACTGGGTGTTCGCGATCGGCGTGCTGCTCGTGTTCTGCGTGCTCGCCGCGCAATACGAAAGCTGGCTGCTGCCGCTCGCCGTCGTGCTGGCGGTGCCGCTCGCGCTGCTCGGCACGGCGACCACGCTCGCCGCGCTCGGCGTCGCGAACAACTTGTACACGCAGATCGGCCTCGTGCTGCTGATCGCGCTGTCCGCGAAGAACGCGATCCTGATCGTCGAATTCGCGCGGCAGCGGCGCGGGGAGGGGGCGGGCATCGTCGATGCCGCGATCGAAGCGGCGCGCCTGCGCCTGCGGCCGATCATGATGACGTCGTTTGCGTTCATACTCGGCGTCGTGCCGCTCGTGGTCGCCACCGGCGCGAGCGCGAGCGCGCGCCGCTCGTTGGGGATCGCGGTGTTCTCCGGTATGCTGGCCTCCACCTGCATCGCCGTGCTGTTCATCCCGTCGTTCTATGTGTTGCTGCAGCGGCTCGCCGAGCGTTGGGACGCACGTCACCCGGCGCACGATTGAGCGTTGAAGGAGCCCGAGATGAACGACCCCCACGCTCACATTCGTTCGCTGCCCCCCGAGGGGGCGTATGCCTCCTTTGGGGCGGCCCGGCAGGAGGCATAAATGGACCGTCCCGCGAAGATCATCGTGCTCGACGACGAAGCCGAGCTGCGCAACATGCTGCAGCGCTTTCTGGCCCAGCACGGATTCGAAGTGCGCGTCGTCGAGGACAGCCGGCGCCTCGATCGCTATTTGCAGCGCGAGCCGTACGATCTGCTGGTGCTCGATCTGATGATCGGCGAAGAGAACGGCCTCGAAATCTGCAGCCGTTTGCGCGCCCAAGGGCTGACGCTGCCGATCCTGATGCTGACGGCCAAGGGCGATCCGCTCGACAAAGTGGTCGGCCTCGAGACCGGCGCCGACGATTACCTCGCGAAGCCGTTTCTGCCACGCGAACTGGTCGCGCGGATTCGCGCGCTGCTGCGGCGCCAGAAGATCGCGTCGGGAGACCCGACCGTGACGACGCAAACCGTGCGCTTCGGCGATTTCAGCCTCGATGTCGGCAAGCAAGAACTGAGGCGCGCGGGCGAGCCGGTCGAAATGCACTCCGCGCAGATGCAGCTGCTCGTCGCGCTGGCATCGTCTCCGAATCGTCCCGTGAGCCGCGACAACCTGATGGCGCGCGCCCGCGGACGCGAACACGAGGCCCTCGACCGCAGCATCGACGTGCAGGTGCTGCGCCTGCGGCAGATGGTCGAAGGCGACCCGTCGAAGCCGCGCTTCATCAAGACCGTTTGGGGCGTGGGCTATATGCTGATCGCCGACGTCGAATCATGAGCCGCTTCGTGCTGCCGAAATCGGTGCTCGCGCGCAATATCGCGCTTCTGATCGTGCTCGTGATGCTGAGCCAGGTGTGCTCGCTCGCGGTGCTGCTGCATTACGTGCAAAGGCCGCGCGTCGAGCGTGCGGCGACGGTGTTCGCGAACTACGTCGCGATCCTCGATGCGCTGCTCGAGGCCGTTCCGGACAACGCTCGCGATGCGGTGATCGCGCGCTACCACGGCCGCAAGAGCGTACCCGAGGAAGCGGCATCCGCGCCGACGCCGAATCTCTTCAAGCTCTATCGCACGTATCAGCGCGACGTGTTCCTCGACAGCCTGCGCCGGCATCTGCCCGGCGACATGCCCGTGCGCTGGCAAAGCGAAGGCGGGGAGCGGCTGTGGATACGGATGCATGCGCAGCACTCGCCGGTTTGGATTGCGCTGCCGATTCCCGAGGATGCGCAGGGCGCGGGCCTCGAAGCGGCGATCCTGTTGTCGCTCGGTCTCGGCGCGCTGGCCGCGTTCACGGGCTATCTGCTCCAGCGCCACCTCAACCGGCCGCTGCAAGACCTCGCGCGCACGGCGCGTCACGTGAGCGCGGGCGACACCCCCGCACCGCTGCCGACGGACGGACCCACGGAAATCGCCGAAGTCAGCACCGCGTTCAATCAGATGACGGCGGCGCTGCAGCAAGCCGAGGCGACGCGCGCCGTGATGCTGGCGGGCATCTCGCACGACATCCGCACGCCGCTGACCAAGCTGCGGCTCGCGATGGCCATGGCGCCCACGGATCACGGCGACGACAGCTTCACCGTCGCCGCGGAATCGTATCTCGACCAGATCGACACGATCGTCCAGCAGTTCATGGACTTTGCGGGCAGCAGCGAGCGCGAAGCGCCGCAACTCGGGGATTTGAATGCTCTGGTGAACCGGCTCGCGGGCGACTTTGCAGGGTTGGGCCACGAGTTCGAGCTGACGTTGAGCGACGTACCCCCATTTCCGTATCGTCCGATCAGCATGATGCGCTTGCTGATGAATCTGATGCAGAACGCGGTCGTGTACGGGCGCGTCGGCCTTTCGGTACGCACATGGTTCGATGCGGGGAAGGCTTATGTCGCGGTAGGCGATCGCGGCGAAGGGCTGACGGCGCAGGAACTCGAAGCGCTGAAAGCGCCTTTCCAGCGCGGCCGCAATGCGCGCACGCACAGCGGCGGGACGGGTCTCGGCCTCGCGATCGTCGAGCGGATCGCGAAGCTGCACGGCGGCGCGCTGCAGTTTCACGCACGCGATGGAGGCGGGCTGGAAGTGTGGGCCGTGCTGCCCGTCGACCCCGCGGCAGGCGCCGCTTCGCGCCGGTGACATCGCGCGAAATAATTCTTGAATAGTGTTGCGCGGGCCGCTCGGCCATACTTCGTCCCGCGTGCAGGAGCCTTGTTAAAACGACATCAGATCAGGCGTATCACGCATCGGTGAGATCTGCGATGACTGACTAGAACGCAGCGGTTTGCATAGTCATCGGCTGATACGTATGAGCTAACGGCGGCACGCCACTGTTGATGACAAGGCTGAACATTGTGCTTACTTCATTCGGAATCGTAGGAAAAAAAGCGGCGCGCTGCGCCACCGTCGCGCTGACGTTCGGCGCGCTGCTGCTTGGCGGATGTGCGTCGGGCATCAGCAACAAGGCGCAATTCAGCGGAGAGCCGCAGGTGCATCCCGACAACGTCTACGTCTACACCTTCGCGGCCACCCCAGATCAAGTGAAGCTCGATACGGGCGGCATCGCGCAGAAGCTGAAGTCGCAGATGAGCGGCGCGTCGGCTGAAACGGAGCAGGCCGAGGCGGCCTCGGAAGTGCGCGAGGCATTGGCGAACGAAATCGTGCAGAAGCTGCAAGCGATGGGGCTGCGTGCGATCCGCTCCGATGTGCCGCCGCCTGCCGGCCAAAACGTTTTGATCGTGCAGGGCAGCTTTGCGAAAGTGGATGAGGGGAATCGCCGGCGCCGCGTCGTGATCGGGCTTGGCGCTGGAAAGAGCGAGGTCGGGGCGTCGGTCCAGGTGCTGTACAAGCCGGTGGGCGGCGCGCCGATCGTCGTGCAGAGCTTCGATGCCAACGCGGATAGCGGCAAGATGCCGGGCATCGCGGAAACGGCCGGCGTTGGCGCCGCCGCAGGACACGTGGCGACTTCGGCTGCGGTGGGCGGCGGCTTGCACGGCATCGGCGAAGTGAAGCACGCCACCCTGACGGCAGTTTCCAAGAAGCTCGCGGATAAGATCGCCAAGCAGGTCGGCGACATCGGGGTGAGCCAGGGCTGGATGGCGGCGGATCGGGTCAAGTAGGCGGCCGGCGCATCGGCCGGGAATTAAGCGGGAATGAGGTTTAGCGTCTATACAAGAGGAGTGCGTTCACAAAGGAAGTGCCGAAACACAGAGTGAACCAAGAGCGCGGCATCGTTCTTGCGCACTCACGCGCTGCAGACCGGTATCCGGCGTTTCGCGCCGGATTCGGGATGCAGCGTGCAAGGGTGGACGTCAAGCGGCCTTTACACGGGGCAAGAGGAATCGAGATGTCTCATGAACTCTACGTCCAGGCGCTGAGCGCGATGTTCCTGTTCTGGAACGGAGCGCGTGTTCTGACTTACTTGCCTACCATCGGCAAACTGCTCGCCAGGGAAACCGATGTGCGCAGCTACAGCCTCTTGAGCTGGGGCAGTTGGGTGCTCAGCAACGGCACGTTCGCGCTCATGCTGCTCGAAATGAGCCGGGGGGTGCCGACTCAGATGTTCTGGATGAACGTCGCGAACACGCTGATGTGCCTCGTGGTGTCCTTCATCATTGTTCACCGGCGTTTCCTGAAGTTGCGCGCCTGCGTGAATGCGCCGGGGGAACCTCAGGTGAAGCGCGGACGCATCGTGCTTTGGGGGGCGACGACCGGCATCTTGGCCATTGGGCTCGCGAGCGCTGTCGCGTTCGGTGTGCGGGCCGGCCAAGATCAGGGCAACCCGGTCACGACGCAGGCGAGCACGCGCGAAGCGCTCGAAACCGAAGGCTCAGTTGCTTCAACGCGATCGACGCCGTCGGCCGCGTCTTCCGTGCTCGCGTCGGCGCCCTCGACGAACACAACTGCAGCCGCCGGCGCTCATTTCGCTTCGAATGCAGCCGTCGCGCAGTCCGATCGCGGCTCAGCGACACTCGCAAATTCCGCGGCGCCGAAGGTGGCGGCTGTGCAGCCCGTGCAAGCCAAGAGAAACGTCGAGCAGAATCGCCGGCATGCTGCTGCACGTGGCGTCAGAACCGACGACACCCTGTTCACGCGCATGAGTTTGCTTTTTCGTCACGTGATCTATCGGAGACACGGCACGAAAAACCGGTCCGATGACTACGCCCATCGTTAGGGCCTGTCATTTGCCTGAACAGGCCCTTCTAAGCAGCTTCGCTCGCAGTGTGGCTTTTATTGCCGGGCAGTGACGCGCCGCCAAGTGCTCAATGGAAGCCTGGGGGCATCACGGGGCCGTCCGGCATGTCGGGACCCGGGCCCGGCGGCAGGTCGATCGCGCCTGAATCGACGATCGAGCGCTGGACCATCGCCTTCGCTTCGGCGCTGCTGCTGTCGATCGCGAGCGCCTTGCCCGCGCTGTGCCACGCGCAGCGCCATTGATGCTGCGCGGCGCAGCCGCGCGCGGCCTCCAGCGCGCCGTCGCGTGCCTGTTCGCGCGACAGCAAGTCCTGACGCAGCATGAACGCTTCGCTGTTGTTGGGATCCGCCGCAAGGGCACGGTCCAGTGCCCCCTGTGCGCTTTTCAGATCGTTCTTCTGCAAGCTCGACCATGCGGCGGCAAGTTCATGCGGTACAGCCTCCCTGCGCTGCCACTCGCGCGGGGATGGAACGGGCGGCGTGGACGGGGTTCGCGCGCGCGTGTTTGCATACATCGACGGCGTAGGGGCAGGCGCCGGCATGGCAGCGGGCTTGCGTTGCGGCGCCGGCGGTCGTGGTACCGGAGCGGCAATCGCCGGTGCAGGTGGCGGATGGAGCACCGAGGTCGTTTGTGCCGGTGCGGTCGCCGCTGGCGCAGGGGCTGTTGGTGCCGGTGCGGGTGCCGGTGCCGGTGCGGTTGGGGCTGGCGCCGCGGCAGTCGGAGTCGGCGCGGTAGTGGCGGGTGCCGCGGCAGTTGGAGTCGGAGCCGGTGCGGTAGCGGCGGGTGCCGCGGCAGTCGGAGTCGGAGCCGGTGCGGTAGCGGCTGGTGCGGGGGCAGCCGGCGCCGGAGCCGGTTGTGAAGCACGCGGTGTCACAGCCGGTTGCGGCGAAGGTGCCGGAGAGGTCATCGCCAACGCTTGGGGCGCGGGTGCCCGATGGGCAGGCGGATTTTGCGCGACAGAGGGCGTTACCGGAGCGTGTTCCCCGGACCCGGGTGTGACGGCACCGACTACCGTGTGCATCAATACGTCGCGCGTGTGCTGTTCGGTTTTATCGCTCTGCTGGCTCAGGAGCACGGAACCGCCGAATAGCACCACGAACGCAAGCAGCGTGAATCCCGTGCCGGTTTTCAGGCCCCATTGACGCGCATTGCCATACGTCGCCGCGCTCGAACCGCCACCGCCACCGCCGTGCGCGGCCGCGCCGGCCGGCATGAAGAGCGGGACCGGACGCGGCGGGCGGATTGCATCGCCGAGCGGCCCTTCTGTGCTCGCGTTCTTTGCCGGCGACTTCGCATTGGGAAATGCCAGCATCGCATTCGCGCCGCAATGCGGGCAGAACGATACGGGTCTCGATACGCGACCGCCGCAGTTGCGGCACGTCGCAGAAAAAGTCGAATTGGAGGCGGTTTGGCTACTCATCGCTGATCCTGTGGGCGATCTTGCTGGCCGCGGCGACGTGTAGATTTTGCAATCGCCCGGCCTCTCAGGTCCGTGACCGAAGTAAGCGATTGGTACGCTTTATTGAACCGTGCGTGACGACAATAGAACCGAACCAGTGACCAATATGTGTCCGTTTACTCGGAGCGTCAAGGAACGTAGCAATTTGAAACGTAGCACTTTCACGCCAGAAAAATCCGCCATAAATGTAAGATTTCGTTATTTACTTCGGATGCCATAGTAACGGTTCTTGAGAGGTGACTTTGTCTTTCGGCTCGAAGTGATTGATGCGTTGCTGGTTTTTGTGGTCGATCGGAAAGTGATCGATTCGTGTATGACCCCTGCCGGTATCCGGCAAGCACGCCTCGGCGGTATGACGCGCCCTGACCGAAATACCCCTCCTCTTTATACGGTTTCATCGATTGATATATACTCCCCTACCCTATAGGAGGGCTTTCGATGAGCCACACCATTCGCGAGAAACAAAAGCTGCTCAACCGCGTTCGCCGTATCAAGGGCCAGGTGGAGGCCATCGAGCGGGCGCTCGAGGAAGAGCGCGGCTGCCATGATGTCCTGCAACTGCTCACGAGTTGCCGTGGAGCGATGAACGGTCTCCTGGCCGTGGTGCTGGAGGACCACATCCGCACGCATCTGGTCGACGCCGACGAAGGCGGCGGCGAGCACGAAGGCAGCGCGACGGAGCAGCTGATCGAAGTCGTCCACAGCTATTTCAAATAGAGGCAGAGATGGGCGATTTCAAAAACGCGGCATTTGGCGCCGGGCACGACCACATTTTTCTGGGGGCGGCTCACGAAGCGAACGAGCGCAGGACATGGGCCGTGATTGCGCTGTGCAGCGCGATGATGGTGGCCGAAATCGTCGGCGGCAGTATGTTCGGCTCGCTCGCGCTGGTTGCCGATGGCCTGCACATGTCGACGCACGCGGGCGCGATGCTGATTGCGGCGCTGGCCTACACGTACGCGCGCAAGCACGCGAGCGATTCGCGCTTCGTCTTCGGCACGGGCAAGCTCGGCGATCTCGCGGGATTCACCAGCGCCATCGTGCTCGCGATGATTGCGCTCTTGATCGGCTATGAGGCGGTTTCACGATTTCTCTCGCCGGTGCCGATCGACTTCGGCCAGGCGATACCGATCGCGGTGCTGGGCCTCTTGGTCAATATCGCGAGCGCGTGGCTGCTGAGCGGGGGCCATCATGGACATAGCCACGGTCACCGTCACGGTCATGAACAGGATGAGCACGAGCATCATGGTCATGAGCACGGCCATCACGGCCATCACGAGCACCACGCTCGCCGACACCGCCACGACGACGACGTCCACGCAGCCGCAACCCGCGACCACAACATCCGCTCGGCGTATCTCCACGTGATCGCGGACGCGGCGGTCTCGGTGCTGGCCATCGCCGGTCTCGTGCTGGCGCGCGCTTTCGGCTGGGTCTGGATGGACCCGCTTGCGGGTGTCATCGGCGCGCTGGTGATCGCCAATTGGTCGTACGGGCTGCTGCGCGACACCGGCGGGATTCTGCTCGACATCAGCCCCGATCGCCGCATGGCCGACGACGTTCGCCACCTGGTCGAGGACAACGGCGACCAGGTGCTCGACCTTCACGTGTGGCGCGTGGGGCCGGGTCACATGAGTGCGGTGGTGTCGGTCGCGACCAGCGAGGCACAGCGCAATCCGAGCTTCTATCACGCGGCCCTCAAGCGTTTCGAAGGGCTATCGCATGTGACGGTCGAAGTGAACCTTGCGCGTGCTGCAGCTTGACAGGCTGCCCGACCGGCTCAGCCCCACATCGATTCGATCAAGGCTGCCGCGACGCAAAAGACAACGACAACCAGCGGCGGCACCTTCCAGCGCGTCAGCAAGCAGAACCCGATCGCTGCGACGACGAAATCGATCTTGGTCACGACCGCGCTCGTCCATACCGGCGAGTACAGCGCGGCACCGAGCAAGCCCACCACGGCGGCGTTTGTCCCATTGAGGATCGCGGTCAACGCCTGACTGGCGCGGAGCCGCCGCCAAAAGGGAAGCGTGCCGAGCACGAGCAGCAAGCCTGGCAGGAAGATGCCGGCCGTCGCGAGCAATGCGCCGGTCCAATGGTGGGGCGCCGCGAGCATCCGCCAGCCGAGGAATGCGGCGAACGTGAACAGGGGGCCGGGAGCCGCCTGTGCCGCGCCGTATCCGGAGAGAAAATCGCCCGGCGCGACCCAGCCGGTCGCCACGGTCTGTTGTTGAAGAAGCGGCAACACGACGTGCCCGCCGCCGAACACGAGCGCGCCGGACCGATAGAACGCATCGAATACCGCGAGCGTGTGGCTTGGGTCAATCGCCGCTATGGCCGGCAGTCCAAGCAAGAGCGCAAAGAAAGCCGCCAAGGCGAGCAAGGCGAACGTGTGCGAAACAGGAAACTCCTCTGCGCCGACGGGGCGTGCACGCGCGGCGGCAGACGGCTTGGTTCGGCAGAAGACGAGTCCAAGCACCGCGCCAAGGACGATGACGATGAACTGCCCGTAGGCGTTGGTCGACCCACTCGCGGCCGCGAGCGCAAGAAGTGCAATGGCTGCACGCGTGAGATCCGGGCAAAGACGGCGGGCCATGTCCCAGACAGCCTGCGCGACGACCGCGACGGCCACGAGCTTCAGGCCGTGGATCAAGCCGGCTCCGAGCGTGCCGTGCAAATCCGGCGCGACGGCGGCAAAGGCCAGCAGCAACGCGACCGAAGGCAGTGTGAAGCCGCACCATGCCGCAAGACCGCCTAGCCATCCGGCACGCAACAGTCCGATGGAGAACCCCACCTGACTGCTCGCCGGGCCGGGAAGCAGCTGGCAAAGCGCGACCAGATCCGTGAACGATTCTTCATCGAGCCAGCCGAGCTGCTCGACGAATTGCCGCCGGAAATAGCCGAGATGAGCGATCGGCCCCCCGAAGCTCGTCAGGCCGAGCTTGAGAAAGACGAACAGTACGGCAAGCGCCGAGCGTGGTTGTTTGTGCGGATACGGTATCAGCTCGGTTTCCATGACGACGCGCGGGAGGGCTCCGAAGCGGGCGGGTGTGGGTCATATTACTTTGTTCGGGGGGGCTGATTGCCGCAACGTGTCGGCTTCGCTAAGCCTGCGCCGCCGATGTGACGCGTGCCGGCACCTTGACGGCAGCGGGAAACGCGACCTCCGCGCCAAGCCCCGCGCCTCCGATTCCGGCATCGAACGTCAATTGCGCGCCGAAGTATTCGACGATGCGCGCCACGATCGACAGGCCCAAGCCGCTGCCGCCCGCGCCCGCGCCTTTGCAGCGGAAGAATCGATCGGTGAGGCGCGCGCGGTCCTCGGCGGTGACGCCCGGGCCGTCGTCCCTCACCGTCAGCAGCACGGCTCGCGTGTCGCGCCGTATCGCCACTTCGACGCGGCCGCCCGCGTCGCCGTACTTGATCGCGTTGTCGATCAGGTTGTCGAGCAAGATGCCCATCAAGAGCGGTTCGGCGACCACCTCGCAAGGCTCGCCATCGATCAGCGCGACCTGCATGCCCTTGCGCCGCGCGTTGGGCTCTTTGGCCGCAATCGCATGTCGTGCGAGCGTGTCCAGTTCGACAGGCGCCGCCGGCAGCGGGTCGTGCTCGTCGAGTCGCGCGAGCAGCAGCAATTGCCCGGCGAGATGCGCGCTGCGATCGACGCCTTGCACCACGCGCTGCATCGCAAGCTGTTGCGATGCCGTGTCCGTTGCGCCGAGTGCGACCTGCGCCTGAACCTTGATCGCTGCGAGCGGCGTTTTCAATTCGTGCGCAGCGTCGGACGTAAACGCGCGCTCGCGCTTGATCGATAACGCGAGCCGCGCAAGCAATTGATTGATGGCGTCGACGAGCGGGCGGACTTCCGTCGGCGTCGGTCCCATTTCGATCGGCTCGAGCTTGCCGACATCGCGCGTGCGGATCGCGTTCGACAACATCCGCAGCGGCGCAAGGCTGTGGCCGATGCTGATCCAGACCAAGAGCGCGAGGATCGGCAGCGCGAACGCGATCGGCCGCGAAATGCGGCGGGCGGCGCCGGTCGCGAGATCGCTGCGCGTGTTGGCGGGCTCGAGCACGCGCACCGTCCGGCCGCTGGCGTTGTCGCGGAGCGTGTACGCGTGCCACAGCTTGCCGCCGAGCGTCAGCGTGCATATGCCAGGAGCGGCCGGCGTCCGCGCGTCCCACCCTGGCAGCGACCCGAGTTCCGGGCTGCTCGCGAGGATGCGGCCGCCGGCGTCGCGCACTTGCAGCAGGATGTCCCGCGGCAGCGGGTCTTCGTCGTCCGTGCTATTGGCGTGGTTCGTGTCGTATTCGTCGCGCGCGTCGATGTGCGTCTTCGCCAGCGCGGCGAGATCGGCAGGATTCAAGACGACGAGGAATTGCGCGAATTCGGCGAGGCGTGCGTCTTCCCACTCTTCGACCTCGCGCGCCGCGTGGCGAAAGCTCGACACCAGCGCAACCGTCCACACCAGCGCGATGCTGGCCAGAATCAGGAACACGAGACGGCGCCGTATCGATGCGGGCATCAGGCCTTCTCCATCACATAGCCGATGCCGCGCACGGTCGTGATCAAATCCGCGCCGAGCTTCTTGCGCAGATTCGACACATGCACTTCGATCGCATTGCTCTCGATTTCCTCTTGCCAGCCATACAGGCTCTCTTCGAGACGCGATTTCGATTGAGGCACGCCTTGATGGGTCAGCAATTGAACGAGAACCGCCAACTCGCGCGCGGTGAGCGGCACGCGCGCGTCGTCGCGCAACACGGTTTGTCCCGCCGGGTCCACCACCAGGCCGCGATAGCGGATCACTTCGACGCTGCGTCCTTGCGAGCGGCGCAATAGCGCGCGGCTGCGTGCGACGAGCTCGGTCAGATCGAACGGCTTGCCGAGGTAGTCGTCGGCGCCGGCCTCCAGTCCGCCCACTCGGTCGGCGACGGTGCCTCTCGCGGTCAGCACGAGCACCGGCACATCGTTGCCGGCGTCGCGCAGCCATTTCAGAAGCTCGTTGCCGGACAAGAGCGGCAAGCCCAAATCGAGCACGACGAGCGCATAGGCGGTGGTTTCGAGCGCGAGCATGGCCTTGCGGCCGTCTCGCGCCCAGTCGACCGCATAGCCGGCTTGCCGAAGACCTGCCTCGACACCGCTGCCGATCAAATCATCGTCTTCGACCAGGAGAATGCGCATGAGAAAGAGCCCCGTAGAGTCCGGGTAAGCATAAGTCATCCGCGGCTCGATCGCGAGGGGCGAACCCGTGCGCTTCACAGCTCCACGCGAGCCCCAAGCTCGATGACGCGGTTGGCGGGCAGCTTGAGATAAGCCGCAACGTTGCCGACGTTATGCAGCATCACCGCGAACAGCTTTTCGCGCCACAGCGCCATGCCTACGTTGGAAACCGGGACCACATTGGCGCGGCTCAGGAAGTACGACGTCTCCGAAGGCTCGAATACGAGGCCGAACGGCTTGCAGGATTCGAGGGCGACCGGCAGATTGACTTCGTCCTTGAAGCCGTAATGGATCGTGACCTGGTAGCAGTCCTCTTCGAGCCGATGCACCGTCGCGCGCTTGCTGAGCGGAACCCAAGGGATCTCCTTCGTGCTCACGGTCAGGAACACCACACGCTGGTGAAACACGCGATTGTGGATGAGATTGTTCACGAGCGCATGCGGCACGCTGTTGGGATCGGGCGACAGGAAGATCGCGGTGCCGCCCACGCGCGTCGGCGAGTGCGAGAGCAGCGTATTCAAATACGACTTCAGCGGCGTGGCGCCCGCGCGTACCGCGGCTTCGGCCAGCATCATTTCCCAGCCGCGTCCCCAGGTGGCCATCACCGTGAACATCACGATCCCGATCGCGAGCGGGAACCAGCCGCCTTGCACGATCTTGAGCAAGTTGGCCGAGAAGAACGTGGCGTCGATGATGAAGAAGAACACGGTTGCGAACACGCACAGGAACCAGTTGTAGTGCCATGCGTAGCGCACGACGAAGAACGTCAGGCAGGTCGTGATGAGCATCGTGCCGGTCACGGCGATCCCATAGGCGGACCCGAGCGCGGTCGACGAACCGAAACCGATCACGGCGGCCACGACCGCGCAGAGCAGCGACCAGTTGATGCCGGGAACATAGATCTGGCCGATCTCCTTGGCCGACGTGTACACGACGGTCATGCGCGGCAGGAAGCCGAGCTGCATGGCCTGCTTGGCCATCGAATAGGTGCCCGAAATGACGGCTTGGGACGCGATGATGGTGGCGATCGTCGAGAGCACGATCATCGGAAACAGCGCCCATTGCGGGAACAGCAGGTAAAACGGATTCTGCATCGCCGACGGATTGGCGAGCAGCAATGCGCCTTGTCCGAGGTAATTCAGCGCGAGCGCCGGAAACACGAGACCGAACCACGTGAGGCGGATCGGGTTCGCTCCGAAGTGGCCCATGTCGGCATAGAGCGCTTCGGCACCGGTCAGCGACAGCACCACTGCGCCGAGCGCGACGAATGCGAGCCAGCGGTGATGCAGGCAGAAGGCGAGCCCCTGGAACGGATTGAGCGCGGTCAGGACGGCGGGCGCGTCCATGATGTTGATGAGCCCGGCCACGGCCAGCACGAGGAACCAGATCACCATGACCGGCCCGAATACGGCGCCGATGCCCGCCGTGCCGTGCTTCTGCATCAGGAACAGCGTGATCAGCGCCGCGAGCGTGACGGGTATCACGTAGGTCTTGAGCAGCGGCGCCGCGACTTCGAGCCCTTCCACCGCGCTCAGCACCGATATCGCCGGCGTAATCACGCTGTCGCCGAAGAAGAGTGCCGCGCCCATGATGCCGACCATGAGCAGGGTGCCGCGCAGCCGCTTCTTCGTTGCCACCGACGAGGCGGCGAGCGACAGCAGCGCCATGATGCCGCCTTCGCCGTGGTTGTTCGCGCGCAGGATGAGCGCCACGTACTTGAGCGAGACGACCACCATCAGCGACCAGAAGATCAGCGAGACGATGCCGATCAAATTGAACCGGTTGAGCGCGAGGCCGTTGGCGGGGTCGAATACGGTCTGGATCGTGTAGAGCGGGCTTGTGCCGATGTCGCCGTACACGATGCCGAGCGCGGCGAGCGCCAGCGCGGGCATGGCCGGCTTGTGCGGCCGAGGCTCGCCGACATGCCCGGCGCCGGATGTTTCGGTTGCAGGTAGGCTCATGTCTCCCTCCAGATTGACGCTCGCAGCGCAAAGGAAGAGCACCTCCGTGTGCGCCGCATGTCGGTTCGTCAGTCTATTCGGCCTGTCCGGTCTGAAAGCGAGTTGTATTGTTTGACGCTTGGCTTTCTATCTGCAGCAGTTCGAAGTATAGGGAAGCATCGAGGTAAGAATCGTGACGCGTAAAAAAATTGTCTACGCGCCGCTGGGGACGCCGTAGGCGGGGGCTGCGAGTGGACTGGCGTGCGCGCTATAGCGCGGCTTACGTCATATCAATGCGGAACTGCTGAACCGCCGGCTCATTGCAACGCGGGCCTTCCCGACAAATGCCGAGAAGGCCCGCGCGGTACAACGTCATGCAAGCTGAAATAAGGCTTCCTCAACGTATTTCAACGTCCATGGGCAATACGCAGGGGCCGTGCCAACGATGTTTCGCTTCTATGGCTGGCGGTCTGGGCGCCGCTATGGCTGTCTGCCGCCCGGCTGCTTACCCCTGAAGCGGGAGGCAGCAACCCCGTCGCATACCGACCATCAACGCCAGAAACTTTCAAAAATATTCAACAAAAATTACAAGAAGGATGCATTTGGCAAGGTGGTGTGTAGCATGTGCCGTGGTCTTCCGACTCGCGCTTCAAGAAACCAAAAAAAGGTCGATTTTGGCGATCGAATTTCTTGATGCCGCGGCACTGACCGCCTTGCGTGCGTGGCATGCGGGACTGCCAACGCGTGAAGTCCTAGTCAGTGCAGTTGGAGATTGCGGCAGCGGATCGCCCCAAGGCAACTCAAATTCTGATGCGGTTGATTGATAAGGATGACGAAATAGATCACGTCCCGGTTTTTCAAACCAGACTACGCGAACAGCGTCTCGAAAAGGGACCGAAATTCAATTTCCCCGCATTCTAGGAGGCATCGTGAATAACGATAAGTTCGACCCAATTAAATTTTCCTCGAGAGTCCGTGATTTGCTGGAGAGCGAGTAGGGGATTTCAGTTGGCAACATGGAAGTTCTTCCGCTTGCCGAGAAATTGTACAAGCTGGTGCGCAACCAGGCATACAACGAAGGTGTGCTGGACGCGCAGCAAGTGCTGGATCGAAAGTTATCCGATATTTCAGAGCAGCTTGATCTTTTGTTGCAATATGAATAAGAAGTATTCGCTCAAGCAGATGAGAGAGGTCTGGATCGATGCCTACCTTAATGGCGAGGTAGATTGGCTCGCATATCTGGAGGCTCCATCTTTCTTTGTAAGAAAAGGAGCCGAGCAGATATCCAAGGCTGGGCAGATGGCAAATATCGAACGAAGCCAGGCCAAATTTCCGAACAGGAGGCCCGGCGATGTGGAGTTCAAGGAATTGATCAGCGAGATTCGTGAGCACACCGAGTGGGCCACCGTATCGGGTTTCGCGTCGTTCAGGAGAAAGGGCGAAATCGTCAGCCAATGTGAGTTTTTTGAGTTGTGGCTGGTTCTTGAGAATCGATGGCAAATCGCTTCGCTGTGTATCGAGGATATCAATCGGGCTGCTAGGCCATAACGGTAGTGCATACGCGCCAAGAGGACAATAAGGCTATGTCGACGGTCCTGGTTTTTATCGGTGAGTACCGCGGGGCGAGAGCAGGCGGGCTGCTTGCGTGCTCGCTTGACCTCGTACATCGCTCAGTTTGGAGATGAGTGCGGCGGGGGCTGCCAGGATACGCGCTCCGCAGACGCCAAAACAGCCTCGCGCCGCACACAACCTCAGTCATTCAAGACCGAGCGATGAAGGCCTCGCTTATACCGCCGCGACCGTCACCGACTTGGTCACCAGATAGGCTTCCATCGCTTCCGGTCCGCCTTCGGAGCCGTAGCCCGAATCCTTGACGCCGCCGAACGGCATTTCCGGCCACGGCGTGGCGGGCTGATTGACCCACAGCATGCCGACTTCGAGCTGATGCGACAGCAGGTGCACGTTGCGGAACGACTTTGTGAACGCGTAGCTCGCGAGGCCGTAGGGCAGGCGATTGGCTTCGGCGATCGCCTCTTCGAGCGAGTCGACGCCGCGCACCGCCGCGACCGGTCCGAACGGCTCGTTGTTGAACACGTCGGCTTCGAGCGACACGTTCGACAACACCGTCGGCGCGAAGAAGTTGCCTTCCGCACCGATGCGCTCGCCGCCCGTCTCGACCGTGGCTCCCGTGGCGCGCGCGTTCTCGAGCACCTTGCTCATCGCGCTCAGGCGGCGCGCATTGGCGAGCGGACCGAGGTTGGTGCCTTCGGCGAGGCCGTCGCCGAGCTTGAGGCCTTCGGCGTGCTTGACGAGCGCCCGCACGAATTCCTCGCGGATGCTGTTGTGGACGAGGAAGCGCGTCGGCGAGATGCAGACCTGCCCGGCGTTGCGGAATTTCGCGCCGCCCGCCGCCTTGACGGCCAGTTCGACGTCGGCATCTTCGGCGACGATGACCGGTGCGTGACCGCCCAGCTCCATCGTGGCGCGCTTCATGTGCGCACCCGCGAGCGCCGCGAGTTGCTTGCCGACCGGCGTCGAGCCGGTGAACGTGACTTTGCGGATGACGGGGTGCGGAATCAGGTAGCCGGAAATCTCGGCGGGGTCTCCGAACACGAGGCCGATCACGCCGGCGGGCACGCCCGCATCGACGAACGCTTTCAAGAGGGCCGCCGGCGATGCGGGCGTTTCCTCGGGCGCTTTCACGAGGAACGAACAACCGCTCGCCAACGCGCCGCACAGCTTGCGCACGACCTGATTGACCGGGAAATTCCACGGCGTGAAGGCGGCCACGGGCCCGATCGGCTCCTTGAGCACCGTTTGCTGGACCGAGAGATTGCGCGGCGGCACGACGCGCCCATAAATGCGGCGTCCTTCGTCGGCGAACCACTCGATGATGTCGGCGGCCGACAGGATTTCGATGCGCGACTCGGCATACGGCTTGCCTTGCTCCATCGTCATCAGGCGCGCCACCTCTTCGGCGCGTTCGCGCAGCAGGGCAGCGGCCTTGCGCATCGTCGCCGCGCGCTCGTGGGCCGGGACCTTGCGCCACGTTTCGAAGCCGCGCTGCGCGGCGGCCAATGCGCGGTCCAGATCGGGAATGCCGGCGTGGGCGACCTTGCCGATCGCTTTGCCGGTCGCGGGATTGATGACGTCGAGCGTCTTGCCGCTCAAGGCGTCGCACCATTCGCCGTTGATCAAGAGACGGGTATCGGTATAGCTCGGTGTGACCATGCTTTTTTCCTGAAAAGTGGGGGACGACAGGCTGCGTTCGCTATGAAAGCAGCCGGGGGGAGCCTGCGGATAGAGCGATCTTATCTGATTACGCGGCAACGCATTCTCCGACGGGCGCGGCGGCGCGCTGCGATCCGGCGCGTCAGCCGCGCGTCGCAAGGCCGCACGTCGTCGAGCGCTCAGTAGGCGGCGCGCAACGCTTCGTCGGCGACGGCGAGCCGCGATGCGATGACCTTGACGAGAAAGCGGTGGAATTGCTGCGCGGTCATCGGGTCCTCCTGCTCGAGCGCGCACAACGCCTGCAGTGATAAGCGCCGCACACGCGTGGGCGCCTCGGCGAGCACGTCCGCGCTGCGCCGCTGCTGCGTGTACACCGCCATTTCGCCCACGACCGTGCCGGGGCCGAACGAGCGGAGCCGCACCGAGCGGCCGTCGCCAAGCGGCAGCGAAATGGCGACTCGCCCGCGTTCGACGAGATACAGCGCGTCGCCCGGTTCGCCGCGCAGAAAGAGCGGTTGACCGGCCTCCAAGTCGCGCACCTCGAGCCGGGCGGACAGCGCCTCGAGAGCCGGCGCCGTGAAATGCGGCGCAAGCGTCGCGGCGAAACCGCCGTCGCGACCCGGCGCCCGCGCATTCGATGCGAGCACCTGTTCTTCGACCCATTCCAAGCCGGCGTCCAGCGTTTCGAACTCGTGAATCCGGAGCTTGAGCGTGCCCGTTTTCATGAGCAGATCGCGCGAGCGGGGCGGCAGCGCTGTCAGTACCAGGTCCGCATCCATCGTCGCGCAAAGCTGCCGGAGCTTGACGAAGCTGATCGACACCGAAGCGTCCATGCCATGGGTCGAAGCGAAGTCGAGGACGACGAAGCGGACCGGCGCCGACCCGCACGCGGCGAACCGTACGCGCATGCGCTGCAGGATCGAATTGGCCGTGCCGAAGAAGAGAAAGCCTTGCAGGCACATCCCGCACACCTGCGCGCCGAGCCGATGGAGCTGCTGGGTCTCCTCGATGCTGCGCTCGACAGTCGACGTGCGCGTGCCGGCGTCGAACTCCATGCGTATGCAACTGACGCGGCCGTACAGCAGTGTGAACATCACGCAGGCAGTGACGACGCCGGCCGCGACACCGGCGATCACGCCATAGCCCGCAATCACACCCAAGATGAGCGGCACGAGCAAATACTCGTACCAATTGAGCTTCGCATAGGCGCTGACCAGCCACTCCATCAGCAAGCGCAGCCCCATGAAGACCTGGAGCCCGACCAGCACCGGCACCGGGAAGAGTGCCGCCAGATCCGGCGAGACGGCAAGCACGGTCAGGCACGCGAGCGACGCGAACACGCCGGCGACGCGGCTCGTGGCGCCGGCGCGCGCGTTGAGCATCGACCGGTTGAAGGATTGATAGCCGACCATCCCGCCCAGCAAGCCGCTTGCGACATTGGCGAGGCCCGCTGCCCGCATCTCGCGATTCAAGTCGACATCCTCGCCTGTCGCCGCGCCGATCGCCGTCGAATTCATCAGGATCGTGATCGCCGATGCCGATGTGACCACCAGGGTTTCCGGAAAGTGCGCGCCGATGGCCCGCCAGTCGATGTTTGCCTGCGCCAACGGTGCAGGCAGATGCAATTCGGGAAGCCGGGGCAGATGCAGGGCGGCGCGCGGGAGCAAAAGGCCCATGCCGCGCGCGTCGTCGATCGACAGGCCGGCCGCGTGAAGCAGGAGGTAGAAGAGCGCGATCCCGAAAGCAAGCACGAGCGGCAAGGCGGCAGCGTGCTTCCAGGTGCGGGTCAGGAGCGTGGACAGCGCGCCCACGAGCAAGGCGGGCGTCCATGCGAGCCAGTGCAGGTGAGTCAGCACCGCCAGCGTGCGCCAGTGCAGCGGCTCGCCCGTCAAGACGCGAAACGCCCCCGCCAGCAACAGGTAGCCGGTGCCGGCCAGAAATCCGCCTACGACCGGGTAGGGCAGGAACTGCAGCGAGCGGCTGCGTTTCGACGAACCGATCGCATACAGCACGATGCCCGTCACGATCGAGCACAGGGCGATCGCGATCAGCACGGTCAAAAGGAGGGTCTGCGGGGAGCCGCCGTCGGCACGGACGCTGCTGGCCACGCCTGCCGCGACGCCCGCGAGAAACGCCGTGGCATTGCTGTCGGGCCCGCCGATGTTCAGGCGCATCGAACTCGTCAAGGCGATCACCAGCGCGGTCACGACGCAACTGACGAGCGCGGTGGGTACCCCGAGCACGGCATAGCGGGCGAGATCCGCGCTGAAGATCATCGTGCCGAGGCTCATCGCATAGCACAGCATGACGAGCGTCGATACCGCGCCGCCGGTCAGGTCGCCGAGCAGGCCGGCGATGCGGGAGCTTGGAGGAACCTCGGAGACTGAACCTGTCGTACCAGGCTTCACGGGGATCTCCGGTGAAATGCGGCGGCGCGCGGGAGGCGCTGCTCAGTATCCGTCCGCGCTTCGAAACCTGTCAAACCCCATACGGCCCGCTTGGCGAAGACCTACACTGGGTAATCGAGGCGGTCATGGCGAGGCGGTCATGGCGAGGCGGTCGCGGCAAGCGTGCCGCGCGGCAGCGGATACGGGCGACGACGATGGACATCGAGCAATGGTTGGCCGGCTTGGGCCTCGAGCAATACGCGCGAGCGTTCGGCGAGAACGACATCGATATGTCGATGCTGCCGCAGCTGACCGATGCGGACTTGAAAGAGCTTGGCGTTCATTCGCTCGGCCACCGCAAGCGCATGCTCGCGGCCGTTGCCGAACGTGCCGCGGCGGCGCCGCTCTCCGCGCCGTCCGCGCCTGCGCCCGCGGCCGGCGCACCGGCGGACGAGCGCCGGCAAGTCACGATTCTCTTTGCCGATCTCTGCGGCTACACCGCGCTTTCGCATTCGCTCGACCCGGAAGAATTGCGCGCGCTGATCGGCCGCTATACGGCCCTCGTCGACGGCGTCGTGCTTGCGTATGGCGGCACGATCGACAAGCACATCGGCGATGCCGTCATGGCGCTGTTCGGCGCGCCTCGCGCGCACGATACCGACACGCTGCGGGCCGCGCGCGCCGCGCTCGATATCCACGATGCGCTCGCGCAATTGAGCGGACAAGCGGCGCGGCAATTGCAGGCGCACGTCGGCATCGCGAGCGGCGAAGTGGTCGCGGGGGCGCTCGGCCGCGCCGACGCGCAGGACTACACGGTGCATGGCGATCCGGTCAACCTGGCCGCGCGGCTCGTGGCCGCCGCGGGCAGCGGGGAGACGCTGCTGTCCGACGACGTGCGGCGCGCACTCGGCGACAGCGCCGTATGCGACCTGGCCGGCGACATGCGCTTCAAGGGCCTCGATGCGCCGGTGCGCGTGTGGCGGCTGCGCAGCATGGCGTGCGAGCCGGCGGCGGCCAGCCGCAGCCGCTTCATCGGGCGCCATGCCGAGCTCGAGCAATTTCACGGCATCGTCCGCGCGTGTCTCGCGCAGCGGGCGGGTCACGTGGTGTATGTGCGCGGCGAGGCGGGCATCGGCAAGACGCGTCTGGTCGACGAGATGCGCAGCCATGCGCAGGCGCAGGGCTTCGCGGTCCATCGCGGTCTGGTGCTGGATTTCGGCGTCGGCAAGGGACAGGGGCCCGTGCAGGCGATCGTCGGCAGCCTGCTTGGCCTGCCGCCCGCGGCTCCGGGCGACACGCGGCGCAGCGCGGCGGAACGCGTCGCTGCGGCGGGCATCGTCAAGCCCGAGCAGCTCGTGTTTCTCCACGACCTTCTCGATCTTCCGCAAGCCGGCGAATGGCGGACCCTCTACGACGCGATGGATCACGGCGCGCGCAAGCGCGGCAAAGAGGCGCTCGCCGCGAGGCTCACCGAGGATGCGTGCGGGCGCGCGGCGACCATGATCGTGGTCGAAGACCTGCATTGGGCCGACCCGCAGGTGCTCGACTATCTGGCGGCCTTCGCCGCGGGGGCCGCCAATGGCCCGGGCCTCGTCGTCATGACGTCGCGCGTGGACGGCGATCCGCTCGACGCCGCATGGCGCGCGCGCTGCCGCGATATCCGGTTCGCGACCATCGATCTCGGTCCGTTGCGAAAGGAAGAGGCGCTGAGCCTTGCCGGCAACTACATCGATGCGACGCAGCGCGTCGCGCTTGCGTGCATCGAGCGCGCGGGCGGCAATCCGTTGTTTCTCGAACAGTTGTTGCGCAACGCCGAGGAGGGCAGCGGCAAGACGGTCCCGGCATCGATCCAGAGTCTCGTGCTCGCGCGCATGGACCGGTTGTCGCCGCGCGACCGCCTGGCATTCCAGGCGGCCGCGGTGATCGGCCAGCGCTTCGACCTCGCCTTGCTGCGCCGGCTCATCGACGAACCGGATTACGTCTGCGACGGGCTGCTCGCCAACGCGCTCGTGCTGCCGGAAGGCGGCGATTATCTGTTCGCCCATGCCCTGATCCAGGAGGGCGCTTATTCGACGCTGCTGCGAACACGCCGGCGCGACTTGCACCGGCGCGCGGCCGGCTGGTTCGCGGCCAGCGACCCGACGCTCTACGCCCAGCATCTCGACCGCGCGGAGGACGACCGCGCACCGCAGGCGTATCTCGACGCCGCCATCGCGCAGCGCACGGCCTACCTTGCCGAGTCCGCGCTGCGCCTGAGCGAGCGGGGCCTGGAGATCGCGAAAACGGCTGCGGACCGCCACGCGCTCAGCTGCTGCATGGGCGAGCTGCAGCGGGACTTGGGCGACATCGAGGCATCGATCGCCACGTACCGGGCGGCGCTCGCGGCCGCGCCCGACGACATGAGTCTCTGCCGCTGCCAGCTCGGGCTCGCGGAAGGCTTGAGAGTGAACGAAGGTCTCGCCGAGGCGCTCGCGCTGCTGGACTCCGCTCAGAAGGTGGCGGAGCGCGAGGACAGGGTGGCGGAGCTCGCGCGCCTGCATCATCTGCGCGGCAACATCCTCTTTCCCCTCGGAAGGATCGCGGATTGCAGCGCCGAGCACGAACAGGGGCTTGCGTGCGCCCGGCGCCTGGGCTTGCCCGAAGCGGAGGCTCGCGCGCTGGGCGGTCTTGCGGACGCGGCGTATGCGCAGGGGCGCATGCGGACCGCTTTCGAGCACTTCAGCCGCTGCGTCGCATTGAGCCGCGAACACGGCTTTGGCCGCGTCGAGGTGGCCAATCGTTCGATGCAAGGCTTCAGCCGCATCTATCTCAACGAGGCGCGGCAGGCGCGTGAGGACGCGGTCGCGGCCGCACGCGCGGCCGGTCTCATCGGACAGCCGCGCGCGCAAATGCTGTGCGAGACGCTGGGCGTATACGCCTGCCACGAACTGGGCGACGGGCAGGCGGCGCAGATTCATCTCGAGCAGGAAATGCGGCTGATCCGGCAGCTTGGCGCGCGCCGTTTCGAGGCGCAGAACCTGGAGATGCGCGGGCGCGTGCTGCTCGATTGCGGGCGCCGCAGCGAGGCCGTTCACGTTCTGCAGGAAGCGCTGGAAATCTGCCGCGAAATCGGCATGCAATTCTGTGCGCCGAAAGCCGTCGGCGCGCTGTGCCGGGCGGTCGAGGATGACGCTCAGCGCAACCGGCTCCTGGCCGAAGGCGCGGACTTGTTGCAGCGTGGCGCGGTGGGCCACAACCACCTCTGGTTCTACCGCGACGCCATCGAAGCGATGCTTTCGACGGGCGATGCGGACGGCGCGGCGCGCTACGTGACAGCCCTCGAAGACTACACGCGCGGCGAACCGCTGCCTTGGGCCGCACTCTTCGCGGCACGCGGCCGCGCCCTTGCCCGCTTTCTGCGGGGGCACGGCGGCGAAGCCGCGCGGCGCGAACTCGAGCGCGTGCGCGCGGGGTTGCTGGAGGCCGGATTCAGGAGCTACCTTGCCGCGATGGATGCGGCGCTTGCTGCCTGACTTTCACGCGCAAAAAACGGCGTGACCCGGTGGACTTCGAGTCACGCCGCTCAACCACACGCAATGCTTAGCCGCTGCGCTTAGAACGGAAGCATGCCGATCGCGCCATTGCCTTGGGCATCCTGAGCGCCCTTGTCTTTACCCGGCGGGACGAATCGGAACGCGTCGAACAGATCGTCGAGCGCAGGCGAATTGACCGGCACGTACGGATTCGTCGGCAACGGCATCGGGTTCGGAAGGTTGTCCCGGCTGCGCGAGGTGATCGGCCCAAGCGACCAGTTGCGCTCGATGAATTTGACGAGCGAGACGTGATCCGCGTAGTCGTGCACGACGCGTCCGCCGCGCGAATACGGCGACACGACGATCAGCGGGATGCGCGGCCCGTCGCCGAAGAAGTCGACCGGCTGGATATAGCCCGAGTCGTAGTAGCCGCCGCCCTCGTCGGTCGTGATGAAGATCGCGGTCGAGGCCCACAGTTTCGGGTTCGCTTGCACGAGATCGACGATCTTGTGCACGAAGCCCTCATAGAGGCCGAACTTCGACGACTCCGGGTGCCCGTCGAGCAGTCCCCCCGGCTTCACGAAAGAGACGGCGGGCAGGGTGCCGTTCGCGATGTCCGAGTAGAGGTCGGGCGTGTCCACCAGGTGTGCGGCGTTAGTGGGATTCGTCATGATCGCCGTTTCGTACAGGAACGGATTGCAGATGTTGCAGTAGACGCTCGTCTTCGATTTCGCCTTGTAGGTGGCCCAGCCTTCGCCGTAGTACTTCCACGAGATGTTCTTCGCGATCAGCGTATCGGCGATCGTGCGCACCGGCGAGGGCGGAATCGTGAACGTGTCCGTCGTGTTCACGGTGCCGTCGCCGTAATAGCCCGGGTTGTAGTTGTTGAGCAGGTAGTACGTGTTCGGCGCGCAGTTCGCTTTCGGGTGATAGGGCAGCGAGCCGAGGTAGTCCAGCACCGCGCCCACGCCCGGCTGCGTCTTGTCGGAGCAGTTGCTGTAGGTGCCGCCCGAATAACCGTCCTGCGAGTACCAGTTATTCGTGTTTGCCAGCGGCTTCGGGTTTTCGATTTCGTCGGCGGGCGGCGTCATCGGGTGGCCCTTGCCGTCGGTGTAATAGAGCGCGTCGGCCGTGCCGATCATGATGCTGTTCGCCCCCGTGCCGCCCATCACCGGCTGGTGATAGTTGTCGCTGATCGTGTAGTGACGCGCGAGGTCCGTGAAGTACGGCATGTCGCCGGTGTTCACGTTGTAGAAGCCGAGCGCGGTGGCCCCTTCATCGGTCGTCTCGTCGGTGAAGTTCGCGGCCGGGGCGTTGCCGTTCGAACCCGCGCCGATCGTCGTCTCGACCCACGCGAACAAGTCCATCTTGCAGCCGCTCGGGTTGTCGGAGGTCATATGGGAAATGTTGCAGTCCGATTGCTGCCAGTTCTGGTAGAAGCGGTGCACCGGGCTGTTCATGTACTGGTCGTAGTCGGGGCCGACCTTCGAGATTTGATAAGGACCGTTCGGCAGGATGTACGCGTTCGAGCCGAAGCGCGTATCGACGACGTCGTTCGGCACGCCCGATGCGCCGGTCGTCAAGTGAACGACGTCTTGCGATTCGAGCGCGTAGCCCTCGGCCGCTTGCGCAGCGGCAAGCGTGGCAAACGGCGGCGCCTTGGTGTCGCTTGCCGCGGTGGGCACGCCTGCCGTGTTCGGCGCCGGCAGGTAGGGATAAGGCTGCTTCGATCCCGGGCTCAGCTCGAAGCTGGACGGATCCGTCGCTTTGGCCGTGTTTTGCGCGGCAAGCGAGAAGTTGGGGCCCGGCGAACCGTCGGCGGTGATGATGCCCTTCGACAGCAGGTTCGACACGGTTTGTCCATGACGCGGCTGATAAGCGCCGAAGACATGATCGAAGGTGCGGTTTTCGCCGACGATCACGATCACATGCTTGATCGGCGAAACGGTGATCGCCGAGGCGTCGGCGGGCGTTTGCGACTGGCTGTCCGCAATCGATGGGAAGACGGCGCTGCCTGCGGCCAGGACCGCGGCACCGCATAGCAATGCGGCATGCCGCAGCGGCATGCTGAACTTGCTGGTTCGCTTCATGTAAATCTCCGTTGACGTGGTGCGCTTGGGGGCATTGCGAATGCAAGCACCGTTGCGGTGCTTGCGATTTCTTACGGCTCGTTACAACGGAGAAACTTAGAACCCGACGGTGACGCAGCGGAGGCGGAAAGATGTCACGTTCGTGCCAGTCATGTGACGTCATCCACGCTGGCTTGAGAAGTATTGCTTCAGGCCGCAGACGAGGCCGGCGAACGGGATACCCAATGCAGCGTAGACGGCTTGCGCTTCGGGCGCGGCGTTGTCGGCGAGAATCTCGACCGCGACGTTTAAAAGGGAGTGACCATGCTTGATCTGAACGATGTCTACTACTTTGTGCAGGCGGTGGAAAACAAAGGGATCACCGCGGCAGCACGCGCGCTTGACCTGCCCAAGTCGAGCCTGAGCCGGCGCATTCTCGCGCTCGAGGCAGCGCTTGACGCGCGGCTGATCCAGCGTACGTCGCGGCGCTTCGTCGTGACCGATGTCGGTGAAGCGTTCTATAAGCACGCGGTTGCGATGCTGGTAGAAGCCGAAGCGGCCGAGAGCGTCGTCCGCCAGCGCACGGCGGAGCCGAGCGGAACGATCCGCCTCTCCTGCTCGGTCGCTTTTGCGCAACTGGCGTTGGCCGAACTGATTCCGAAATTCATGGCCGAATATCCGCGTGTACGCATCGTTCAGCACGCAACAAACCGACACGTCGACCCGGTACAGGAGGGCTTCGACTTGTGTCTGCGCGCACACTCCACGCCACTGCCGGATTCCACCCTGGTCCAGCGGCCCTTGGCGACGACACCTTGGCATCTCTTTGCCGGACCGGCCTATCTGAAGCGCAAGGGTGTGCCGGACACGCCAGCCGCGCTTGCGGCCCACGACGGCATCGCGCTCGGCGGCGTGCAGGACACACACGCATGGCGATTGCGCCATGTCCGGCATGCCGACCAGGCCGAAGTCATTCCCTTCGAGCCGTATTTGCTGAGCGACGACATGGCGACTCTGAAAGTCGCAGCTTGCCGGAGCATCGGCATCGTTGCGCTGCCCGGATATGTGGGCCAGTCCGAGGTAAAGACGGGGCAACTTGTGCGCGTACTGCCTCAATGGACGGCGGGCGTCGCGACGATCAGCCTGCTGATGCCGTCGAGGAGGGGCCTGCTTCCCTCCGTTCGGGCGTTCATTGACTTCCTGGTGGAACACGTCCCAATTGCTGTGCAGTGCTGAGCGTGGCCGTCGGCGCTATGCGTGCCGTCAACGCGCAGAGCCTTGCCACGGAAGGTCCAGTCTTGACGAAAGGCCTGCTTTGCGAACGATCTCAGGGGCAAGACGTTCCACGCTGTCCAGAATGTCGCGAGTATCGCTGCACCGAGTGAATCGACCTTCACGGTAAACAATCTCGCCGTTCACCATCACGTACTTTGCATCAGTGCCTTTGCCGGCACCAATGAACGCGGAAAGAGGGCGCTGCAAGGAGCCGATATGCTGTTTCCGCATATCAAAGACTGCAATGTCGGCGAGCTTGCCGGTTTCCAGGGAGCCTAATTCATCGGCGACGCCCAACACTTGAGCACCGTTGATTGTGGCCATTTCCAGGCTGCGCTCGAACGACATCCGGGTCGGGTCCAAATGACGTTGATGCTGGAAAAGCACGCACGCTTTCACCTGTTCAAGCATGTCGTTCGTATAGTCGACCATGGCTCCGTCAGTCCCGAGGGCGGTAGGAACACCGGCGCGCAGCGCATTTGCGGCTGGCGCGATACCCCCTCCGCGGATAGCTTCACTGGTCGGCGTATAAACCAGCCCTGCGCCGACCTCTGCCATTTGCTCGAGATCTAGTTCCGTGCAATGGATGCCGTGGATCAGCATCCAGTGTTGATCCAGGACGCCGAGTTGCATCAAATAGCGTACATCGGTCCGTCCGGTCTCCCGAAGATGTTTAAGGAAGCCTTTTTCGGTCGAGAACGTTCCTGCGGCAGTGTGGCTGCTGATTCTGACGTCAAGTTTTCGCGCCAATTCGGTACCCTGCAATATGAGCTCTTCAGTGCTCATGCCGGACGATGTCCAATGTGCATTCGCCTCGATTACCAAGCCCATCCGGACCAGGCCATCGTGCTTTCCATTCCAGTAACGGATTTCTTCTTCAGACGAAGCGAGCGATTCTTCCAGTGTGAGAGGGTGGTCGAGAAAGCGGTTGTTTCTGCAACGTAGTTCCTTACCGAAGAACTGGCGTATTCCAATCTCGGCCTGTGGTTCAATCGTCGCTCTAACTGTATTTGAGTCAGTTACAGTCACCGAGTGATTGAAAGACGTGGTCGTGCCTGTGGCAAGCATTTCCAGTCCGCACTGGTAACTTCCCAGCCGCATGGCTTCGTCCGAGAGATTCGTGACGAGCGGAAACACAATGTCTGTAATCCAGTCTTCGAGCAACAGGCCGTCGGCGATGCCTTTGAACATCGAATACCAGGTATGTTGGTGAAGATTGATTAGCCCCGGAATCACCAGGCAGCCGCGCGCGTCGATGACTTCGTCGAATCCGTCGGCCGGGGTGTCTTCATGTGAATAGACCCCCGAAATATGTCTTCCCGTAACAGCTACAGCGCCGCCGTCGAAAATTCTCCGCTCACCGTCAACTGTTACCACGTAGCCGTTCTTGATAAGAACTTTCTTCATCGCCTCTCTTCCATCGTCACTTGATCTTTACGGGAGTCCGCCGCGCGAGCTGAACTGCGGGCGGCAGTCCTCCTAGGTCTCGCCACTATTCATGGCCTTGAGGTGTCAATCCTTCGGCGGCCAGGTTGGGATGGGCGCTTTACCGGAAGGGAAACGAACGTTCTTCGAGCGCACGAATTCCTTCAAGGTTTCCGTCGCGTTTTCGCGGCCGAAACCGCTACCCTTCACGCCGCCGAACGGCGATCCGAGGAACGCGCGGCGCATATAGTTATTGACGAAAATCATGCCTGCGTCCAGCCTCGGCGCTAGTTTCCACGCTCGGTTCTCGTCGGTTGTGCAAATCGCCGCGGTCAGACCGTAAGCAGTCCCATTCGCGATCTCGACCGCCTCATCCTCGCTCTTGAATCGCATCAGACATGCAACTGGGCCGAAAATCTCTTCCTGTGCAACCGTCATTGTCGGCGTGACGTCGCCGAGGACCGTCGGCGGCACCCAGTAACCGTTTTTGTATTGCTCGTCGTCGGGAAGCTTGCCCTGCGTGACCATTCTTGCGCCTTCACGTAGCGCGATATCGATATATCCCATCACACGGTCTCGTTGTTTTGCGTCGACCATCGGTCCGATATCGGTTCGGGCGTCGAGACCATTGCCGACCACCAGCTTCTCGGTTGCGCGCGCAAATTTCTCTTCGAACTCAGCGTACCGGGATTCGTGGACGAGGATGCGGGCGGTGGAGGTGCATGCCTCACCCTGGTTATAGAACATGCCTTCGAGCGCGACGTTTAGCGCGACTTCCATGTCGGCGTCTTCCAGCACGAGCAGGGCGTTCTTGCCGCCAAGCTCCATCGTTGCGTAAGTAATGTTTTCCGCGGCACTTTGCAAAACCCGACGGCCCGTTGCCGTCGCTCCAGTAAAGCTGATGCGCTCGACTTTCGGGTGCGATGCGAGCGCGGGACCCGCCTTGATGCCGGGAACAACGTTCAGGACGCCCGGCGGCAGCACCTGATTGGCCAGCTCGACTAGTCGAAGAACCGTTAGCGGCGCTTGCTCGCCGGGTTTGACGACGACGGTGTTTCCGGCAGCCAGCGCGGGCGCGGATTTCTTGGCAAAGTGAATGGGGGGCCAATTGAACGGCAGAATCGCGGCTACCACGCCGTACGGCTCAAAAAGAACACGCGCTTCAATCGGCCCCTGGTCCAGGATCTCGCCGTGAAGCGTATCGGCAAGACCGGCAAAGTAGTCGAAACAGGCATGACAGTAAGAGACATCGAAGCGCAATGCGTCGCGCTTGGGCTTACCGACTTCGCGAGCTTCCAGTTCAGCGAGTTCGTCCGCATGCTCGCGAATTTTGGCTGCGACCTGATGCAAAAGCTGCGCACGCTCGCGCGGCGAGCGATGCTTCCAATCAGACTCGTACGCTTGCCGCGAATCGCTGACGACCCGATCCACGAGATCTTCGTCCGACGAGACGACCTTGGCAATTTGACTTGCGGTCGCCGCCTCTTCAACCACGAAGAAGGTCTGAGCTGCGTCCACCTCGACCGCCTTTCCGCCGAGGATGGCGCTCCAGTATGGGCGGTTCAGCTTTGATCTATCCAGAGATGGCTCGGCCATATCAAACAACTCCTTTGCAATCGATTGCAATAAAATGGTGCCGCTTCGAACGAACGTCGATCTGACGTTTCGTTCGGCTCGACAGTCGTGAGGCGCACGGCAAATCGCCATCAAAAACGAACGTGGCTGAGGCATGCGCCGGTTTTGTCGCAGTTTCTGTCTGCAGTGAAAATGTGCATTTCAGGAACGCTATTCAGCTGCCGTTGGCGGAGTTCGGCTCCGACATGGATCACTATAATGCAATCGATTGCAGAGTTCAAGTCGCGTTGAGAAGGGCGAATTGCCGGGTCGAGCGCCCGGGAGGCGTATCATGCCGCCCTAAATACAATCGGTTGCAAAATATTTGCAGCGGCCTGGTTATAATCCGGGGCGTGACGTCGACCGGATGTGGCCGGTTGACGAGGCTGTTTCATCCTCCTGCAATCAGCCAAGGCGGGGTTACTGCTGGTCGTGGTTGCTTGAAACGTTCCATGTAGAAAGCGAAACGGTAGGGCTGTCGTGAAAGCAAAATCATCTCCAGCGGGCAACAACAGGCGATCTGTCACGATGAAGCAGGTCGCGGAACTGGCAGGGCTGCACGTCTCGACCGTTTCACGTGCGCTCAATCCGGACACGCGATCGATGGTCGTTCCCGAGTCCGTCGCACGCGTTATGAAGGCAGCCGACGCGTTGGGATATCGACTCGATCCTGTGGCGGCAAGTCTGCGAACCGGCCGTTCCAAGCTAATCGGTATTTTGGTTCCGGATATTGCGACTAATGTCTTCACGCCGATTTTGACCGGTGCGGCGGAGCGTCTTTCCGAACACGGCTACTCCACGATCGTTGCCTATGTCGGAAGTGATAGCAACAAGCAGTTCGATCTTGCCCAGGGATTGATCGCCCGGCGTGTCGATGGGCTCATTCTGGCGACGGCGAGCCGCGATGATCCGCTTGTGTCCTTCTGCATTGAAAGGGGCGTACCCAGTGTTCTGGTCAATCGTGCAGAGAAGGAAACACGGTTGTCCGGGGTGGTGTCGGACGATTTGCTCGGCGCGCAGCTCGCGGTCGACCATCTGGTGGAACTGGGACACCGCACAATAGGGCATCTTGCGGGCCCACCCGAACATTCAACCGGCTTTTTGCGGCACCGCGGTTTCATCCAGGCTCTTTCTGCCCACGGTCTCGATGCAACCTCGGCCCCGTGCGAGTTCGCGGGTACCTATACTCGCGAACAGGGAGCGGAAGCGGCGCGACGGCTTTTGAGCGCGCGGCCCGACATCACCGCAATCGTCGCTGCGAACGACTTGCTTGCGCTAGGCGCGTACGACGCATTGCGCGAAATAGGTTTGAACTGCCCTCGCGATATCTCGGTTGTGGGACATAACGACATGCCTCTAGTAGACATGGTCGAGCCTCCCCTGACGACTATTCGCATCAGCCACAAGGAGATGGGGCGCCAGGCTGCCGACCTCCTTCAGCAAGCCATCGAAACACGCGATAGCCCGGCACGCAACGTGGTGCTGCCGCCGAAACTAATCGTGCGGGGTTCGACGGCTGCTCCTCGTAAGAGCGCTGCGAAGAAATCGACCGGCGCCGCAGCATCGAAGAGCGCCAAGCCTACGTGGAGCAACGCTTAGTCACTGCTGCTTTTATCGAGGAGAGGGTGCATCTGTCGAACCTTTCCCGTGTCGTCAGGATGGGCTAAAAGGCTGTCCGAATTCCACCCCCGAGCGTATAGCCGGACGATAGCCGGCTTGCTCGATCGGACAGAAAGGCCGCGTAAATGTCCGTGCGCTTGGACAGTGGGTAGTCGTAGCCGATTGCCCATGTGTTGCGGTATACGGTGCTGCCGCCCGAACTCTTCGAATACGCGTCGGAGCCGAGTATGCGGCCGAGGCCGACGGGTATCGAGAAGCCTATTTGGCCGGTGTCGATTGCGATGTTGCCGGCTGAGTCCCGATCCCGGATGTGTTGATATTGGCCGAACAGTTCAACGAAATTGGTGCCATACGACATGCCGAAGTTGGCAACGGATTGTGTCGTCAAACCGGGGAGGGAAGTTGCCAGATCGCCCGGGGTGATGCTGAATTTGATTTGCTGCCAGACTGCCGACGCCGCAAAGGAGCCGTGATTATAGGAAACCTGCCCACTCCACTTGTTTTGCCCTAAATGTCCTGCCTCGTTGCCGAAGGAGTACATCGCCTTTCCAGTAAAGCCGCCGACGAGCGGACTTGCGTAAGCCACGGAGTTCGTCCACTCGCCGGCGCCGCCAAATACGCCCTGACCGTTCACGCCAAGATAGCTATGCAGTACGATAGGCGAGAACACGAACGAATTAAAAAATGGATTGAACGTGATCGTCGAGAACCAGAGCGGGGGCGGTATGAGGCCGGCTGTCAGCGTGCCGTAGTTTCCCTTTAGGCCGACATATGCGTTACGCGAAAAGAGGCCGTCCGACGGATAGCCTGGACGTCCGTACTGTCCGGTCTGGATGTTGACGTAGCTCTCGAGAGCAAAGATCACACTGGTGCCCCCGCCGATATCTTCACTACCCCTCATTCCCCAGAACGAAGAGGTCATGCCGCCATTGCCGGCAAGTACCGCCGTGTGGCCGCCAAGCAGTTTTTTCTCGCCGACAAAAGCATCGAGTATCCCGTACAGCTGAACGCTCGACTGCGCGAACGCGCTTTCAGCGATAAGTCCGGCGCTCAAAATAATCGCCTGCATAAGTCTCTTCAGTTTCACGCTTGTATCCTTTTGCGCCTTCAATATCTCTACCCGGTAATTTAATAAGGATAACGATATTTAAGATATGCTTAGTTACGAATAATTCTGTCAGAGCTTGTCGAGTCATCCTCGATGACCGCCGCCTGTCCAACCGGTGCAAGACTCCTCGCGGGGGCTCTGGTCAGACGGCCGTCGGTAATCGCTTGCCTGTCGAACCGGCGCCGTAGATTGATCTAGCCGGCAGTCCGCGCGCAGACGACGGACCGTGCTCGTTCATTTCGAATTCCTCTGACCGACTGCGACATCAAAATAGGGACTCTCCGGTGGCTGTAGACTGCGTCGACGATAGACCGCCAGCCCGTATATGCTGGCCGCCGCTACTGCAATCGGAATCGAAACGACCGCGAACATGACTGCGGACGCCCAGTGCGCGGCCAACATCAGGCCACCGATCATCGACCCCACAATCGAACCTACGCGACCCATGCCGAGTGTCCATGCGACGCCAGTGGCGCGCGCAGCCGTCGGATAGAAACCGGCCGACAAAATGCTGGTGCCGGTCATCGCGCCCCCTGTGCCGACGCCCGTTACGAAGAGCGCAACGAGAGCGAGCGCGGGCACTCCGGTGAGGTGGCCAAATGACGCCAGACTGACGGCGGCGCATAGAAACGCTCCAGCCACAACATACTGAGGGTTCATGCGGTCCATCAGAAAGCCAAGCAAAACAGCGCCAAGTGCATTACCGGCTAGGTAGAGTGCTGTCATCAACGACGCGTGATCGAACGGCACCCCGCTTTGCTGAATAAGGAGGGTCAGCCAATTACCCAGAAAGTAGACGACGAGCAATGCCATGAATCCGGTAACCCACAAAAACAACGTACCGCCGCGCAGACCTCGTCTCAACAGCTGAGTCATTGGAAGACCAGGCATAGGCGTCTCGTCGCGAGTGAGGTGGGGCGGAGCCGATGAAACGTCTGGTGCGATGCGCTGCATAATCGCGTGCGCATCGAGCTGGCGATTGCGCGTGACGAGATAAGACATCGACTCTGGTAGCCAGATAGCCAATATCACCGCCAGCAGTAGCGGCAACGCACCACCCAAGATCAGCATGGATTGCCAGCCGAAGGTCCCGATCATGCGCGATGCGGCAAGGCCACACAGCACTCCGCCTGCCGAAATGCCGCAGCCAAGCGGAGCGACAAGCGTTGAGCGTAGACGGTCGGGGCTATATTCGACTGCGAGAGTGTAGGCATTTGGCATGGCCCCGCCCAAGCCGAGGCCAGTCAGGAAGCGCAGCGCGATCAGCATGTTGATTGACGCGGACCACGAGGATGCGATACTAAGCATACCGAAAAGTAATACCGCGCAGATCAGCGTGACTTTCCGTCCGAAACGATCTGCTAGCGGGCCGAAGAAAAATGAACCGATTGCGAGGCCGAAAAATCCAGCGCCGAATACCGGTGCCAGCTCTGCAGCGCTCGCGCCAAAGTGAACTTTGAGAGCGGGGGCGATGAAGCCAAGAACGACAGTGTCATAACCATCGAGAACGAGTATCAGAAAGCAGAGAAAGAACGTCCGGATCTGAAAGCCGGACATCTTTCGATCGTTGATAAACGTTCGGACGGTTACAGATTGTACAGCTAGCATTCTGATACTCCTGTTGTGTGAACCACTTCGTCAGATCTATCGACTCGGGTCGTGAACACGCGCAGCCGTTTTCGGGTGGCGACGCACTCAGTGACGTCCTCTTTGGCTTCACAGCGCACTCGGCTTTCTGACGCGTGCCTTTGGTGCTTCGCGGATGACTCCGCTGATTCGGTCCCGCTCAATGCCGGATACGCCGCTTTCATTCTGCGGGCAGGAGCGAATGTATTGCAATCGATTGCATAAGAGAACTAGGGTTTACCTAAATTCAAACGGAGGAAAATTGAAGCCGTTGCCCCGTTCCGGGGCGATAGTTTCGGGTTTTGATCCGTGTTAACCCTGAAAACCAGCCTTTGACAACGTCGACCAAGAAGACACATAATGCAATCGATTGCATCTGACCTTCGCCTGAGCCGCCTTCCTGCGGGGCGTCGAGTCACCAGACGTGCCGCGAATCACATGGCCGGAACCCTACTTTTTAATTACCTAATCAACGAGGCAAACATGGAACAGAACCAACCGTCAAAGCAGGTTCGTGAATATATCAAGCGTGATGCTGCACAAGAGCGAGCGTTTTCCCCCGCAGTGATCACGCAGGGGGGCAGAATCGTCTGGCTGGCAGGGCAGACAGTGGTCGAAGACTCGAACGGCAAGTCGCTGTCGGGCGATTTCGCTGGACAAGCACGCGAGATTTTTTTGCGAATCGGAAAGACGCTCGAACAGGCGGGTGGAACATTGGCGGACATCGTGACGATGACCGTGTCGATCACAGACGCGCGATTCGGCGATCAGTTCACCAAAATCCGCAAAGAGATTTATGGTGATAATTTTCCGGCCAGTGCCTTGATTACTGTAGCGGGACTGGCTAAACCGGAAATGCTCCTGGAGGTGCAGGCAATCGCGGTGGTTGGCTAGTCGTCTGCGATGGCGATATGGAGAATCCGGCGGGTGGGGGGGCGCTCATGCAGTTCACCCCCGCTTTTTTTGCCCCTGCTTCCTAAGTCGCCCAACGCGCCGATGCCCTGGCTTCATCGAGATACTGGCGATCCACGCAAGGCGTTCGCGGCTGGCTGATCTGCGTCGCCGCATGGGTGTCCCGGATGCGCGCTACTTCTGCGAACCCGGCTTCCGCAATCTCCATGTCCTGGATCAACCCGTGCATAGGGTCGACAAGATCTTCGAGCACTGCGTGCGCCTCCGTATCCGAAAGATCACGAAACTGTGTGCGCAACAATTCGCAACAGGCTGTCGAATTGCCAGCGTTAAAAATCCAATTCAACGCCTCGCGGTAAGCAAGAAGGAATCCGATCATCTGCGGGCGGTTTGCGGTCGCCCATGATTTGAGTACCGCCCCGACCGTGCCGAGATAGTCCGGAAACAGCGCGTTGGCCGAGACTAATGTCTTGAATCCTTGCCGTGCGGCGAGTTTTTCGAAAGGTGTGCGCACAAGGGTCGCATCGTGTTTGCCCGCCATCAGGGCACGATATCGATTGCCAGTGCCCCCAGCGGCGTCGAATGTCACTGCGTCGGCGGTAATGTCGTTGCGCAAAAGAATCTCACGCAAGACGTACGCAAAGCCCGTTGTCATGGCGTCGACGGATAGTGTTTTTCCTCTCAGTTGCTGAACCGACGTGACATCCGGGCGCGACACCAGCGAAAGAAAGCCGTGATCGCCGCCCATGAATGCAATCAGATCCGGTGCGCTGCCACTTGCCGTTTCGCCTTGTCCGCCGGTGTACGCAATGACGTTGTCTACACTTGTCAACGCGATATGGGCTGACCCGGCGTTCATCCGGTTGATCATGTCGACCGAGCCTTTGACGTATTCAAGGTCGGCGTCTAGGCCGTGCTTTTCGAACAGGTGCTGGTCCTTGCCAACCCAGAATGGCAGATTAAACGCACCTTCGAACCCGAGAATGCTTAAAGTCGCCAGATCAGTTTTCAATTGTCCCGCCCGTGTTAAAATGCAATCGATTGCATCATACGCAGGGCGCCTGGCGCCGTCAAGATCGTCGCTTCCCGTGTTTTGAATTCGAGTCAACAGCAGACCGCTGAGCAGCTCCCGAGCGCCGATCGCTGCACTCAAGCGGCCGCACGGTCGTCCAACTGAGAGCAGGCACCAGTGCTCAGGAATTTCCAGCTCCTGCTTTGACACATGCGCAATCACGCAGTATGATGCAATCGATTGCAGAGGAGATGAGGCATGTCCAGACTAATGCGGCGCAGCAGTATCGTTACTGACGCAGCGTCGGTAACGGAGATCGTCCATGCGGCGATGAGCAACACTGTAAATCCGCGTCTGAAGGAAATTCTGAATGCGTTGGTCAAACACGCGCACGCATTCTTGAATGAAGCGAAGCTGACAGACGAGGAGTTCGAGCAGGGGCTGGATTTCATCAGACAGGTCGGGCTGACCTGCACGGACAGCCATAACGAGGTTGTGCTCCTAGCCGACGTGCTAGGGTTCTCGACCCTGGTCAAAGTGCTTAACAATTCGGCTCACGACGAGCGCACGGGCGGCGCGTTACTGGGGCCGTTCTATCGCGGTGGTTCGCCTCGTTACGAGCTCGGCGAATCCATCGTGCAGGATGACACACCGGGATCCCCAATCTTCGTAAGCGGGCGCATTCTCGACACGCGCCGCGAGCCGATATGCAATGCAAAGGTCGACGTGTGGCAGGCATCGCCAGCGGGCCTCTACGAAAATCAGGACCCGCACCAGCCCGAGATGAATCTGCGCGGTCATTTCTTAACTGACGAACACGGCGTTTTCAACTTCAGAAGCATACGGCCATCTGGCTATCCGGTTCCAACACATGGTCCTGTCGGGGATTTGTTGCGCATTCAGAAGCGCCATCCATATCGCCCGGCACATCTTCACTTTGTGGTGGTCGCGGATGGTTACTCGACGCTGATCTCACAGATATTCGCCGACGATGCCGAATATCTGGATTCTGACGTCGTGTTCGGCGTGACCCGGGACCTGGTCGGACAGTTCGAGCGACATGAAGTCGGCACCGGCCCCCATCCCGGAGTGAAAGAGCCGTATTACACGCTGGATTGCACTTTCGTTCTTGCAAAAGGCGATTCGACGTTTCCGACGCCGCCTATCAAATGACAGGGTTAGCTGACATGGCAAAAAATACTCTTGAAGGCAAGATCGCGGTGATTGTCGGCGGTGGTGGCGGCATAGGAAAGGCTACGGCACTTCGGCTCGCGTCGTCGGGTGCGCGCATCGTCGTCGTCGGACAACATGATCTCGCACCCGTTCAGGACATCGCAGACAGTCTTGCGGGTGACGGGCACACTGCGGGCTTAGCGTCGATTACCGACAGTGCTACCTTGACCGCGCTCGCACAAAGCGTTCGAGAGCGGTATGGAAAGGTGGATATTTTGGTCAATGCTGCGGGCTTTACTCAGCCTGTCAGACACGCCGACCTCGAAGCTCTGACAGATCAGTTGATTGACGAGATTTTTAAGGTCAACTGGCGAGGGCAATTCGCGGCGATCCGCGCATTCCGAGAACTACTGGTTGCATCGGGCGATGGACTCGTTGTCAACGTGTCGTCGATTTCCGCAACTACCGGCATTGGCAGCAATATTGCGTACTGCGCAGCAAAAGTCGGGCTCGACATCATGGCGGCTTCCCTCGGGCGTGCGCTGGCACCGCACGTCCGCGTAATCAATGTCTCCCCAGGCGTGGTGGATACCAGCTTCGTGCCTGGCCGCGGCGCCGATTTTAACGACAAGGTCGCGAGCACCACGCCGCTCGGTCGGATCGGCACACCGGAAGATACTGCCGCCGCAATCGAGGCATGTGCAACGCACCTTACATTTACCACCGGCACGACTCTTGTGGTCGATGGCGGTCGGCAATTGAACTAGTTGGTTCGGTACTGAGGACATGACATGCACGCACGCAAAACCATCATTACCTGCGCGGTAACTGGAAATTTGACTAAACCGGAACAGCACCCGGCACTGCCCGTCACGCCGGAACAGATCGCTGCCGCATCTCTCGACGCGGCGCGCGCTGGTGCCGCCGTCGTCCATATTCACGTCCGAGACCCTCAAACAGGCCGTCCTTCAATGGACATCGCTCTCTACGCGGAAGTGATCGAACGTATCCGGGCGGTCAACAAGGACCTCATTATCAATCTGACTACGGGGCCTGGCGGCCGCTTCATTCCCGGTGACGAAAACCCGCGACTAGCGGCTGCCGGCACGACCCTGATGCGACCGGAAGACCGCGTGGAACACATTCTCAAGTTGCGGCCGGACATCTGTAGTCTCGACCTTAACACCATGAATTCCGGTGGCGATGTTGTCATCAATACGCCGAAAAACGTCACGCGAATGGCGGCCGTGATTCGCGAAGCAGGGGTCAAGCCGGAACTCGAAATATTTGATTCCGGCGATATGCACCTCGCGCGGGATTTGATCAACGCCGGTGTACTGGACGGCCCAGGATTGTGGACCTTCGTGATGGGTGTCAAATACGGGTTTTCAGCTTCGCCCGAGACCCTGCTCTATGCGCGCAGCTTGCTGCCGAGTGATGCAACTTGGGCGGCATTCGGTGTCGGCCGTTTCGAGTTTCCAATGGTCGCGCAGGCATGGTTGGCGGGTGGACACGTACGCGTCGGTCTCGAGGACAACATCTATATTTCAAAGGGCGTACTTGCGGAAAGCAATGCGGCGCTGGTTGAGCGCGCTCGTGACATCGTGTTGTCTCTCGGCGGCGAGCAGGCTTCAGCACAGGAGGCCCGCGAGCTGCTGGGGTTGAGCCAATGAGCGCAAGACATTGTCCGGATTCGGTCATGCCATCGGTAGACCGAAGTGCGTTTATCGCCACGGGTACCCGATTGATAGGCGAAGTGGATGTCGGTGCACAAACCTCCATCTGGTTTAACTGCGTGTTGCGCGGAGACGTGCAGAAGATCGTGATAGGTTGCCGGACCAACATTCAGGATGGCACGATTGTCCACGGCACTACAAACGGTCTGCCGGTTATGGTCGGGGATGATGTAACCGTGGGGCACGGCGCCATTCTGCATGCGTGCACGATCGAGAATGGTGGTTTTGTTGGATTTGGCGCTCGGGTGCTGGACGGCGCCGTTGTCAGATCGGGCGGGATGCTTGCCGCCGGTGCCGTATTGCCCCCGCGCAAGGTGGTAGAACCCGGTGAGCTTTGGGCAGGCCATCCTGCTCGCCTGGTGCGCACGCTAACTGATAAGGAGCGTGCGGACATGGTCGCAACGACAATGCGTTATGTGGTGCTCGCCGATCGCTACAACGCTGCGAAATATACTATTTTTAATTATTAGGATGACGAATAATGAAGGCAATTTATGTTACGGCGCCGAGTGCCAACCTCGACTCCCTCGTGCTCGATATCGTGGCGCAGAACGAACCCGAAGTTGGCGCGGAAGAGTGTCTGATCGAGGTGGTAAGCGCTGGTGTTAATCCAAGCGATGTCAAGGCGGTTCTCGGCGCGATGCCAAATGCGATCTGGCCTCGCACGCCGGGGCGCGATTACGCGGGTGTTGTGCTAAGAGGACCGTCGGCGCTGGTCGGCAAGCATGTGTGGGGTAGCGGCGGCGAGCTCGGGATTCGCCGCAACGGCTCCCATGGGCGCTTTCTTGTTGTGCCTGCGAGCGGAGTGCGGGAAAAGCCCGCGAACCTGACCATGGAAGAGGCGGGCTCGATTGGCGTGCCGTTCATCACGGGCTTTGAAGGACTGCGGCGTGCAGGCAGCGTAAAAAAGAACGACGTTGTTCTTGTATTAGGCGCAAACGGCAAAGTGGGGCAGGCGGCAATTCAGCTTGCGACCATGGCCGGTGCAAAGGTGTTCGGCGTTGAACGCACCGCCCAGCCATACCTTGGGCACGCGAGCGGCGACGTGATCATGATCGACGCCTCGTCGCAATCAATAGACGAGATCGTGCGTGAGAAGACAGGTGGCCACGGCGCTGATATCGTATACAACACGGTCGGCAGCCCATATTTCGAGCAGGCTAACAAGGCGCTCGCTAAACGCGGCACGCAGATCTTCATTTCGACAATCGATCGAGCAGTGCCGTTCGATATCTTTTCGTTTTATCGCGGCCAGCACACCTTTGTTGGTGTCGATACGCTCGCCATCGACAGTGTCAACGGTGCGCAGATACTCGACCAGCTATTGCCCATGTTCGAAAGCGGCGCCTTGAAGCCGTTCCCAATTGATCACGAGTTTGTTTTTTCCATCGATGACGCTGTGCTCGCTTATCAGGCTGTATTGCGAGGCAGTACCAACCGGGTGTTGCTCAAACCATGAACGTCACCCGCTACGGCGACGCGCCGCAATACTTCCCGGACGGCCATGTTTCGATGCGTTGCGTAAGACTGCAGGGGCACGAAGCGGGCCCAGCGGAATCGCTGTGGTTAGGCGTGTCGACGATCGAGCCCGGAGGATACACGACCATGTCCGCATCAGCGGTCGAAAAGCACTATGTCGTGCTGGCGGGTGAACTTACCGTGGAGACAGACGACGGCGCGATGTTGTTGCTCGCCAACGACTCCTGCAGACTGGCGCCGAATGAACGACGGGCGTTGAAAAATCTATCGTCTGCACCCGTTTCGGTACTGTTGGCAATGCCGTTCGCATAGTTGCCTGCAAGCCGCATGACGTACGGATTCGGCAGATGCGAAAGAATGACGTCAGGGCAACGACGAGTTGTCGCACCGTTCCGAGCAGCAGGCGGCGGCGCTGCAACAGACGGCGGCGAGTGTCGAGGAGTTGACCGCGGCCGTGCAGCAGAACGCAGCGAGCGTGTTACACGCGACGGACCTCGCTCGCCTCGCGCGCGCCTGTGTTGTCACCGAAGGCATTGACTATGAACGGGAACCCGCTCCTGCGTTCGACAGCAATCGACGCCGAACAATCATCAGCATGCAAATGCCGACTGACGCCACGATGTTGACAGTCGGATAAAACGCGACTGCTACAGTCCACTTTCTCAGGGCCAGCACTGCCAGAGCATATTTGAGGACACACAGCGCGAAATAGGTGAGGCTTTCGCTCCAGGGATCGCGGATAGTCTTGCGGACTGTTGGACCGAGACCTGCAAGTTCGATTAGTGTCACAAGGCAGACTGAGATCGTCGGGTCCTCAGTCAGTACCAGAAAGGGAATTGCTGAGAAGGCGGCTCCGAGAAAAAGCCAATCAGATCCTGTCCAGCCTCTCTCGCCTCGAAAAATGCTGGCCAGGAAGGTAAGAAGACATGTGATGGCAATCGCCGCCGTGCACCAGGCCGAAGGACCGGCACCCGCAACAAATTGACCGGCAGCAGCGATAGCCGTTACGACCGACCAGATTAGCCACGTGAAAAGATGGGGACGAACGGCGCGTCTACAAATCGCGAGTCCATACGGAACGGCTGCTATAAGAGACACGGCAGAACCGACGACTCCAAAGATCGAAGCAGTACTCTGATCGACGTTCACCATTGTCGTGCCCTCGTTCATCCAAATCGACCAGTATGTGGTCGGTCGGGTGGGATGCAACGTTTCGAGCTTCTCGCGAATCGGCGCTGGCGTAAGTGTCGCCCAGCATCGTATGCCAGCTCGTCGAGCCTTGTATTTTTCGGACGGGAGCTAACCGTATATACGTTTTTATATTGTTCCCGCTGTTAAAACGTCTGACGTTCAACGTGCCGCACTACGATGGACGAACGGTTGCCAATCGGGCGCCGGCAAGCGGGTCTCTGCTCCAGTCGATAGTCGCGTGTCCGCGGTTAGTCGACTTTGATGCGCTCGCAACGGCGAAGTGCTCCAACGGCTGCCCAGCGCTTTCGGCTTGATTTAGCCATTGGGGCATATCGCCTTTGCCGTCCCAGGTCTCGCCAAAAGCGTTCCTATGGCGCACCGACTTCCGTTAGCGGCGCGGCTTGCCATGCGCTAAGTATCGGCGTGCGAAGGGTCTGCGTCGATATCGAATCCTGAAAACACTGTTTTTCCCGGGATACAAGTGTCGAAAACGGCTGAGCTCAACACCGTCACGCGCGTAAATCGCTGCCTGCCGGTAAGCGGGGAGATGATCACAGAACGTTCCCACCAGCACATGCGCGAGCAGCCCCGGACCCGGCGTACCGCGATCCGTGCACCATGACCGGCAGCAATGTATCTACACGGTCATGATCGGGCGGTTACCCTGAAAGTCGGTTCGGCCAGCATTCTTTAAGATCGCACAGGCTTGCCGCACATCATGATGAAATGGGAGGGGGATCCATGGCTCCTTCGAACTGGGTATGTCGGAAGCTATGAGCGGAGAAGTGTTTGCCGATCGTGAAAGGTACGCCTCTGACAGGTTTCGTGATGCGGATCGAACTTGCGAGCATGAGATGCCACCTTAGATATGGGTGTGTGTGCCGATGGTGAGTCCATTCCAGCAAGCGGCCAGACACCCCGTTGAGCTGGCATTCATAGTAGTTGGAAACGCGCTGCGGTATAACCGTGCGAAATTGGACATAGCGTGCTACAGATGGGACGATGTCGCTCTGCCGCTGTCTGGTGTTAAGAGGTGCCGTGCTCTATTGGAAGAGATGCATGGACTTGCTAAGCGATTTTCTTGGCACAGAGGGTGTACACGCGCGTCAAAAAACAAGGACCTTGGGAATCTCGTTCAACAAGAAATCCACGAAGGCTCGCACCGACGGTAACATCCCGTGCCGAAACGGGAGCAATGCTGTAAGAGTCGACTCGCCTGCAGACCACTCCGGCAGGATTGGCTTTAGCGTTCCCCGAATCACTTCCTCCCGGCAAATATAGGCCGGTAACGCAACGATTCCCAAACCTTGTTGCGCCGCGGATTTGAGCGCAAGCATGTCCTCACTCATTAGCCGAGGGCGCAGCGGTACCCTATGCTCCGCTCCTAGGGCATCTCGAAGTCGCCATTCAGCTCGAACACCCGCTCTTACCATAAATAGAGCGTGGTGTTCCTCAAGTTGAGAAGGGCTGATTGGAATACCATGCTTTTCGGCATATGGTAGTCCTGCAAATAAGCGCCAAGGCGCAGAGCCAAGCTGCCGTCCAATCAGGTTCGAGTCTGGCAGCGCGCTCGAATGCGCCCTGATAGCCAGATCAAAATTCTCCGCCACCAGGTCTACCGATGCATCGGTTACATGCTGGACGACGCTGATCTTCGGGTGCCTGTTGAGGAAATCGGGCAATAGCCTATCCGTTGCAAACTGTGCTATCGCCGCGGCGGTGGTAAAGCGGATACACCCACTGGGTTCGATCTGTGCGTCACGCACGACCGCTTCTGCCGCCTGGGCCTCTTGCAGCATCAACGCCGCGTGCTTATAGAAATTTTGTCCGGCCTCAGTCACGCTGAACGTTCTCGTCGTCCTGTTGATCAAGCGTGTGCTCAACGCCGCTTCGAGTTGCTGAATTCGATAACTGACGGTCGACTTAGGCACAGACAAAGCACGGGCCGCCGCAGTTATTCCATGACGGTCGACGACATGAACGAAGTAATAGAAATCGTTGAGATCCAGCATAATTTCCTGACAGTTTCAGCTGGCCAGCATCCGAACAAACACAGTTCGCGCAGCGCAGTCGCAGTTGCCGTCGTCAAGGCCCCTCGCCGACGCAATGCTTTCTGACCGTGTGATTTACTGTCCGTAATCTTAGCTGTCAAATTTGCCTGGCAACCTCCCGCATTCGGGACTGATCGTTCACAGGCTGGAACGATCAGTCCCGGGCCGAATATCCTCGGCCTTTGCCTGGATCCGCCGCTCAACGCGATGCATAGGTTTGGTTGAGCGTGACAATAAGAAGAAAGAACAATACGAGCGGATATTGCATTCTCATCCATTCTCTCGATCGTGCGAACGAAACCAATACTCCCAGCGTGACCACAAGCAAAACGAAAGCCCCGAACCATTGCGTTCTTGTCACGAATAGCAAGAGCGAGCCAACCAGTTCGACGATCGCGATGGTGACTCTGAACCCGTCCGGGTATCCCCATTTTTCAAACTCGGCGCGGATGACCCTTGGGCCGATGAGATTGACGACACCTGCGGAGAGAAAAGCACATGCGATGATAATGTTCACGTATTCCATGGTTCCAAGGTTCAGTTGGCTACGCACAGCCGGGTATCGTCGGCTGTTCAGCCGGCCTGCGCCGAGGACTGCCAATAGTGTTTCAGACCGAACACCATGTTGCTGAAAGGAATGCCCAAGCCAGCATATACGGCCTGCGATTCAGGTGCCGCGTTGTCGCCGAGCAGCTCGACAGCAACCGTCGAATAGCCAACCGGGACGACACCGGCTTGCACCATGCGGGCGACGCCGAGGTCTACCTGAATCTGTGAAAAACCGCCTGAAGCATCGACCACCGCGTACGACGCATATCCGTCGCGTAGCGCTGCGATGGCGGGGAACGCCAAACATACGTCGGTGGAGATGCCGGTTACGATGATGTGCTTGCGACCGGTCGCCTGAACTGCCCGGACGACTCGGGGGTCATCCCATGCGTTGACGGTAGTTCGTTCGATAACATCGTGTTTTCCTAGCGCGGCAGCCAGTTCGGGGATCATAGGTCCCCACATGCTTTCAGTCGTGGTTGTAACCACAATTGGAATATCGAGCGCGAGGGCTGCCTTGGTGAGGCCGATCACGTTGTGCTTGAGTTCAAGGGCGGCAATGTCACGCACCCCGGTGTAGAGCCCTTCTTGGTGGTCGACGTGCAACAGAACGGCGTTGTGTTTGGTAAGCTTTTCCTTCGATGGCAGTTGTCCTGACATGACACACTCCTTGAGTTTTCGGCAGTGAACATTCTGACACCGCCGTCTATGCCGGAGGGGAGCTTTGTCGGCCAATGCATCGGATTCAGTTTCCTGATTGATGAACGATGGATGTGAATTAATCATTCGAAGACGTTTTTCAGCTATGAACAAGTGCCGTTACTGCGGAAAAGTCCGTGACGAATGGGACTGCCACGGGCAGGAGTGCCGCACGGCCATCGCCAAAGCCTTGCGTCGTCAGCGCTCGGGCCTGCCGATGGTGCGCGATGTCATCCGCAACGAGATTCCCGCTGGCGCGACGACGGGCGAGGTGATCGCCGTGCTGTCGCGCCAGCGCTTGCGCGCCCGCCGCAGCAACGAAGAGCGGCGCGAGCGCAAAGCCATAGAAGACGGCGACGGCGATTGATTCGCTCTGGATCGGCACAAAAAAAGGAGTACGCCATGCACGAAAAGCACGCTGCTGCGCCGGACAGCACAGCGATAAGGGTCGCTCTGTGGCGGGCCATGCACGTTCAAATCGATTCGCCGCCCCATGTGCTCGAAGACGAGATCGGCTTGCAGCTGGCCGCACCGGACGAAGGCTGGCGCAGCCGGCCGGACATGCACCCGCAAGGCACCAGCGGCTACCGCGCGGCGATCGTGGGCCGCGCGCGCTACATCGAGGACTGGGTCGTCGAACAGGCGGGCCGCGGCGTCGAACAGTACGTCATACTCGGCGCGGGCCTGGACAGCTTCGCTCAGCGCAGGCCGGCGATCGCTTCGCGCATACGTGTTTTCGAGGTGGACCAGCCTGGCGCGCAGGCATGGAAGCAGGAGCGCCTGATCGAACTCGGTTTTGGCATTCCCGATTGGCTGCGGCTCGTGCCGGTCGACTTCGAGGCGGGCCAATCGTGGTGGGAGCAGATGGCGGCCGCCGGCTTCGAGGCTGAACAGCCTGCAGTGGTGGTCTCCACCGGCGTCTCCATGTACCTCACCAGAGAAGCAAATCTCGCAACGCTGCGTCAGATCGCGAAGCTCGCGCCGGGCTCGACGCTCGCGATGACGTTCTTGCTGCCGCTGGAACTCGTCGACCTGGAGGATCGGGCGCAGCATCAGATGGTTTATGAACGCGCCCGGGCGGCGGGGACGCCGTTCGTCAGTTTCTTCAGCCCGTCGGAAATGCTGGAGCTGGCCCGCGAAGCGGGCTTCAGGCAGGTTCAGCACGTTTCCACCGGCGACCTCGTGCAGCGTTACTTCGTAGGCCGAACCGATGGTCTGCGGCCGTCGAGCGGCGAGTCGTTTTTGGTGGCAGCGATCTAGGGTCGGTGCAAGGCGTGATTGACGTCAATGCAACAAGCCGTGCGCCAACACGCGCAGCTCGTCGAATTGCGTCGTCAACTCGAAAGTCAGCAGGAACGCCCCGCCGTAAAACACGCCGGGATAGCGCTGTGCGAATGCCAGCATCGGTGCAGCGATGCGCGTGCGTATGGCGTTCACGTTCATCAAGCATGCGATGCCGATGCCGAGTACCGCACCGGCGAGCACGTCCGTTGGGTAGTGCAGACCGAGAAAGATGCGCGGCAGGCCGATCAGCACGATCGCGTGGAATAGCGCGTAAATGCCCACGGGCCGCGAGGCGAGGAAAATGCCCATGGCGACCGCGGACCAGAGCATCACGTGATCGCTCGGAAATGCACTCCACGTTCGCAGCACCGGCTCATCGACCTTGGCCTCCGGAAAGAACGCACGCAGCGCAGGTTCATACATCGGCCGCAGGCGGAAGGGCAGATAGTGCGCAAGCAGGCGACCGGCCGCCAGCGCGATAAACCCGCTTGCAATCGCGATCACGACGATTTCGCACTCGCGTCGCCTCAAGGCCGCACCGTCAGGCCCTTCCGCGCGTTCGGACCTGAACCAGATCCACCATAGCAGCGCAGTCAATGCCACGCCCTTGAACAGATACATGCTCACCATGGTTTCGAGTACGTGGTCGAAACGCGGCGAGTGGATGGCCACCGGACTCATGAACCCGATGAGCCATGTATCGATGTTGTTCATTGGCCTATACGTCCTTCCCGGCTGGTAAGGACAATTATTGGATTCCCATGAACACGCGGTATGTGCGCTGACGCATGGTGTGCCGGACTTTTACGCCAGCCTAGATCGCCATGCCCCCCGACACCTCGATACGCTGCGCGTTGACCCAGCGATTGTCTTCGGACAGCAGCGACGCGATCATCGGACCGATGTCGTCGGGCAAGCCTGCACGGCCGAGCGCAGGCATGGCCGCCGCGATCAACAAGCCTGTTCCCGGACCACCCGTTCGACGACCTGCAGGGCCGCGCGCAACCCGTCGAGGCCGACGGAGCCGAGCGCCAGGCGGATCGCGTGCGGCACCTGTTTCGAGGTCGCGAAGGGCTCTGCCGTCGACACGGACAGGCCTTCGTCCAAGAGCGCGGCTGCCACACGGTCGGCCCTTACCTCCAGCGGCAAGGCGAGCCAGACGAAGTACGACGCCGGATGGCCGACGAGCGTCAGCCCGGCCAATGTCTCCCTTGCGATGGCCTGCCGCGCTGCCGCATCGCGCCGCTTCTCGGCTTCGAGGCGTTTCACCGTACCGTCGTCGAGCCACGCGCAGGCAAGGGCTGTCACGATTCCCGGCGTGTTCCAGGTCGTCACTCGGATGGCCCGTTCGAGCTTCGGCACCCACGCGGCCGGGGCGGCGACAAAGCCGAACCGCAGGCCGGTTGCCACGCTCTTCGACAGTCCCGAGACGTAGACCGTCGCTTCCGCTGCCAGCGTCGCGAGCGGGGCGGGCGGATCTTTTTCCAGGAACGCGTAGGCCGCGTCCTCGATGGCGATCAGGCCATGCCGGCGCACGATGGCCGCCAGCCGGCGCCGCCAGCTTGCGCTGCTCACCCAGCCGAGCGGATTGTGGAGCGTCGGCATGACGTAGGCCGCGCGAACGCGGCGGCGCAGGCACAGCCGCTCCAGGGCGTCCAAGTCCGCTCCCTGTCCGGCCGAGGGAAGCGGCGCCAGTTCCAGACGAAGCATTTCGGCAAGCACCTTGAAGCCGGGATAGGTCAGGGCGTCGACCGCGACCACGTCGCCCGGCCGCAGCAGCGCCATCGCCGTCACGGCCAAGCCGTGCTGCGCGCCGTCGACGACCAGCACATTGCCCGGCTCGACAGCGAGACCCCGTGACAACAGGTGCCGCGCAACGCAGGCGCGCTCATGGGGCCAGCCGCCGTGCGGCCCATAGCGCAGCAGCGCCTCGAGATTGCCTCCCGCCGCGAGCTGCCGCAAGGCGCGGCTCAGCAGCTTGGCTTGCCCCGGCAGCGCCGGATAGTTGAAGTTCAGATCGACGAGGCCGGCGGCCACCGCCCATTGGTCGACGCCCAAGCCGCGCGGCAGGACGGTCTCGCGCACGAACGTGCCGCGGCCCACTTCGCCGCTGACGAGGCCCATCGATTCGAGTTCGGCATACACGCGGGTGGCCGTGACCAGCGCGATGCCGTGGCGCTCCGCGAGCCGGCGGTGGGTGGGCAGGCGGGTGCCCGGCGGCAGACGGCCGGAGCGGATCTGCGCCGCCAGTTCATCGACCAGCGGCAGATATCGGGCTTGGGTCATGGCACGCGATGTACTAAGGACAATTTTTTGATTGTATTGGGTATTGAGCCTACGATGCCTCACATCTCAGCCCGGCCGGGCTCCGTGCCCGGGAACGCCATGCATATCGCCATCCTCACGTTCGAAGGTTTCAACGAGCTCGACTCGATCGTCGCCCTCGGCATCCTGAATCGCGTCAAGAAGCCCGGCTGGCAAGTGACTTTGTGCTGCCTGCAGCAAGAGGTCACTTCCATGAACGGCGTAACGGTTCGCGCCCAGACGGCACTGGAGGACGCGCGTACAGCCGACGCAGTCATCGTCGGCAGCGGGATACGGACACGGGAGGTCGTCGAAGATGCAGGACTGATGGCCCGCCTGGCGCTCGATCCGTCGGGTCAACTGATCGCCGCACAGTGCTCGGGCACCCTGGTCTTGGCCAAGCTCGGTCTGCTCGGCAACGTCCCGGCGTGCACCGACCTGACGACGAAGCCTTGGGTGCAGGCAGCGGGCGTGGAGGTTTTGAACCAGCCGTTCTATGCCCACGGCAACGTCGCGACGGCGGGCGGCTGCCTGGCTTCGCCTTACCTCGCGGCCTGGATCATCGCTCGTACGGAAGGCAGCGAGACTGCCGCCTCGGCACTGCACTACGTTGCGCCCGTCGGCGAAAAGGAGGTGTACGTGGAGAACGCCATGAAGAGAATTACGCCGTACTTGCCGCGATGATTCGTGCGACGCGGCTCAAGGCCCATGCGTCGGGTCAGTGAGCGCCTTGAGTGACGCTCGCCGCGACCGCCTAGTATCTCGCTTGTTTCCTGGAACGGCGTTTTTGTCAGCGCCTGTATCGACGCACGCAATGGATACATTGCAATACAAAGAGGACCCGCGCCGTCCCGATAGAACGGCTAAGCTGGCGTCTCATGACCCTTGCGTGTCGCTTCAGGAGAGGAAAAGTGCCGGAGAAAATCGATTCGCGCCGTCGCGGCTTCATGGGCGCCTCGGCCTTGATGCTGGCTGCTGCCCAGTTCGGCGTGTTGGGTTCCGCAAGCGCCCAGACTCGTTTGTCGAAGCCGGCGACGCTGCCGCCGATCAAGCCGGGCAGCCACACGTCATTTGCGTCGCTCAAGCAGATCAATGCCGGACTGCTCGACGTAGGCTACGCCGAGGCGGGTCCGGCCGACGGACCCGCGGTCATCCTGCTGCACGGCTGGCCCTACGATATCCACAGCTTCGTCGATGTCGCGCCACTGCTGGCGTCCCACGGGTATCGCGTGATCGTCCCGTACCTGCGCGGCTACGGTTCGACACGTTTCTTATCCGGCGAAACCATGCGCAACGGCCAACCGTCTGCCATCGCAGCCGATATCGTCGCGCTGATGGATGCGCTCAATATCCAGCAAGCGATCCTCGCCGGTTTCGATTGGGGCGCGCGCACCGCCGACATCATCGCGGTGCTGTGGCCGCAGCGTTGCAAGGCTTTGGTGTCGGTCAGCGGCTACCTGATCGGCAGTCAGAAAGCGGGCATGACGCCGTTGCCGCCCGAGGCCGAGCTCCAGTGGTGGTATCAGTTCTATTTCGCCACGGATCGCGGCCGGGCCGGCTACGAGAAATACACGCACGATTTCGCGAGGTTGATCTGGAGGCTGGCCTCGCCCAAGTGGCAGTTCGACGACGCGACCTTCGAGCGCAGTGCGGCGGCCTTCAACAATCCCGACCATGTCGACATTACCATCCACAACTATCGTTGGCGGCAGGGTCTCGCCGCGGGCGAGGCGAAATACGACGTGTTCGAGCAGCAACTCGCGTCGGCTCCGCCGATCGACGTGCCTAGCATCACCATGGAGGGTGACGCCAACGACGCTCCGCACCCGCCGTCCAGCGCCTACGCAGCGAAGTTCACCGGCAAATACGAGCATCGAACCATCACGGGCGGCATCGGCCATAACCTGCCGCAGGAAGCGCCACGGGCATTCGCTCAGGCCGTGATCGACGTCGACAGGTTTTAGTGCGGCCATCCGGCGCGCGGAGGGCTGCACTCAAATTCAGCCGAGCGCCTTCGATGTCCGAGGCGAGGCTGCGGGCGCGGGCTGCCTGCGGCTTTGCAGGAGATACACACCGCCGAGAATGGCCGCCATGGCGAACAGGTCGAGCGGGCGCATCGGCTCGTGAGCGATCGTCAAGCCCATGAGCAACGCGACCACCGGCGGGATATAGGTCACGCTCGAAGCCGCGAGCGCACCGAGCCGCCCGACGATGAAGTAATAAAGGATGTAGGCCACGCCCGTGCCCGACAGACCGAGCCCCAGCACGAGGCCGGCAAAGGCGCGCGGATCGCCGGTGACGCGAGTCATGCCGTGAAAATCGGTGACGCAACTGAGCACGACAAGCGCGAAGCCGATTTGCCAGGTGGACAGCGCGAGGGGCGAGAGATCGAGGCCGGAGAGGAAGCGCCGCGCGTACACGAACGAGCATCCGACGCTCAGCGAACCGGCGGCCATATAAAACACCCCGAGCAGATTCACGCCCGCACCGTGCGCATTCCACGGCTGTGCGATGAGGAGCACACCGGCGAACCCGGCGAGGATGCCGCAGATCATCCGCCCGGTCGGGCGTTCCTGCCGCAACAGCGCCCATGCGCAAAGGAACGAAAACAGCGGAATCGCTCCGCTCAGCATGCCGGCCACGCTGGACAGCAGCAGCGCCGCGCCCTTCGCAAACGCGTAGTAGTAGACGGCGGTCGCGAGCAGCGACATGACGAAGAAATGATGCGCGTGCTTCAGATGCCGCCACTTCAGCGCCCCGGTGAAGAGCGCGAAAGCCAGTATCGGCACGAAGCCGAACAGCACGCGGAGAAACACGATCTGGCTGGCGGATAGATCGACGCTCGCCCACTTCATGAACATGAAGTTGGTGCCCCAGATGAGGCCGAGCGCGGCGAAAGCGAGGTAGGCAGGATTCACGGCAATGAGCTTGAAGAAAGGTTCGTGGCTTCATTGTCGTTACGGCGCCGATGCGGTACAAATGATTTAATGTCCCTCGATGCTATAGAGAAACTATGCCATGCGACCTATCCCGCCCATGAAAGCCTTGGTGGCTCTGGAGGCTGCTATGCGGCTCGGCAGTTTTACTCTAGCTGCCGAAGAGCTGAGCGTGACGCCTGGCGCGGTCGGCCAGCAAATCCAGAAGCTCGAAGCGTGGCTCGGCGTCGCCCTGTTCGTGCGGCAGATAAGGCAGGTGACGCCGACTGCCGAAGGCCGCGCGTATTTCGCACGGATCCAGCCGGCGCTCGCGGAGATCATCCATGCAAGCCGCCGCTTGCGGGAACGTCAGAACAAAGGTCTGCGGCTTTCGATGCCGCCGAGCTTCGCCGCCAAGTGGTTCGCTCCGCGCATGGCGGACTTGCTGCAGGCGCACCCGGGGATCGCGCTGAGCCTCTCGACGTCCGCTACGCTGGTCGATTTCGATCTCGATGCCGTCGATCTTGCGGTCCGATACTTCAATGGCGCCGACCCGCGGCTTTCGGTCCAACTGCTTTGCCCCGATGAGGGGCGCGTCTACTGCAGCCCGGCTTACGCGAAGAAGTGGCAATTGAAGCAGCCCGAAGATCTTCGATCCGCGACGCTGCTTCACAATTCGTTGCATCCGCACTGGTCGGCCTGGTTGGCGCGCTTTGGCAACCTTGGCGATGCGCAGATCGAGGCGATCGCCGGCATTCAATTCGACCAGTCGCTGATGGCGATCGAAGCGGCCGTGCGCGCGCAAGGGGTGGTTCTGACGAGTGCCATCCTGGTCGAAGCCGAGCTTGCAGAGGGATCGCTTGTCGAACCGTTCGGCAAAGCGCTTTCATTGCCGACTGGATACTATCTCGTGCACCCCGATACGGATGAACTTCCGCAAGGCGTGAAGTTGCTGAAAGCGTGGTTCGCCGACAGGATGGCGGCTTGACGCAGCCCTTCCGAATGAATCACGCAGATGGACCAAAGTCCTATTTCGATTTCCGCACTTACCTATTAGCCTGAATCTGCGGGACTGCGGCTGCAGCAAGCGCGGCCCTGGCAACGGGAGCGCAGACTATGGGCAAATTCAGATTCGTCAGGCTCGCCGACGGAGTCAGGCGTACGACTGCTTGCAAAGCGCGTGTGGCGGATGCGCTGCTTGTGGGAATTGTCTCGGTGACTTTGTCCGTTGCGCCGGGCCGAGCGCGAGCGCTACCCCCTGGACCTCCGGCCGGCAGCATTTGCATGCCGCCCGGCAATTACCCGGTTGCGGACCGCGCGGACCTCGTGCTGCGTTCGCCCCTTTGTTTCAGCCCGCCTGCACGTGTTGCACAAGGCGGCAAAGCCACCTTGGGTCGCAGCGTCAAGCGCGATTCGTTCAGCGGTACGGCAGTGGGCGGCTATACCTACGGCGAGGCAGTCCACTATTGCCTCGAGCGTCACATGCGCTTGCCGTCGACCGACGAGCTCAAAGCGCTGGTCGGTTACGCCAATGGCCCTGAGCATCCTCACGGCGGCTACGCGATCGTCGCTTCCAAGGACGACGAGCGCTATCCCGGAGGGGTGTACGGGTGGGGCGGACAACTTGCGTACTGGTCCTCGACTTTCGGCGGAAGCCGGTTCCACCATGTCGTGTGGTTGACGGACGGCCGAGGCGGTCCCTATCACGACTCGCATCGCGCTTACGTTAGCTGCGTGAAATAGCGGCGGCGGTCACTGGCCGAGGACAGCGAGCGCCACGCGCATGGGCAAGACGGAGACGGTGAGATCCTGGATCAAGCAAAAATATGGCCACTACGGAATGGCGGAATGGCCCAGCCGCTCGGTGAAAACGATTCCGCAAATATGTCGGGCAAGCGAAGAAAAAGTAACTATCATCCAATGGTGTCTGCCGCACGATCGTATCGATGGCTACTGCCACTCGAAAATCCAAATAAATCCATACGTTGTGAAGGAGGTGCGTCGGCGTTTGCCGCGATGCACATCCGCCTAGCTCCCTTCGGTTGCAACTGCCTCTTTGGCGCGACTTTGAATGTTTTGGCCATTTTCATGCCTCGCGCGACGGCAGGGGGAAATTCGCCATGCATTTCGCCTTGTCCGGTTACGAGGTTGTTCTGGCCGCCAGCATCGCTGCGTTCTTGTGGTGTTTACATGAATGCGATGCACAGCGGAAATCCCGGACGCGGACGTGTCTTTGCTGGGTCGATGTAAAAGGGCCGGTGCGTCCTTTCGGCAAGGCTCCCTATCCTTGCGAGCGCGAATTCGTCACATTATTGAGCGCCGCGCGCAAGCGTGAATTTCACGCGGGGAAGTTGCTCTCCGGTTCGGGAGCGACCTTTGGCCAAGCGCTACGGTTGGCGGCAAGCGCTGCCGAGCGCCTGCCGTCGCTCGTCAAACACACGAGGCCAAATGGTCGAGCCGAGGGCGCGACGGCCCCGATGCACGCCGCGCTGGAATTCGTGCCGGTCGCGGTCGTCGGCATCGGACAGTCCGGACAAATCGAATTCTTGAATGCGAAAGCGAGGGAGCTGTTCGGCTACGGTAGCGAAGAACTGACCGGAATGTCAGTCAGCATGCTGATATCCGAGTTGGAGCCGGCCGGCTTGCACGTAGCGGGGAACCCCCCTTTGCCGGACCCTGGGGCTTTGGCCGCGCCCACCATGCAAACCTTCTCGGCGAAGCGCCGCGACGGGACGGAATTTCCTGCCGAGGTGACGACGCGCCAATGCGATGTCGACGGCGTGCCGACGCTGCTTGCCGTCATCGTGGACCGAAGCGAACGATACGAGCTCCATCGCAATCGCCAGGAACTGGCGCATCTGACGCGCATCTCCGCGCTCGGCGAGCTGGCCGGCTCGCTCGCCCACGAACTGAACCAGCCGCTCACGGCGATTCTGAGCAATTCGCAAGCGGCGCAGCGCTTCATGGAAGCGGACCCGATCAACGTCTCCGAGGTGCAGGAAACCTTGAAGGACATCGTCGCGGACAATTGCCGGGCGAGCGAGATCATCCGCAAGATGCGGGCGCTCGTCAGGAAGGGCGATGTGGAGCTGCAGCCGCTCGATGTCGGCAGCGTGGTTCGCGACGTGGTCATGCTGGTGCACAGCGACGCGGTCGTACGCGGGATTCGGACGAGGGTCGACATCGCTGCGGACTTGCCCGCCGTGCGCGGCGACAAGGTGCAGTTGCAGCAGGTGGTGCTCAATCTCCTGCTCAATGCGTTCGACGCCATGCACGAGTGTCCGGCTGCCGATCGCGTGGTCGACGTTCAGGTTGCGGCGAAGCCCGGCGCGACGGTGCGCATAGCCGTTCGGGACCGCGGGCATGGACTGACGGTGGACCAGATGGACACGATATTCAAGCCTTTTTTCACGTCGAAGCCGCATGGTCTGGGGCTGGGTCTGTCGATTAGCCGGAGCATCGTGGCGGCCCATGGAGGCCGGCTCTGGGTGGAGAACAACGACGAACGAGGCGCAACGTTTTATGTAGCGTTACCAGCGGGGGGCATGGCGGGACCGAACCAGACGTGAGGACAACGATGAATGATTTTGCTTCCCGTGTTTTCGTCGTCGACGACGACGCCGGCGTTTGCCGCGCATTCGCACGGCTCTTACGCTCGGCTGGGTATGAGGCCGAAGTCTATGAATCCGCGCGCTCGTTTCTGGATGGCGCCGACCTGTCGAGCGGCCCGGCATGCGTCGTGCTGGACCTGCAATTGCCGGATTTGAACGGGCTCGAGGTGCAGCGCGAATTGAACATGAGCTTGCCGATCATCTTCGTCACGGGGCACGGAGATATCGGCACGACCGTCGATGCCATGAAGGCGGGCGCAACCGACTTCCTGACCAAACCGGTACGTGACACGGTTTTGCTCGAAGTGGTCGAGCGCGCGCTCGAGCGCGCCCGCGAGATTTTCGAGCGCCGGCAGGAACTGGCGGACATTCGACTGCGGCTTAGCCGCCTGACACCGCGCGAGTGCGAAGTGATGGCGCGCGTCGTAACCGGCCGTCTGAACAAACAAATCGCCGGCGAGCTCGGCATTGCCGAAAAGACGATCAAGATTCATCGTGCCCGAGTGATGAAGAAAATGGGCGCGCGTTCACTGGCCGATCTGATCCACCTTGCCGACAAGGCCGGCATCGGCGCAATCGAGCCGATGCGGCTGCTGCACTGAGTCGCCGCGCGGACCGTTCCGGCGTGCACGTGGACCAAAGTCCTATATCGGATTCGCCTTGCACTGACTAGCCTGAATCTGCGGGATTGCAGTTATACGGGCAACCATCAGATTCGGATTTCTCATAATGGGCAATCTCAAACCGTTCGTTGCGGTGGTCGACGACGACGATTCGGTGGGTCGGGCTATCAAGCGTCTGCTGTCTTCCGTTGGCATCGGGGCGGACACGTTTTCGAGCGGCGACGACTTTCTGGACATGCTCTCGTCCATGCCCTCATACCGTCCGGGTTGCGTCATTCTCGACATCCAGATGCCCGGCATGAACGGGCTGGAGGTCCAGCGCCGCCTGGACGGCAGCGGCATGCCCGTCATCCTGATCACCGCCTACGACGACGTGGGCGTGCGCGCCCAGGCACTGGCTTCGGGCGCCGTGGCCTATCTGCGCAAGCCGTTCAACGACTCGATCCTGATCAAGACAGTGCAGACTGCGCTGGGCATGGCACCGGCGCCCTGAGTTCCCGGCAAGCCGGGGGATATCGGACCAAAGTCCCATTGTCTTCGGCAAAACCGGCTACCAAACTTGTCAGCATCGGTCTGCGCTCTGTCGCCGCGGTTGTCACGCGGCCTAATTCCAGCGGCTGCCATTCGTAGAGGTGCACATCATGATCCATTTCGCCCGCAAGATCGCGATGGTCTCTCTAGTCGCCGTGGGCGCGGCCTGCTCGACGGGGCAATCGCCGCCGGCCTCCGATACGGCGGGGCAGTCGCCCGATCCGGTGCTCGACCAGGATTGCCAGGCAGCGCTGGCGAGCTTGTACCAAGCCACGCCGAAGGCGAAAGAACTGAGCGGCCAGGCCAAAGGGATCCTCGTCTTTCCGGGCGTGGTGAGGGCGGGATTCATCGCCGGCGCCTCGCATGGTACGGGCGAGCTGATCGAGAACGGCAAGATCACGGGCTATTACGCGACGACATCGGTCACGTATGGCCTTCAGGCCGGAGTCCAGAAATATGCGTACGTGATGATGTTCATGTCGGATTCCGCACTGAGCTCGCTGAAAACAAGCTCGGGATTCGAAGTCGGCATGGCGCCGACAATCGTGATTGGAGACCAGGGCGCAGCGAAGAACGTGACGACTGCCACGCTCCAATCCGATATCTATGCCTTCATTTTCGATCAAAAGGGGTTGATGGGAGGGATCGGATTGAGAGGGTCGAAGATCACCCGGCTTAATAAGTGACGCTTGCGTTCCCCTCGGCAAGGAAAGTGAATTGAAATTAATTCGGATATCGAATCGATAGGGTGTAAGCAGATGAAGCAGCTGATGGCAGTGGCGCGCGATCGACCCGAGCGTGCGCGGTCTGAAACGCGCGAGACGGCCGAAAGATGGCGGGTCGCAGCGATTGCCGCGGGCGCGCTAGCGCTCGTGTTTGCAGGCGCGGCCTCCGCGCAGCAGTCGATCTTCTACCCCGCAAAAGGGCAGAGTGCGCAGAAGCAGCAAACGGATACCGCGGAGTGCCAGGTATGGGCGAAGCAGACCACGGGCGTCGATCCGGTCGTGCTCGCGCAGCAGTCCGCTCAGCCCGGCGCACCTCAACCCCAGGGCGGGGCGGTAAAGGGCGCAGCCGGTGGCGCAGCGCTGGGTGCCGCGATTGGCGCGATTGCCGGCAACGCAGGCAAGGGCGCGGCGATCGGCGCGGTGACCGGCACGGCGGGTGGCGGCTTGCGTCAGCGGCGGCAAACGCAGGCGGCGAGCCAGCAGGCACAAGCTGCGCAGCAGAACACCGCGAGCCAGCTCTCGACCTTCAATCGGGCCGTGACTGCATGCATGAACGGTCGAGGCTACACCAGCCAGTAGCGTCGCAGCCGATTGGAGGTGCGCAATCGTGAACAGGTTCGAAACTGCGGGATTAGCGGCGATCTTCTTGGTGAGTGGCGCAAGCGCGTGGGCCGGCGATTTCGACGGCAGCAAGACGCTGCTTTGCGCGACCATTGAAGGCCATGCCTGCGATCCCGGCTTCGCCTGCGAGCGCGAGCTGCCGGCGGATCTGGGCGCGCCGCGTTTCCTGTCCATCGATTTCGCTAAAAAACTCATTTCGGGACCCATTCGCGCGACGCCGATCGTCTCCATGAACAAAGCCCAGGGCCAGATTCTCATGCAAGGCACCGAGCTCGACTACGCATGGACCGTCGTGCTCGACACGAACGACGGGGAGATCACCCTGACCCTGGCGAATCGCCATGACGCGCTGGTGTTATTCGGAGACTGCACGGCGATGTAGTTTCGAGGAGCGTCCGATGAAACCCGCACTCGCCCTTTATCGCGTCCTTCGGCAGCCGACGCTCGCCTTGAAGTTGCGGCTCGGCGCAGTTGGGCCGGCGCGAGGCGCGTTGTCCTTGATGATCGTGGCGGCAGCGCTAGCGTTGTTCGGCGGCTGCAAGAAACCTTCCGGCCCGCCGGCGCTCGGCGCCCCCGAGGTGACGGTCATGACCGTCACCGCACGCGACACCCCGGTCGACTTCGAATTCACCGCGCAGACCCAAAGCTCCCGGGAAGTCGAGATTCGCGCGCGCGTGGACGGCTTTCTCGACAAGCGGACCTACGTCGAAGGCCAGACGGTGAAGACCGGCCAGACGATGTTCCTGATGGACCCCAAGCCGTTCGAAGCTGCGTTGCAGACGGCGAAGGGCGAGCTGGCGCAGCAGCAGGCGAGGCTTACGGTTACCAAGCAGAACCTCGCGCGGGTCAGGCCGCTTGCCGCACAGAACGCGTTGAGCCAGAAGGATCTCGACGACGCGGTCGGCAACGAGCAGCAGGCCGCCGCCGCGGTGATCTCCGCCCAAGGGCAAGTCCGGAGCGCGGAGCTCAACCTCGGCTACACGACGATCAAATCGCCGCTGAACGGCCTCGCGAGTTATGCGCGGCAGCAGGATGGCAGCTACGTCACGGCCACTGCAACGGGGCTGCTGACGTACGTGTACCAGCTCGATCCCATGTGGGTGAACTTCAGCATCTCCGAGAACGAGTTGCTCCGCTATCAAGACCAGATTCGCGCCGGGAAATTGCGTTTTCCGCCGAACAGCGAGTTCGTCGTGACGGTCGTGCTCGCCGACGGCTCCGAGTTTCCGGAGCGCGGCAAGATCAGCTTCGCCAATCCGGCGTTCAGCACCGAGACCGGGACGTTTCTCGTGAGGGCGGTGCTCGACAACCCGAAAGGCCTGTTGCGCCCTGGACAATTCGTGCGCGCGCGGGTGTCCGGCGCGACGCGGCCCGGTGCGATCCTGATTCCGCAGCGCGCGGTGCTGCAGGGCGCGCGAAGCCATTACGTGTGGGTGGTGGACAACGAGTCGAAGGCGCATCAGCGCGTGGTGGAAGTGGGCGACTGGAACGGCGACAACTGGTTCATTACCGATGGCCTGAAATCCGGCGAGCGCGTCGTGGTGGACGGCGCAATCCGGGTCGCGCCCGACGCGCCGCTGAAAATCGTCGGCACGCTGGCGCCGACCGAAACCGGCGGCAAGGCGGTCGTCGAGCAGACGAACACGACGGGCGCGGTCCCCGAAGGAAAGCCGCCCGAAGGAAAGCCGGCCGATGCCAAAGCATCCAGCGGCGCAGCGCAGTAAAGCGGAGAGCCCATGAACATCTCCCACTACTGCATCGACCGCCCGATCTTCGCCTCGGTCATCTCCATCGTCATCACGCTCGGCGGCGCGTTGACGATGCTCGCGTTGCCGATCGCCCAGTATCCGGACGTCACGCCGCCGCAGGTGACGGTATCCGCCACCTACCCGGGCGCCAGCGCCGAGGTCGTGGCCAACAACGTGGCGGCGCCGATCGAGGAGCAGGTCAACGGCGCGGACAACATGATCTACATGTACTCGTCCAGCTCGTCCACCGGCAATGTGACGCTCAACGTCTTCTTCGAGATCGGCACCAATCCGGAGCTCGCGCAGGTCGACGTGCAGAACCGCGTGAACCTCGCGCTGCCGCAATTGCCGCAGCAGGTGCAGGCCCAGGGCGTCCAGGTCCAGAAGAAATCGAACGCGTTCATGATGGTCATCGCGATCTATTCGCCGGACCAGCGCTTTGATCCGACCTATATCGCCAACTACGCCAACATCTATGTGCTCGATTCGATCAAGCGCATCGGCGGCGCGAACCAGTCGGCCATCTTCGGCACGCCGGACTACGCGATGCGAATCTGGCTGAAACCGGATCGCATGGCGCAACTCGGCATCACGGCCGGCGACGTGCAGCGGGCGGTCTCAAGCCAGAACCAGCAGTTCGCGGTGGGCAGCATCGGCCAGTCGCCGACCGGCAGTCCGGTCGAGCAATCGTTTGCCGTGACAAGCCCCGGGCGTCTCGCCACGCCGGAGCAGTTCGACAACATCATCCTGCGCGCGGCGAGCAACGGCGCGGCGATCGTGCGTCTGAAGGACGTCGGCCGTGCCGAACTGGGGCAGAAGAGCTATGCGAACCGCAGCACCTTCCAGGGCAAGCCGGCCACGATCATCGCGGTCTATCAGCAGCCGGGCGCGAATGCGCTCGACGTCTCCAAGCAGGTGCGTGCGCGACTCGAGGAACTGAAGAAGTCGTTTCCGCAGGGTCTCGACTACGAGATCGCGATGGACACGACGGATTTCACGCGAGCGTCGATTACCGACGTCGTGCACACATTCTTCGAAGCGCTCGTGCTGGTCGTGATCGTGGTCTTCGTGTTCCTGCAGAACCTGCGCGCAGTGGTGACCCCGATTCTGGCGGTGCCCGTCTCCATTGTCGGCACCGCCATGTTCATGCTGGTACTTGGCTTTTCGATCAACATGCTGACATTGTTCGGCATGGTGCTCGCCATCGGCATTGTGGTGGACGACGCGATCCTCGTGATCGAGAACGTCGAACGGAACATGAGCGTGCACAGGCTGGGCCCGAGGGATGCCGCGAAACGGGCCATGGACGAGATCTCCGGGCCGATCGTGGCAACCACGCTCGTCCTATGCGCCGTGTTCGTGCCGGTGGGGTTTCTCGGCGGCATTACCGGACAGTTGTACAGGCAGTTCGCGCTCACGATTGCGATCTCGGTGGTGATCTCGGGGATCGTGGCCCTGACGCTGTCGCCCGCCCTTGCCGCGTTGCTGCTCAAGAGCGCGCACCACGAGAAGAAAGGCTTCTTCCGGTGGTTCGACAAGGTGCTGGCCCGGATGACGGCTGGCTACACGAATGCGGTCAGGTTCGTCATCAAGCACTTCGTGACCGCCCTGCTGCTGTTTGTCGGCATGATCGCACTGGCGGTGGTGATGCTGAAGACCATTCCGGGCGCATTCCTGCCGCCGGAGGATCAGGGTTACCTGCTCGGGGCCGTGATCATGCCGGACGCAGCGAGCCTCGATCGCACGGGCGACGTAGGGCGGCGCGTCACCGACTATTTCATGAAGCAGGAAGCCGTCAGCAGCGTCGTGATCGTGAATGGCTTCAGCTTGCTCGACAGCCAGAACAAGAACAACGCAGGCACGTTCTTTATCGGGCTGAAGAGTTTCGACGAGCGCTACAAGTTTTCGAACATCAAGACGCAGAATGCGCGCGCGGTGCTGATCAAGGCGTATGAAACGCTCTCCAAGATTCAGGAGGGCATTGTCATTCCGGTCAATCCGCCGTCGATACCGGGGCTCGGCACCACTGGCGGCACGGAGATGTGGATCGAGAGCCAAGGCGACGGCTCCATCGCGCAGCTTGCCGGCGTCGTGCAGGATTTCGTGCAGAAGGCGAAGGCCCGGCCGGAGCTGTCCGGCGTCACGTCGACCTTCAACGCTTCTTCGCAGCAACTGCTGGCCGACGTCAACCGCGACCAGGCCGAAACGCTCGGCGTGCCGATCGACGAGGTGTACAGCGCGATGCAGACGATGTTCGGCTCGCTCTACGTGTCGCAGTTCAACCGCGACAGCCGCCTCTGGCAAGTCATCCTGCAAGCGGAGCCGCAGTATCGGCTCACGCCGCAAGACCTCGACCAGATCTACGTGCGCAGCAGGACCAACAACATGGTGCCGATCAAGGCCGTGATGAACTACAAGTTCGTCACGGGCCCCGACCTGGTGACGCGCTTCAACAATTTCCCGGCCGTCAAGGTCACGGCCAACGCGGCGCCCGGCTACAGCTCGGGCCAGGTGATCGGCGCGCTCGAGGACCTCGCCGCACAGATGCCGCCCGGTTACGTGGCCGGCTGGAGCGGCGAAGCGTTTGAAGCGCGCCAAGCCGGCGGAAAGTCGGGCCTCGTGTTCGTGTTCGGGATCATCATGGTGTTCCTGATCCTCGCCGCGCAATACGAGAAGTGGTCGCTGCCGTTCGGTGTGCTGATGGCGGTGCCGTTCGCCTTGTTCGGCGCGCTGCTCGCGATCCTGCTGCGCGGGCTCAACAACGACGTCTACTTCCAGATCGGCTTGACGATGCTGGTCGCGCTCGCCGCGAAGAACGCGATCCTGATCTTCGAGTTCGCGGTGTTGAACCGCGAGACGGGCGCATCGCCGTACGACGCGGCGGTGACCGCAGCCGAAGAGCGCATGCGCCCAATCATCATGACGTCGCTCGCGTTCATCCTCGGCTGCGTGCCGCTCGCGATCGCGCTCGGCGCGTCGGCCAACAGCCGCCATTCGATCGGCACGGGGGTCATCGGCGGGATGCTGGGCGCGACGGCCATCGCCGTGTTCTTCATTCCGATGTTCTATTACCTGCTCGAGTCGATGGCGTCGCGCTCGAAGAGCGGCACAGAGACGCCCGGTCCCGGTTCGCCGCACGTCACGCCGTCCGCGCGGCGCGAGGGCGACTGACATGCGCCGCACCGCGCTCGCGCGTGTCATCGCGCCTATCCTGCTGCTCGCCGGGTTGAGCGGCTGCCTGCTCGGCCCCGACTACGTGCGGCCGAAGGTGGACGTGCCGCCGTCGTACCGCTTCGAGTACAAGGATGCCGCGGACGTCGCCAACACCCTGTGGTGGGAGCAGTTCCAGGACCCCGTGCTGAACGAGCTGATCGAGACAGCGCTCGCGAACAACCTGGACGTCAAGGCTGCGACGGCGCGCATCGATGAATTCCTCGGCCAGTTCGTGAGCACGCGTTCGGCGTTGTTCCCCCAGATCAGCGCGGGGTTCGACGCGTCGCGCCAGCGCGCCTCGAAGAGCGCCGCCGTGCCGCTGCCCGCCGGCGTCAGTCCGGTCTTCAACCAGTTCCAACCGAGCCTCTCGGCGGCGTGGGACATCGACTTGTTCGGCCGGGTGAGACGCGAGACCGAGGCCGCGCGCGCGAACCTGCTCGCAAGCGAGCAGAGCCGCCGCGCGACGATCCTGACGCTCGTGGCTTCCGTTGCCTCGTCGTATATCGCGCTGCGCAGCCTCGACCGGCAGCTCGAGATCGCACAAAGCACGACCGAGAGCCGTGCCGAGTCGGTCCAGGTGTTCGAGCTGCGCTTCAAGGGCGGGCAGATGTCGCAAATGGAGCTCGCGCAGAGCCAGTCCGAGTACGAGGCGACGGCGGCGACGATCCCGCAGCTCGAAACGCAGATCGCGCAAGCGGAGGACGCGCTATCCGTGCTGCTGGGCCACAACCCGGAACCGATTCTGCGCGGCCGCGTGCTGGCGGCGCTGGGGACGCCGGCCGTGCCCGCAGGCCTGCCGTCTGACCTGCTCGAACGCCGGCCCGACTTGCAGCAGGCCGAACAGAACCTGATCGCGCAGAACGCGCTGATCGGCGCGGCACGCGCGCTGTATTTCCCGTCGATAACGCTTACCGGGCTATTCGGTTCGGTCAGCTCGCAGTTTTCGAATCTCCTCACCGGGCCCGCAAAGGTCTGGTCGTTCGCCGGATCGGTCACGGTGCCGATCTTTACCGGCGGCAACATCACGGGGCAGGTTCATCAGGCGGAGGCGCGGCAGCAGGAGGCGCTCTTCGCGTATGAAAAGGCCATTCAGGTTGCATTCCAGCAGGTCGAGGATGCGCTGATCACGCTGCAGAAGTCGCGCGAGCAACTGGACATCCAAGGCAAGCAAGTCGATGCGCTGCGCACCTATTTGCGGCTCGCGCGGATGCGATACGAAGGCGGCTATACGAGCTATATCGATGTGCTCGACGCCGAGCGGAGCCTCTTCAACGCTGAGTTGCAATACACGCAGACGCAGAGCACGACTCTCACGAGCGTCGTCAACCTCTACATGGCCATGGGCGGGGGATGGGTCGTTCAGGCGGAGCGCATGATCGCGCCGCCGCCAGCGGGAGGCCAGCCGCCCGCTGCGGCCGAGCCCGTAGCGGAGATGCCGCAATGAGCCGCGCCGATCTCATTGCCTGCCACGAATGCGATCTCCTGCAGCGCGAGGTCGCGGTGCCGCCCGGCGGCGTGCTGCGCTGCCGGCGCTGCCATGCCGAGTTGTACCGGCACCGCACCGCCGGTCTCGAGCGCTCGCTCGCCCTTTCGCTGGCGGCGGCCGTGCTGTTCGCCGTCTCCAACCTGTATCCGATCGTGGGCTTGTCGGTGAGCGGGACGGTTGTCGAAACGACGCTGCTAGGTGCCGTGAGCGTGCTCTATCGGGATGGCATGTGGCCCATCGCCGGACTCGTCTTCGCGACCACCTTCCTGATGCCCGTGGTGCAGACGCTGAGCATGCTCTGGATGCTGCTGCCGCTGCGGTTCAACCGCGTGCCCCGGGGCCCGGCTTTCGTGTTTCGCTTGAGTCATCTGGCCGCGCCGTGGGGCATGACCGAAGTGCTGATCCTCGGTTTGCTCGTGGCGCTGGTCAAGCTCGCGCACATTGCGAGTGTCGTCGTGGGGACCGCGCTGTGGTCGTTCGGTGCGCTGATGCTGATATTGGCAGCCGCCGGCGCGGCATTCGATACGCGGGTGCTGTGGTTGCGCATCGCCGCCGTGCAGGCGGGCGGCGGCGGTGAAGAGGGCGTGAGCGCGCCGTTGCCCCGCGGCGCCGTCACGGCGTCGCAATGCGGTCTCGCGTTATGTCACGACTGCGGGCTGCTCGCGCGAGCGCCCGCCCACGCACACGCGTTCTCATGCCCGCGTTGCGGCGCTGCCATGCACATGCGCAAGCCGGCGAGCTTCTCGCGCACCTGGGCGCTGCTGATCGCCGCCATGGTGCTGTACATCCCTGCGAACGTGCTGCCGGTGATGTACACGAGTTCGCTGTTCGGCGCCCAGGACGACACGATCCTGAGCGGGGTCGTCTACCTCTGGACTTCGGGTTCGTGGCCGCTTGCCGTCGTCGTCTTCATCGCGAGCATCGCCGTGCCGATGCTCAAGATCCTCGCCATTGCGTATCTGACGATCTCGACGCAGCTTGGCTCGCGCTGGCTGCCGGAGCAGCGCACGCGCATCTACCGCGTGGTCGAGTTCGTCGGGCGCTGGTCGATGCTCGACATCTACGTGATCACGATGCTCGTCGCCCTGGTGCAGTTCCAGGCACTGGCGACGATTCAGGCCGGCGGCGCGGCGATCGCATTCGGGGCGGTGGTCATACTGACCATGTTCGCGGCGATGGCGTTCGACCCGCGCCTGATCTGGGACGCAGTGGAGCAAGATCATGCCAGGACCCGAGCACAAGCCTGATGCCCCGGAATTGCCCGAGGCGGTCGTCACCACGCGCTCGCGCTGGCGCATGCAGCTCGTGTGGCTCGTGCCGATCGTCGCGCTGCTGATCGGCGGGTGGCTCGCGGTCAAGGCCGTCATCGAGAGGGGGCCGACGATCACCATCAGCTTCGAGACCGGCGAAGGGCTCGAGGCGGGCAAGACGAAGATCAAGTTCAAGAACGTCGATGTCGGCGTCGTGAAGACGGTGACGCTTTCGCCCGACAGCAAGAGCGTAGTGGCGACGGCCGACATCACCAAGGACGCAACGAAGCTGCTGCTCGACGACACGCGCTTCTGGGTCGTGCGCCCGCGCATTTCGGGAGGGACGGTCTCGGGATTGAGCACGCTCTTGTCCGGCTCCTTCATCGGCATGGATGTCGGCAACTCGGACAAAGAGCGCCGCGATTTCGTCGGGCTGGAAGTCCCGCCGGTGCTCTCGGCCGGCGTGCCCGGCCGGGAGTTCGTTTTGAAAAGCGCGGACATGGGGTCGCTCGATGTCGGCTCGCCCATATTTTTCCGCCGTCTGCAGGTCGGGCAGATCGCCGACTTCCAGCTCGATCCGGACGGCAAGGGCGTGACGCTGCGCGCGTTCATCAACGCGCCCTACGACAAGTTCGTGAAGCCGGGAACGCGCTTTTGGCACGCGAGCGGCATCGACGTGGTGCTCGACACCAACGGCGTGCGCGTGAGCACGCAGTCGCTCGTGTCCATCATGATCGGCGGCCTTGCCTTCGAGACGCCGAACGACGCGCTAGCACAGCCCGCGGCTGCCGCGAAGACCGAATTCACGCTGTTCGCGAGCCAGGCCGACGCGCTGAAGCGGCACGACCGCATCGTCCAGCCGTATATGGTGGACTTCACGGAATCGGTAAGGGGCCTCACCGTTGGAGCACCGGTCGAATTTCGCGGCATCGTGGTCGGCGAAGTCACCGCTATCTATACGCGCTTCGATCCCGTTACCCGCCAGTTCAGCATTCCGGTCGAATTCAACCTCTTCCCGGAACGCTTCACTTCGCGTTACCAGACGGGCGAAAAGGGCGGACCTCTGACCGACCGCCCGCGCCAGCTGGGTGACTTCCTGGTCGAGCGCGGACTGCGCGCGCAGCTGAGGACGGGCAACCTGCTGACCGGGCAACTCTACGTCGCGCTCGACTTCTTCCCCGGTGTGCCGAAAGCGAAAATCGACTGGACTTCGAACCCGCCGCAGCTGCCTACCACGCCAGGCGCGTTGCAATCGTTGCAGGACTCCATGACGCGCCTGATGGCGAGGATGAACTCGATTCCGTTCGAGGCGATCGGCAAGAACACGCAGGAAACACTCGCGAGCGCGAACGCGATGCTCTTGCGGCTCGACTCCGACGTGCTTCCTCAAGCCACCGGCACGATCGCCGCCGCCCATGCCGCACTCGACTCGGCCAACAACGCGTTGCAGCCTGGCTCGGCGCTGCAGCAGAGCACCAGCGACGCGATGCAAGAACTGGCGCGTACCGCCGCGGCCTTCCGCACGCTTGCCGATTATCTCGAGCGGCATCCAGAGTCGCTGATTCGCGGCAAACCGGAGACCCAGCCGTGAATCGTTCCCTCTCTTTCCTCACTGTCATGCTGGCAGCGGTCGTGCTCGGCGGCTGCGGCAGCTCGCCGATCGCGCGTTTCTACACGCTCAAGCCGGATGCGACGTTGACGAGCGCCGGGGACGCCATGCCGCTTCATGTCGTCGTCAGTCCGGTCACGATTCCGGATCTGGTCGACCGTCCGCAGATCGTTACGCGGGTTGCCGGCAACCAGGTCTCGCTCGACGAATTCGATCGCTGGGGCGAACCGTTGAAAGGCGATATCGCACGCGTGATCGCCGCAGACCTGGGCGCATTGCTTGGCTCGGAACGCGTGAGCGTGTTCGATACGGGCGCCGATGTGCCGCCGGCATGGCACGTGCGCGTCGATGTCATGCGCTTCGATTCGATGCCGGGCGACGCGGTCACAGTCGAAGCGCAGTGGACGGTGTGGCCGCCGAAAAAGTTCGCGCCTGTCATGGGACGCTCGCTCGAACACGAACCCGTGCGGGGTCAAAGCTATGACGCCCTCGTCGCGGCTCACGATCGTGCGCTGGCGGCAGTGAGCCGCGATATCGCGTCGGCCATTCGCACGAGCCTGGCTCAATGAGGTGCAGGTCGCGCGTCGCGCGGTGGCCGTCTTCCCCGCACAAACGCTTGCCGCGGGCCGACCCCGCGCGCGAGAGGCCTAAAGATGCCCAGGCTCGACCCCGCGCCTTACCGTAGCCGAAAAACCCCCAAGACACGGGGGCGCCGGCCGCTTCTCATCGTTGGCGCAATACTGTTGTTGGCCGCGCTCGGCTGGGCGCTCGCGGCGGCGCTCGAGCCCGCTTTCCAGCGCACGATCGTCATCACAACCGGGGCGGACAAGGGGATCTATCGCGGCTTTGCGGATCGCTATGCCCCCATCCTGAAGCGCGAAGGCATCACGCTCGATATCCGAAGTTCCGCCGGATCGATCGAAAATTATCAGCGGCTGAGGGATCCGGACAGCGCATACGAAGTGGGCTTTATCCAATCCGGCACTACCACTCCGAACGAAACAGACCGCCTGCAGACCATTGCTGCAGTCTCATATGAACCGATCTGGGTGTTCTACCGCGGCGACGCCACCCTCACTAGGCTGGCACAACTGCGTGGCAAAAGGGTTTCCGTAGGCGTCTCCGGTAGTGGCCTGCTCAACGTCTCCCTGGTATTGCTTGCCTACAGCGGCATCACCGGCGACAACACTACGCTGCTGGAAATGGACGCAGCCAACGCGTATCGAGGTCTGGAAGACGGCCGACTGGATGCGGCTTTCTTTATCGGCAGGCCCGATGCTCCGATGCAAAAGACGCTGCTGAACAGCGATCTGAGACTGATGAGTTTCGCTCAGGCCGATGCGCTGGTCCAAAAATTTCCGGCTCTCTCCAAGATCATTTTCCCGCGTGGGTCGACCAGCATCGCCGATGACCTTCCGCAGGCCGATGTCACGCTGCTGGCCGCGACCGCCCTGCTTGTCGCTAAAGAAACGCTGCATCCCGCCCTGGTCTACCTTCTGCTCGACGCGGCCAAAACCGTCCACGGCGGCGAGGACTACTTCACACCGATCGGCACGTTTCCCAACCTGAACACCGAAGAATTCCCCATTTCCGACGAGAGCACGCGCTACTTCAAATCCGGCCGTCCCTTCCTGCAGCGCTACCTTCCATTCTGGCTGGCCAGCCTTATCGAAAGGCGCCTGCTGATCGTGCTGCCCTTCATGGCGCTACTAGTGGGCTTGCTGCAGGCATTGCCGCGCATGGTGGAGGCGCGGATAAAAAAACGGCTGGTGGTTTGGTATCGTGAAATCAAATCTTTGGAAGATGAAATATGGAGAACCCGGCAACCGACCCGTGACCAGATTGCGCAGTGGCGCGATGAAATCGAGAGCATCGACGCGCATGCCAGTCAGATACGGATTCCACAGCGCTATTTCCAAGATGTTTACGCCCTTAAACAAGCGATTGGCGTCGTACGGGACCGGATCTTCCAAGTGGCCGGCAAGGCTAAGGAATAGCGCCCCGCATCAAAAGCGGAATCGCAATGCAACGACGAAGGCTCTTGATCATGGCTCGTCCTCCATCCGGAAAAGTTACCCATAAATCGGCAGCAGCAGGAACAGTTTGATGACGATCGCGTTAGCGATATCGATGAAGAATGCGCCCACCATCGGCACGACCAGAAACGCCAGATGGGATGGGCCAAACCGCTCAGTGATGGCTTGCATGTTGGCGATCGCAGTCGGCGTGGCCCCGAGGCCGAACCCGCAATGCCCCGCGGCCAGGACCGCAGCGTCATAGTTGCGGCCCATGACCCGAAAGGTCACGAACATCGCATAAGCGGCCATCGCAATCGACTGTACGGCGAGGATCACGAGCAACGGCAGCGCAAGCGAGGCCAAGTCCCATAAGCGCAGGCTCATCAGCGCCATCGCGAGAAAAAGACTGAGGCTGACGTTGCCCAGCATCGAAACGGCGAGTTCGGAAACCACGTACCAGCCGCGTATGGCGAGCACGTTGCGCAGCACGACGCCGACGAACAGCACCCACACGAAAGCGGGCAATTCGAACGCCGTGCCGTTTGACCAGGAAGCGAGCGCCGAGCCGACGGCGAGACTGACCGCAATCAAGGCGACGGTTTCGATGACGGCGTCCGGCGTAATCGGGCGCACAGCCTTGGGCTGCTCGAAACCGGCGGCGCTTGCGGGGCCATCGGACTCCTGCTTGGCGGCGAGACGATGGCGCGTGATCAGGAAACGCGCGACCGGGCCGCCGATCAATCCGCCGAGTATCAAGCCGAAGGTGGCGCAAGCAATGGCGATCTCTGTCGCCGCCGCGAGCCCGTGGCGTTCGGCGAACACCTTGGCCCACGCAGCCCCCGTGCCATGACCGCCCGAGAGCGTCACCGACGCCCCGAGCAAGCCGAGAATGCGTTCTTGCCCCAACGCCCAGGCAAGCGCGATACCGAGCACATCCTGCATGACGAGCAAGCCGGCTACAACGCCGAGAAAGACGACCAATGCCCGCCCGCCGGATTTCAGCGCCGCCAGATCGGCGTTCAGACCGATGGTGGCAAAGAAAGTGAACATCAGCGGCGATTGAAGGGCGTTGTCGAAGCGCACCTCGATGTGGGAGAAGCTGCGCGCCGCAAAGACCAGCAACGCGACGAGCAGTCCGCCTGCGACGGGTTCCGGGATGCTGTAGGTGCGCAGGATTCGCGTTCGAGCCAGTATTTGCCGCCCGAGCAGCAGCACGAGGCACGCTGCTGTCAGCGTTTCCAGCGCGTCGAGGCTCACCATGTTCTTCTCCGGATGATGGTTCGACGGGTCAGCCGCGCGGCGAGGTGGTGCTGGAATGCCCGGACGCGAACCTGAGCAGCAGATAGCCGGTGATGCCCGCGAGCAACGAGCCTGCAATCACCCCCAGGCGGATCGGCGTGAAATATTCCGGTCCTTCGAACGCAAGGGAGCCGATGAACAAGCTCATGGTGAAGCCCACGCCGCACAGCGCGGCAGCGCCGGCCAACTGCGGCCAGCTCGCGCCGGCAGGAAGTTTGCCGAGCCCGAGTCCGATCAGCGCGGCGCTCGCTCCGAAGACGCCGACGAATTTCCCGGCGAAAAGACCGGCGGCGATGCCGAGCGGCAGCGGCTCTGCAAGAGCGGCGAGCGTGATGCCGGTGAACGAAACCCCGGCATTGGCGAACGCGAAGACCGGCAAGACCCCGAACGCCACCCATGAGTGGAGGTTGTGTTCGAGCCGGTGCAAGGGAGCGTGTCCTTCGACGTCCGTTGTTTTGAGCGGAACCGCGAAAGCGGCCGCAACTCCGGCGAGTGTCGCGTGGACGCCGGACTTCAAAACGAACACCCACAGGATCACGCCGATAATCATGTAAGGCGCGATTCGCGTGACTTTGAAGCGGTTCAAGGCAATCAGCAGCGCGATCGCAACGGCTGCGAAAAGCAGCATCGAGAGCGAGAGATCCTCGGTATAGAACAGCGCGATGATGACGATTGCGCCTAAATCGTCGGCAATCGCCACGGCAGTCAGGAATATTTTGAGCGACACCGGCACTCGATCGCCGAGCAGCGACAGAATGCCGAGTGCGAAGGCGATGTCGGTTGCCGTGGGAATGGCCCAGCCATTCAACGCCGCGCCGCTTTCGCGGTTGACGGCGTAAAACACGAGCGCGGGTACCAGCATCCCGCCCAATCCCGCAACGACAGGCAGCACGACTTGAGCGGGCGTGGACAGTTCGCCTTCGATGACCTCGCGCTTGACCTCCAGGCCGACGAGGAGAAAGAAGATCGCCATCAAGCCGTCGTTGATCCACAGCAAAAGCGGCTTCGCGAGGGCGAACGATCCGAAGCGAACCTCCACGGGAATCTTCAGCAGTTCGTCATAAGCGACGCGCAGCGGCGTGTTACTGCAGATCAATGCGAGCGCGGCTGTTGCCGCAAGCAGCAAACCACCTGCCGACTCCAGTCTGAGGAAGTCGGTAATGCTGTCGGACGTCTTGCGAATCGCGTTGCCGATCACCATACCCGTTCCGTTGTTTGCGCATTCGCTCCGGATTGGAGGTCGATGAGGATCTCACGTCAAGCCGAAGTCTTGGTTTGATTTTGTCACGCGGTCCGGCAGAAGCAATAAGACCTTAGTCCGACGATCCACCTAAGACCTTCGTTAACATCGACCAAGAAAATAAAAGCCTTGTGCGAGTCATTTCGGATAACTGCTTGGATGTGGTGAAAAGCCGCCAATCAATAGGCTCATTTGACACTTCACCTTGGATACCCCGACAAGCTTGCCGATAATAGCGAATGTTGCCTAGACGTTAAGCCCATTGTTCTGCTCTTTGGCGGCATGCGAAGCACTCACACGTGCTCGTGCGCATCGCTGTTCATCATTCGTTTAAGTGAGATTTTCTGCGCGACTTGGATTCTCCGGTCGAGCTGGATTGCGACCGGATGGATGAGTTTGTCCGTTTGATTTCCAGCAGGCCGGCTGTGATACGGGTAATTCCGGATGACCCATTACCCGAGGTGTCGATTGGCAACGCGTCATTTGCTCGATTCCCCCGCAAGGGGTAAGAAAAAGAGGCCCGGCGATGCGCAAGAATTCCGTTTCCTCCTCCCGTTTGCAGCCGACAATTGCGCAGCCCGACAGCGTGCCTAAAGCGATGCTCATGCGCCTCGCCTTTCTCGCGTGCGCCTTGTTGAGCGTCGTTCCGATCGGCGGGCACGCGCAAAGCACGCTGACCATCAGCGGCGTCGCCTATACGCTTTGCGCGACGGAAGGGCAGTTTTGCTCGTTCACCGGCACGGCGAACGTCGTATTCGGCACGACCTCCCCGTCGTTGATGTACGACATCAACGGGCCGTTCACGAACGGCGTGAGTTGCGTCAACGGCAAGGTGTCGCAGACCGACCCTGCATTCGGATACTCGAAGAGCTGCTGGTATGGCGCCACTTCGTCTGGGTCGTCCTCCGGTTCATCGGGCTCGTCCGGTTCGACGGGCTCATCGGGGTCCTCCGGCTCCTCCGGCTCGTCCGGTTCCTCCGGATCGTCCACGTCAGGCGGTTGGACGCAGTGCGCCACGGAAAATGGCTTTTGCGCGTTCTCCGGGGCCATGACGGTTCTTTACGGCGGCAGCACGACGGCCAACAACATCACGAAGACCTTTACCAACGGCGTGGCGTGCAACAACGCTTCGTTCGGAACGGACCCGGACTTCGGCGCGACGAAGGCCTGCTGGATTCCGTCGTCGTCGTCAGCATCGACGGGGGGAAGCTCCGGTTCAACGGGCTCGTCCGGTTCGACGGGTTCCTCGGGTTCGACGGGCTCGACGGGCTCGACGGGTTCGACGGGTTCGACGGGCTCGTCGGGTTCAACGGGCTCTTCCGGTTCCTCCGGCTCGTCGTCCGCGTCGGGAAGCTGGACGCAGTGCGCCACGGAGAATGCCGTTTGCTCATTCACCGGGACCATGACGGTCCTCTACGGCGGCAGCACGACGGCCAACAACGTCACCAAGTCCTTTGCCAACGGCGTGACGTGCAACAACGCTTCGTTCGGAACGGACCCGGACTTCGGCGTGACGAAGGCCTGCTGGATTCCGTCTTCGTCGTCAGCTTCGACGGGTGGAAGCTCGGGTTCGAGTTCGGGTTCCTCAGGCTCCTCTGGCTCGTCCGGTCCATCGAGCTCGTCCGGCTCGCCGCCCACGTCGACCGTCGACGTTGCGACCTATCACAACGACATCGGGCGCACCGGGCAGCAGCTCGCCGAAACGATCCTCTCGTCCGCCAATGTCAATTCGACGACGTTCGGCAAGATCGGCTTCGATACCACCGACGGCAAGGTCGACGCCGAGCCGTTGTATCTGTCGCAGGTGACGATCGGGGGCAGCAAGCACAACGTGCTCTACGTCGCGACCGAAAACGCGAGCGTCTATGCGTTCGATGCCGACTCCGGCACCGCGCTCTGGCAAGTCTCGACGCTCGGCACGAACGAGACGGCGGGCGACAACCTCGGGTGCTTGCAGATCACGCCGATGATCGGCATTACCTCGACGCCCGTCATCGACCGCTCGAAAGGGCCGAACGGTGCGATCTATGTCGTCGCGATGTCGAAGGACTCGTCGGGCGCCTATCACCAGCGCATCCACGCGCTCGACATCACGACCGGCGCCGAGCTGTTCGGCGGTCCGATTTCGATCAGCGCGACGTATCCCGGCGGCGGGCCGAACAGCTCGGGCGGCGTCCTCACGTTCAACCCGCAGCAATACGCGGAGCGCCAGTCGCTCCTGGAGCTGAACGGCATCATCTACACGGGCTGGACGTCGCACTGCGACAACGAGCCGTATAACGGCTGGGTGATCGCTTACAGCGCCACCACGCTGCAGCAGACGAGCGTGCTGAACCTCACGCCGAACGGCAACGGCGGCGCGATCTGGATGAGCGGTGCGGGGATGGCGTCGGACGGCCAATCGATCTACTTCCTCGACGCGAACGGCACCTTCGACACGACGCTCACCGCGAGCGGCTTCCCATCGCTGGGCGACTACGGCAACGCGTTCCTGAAGCTCGGCACGACGAACGGGCTGACCGTCTCCGACTACTTCAACATGTCGAACACGGCGGCCGAATCGCAAGCGGATGAAGATTTGGGCTCGGGCGGCGCGCTGGTGCTGCCGGATCTCACCGATTCGAGCGGGGCTGTCCACCATCTCGCGATCGGCGCGGGGAAGGACTCGATTATCTATGTCGTCAACCGCGACTCGATGGGCAAGTTCAATCCGAGCACGAACAACATCTATCAGCAGATCAACGGACAGCTCGTCGGGCCGGAGTTCGCCATGCCCGCGTATTTCAACAACACGATCTACTTCGGCTCGATCGGCGACAAGATCAAGGCGTTTCCAGTGACCAACGCGCAGGTGGCGACGGCACCGACCAGCCAGTCGGCCGAGAGCTTCGGCTCGCCGGGTGCGACGCCGAGCATCTCGGCGAACGGCACGTCGAACGGAATCGTGTGGGCGGTGCAAAACGGCACGATCGCGGCGCTCTTCGCGTACGATGCGACGAACCTCTCGCACGAGCTGTACAACAGCAACCAGGCGGCCAGCGCGCGCGATCAGTTCGCAGGCAACAAGTTCATCACGCCGATGATCGCGAACGGCAAGGTTTACGTCGGCACGACGACCGGGGTGGCGGTATTCGGGCTGCTCGGCAGCCCATAGCCGCCGCCGTGGCGGGCTGGCGGGCCGCGCGGTATCGATCCTTTGAGAGGGAGGTTCTCATGGATTCGGCTAAAGATTGCTGCATGACCGATCACCCGAAGGACAGCGGACGGCGAGCGTGGCTGAAAGGCGGTACGGGCGCTTGCACCGTGGCGTTGTTGAGCGGGATCGGATTTGGGCCGGCCGAGGCCGTTGCGGCCGCCTTGACCAAGGCGCAAAGGGACGCCTTGACGCCCGACCAGGTCGTCGAAATGATGAAAAAAGGCAATGAGCGGTTTCGCTCCGGGAACATGAAGGAGCAAAACTACCTTGCGCAGAAGCGATCCAGTGCGGCGGGCCAATACCCGGCGGCCATCGTGCTCGGCTGCATCGACTCCCGTGCGCCGGCTGAAGTCATTTTCGACATGGGCATCGGCGACACTTTCAATGCACGGGTAGCCGGAAACGTCGCCAATCAGGACATGCTCGGCAGTATGGAGTTCGCTTGCGCGGTGGCGGGCGCGAAGGTGATCCTGGTGTTGGGGCATACCGCTTGCGGGGCAATCAAAGGCGCCATCGACAACGTGCAGCTTGGAAATCTCACGGGGCTGCTCGAAGCGATCAAGCCGGCGATCCAGGCAACGGACTACGAGGGCGAGCGCACGAGCAAGAATGCCGACTTTGTCGATGCGGTCGCGCGGTCGAACGTACGGCATGCCATCGTCCAGATACGCAGCAATAGCGAAGTCCTCGCGGACCTGGAGAGGAAAGGCCAGATCAAGATCGTCGGCTCGATGTACGAGTTGCACACCGGCAGGGTGACGTTCATCAGCTGACTGGCACCTAAGGGTCGAGCCTGTTTAAAAGCGCGTCTTTCTTGGCGCTTGCGCGCCGTAATTCATTCCCATTGCAATTTTCCTTGCGCCCCAGGTATCGAATAGCACGGGAAGTCATGTTCGACCGGGTCACGTCTGACTGGTGTTGTTACGCAAGCTCTCGCGAACGCGCCTGGCGACCAAGACGGGCAGGTAATCCATGATCCGCGCGCCTTCGCTGAATTGGGTCCACGTCTCTTCGCACATTTTTTCAACGGCCTCGAAGGGGGCGTGGGTGTCCGAGGCAATTGCCCTGGCGACGCCTTCGATGTGGGGCAGGGTCATGATGCTCTCCTGTGGTTGAACGAGATGGGAGCGGTGCCTACGAAAGGCCGATTAGATCGTGTTGCCGTGCCCGATACCAATTGAATTGACCTATCTGCCTGGGAAGATTGGTCGCCGTTATTTTGTCTGCGGAAATTCGTCGATCTTCCAGTCGGCCGCCATAGACTAGTCTGTTCGCGGAGCGCTTTCTCTGTTGCTGCACAGCGGCATGAAATGCGGCATCGGGACAATTAAGCGTTTACGCCAAATACGAATCAAAAACCCAATCGGCACGACACGGAGAGCGCGATTAAATCGGCGAGCGATGGTACAAGTTACCGGCATCAAATTGCACCGTGTAGTTAGTTATATTTATTAATTTAAATTGAGTAAGCGATATTCTGACTGTTGGAAAAATGAAGGCCGAATGTCAGCCGCTGTTTGCCGAAGCGCTCTGCACGTGCTGTTTGTTCTCTTGACCTCAAGTCGACTCGAACTCGTATAGTGTAGCGTCGACATCCGGCCGATCGATGTCGCCTGCACCATGCCGGAGGCTGCGTTGTTCCAATACTTGAGCAGGCTCGGTCCGGTCGGTCTGATGCTTCAAGAGGCGGATGACCGGACTCGCGAGCAGGTGGTCGAAACGGTCCGCGCGGCCTTTGAGCCCTACGTTCACGGGGGTGAAGTTCGCTTTACGGCGGCCTGCTGGATGGTCGCGGCTCGAGCGGCGTCTGCGTGAGGTTCGTCGAGCGCGGCAATCCGTGCCTGAGGAAGGTTTGTCGTCGAAGGGCGCTGCTCCGCGCCGGCTCAACCGGCCGCCGAATGAACAAGCCTCGCCGCGCGACGGCAAAGGAATGTTCTCGAAGTAGTGCAAACCCGCCCTCAAGAACCGCACGGCGTTGCCGATAATGCGAACGGAGCTTTTCGATTTTCCACGAGGGGGCACTGTGATTCGACACGGTATTGCCGGCTTGCTGCTGGCGCTCGGCGCTTGCAGCGCATTCGCGGGCGGCCCCGATTGCTCGCGCCCCTACACGTTGGCGCTGCACGATCACGGCCTGCTGTATTCGGTCGACAGCGACACCGGCATCGACAAAGACTTCGCCGACGAACTGATCCGCCGCAGCGGCTGCAAGATCAACGTCAGCCTGATGTCGCGTGCGCGGATCTGGAAGCTGATCGAATCGGGTGCGCTCGATTTCAGCTTGTCGGGCATCGCCAACGACGAACGCAATCAGTACGCGTCTTTCGCGTGGTACTTCAGCGACAAATACTATCTGCTCGTGCGCAAGGATTCCGGCATCCGCACGATGTCCGATTTCGAGCACCACGACCAGTTCGAACTCGGCGTCATTCGCAGCTTTCGCTATAGCGACTCGGCCAATCGACTGGTCGACAAGCTCGCGGCCGAAAACCGCGTGAGCCAGGGTGGCGGCCTGGAACCCCTGTACGAAGCACTGATCCTGCGCCGCATCCAGGGGATGATCATCGAGCCGTTCGATTACCCGGCGATCGATGAGAAGCGCATTCGCGATGTCACGACGGTCGTCGACTTCAACGATCCCGCCATTCCGCACGGGCTCATCATGTCGAAGAAAGCCTTGTCGCTAGAAGAGCAGCAGAAGTGGCGCGATCTCGTGAATCAGATGCGCGCCGACGGCACCGTGCGCCGTATCTTCCGCAAATATTTCAAACCCGACCTGGCCGATTCCATGGTCGACGTTCAATTGCCGCCGTGAGCTGGGCACGTCAATTCCTGATTCCACTGCTGGTCTTGTCCGGCGCGCTCGGCCTGACCTGGATCGTGTGGGATCACGAACGGCAAGCGGCGCGGCACGAATCGCTGTCCCAGTTCGATTTCGCACTGGGCGACGCAGTGAGCCGGGTCGACCAGCGCATGGCGACATATCAGCTGATGCTGCGCGGCGTGCAGAGTCTGTTTTCCGCGACCGGCACGATGGACCGCGGCCATTTTCGCGACTATGTCGGCACGCTCGGTCTCGACCCGACCTTCTCCGGCATCCAGGCGATCGGCATCGTGGCGTGGGTGCCGGCTGCGCAGAAAGCGGCGCATGTCGCCGAGATGCGCCGCCAAGGCGTGACGAACTACATGATTCAGCCCGGCGGCGCGCGTGGCGACTACGCGCCCATCATTCAGCGCGAGCCGTATGTCGGCCGCAATCGAACGCGGATCGGCTTCGATACCTGGGCGGACCCGGTGCGGCGCAACGCGATGGAAAGGGCGCGCGATTCCGGCATGGCGGCGATCACCGGCAAGCTGCGCCTCGCGGTCGATTCGGAGACCGACGCGCATCCCGGCTTCATCATGTACCTGCCGATCTATGCGCAAGGCGAGCCGCAGGACACCGTCGCTCAACGCCGGGCGCACCTGATCGGCTGGGTCTACGCATCGTTCCACATGCGCGACATCATCGCGAGCCTGTACGGCGAGGAGCCGCCGGGTCTCACGCTGGCGGTGTACGACGGCGTCGAACCGTCGTTGGCTTCGCTGATGCACCGCTCGTCGCGCGCGGCGGCGCATCAGCCGCCCGCGCTCTCGGCCAGCGAGTACCTCGTTGTCGCCGGACACGACTGGACGCTGACGCTGAACGCAGGCGACGACTTCAAGGCCCGCTTCGGCCGCCACGCCGAAATGGTGATCGCGCTCGCCGGCACGGGCTTGAGCCTCTTGCTCGCACTGCTCGCGTGGCTGCTCGTGACCGGCCGCGGCCGCGCGATGCGGCTCGCTTCCGCGATGACGCGCGAATTGCGCGAGCACGAGGCCGAGCTGCGCATCGCCGCGGTCGCCTTCAACTCGCTGGAGGCGATGATGATCACCGACGCCGGCGGCAAGATCTTGCGCGTGAATTCGGCCTTCACCGAATGCACGGGCTACACGGCCGATGAAATCGTCGGCAAGACGCCGCACATCCTGAATTCGGGCCGCCACAAAGCGGCTTTCTTCCGCGAGATGTGGGACACGATTCGCCGCGAGGGCGGTTGGCAGGGCGAGATCTGGGACCGTCGCAAGAACGGCGACATCTATCCGAAGTGGCTCACGATTGCGGCGGTGACGGGAGAGGATGGCGTCGTCAGTCATTTCGTCGGCACGCATCACGACATTACCGAACGCAAGATCGCGGAAGAGCGCATCAAGGAGCTGGCCTTCTTCGATGCGCTGACGCGCCTGCCCAACCGCACGCTGCTGATGGACCGGCTGAAGCAGGCGATCACGTCGAGCGCGCGCAGCGAAGCGTGCGGTGCGCTGCTCTTCATCGACCTCGATCACTTCAAGACGCTGAACGACACGCTCGGCCACGACAAAGGCGACTTGCTGCTGCAGCAAGTGGCGCAGCGCCTCGCGGCGAGCGTGCTCGAAAGCGATACGGTGGCGCGCGTGGGCGGCGACGAATTCGTCGTCGTGCTCGGGAGCTTGAGCGAGAACCGGCAGGAGGCTGCGCGTCAGACGGAAGCGCTCGGCGAGCAAATCATCGCGGCCCTCGGCAATCCGTATCAGCTCGACGACATCGACTACCGCACCACGGCCAGCATCGGGGCGACCGTGTTCCGGGGGCACCAGGCGTCGATGGACGAGCTGCTGAAGCAGGCCGATCTCGCGATGTACAAGTCGAAGGAGCGCGGGCGCAATGCGATGTGCTTCTTCGATCCGGACATGCAGACGGTCGTCGTCGAGCGGGCCGCGCTGGAGGCGGCATTGCGCCACGCGATCGACGAGGATCAGTTCCTGCTGCACTACCAGGCGCAAGTCGACGGCGATCGCGTGACGGGCGTCGAAGCGCTCGTGCGCTGGCAGCATCCGCAGCGCGGGATCGTGCCGCCTTCCGATTTCATTGCGCTCGCGGAGGAGACCGGGCTGATCCTCGCGCTCGGGTACCGCGTGCTGGAGATCGCGTGCGCTCAACTCGCGCGCTGGTCGGCGCGGCCGGAGATGGCGCGCCTCACGATCGCCGTCAACGTCAGCGCGCAGCAGTTCCGCGAGCCCGGCTTCGTCGACAAGGTGCTGGCCGTCCTCGATCAAACCGGCGCGAGGCCGGACCGGCTCACACTGGAGCTGACCGAAAGCGTGCTCGTCGACAACGTGCAGGACATCACCGAGAAGATGGGCGCGCTCAAGGCGAAAGGCGTCGTGTTTTCGCTCGACGACTTCGGCATCGGCTATTCGTCGCTTTCCTATCTGAAGCTGTTGCCGCTCGATCAGTTGAAGATCGACCGCTCGTTCGTGCGCGACGTGCTGGTCGATCCGAACGATGCGGCGATTGCCCGAACCATCGTCGCGCTCGCGCGGAGCCTGGGCTTGGGCGTGCTCGCCGAGGGCGTCGAGACCGAGGCGCAGCGCGACTTCCTCGCGGCCGCGGGATGCCATGCCTACCAGGGCTACTATTTCTGCCGTCCGTTGCCGATCGACGGGTTTGAAGCGTTTGCGAGCGGGCTCGAGACCCGTCAATGCGTCGCCGAATAGTTCGACGAGCCGCGCATCGCGCCGCTACGTGCTCGCTTGCGCCCAGTGCGGGTCGTTCAGGTGGGCACGCACAAAGCCGACGTGCTCGCGCAGCACATAGAACGTGTCCGCATAGGCGAGCGGCATGCGCAGATGATTGAGCGAGTCCTCGATGTCGTCGAGTTCCGCCATGAGCTGCCGCCGTTCTTCCTCCGTGGCGCCGTCGAGCACGCTGCGCTCGATCGCTATCAGCGCGCCGTAGTAGCGATAGATGCGCGAGCGCACGCGCCAGCGGAAGAGGGCGGGGATGAGCCGCAAGCCGGGGATCAGCAGCACCGCTATGGGCAGCAGCAGAACCAGCAGGCGATCGGCGACCGTCGCGAGCCAGAACGGCAGGTAGCGGTAGAGAAAGCTCTTGCCGGACTTGTAATAGCGCGACGCGTCTTCGCTGATCGGAAAGTCTTGCGCGACGGGATTCGGAAATTGCCCGGCGCTCTGCAGCAGTCCGGCCGTGCCGTGAACTTCCTGCGCGGCTTCGATGATGAGGTCCGAGATGGCCGGATGCAGGCTCGGGCGCGCGATGATTTCGACCGTCGGGCCGATCAGGTGGATCGTCTTAGGCGGTACCGTGCTTTTCAGATCGAGGACGCCCGGCGGCAGATCGATTTCGTTGAGATACGGAAAGAGCCGCGTGTAGGCGCTCGCCTCCGTGAAGTCCAGCGCGGAAATGCCGGGTATCGTGAGCAATCCCTGCATCATCTCGCGCGTGGCCGAGTCTCCGCTGAAGAGCGCCGCGTCGATATTCCCCTTGATCAGCTCCGTTGCGGCTTGCATGCCGTCGTACGGCAACAACGTGGCGGTGCCGCCGGGCACGATGCCGTTCGCCGCAAGCAGCTTGAGCGACAGCAAGCGCGTGCCGCTGCCCTCGCGGCCGATCGCGATCCGCTTGCCGTCGAGGTCGGCCAGGTGAGTCACGCCATGGCCGCGGTAGAACACGGCGATCGGCAAGTAGCGAATGCTGCCGAGCGACACCAGCGACGACACATTCACGCCGTCCGCCACGCCGCCTTGCACGAGCGCGAAGTCGACGTGCTGTTTGGGATCGAGCAAGCGCTGCAGGTTTTGCACGGAGCCGTCGGACTCGAGCACGTTGAGCGTCACGCCATTGCGCGCGAGGATTTTTTTGTATTCCGCGGCCGTCTGCATGAATATGCTGTTGCGCGGCCCGGCGCTCATCGTGATGATCTTGGGCGGCGCGGGATCGATCAGCCAGACGATCGCCGCGATCACGGCGGCGAACAGCAGGACGACCGGAATCGTCGTCACGGCCAGATCGCGCCACACGGGATGTGCGTGGTCGCGAAGGAAATTAGGAGTATGCGGGCGATATCGTTTCATCGGATCGAAGGCCCTTTCGCAAGGCGTTCATTCTACTGCGCGAACCAAAGCCTGCCCGGGACGAGCCGCCACCTTCGCGCGACGGCGTCACTAGACGCCCCGGTCCATCGCAAGCCTGCTGTCGGGTTCTCCCGCCGAATGCCGGATACAATTCGGCTGCGCCTGATTCGGCCGCCAACGACTCCCATTCATTCATGAGCAACCGTACTCGGGCCTTCCTGCTTGGCCCTCTGCTAAAAGGCGTTTCGCGTTCGTTCTACCTCACGCTGCGCGTGCTGCCCGCCGGGATGCGAGATCCCGTAGGCCTTGCGTATCTGCTGGCGCGCGCGGCGGATACGATCGCGGACACGTCGCTGATTTCGCCCGAGCAACGCCTGGCCCTGCTGCTGGCGCTGCGTGCGCAGGTCAACGGCACGGCGGACGATCCGGCGCTGACGCGGCGTCTGGCTGAGGAAGTCGCGGGCCAGCAAACGCAGTCCGACGAGAAGGTCCTGCTCGAATCGATTGGTCCGGCGCTGACGGTGCTCGCGCAATTGAGCGATGCCGACCGGACGGCGGTGCGCGAAATCGTGACGACGCTCACGCAAGGCATGGAATTCGATCTGCGCACGTTTCCCGACGAACGTTCGGGGCGGGTTGCGGCGCTGCGCGAATTCGCGGAACTCGACCGATACACCTATCTGGTAGCCGGATGCGTGGGCGAGTTCTGGACCAAGATGACCGACGCACACGTGCCGGGCGCGCTCAAGGCGGAACTCGAAACGATGGTGCACCGTGGCGTGCGTTTCGGCAAAGCGCTGCAAATGGTGAACGTGCTGCGCGACTGCGGGAAGGATTTGCGCATTGGGCGCTGCTATCTGCCGACGGCGATGCTGGACCGTTACGGCCTGCGTCCGCAAGACCTCATGCTGCCCGATGGTTCGCTTCGCGCGCGGCCCTTGATGTTCGAGCTGGTACGCACGACGCTCGATCACTTTCGCGAGGCGCTCGATTATATGTTCGCGATTTCCGCATGCTCCGTTCGCTTGCGATTGGCGTGCTTGTGGCCGATCGTCATCGGTCTGGAGACGCTGCTGCTTCTCGTGCAGAACGAATACTGGCTGGACCCGGCGAAGGTATCTAAAGTGCGGCGCAACGACGTCTATCGAATCCTCGCGTATTCGCTGCCGGTTGCGCCGTCTAACGCGATGCTGCGCGGCTGGGCCGAGCGGCTGACCGGGAAAGTGGAAGCCGGGCTAAAGCGGTGATGGCGGCATCCCGGGCAGTCTTTGACCAAGACATTGATCGGGGTTATCTTGTTTAGGCTTCCGGTCGCGCCTCCGTCTAATTGCATATTTCAAATCGTCTTGGCTCCGAGGAGTGCCGCGCCGCACGAATGCGGAGAACGTCATGAATGGCGTACGAGCCTTTTCGCAATAGAGGAAACTCGACACAGTCTGATGAAAATGAGCCAGAGAGTAGTCCTCATGGTTGCGCGCATCAAAGCGCTCATGCACCAGCAGGGAATGACCGACGCCGACTTGGAGCGCAAGACGGGCATTTCTCCGGCTACGCTTAGCCGCGTGCTATCGCTTTCGACGGAAGATCCCCGGATCAGTACTCTGACGGCCATCGCGGAAGCGCTGGGGTCCACCGTCGGCTACCTGTTGCACAGCGAACGCGCATACCCGATTCCGATTCTGGGTTGGGGAGAAATGCTCGCTTTTGCGCGCGGCGGTAACAGCGGCGGCCTCAGGACTGAATGGCTGACGGTAAATTCACCGAAGAAACGAGGTACCTTCGCTGCCCGGGCGACGCCTTGCATGGCGCCGCGGTTTCGTGAAGGCTCAATCATCGTCGTCGAACCCAGCGACGTTTACCGAGATTTTCAGGTCGCTGTCGTGTCGTTTGACAATTGCGTGCCGACCCCGCGACGAATCGTCAAGGACGGCAACGAAATCTACCTTAAGCCGATGAATCAAACGGCCAATGAAGCAGCAGCAATCTTGAACGATAGCGTTACCATTCTGGGCGTAGTTACCGAGTCGAGAATATTCAATCCTTGAATGAAAAAGGATTGAAATTGGTGTGGTAGTCGTAGTAATCGACCCCATCCATTTTCTTGAGGCGCCTCGATACGGTCGTCACCAGCGGAAGCAGGACCAATTCGTAGAGGGTCTTCACCATCACCTGAACACCAATGATGGCGAAAATCACCTTCCCGGGCAGTCGTCCCCAGAACAGGATCGTACAAAACAGAGCGCTATCGATGACGATGGCGATGCTTGTGCTGAATACGACGCGAGCCCACAGGTGCCGCCCTGCGCTTGCTATCTTGAGCTTTGCCAAGGAAATGGTGTTCAGAAACTCTCCGGCGAAATACGCTACCGTCGATGCCACGAACGTTCTCGCGAATTCGCCGGCGAGTACCGCGTAGGCTTGAGCAAGAGCGATATTGCGCGCAGCCCAAACCGGCGAGCTGGGCAGCAAGGATAGCAGCCACATCCCGATGACGAGCATGAAATTGACCGCCAGCCCGCCCCAAATCACGATTCGGCTCACGCGAAATCCGTAGACTTCCGTAATCATGGTGCTAAAAGCGTAGGTCATCGGAAATACGATGAGTCCAGCCGGCAGATCAACGCTGAAATTTCCAGGCAATACATGCCAAGCCAGGTTGATCGCTATCAGGCGCCCTCCCGTTACGTTCGACAGCATGAGAAAGCCGACGAAGAGCAACGCAAGCGCAAGAACCGCTTGCGTCAGCTGACGCTTGCGAGTCGGAAAGTATTTGAGGGGGACGAGCCCGTCGGTATACGTTGCCGCGTTGAGAAAGCCAATGTGCGCAACATCTTCCATCGAGAATTTTTCAAGCCATGCCTTTTTGTTCAGGTCGTGTGGTGACACTTTAAATGTGGCCCCGGAGTCGCGCACGCGGACCAGAACGAAAATCTTTTCGTCTTTGGCTGTGGGCTCGAAGACCGCTTCAATTTGATGGGATGGCTGTTCCATGGCTCGCGTGTGCAAAATGCGCTCACTGCCTCACGAGGCGCGTGTTCAAGATCTCCGGAATGGGCTCTGAACTCCGGATAGGATTGATGTCAATGCCGCCTCGGCGAGTGTAACGGGCACCTACGGTAAGACGAGACGGTGCGCACTGGTCCCAAATATCCTTGAAGATGCGCTCTACGCATTGCTCATGGAATTCTTCATGATTTCGGAACGACACGATGTACTTCAACAGCGATGCCGGGTCGATCCGATGCCCGTCATAGGAGATCGATACCGTTCCCCAATCGGGCTGGCCGGTGACGAGGCAATTTGATTTGAGGAGATTCGAATGCAACGTCTCGTTAATCCGTTCGTCACATGTGCGCAGCAGTTGTCGATCAACTTGATAGTGATCGATGGGAATTTCCTGGTTGTCGATCGATGTTCCATGAGGTAGGCCGAACATGGCACTGATGGGGTTATCCAGTGTGTGGAGGCTGACGGAAACCGGTGCAGCCGCGCATATCGACAAATCACGTGACGTTACGTTTTCGACTTCATTTGCGTCGTCGAATGAGGTGTTGTTTAAGGTATTGAAATACAGCTTCAGCGACTTCGATTCGATAACGTTGGCCGAATCGCACGGCACCACGATTTGCGCAAGGGCGACGCGAGGCAGGCCCTTTGGCGTCAGCCAAGACACTTCGTAGTGGTTCCAAACATCAAAACCGTGGAATGGCAGATCGCCTGTTATGCCAATTTCACGCCGTTTTGCTTTCCGATCTATGCCGAAAAGCTTGGCCGGATTGTATTTTGATTGGTAGGTCGACTGTTTTCCGAGTTCCATGATTCCTCTTTGCTCGCGGCCGGTGCTCAGCACGTCACGCTTGCGGCCACCAGGCGATGGCTGCCGTTTGGGGCATCAATCATTCAGTGCTAAACGCGACGTCGCACCTATCTATCCTGATGGGTTGTATCTTTGGACCGCTCATTTAAATTAACCAGAATGAGATAAGCGTTGCATTTTTGCAATTCGATAACTTTGGCCGACGGCATGCGAGAAATTGGTCAGACACTTTTCGGATTCGCTGTCAACAAGCGAGCATTCCGCCAAATGGCCAGCTACATCACCGAGTTAGCCTTTTTGATTCGACCCATGGGCGGACGATCGCCGATTTCCGGCGGAAGAAGCCACCGATGATCCATGCAATGAGAACAGCTATCAGATTCCAGATCGGCTCGACATGGCTGTGCGTCGAGGACGGCAACGGGTGCGCGCCGGGGCATCCGGATGCTGTCACCGTAGCATTGCGCGCGAGCCGGCCCGACGGCCGGCTGGGGCGGCGCATAGCGGCAAACCATGCGACGCGCCGCGACGAGATACTGGCGCTCGGGTTGCGCTTATTGGATTTGGCCGACCGCATGACGCCCGAAACCTTCGGGTCGTCCGGCCAAACGGCGGGCGATATCGGCGAGTCGCCGAAATCAGTGAACTTCGGCCCCGGCGATCGGGATCTGATCGAACACCTGTCACCCGGTAGGCCCATCGATTTTGCGCGCCATGTGTACGCAGGCGCGGAGCGCCTGCGGGCTCGCATGCCGATCCTGCGGGCGGCGCAATGCGTGCTCGAACACTGCGACGACGAAACGGCGAAGGGCCTGCATTCCATATTGGCGGCAGTCGACATGCACGGATGTCAGCCGTTCAGGTCGGGTTTGGCCCTTGGCGCAGAGTAGACCGCACATTTCGCGATCTATGGGACTCGCTTTCTCGTGCAAACCGCGGATCACTTCCCATTCATTTGCATCGCGCGATATCCAATCGCGTATGTTGCATCTTGCAAGAAATGGAGAATTGTTAATACATTTCTAATTGGAAATATAAATTATATCGAAAAACGGACGACATATTTTGCCGATGTCTGGGCGTGTATGTTGCTATACCACGTCCCTGTAGTGTCTTTCCGCCGCTATTTGCGTCACGAGATCATATACCTAATCTAAATGACTTTACGCGGGAGGCGCGATGTGGGACCGCTAATTAGAAAGCTCGATGATTGTACCGAGGCAGCAATTAGAGTTAACACGGTGGAAGCCTTTAAAAAGTGGATTTGCCAATTCGTGCGACCAATCGTTAATCATCGCGCATTGGCTTGCGGACACGGAAGACTTCATTCTGCCGGCGTTTCAATGGACTATGTGGTTACAGTCGATTATTCCGTCGGACATCTTGCTGCGATTTCGAATACTTCTGGAGGTATCGATACGCCGCTAATGCGTCGCTGGCTCTCCGAGCGCAGGCCTGTTTTTTTTCGACGGCAACGATCCTTGGCCAACTATGAGTGAACAGTGGTTGCAAAATTTCAGAAGACACGGGTTGATCAATGCTGCCGTCGACGCAGTCCTAGACGATCGACAATGCTGGTGGACTCGACTTCGTCTTCTGCGTTCCACATCCTGCTATGCCGCTCGATCGAATCGACGATGCAGCGCCTTATCACATCGATATCTCTTTACAACCTATCTCCCTGATGGATTTTTCTTAAAAAAATATAGGGTTAAATTGTGCAATCTCAAGATCACATTGAATGGGCGAAATCTAGAATCGGTTGATGTTCGTGAAGAATGGAGCGGCTCTAGTTGCCATAAGAAATATGAGCGTTGGTAATCTTTCAACGAAGTGCTGTGTTTACTAGCAGAGGGACACTTTGTCCATGTGGCGCTGTGGACTCGCCGCAGGGCGTGACACCGGATGATCCGAACGACTTGGATATCTCACGCAATCACTTACTTTAAACTCTGCTTTGCTCGTATTAATTCGAGTAGATCGAGTATTTCACGAAGAAATAGGACATTAGATGAGCGATGTTGTGCTTTTGTATCGCGACGCAAATCCGGCGCAAGCGCCCGAAGGAGATTTGAAACACGACGTCGAGTTGAGCCTTGCGTTCGTATCGGGAAAGGACCTGCGGCAATCTCTCCCACCCGAAGTGTTTGTTCGAAAGCCGCTACATTTTATTACAAAATTTTTGATCGCGTTGCTGATTATTGCAGGCGCGACCGCACTCGTTACGCTGACGCGCAATTATGTGCTGATCGCGATAGCGGTGCTCGTGAACGGCCTGATGTTCGCACACCTGATTGAATTGCAGCACGAATGCATGCACGGCCATGCATTCCGCTCGCCGGCTCTTAATCGCCTGTGCGGTGTGATATGCGGGATATTCATCGCGAGTTCGAATGCGCATTACCGCTACGATCACATGCGCCATCACGCTTGGCTCGGGACATCGCGCAATCTGGAGCATTTCAATTATCGTTTCTCGAACCTCAATTCCGTGATTGGCTTCACACGCACTTTCTTCGACCTGAGTCGCTACAAGCGCGTCGCACGGATCCTCTGGCGCACACTGCTCGGCAAGACGTTGCCGGGTGTCGACAAGGCCAAGGCGAGCCGCGAGATCAAGCAGGAATACATGCTTTATTTGCTGCTATTCCTGGCCAGCGTCGGGGCGGCGATCGCCTCGCAAACACCACCATGGCGTACCGATGTGCAACGTCGAGAAGTTGCACAGACTGATAGAGGATCACATCGTCGTCGAGCCGTCATACCTGTCGCTCTATAAGGACATTCTTGCCGGACGCATCAAGCAGAAGATGGACGAAGCCTGCATGGATCGCTGAGGCGCTATTACGAGCTTGTCCGCGAACCGGAGCGGATCGCATCGATTTCCGCTTACCTCGCGGTATGTTTCGACGCGCTCGGGTACCGCAATGGATTCGCGCACACCGAGCTGTTTGTCACGGCAAACGGCCCGGTGCTGATCGAACTCAATCCGCGGATCGGCGGCATCCGCGGCTCGACTAACGCCAACGCGCATCTCGGCGGGCTCGCGACGCAGCCCGAGATCCTGTCCGATGCGCTGCGGGGCCGCCCCGCGCAGCGCAGCCCGGAACCAGGCTACGCGCCCGTTCATTCGCGCGCGCTGACGCTTTTCAATTTTCGGGACGCACCGCTGCCCGATTTCCGCGATGTGCTCGCTGGGTACTCGACGATCCGCTCAATCGATCAGGCAGGACGCGTCGGCAGCACGCGCGGCGTGCCGCCGAGGTCGTTGTCCGACCTCGTCGCGATCGTGATCTGCAGCAGCCACGATCCGCACGAACTCGAAGGGCAGTCGGAAGAGATCCTCGAACGCGATCTGGCGGGCTGGTAACGAATGGATACTACGCGAGGTGACGGATGAGGCACGGGCCATTCGCGCCGGGAATTCGTGATATCGCATTTTCCGAGAGCAATTCGGCCCGGCGAAATCATGCAATGTTGAGCTTGGTTCGAAAGAATCGCGATAATTTTTCACCAAGGTAGAGACAATGACAAAAGTTGGACTGGTAGGTTGGCGCGGCATGGTGGGTTCCATGCTGTTGAAGCGGATGTGCGACGAGGGCGATTTCTCGAAAATCTCGCCGACGTATTTCAGCACGTCGGCAGTGGGGCGCACGTATCGCGATCCGCTCGGCGTCGAGCACTGTTTGCGAGATGCGAACTCGGTCGAACAGCTCGGCGAGGTGGACATCGTTATCACCTGCCAGGGTGGCGAGTACACGAAGGCCATTTATCCGGTGCTCCGTGCTTCGGGTTGGGGCGGCTTCTGGATCGATGCCGCCTCCGCGAAGCGGATGGACGACGATTCAATCATTGTGCTAGACCCCGTCAATCGCGCACAGATCGAGGCCGGCATTGCGTCAGGCGTGCGCAACTATATTGGCGGCAACTGTTCGATTACGCTGTCGCTTGTCGGCCTGACAGGGCTGTTCCGCGCCGGGCTCGTCGAATGGATGAGCATGATGACCTACCAAGCGGCGTCTGGCGCCGGCGCACCGCACGTGAAGGAACTGCTTGGCCAGATGTCGGCCGTTGGGAAGCGCGTGGACGATAGCCTCGCCGACCCGAATACGCCGGTGCTCGACGTACTGACGAAGGCGCACACGGCCGCACGCGCGAGCGACTACCCGACCGAGGCATTCGGCGTGCCGCTCGCGGGCAGCATCATTCCGTGGATCGACAGCGACCTCGGCAACGGCTTGAGCCGCGAGGAATGGAAGGGCGAGGTTGAGACGAACAAGATCCTCGGGCTGCCTCCACGGACGATTCGAGTTGACGGACTCTGCGTGCGCGTCGCTGCGCTGCAGAGCCACTCTGCAGCGATCACGCTGAAGCTCAAGGAGGACTGCGAACTCGACCGTCTTGAAGCGCTGATTCGCGACGCGCATGAGTGGGTCGACCTCGTGCCGAACAACAAGCAGGAGACGATCGACCGGCTGTCGCCAGCAGCTGTCGGCGGGTCGCTAAAGGTCGGTGTAGGCCGGTTGCGACGCCTCAACGTCGAGTCGCAGGTTTACAGCGTGTTGACCACGGGCGATCAACTGCTGTGGGGTGCGGCCGAACCGCTGCGGCGTGTGCTTAACATCATCCTCAACGCGCGGTAGGCCGACGTCTCTTTGCGAATAACATTTGGGATAGCGGCTGGGGAATACTAAATGGAGCCTCAGATTACCCAGTGCAGGCGGCCGGACGCTGGCCCTCGGATTTTGAGGTATGGCATCTAGTAATGCCGCCTTTCGAAATCGCTATAAACGACTCAATTCTTAACGATTCCGAACGCGCGCGTGCTTCGCAATACCGCCAACCAGCCGACCGAATCCGCTACTTAGCTACGCGAGTGGCGCTGCGCAAACTGCTTGGATTTCGACTCAAGCTGAAGCCCGCGTACATTCATTTAATCACGACGCAACGCGGTAGACTGGAACTGGCCGGGGCTGAGCAGAGACTGTCATTCAATGTCTCCCACTCGGGCCGGCACGCAGGCATCAGTCGAGCGAACCGCGAATGACAAGGAACCCGCGACCAATAGATGAGTTGTGGCCGGATGCGTTAACGCACCTCTGACCGATAACGCGACGGGATGCGACCTAATCCCGCAAACTCGCTTCAACTCCCATTCATCCGCATCGCCCGATACTCCCGCCGCACGATATCCATGAGCTCGGCCACCGACGTGCTCGCCGAATCCCGCTGATACGTCACATGCCCGCGCTGCATCAGCATGACGCGATCGGCGATATCGAGCGTCTGTGCGTAGTTGTGCATGATCATCACGATCGAGATGTTGCCCTTCTGCTTGAGCCGCATGATGAGATCGATGATGAGGCCCGCCTCGCGCGCGCCCATTGCGGCAAGCGGCTCGTCGAGCAGGAGAATGCGCGCATCGGAATTGACCGCGCGCGCAACGGCAATCGCCTGGCGCTGGCCGCCCGACAGCTTTTCGACCGGCAGATCCACCGACGGCACGTTCACGCCGATGTCGTCGAGGCACTCGGCGGCGCGGCGGCGCATCGCGCGGTTGTTCAGCAAGCGGATCGGCCCCGGATAGACGATCTCGCGATTCAGGAACATGTTGTGATAGATGCTCAGCGAATTCGCGAGCGCGAGGTCCTGATAGACGCATTCGATGCCGAGCGAACGCGCATGGTCGACCGAGCGCAGCAACGTCTCCTCGCCGCGCACGAACACCTTGCCGCTCGTCTGCTGATGAAAGCCCGTGAGGATCTTCATCAGCGTCGATTTGCCCGCGCCGTTGTCGCCGAGAATGCCGAGGATCTCGCCTTCGGCAAGCGTCAGCGATACGCCGTCGAGCGCTGTCACCGGCCCGAAACGCTTGACGATGTCTTCGACACGCAAGGCGTCTTTCGCGTCCGGCATCACAAGTCTCCCTTGCGCGCGAGACGCGACACGTGGATGTTGAAGATCATCGCGACGAGAATCGCCGCGCCGAGAATCATGTTGAACGTGAACGCGTTGATGCCGATCAGCGTGAAGCCGTCGTTGAGGATGCCGAGCACGGCCGCGCCGATGAGCCCGCCGATGATCGTCCCCGAGCCGCCCGCGAGCGGCGTGCCGCCGATCACCGCAGCGGCCACCGCGAGGAACATGATCTGATTGCCGCCGGCCTGCGGATCGATCGACGTGATGCGAAAGCCTTCGAGAATCCCCGTGAATCCCGCGAACACCGCGGCGATGATGAAGTTGCCGAGCTTGAGGCGGTTGATCTGAATACCGGCTTCGCTCGCGCCTAGCGGATTGGCGCCGGCGGCCACGGTATGGAGGCCCCATCGCGTTTGGCGTAAAAGCACGTGCATGAATAGCGCGATCACCACGGCCCAGATGATTTCGCTGTAACCCCAAGCGCCGAAGATGGAAGCGAAACCGGCATCTTCGGGCGGCGAAACCGGCGTGCCGCGCGAGATCGTCAGCGTGAAGCCGTTGACGAAGAAGAGCGTGCCGAGCGTGGTCACGAAAGAAGGAATGCGCAGGTACACCGTCAATGCGCCGTTGACGAACCCGACCGCCGCCGCCGCGAGCACGCCTAAGACCAGCGAGGCCCACGCGGGCAAGCCCGCATCGTTGGCGAAGTGCATGATGAACGGTGCGAACGCGAAGACCATCCCGGCCGAGAGATCGATTTCGCCGCCGATCATCAGCATGATCTCGCCGCAAGCGATGATCGCAGCCGGCGCGATGAACTGCGACAGATTCTGAAGGCTCGCGTTGGTCAGGAGGAAGTCGTGATTGACCACCTCGAAGTACGCGCTAAGAATCACCGCAACCAGCAGGATGCGGGCTTCGCTCGATCGTGTGATCGCGCCCGCCCAGAACTTCGGGCGGGCGCGCGCTTTACTGCTGTCTGTCACGGATGCCATTACGCTTTGATTGCGCCGCTGCGCGGCACGATTTGCGGCTTCGTGCTCTTGCCTTCATAGCGCGTCGAAGTGTTCAGATACGGATCGACCGTGCCCTTGGTGACGAACTTCAGACCGGTATTGATGTTGGCGGGCCCGACCAGTCCGCCCGATGCGAGGAACACGAACGCTTCCATCATCGTGTAGAAGCCTTGCACGTACGGCTGCTGGTCGATCGTGAAATCGAGCACGCCTTCGTGGATCAGCTCGACGGTGCGCGGCAACAGGTCGAAGCCGCCGCCATGCACGCCCTTCGATTGCAGGTTCGACTCCTTCATCACTTCTGCGACGCCCTGCGTGCTGCCCGCATCGACCGCGAACATGCCCTTGAGATCCTGGTGCCCCAGATAGAACGACTTGATCTTCGACAGTTCTTCGTTGACGGTCGCGCCCGTTGCAATCATCTGCGCGTCGATGTTCTTGCCGGACTTCTTGATCGCGGCCATCGCGCCGTCGAGACGCGGCTGGATGTTGAGCTGTCCCGGCGTCGCGATGAAGAGCGCGACGAGCCCGCTATCGACGAGCCTCGCGATGCGCTCGCCCATCTGGTAGCCGGACAAATAGAGATCCTGGCCGATATAGGCGAGGCGCGGATTGGTCGTGCCGGCCGGCGCATCGGCGTTGTACGCGAAGACGGGAATGCCCGCGTCGAGCGCGTTCTGGATCGGTTTGTCGAAGGCTTTCGGATCGACGATCGGCACGGCGATCGCATCGGCTTTGGCGGCGACCGCGGCATTGAGCGCGTTGACCATTTCGGCGACGTCCGCATTGGCCGAGCCGGTCCATTGATAGTCCATGCCGAACATGGCCGCTGCGTCTTGAATGCCGTATTGCGTCGGCACGAAGAACGGATTGGTCGTGACGTGATTGACGAATACGACTTTCCAGCGTTTGTGCCCTGGGAACGGATTCGCTTCGGCCGCCTGCGCCGGCGTTGCGGCAGCCCCCAGAAGCGCTAGTGCCGTCGCGAGGCCGGCACCCTGCAGCAGCCCCCGACGCATGCCCTGAACTTCTTCTTCCTTGTCTTCGCGCTCATGCGCCATGTCATCCTCCGTTTCTCTTCGTTGTTAACACCACCTTCATCAAAAGGCCGAGCCGGCCGTGGCAGACACGGGGCTCCAAGTCTGACAACTGCTGCGAAACCTGCGGATTCGTCAAGTGTATGCGCGCGCATAACGACTGTCTCGAAAAATCCTATAACAGGGATTTTTCGCTAATAATCGATGTATACCCTTATATAGTCCGACTATTTCACTAAGTGGTCACTGGCATTCAGGAATGCGGGCGAGCGACGCGATTGCGCCTTGCGATCGCTGAGAGACGAAGCCTTTAAGCAGATTGATGGCAGCCTTCGTCTTAAATAGTAAGACTAAAAAGGCGCCTAAATGAAGGGGCTACTCGCTCAGGGGGTCAAGCGAAAACACCGCCCGCGCTTCGTTCACACGCTGGCAATCAAGTGCGTTGCGTGTCGAGTCAGCTCACATTGCGGCTGCCGACTTCGAGGATCGAATCGGCATCCGCGCGCGCGTTTTCGAGCTGCACGAGGCTCGCGTGGCGAGCGGCGAGCGGATCGCGATTCTGGATCGCGACGAGAATCGCCTTGTGGCGCGGCAGTGAGAGCGCGTGAGTATCCGGATGGCGGCTCGTCAGCTTGATCGATTCCGACAGCGCAAGCGACATCATGTTGCCGATGAACGCGAGCATGTCGTTGTGCGTGGCCGCCATGATCGCGCGGTGAAACTCGAGATCGGGCTCGAGCAGTGCCGCCGCGGTTTCGGCGCGCTCCATGCGCTCGTAGGCGGCGCTGATGCGCGCGAGGTCTTCGTCGGTGGATTCGGTGGCGGCGAGCGCGGCCGCCGCCGGCTCGATGATGCGGCGCACGGTCAGGAGCGAACGGAAGAACTCGCCTTCGGGAATGCTGTTGAGCGTCCAATAGAGGACATCGGGATCGAGCATGTGCCAGTCTTCGCGCCGGCGCACGACGCTGCCCACGCGCGGCTTCGACACCACGAGGCCCTTGGCGACCAGCACGCGAGTCGCTTCGCGCAGCACGGGGCGGCTCACGCCGTACATTTCGCACAGGCTCGGCTCGGGCGGCAGGCGCTCGCCGGGCGCGAGTTTGCCGCTGACGATCTGGATGCCGAGTTCCTGCACGATGCGCCCGTGCATGCTCTTGCGATTCTGAAGGTGCCGATAGTCCATAGTGTTCGATGTTGCTTGGGGGAGGTGTCCTCGGAGGAGGGAGGACGCTTGGACGCACAGCCGGGTGCCTGCACACGAGGATAGCATGGGGCATGCCGGAAAATGACGAGTTGTGGCGGCAAGCGGGACAAAGGGAAGCCGGCGCGCGGCACTTGATGCGATGCGGGCGCAACGTCAATTCGGCGCTTCCAGGTACGCTGCTACCGTGAGAACGAATCGAAAATCAACTGCCGCAGCCAGCGGTTGACTGGCTCCTTGTCGTTTCGCGCGTGCCAAATGATGTTGATCACGATGTCCGGGATCTTCACCGGACAAGGGGCCATCTTCAGATCGAAGGGTGCGAGCGTACGGCTCGCATAGGCTTCGGGAACGACCGCGATCATATCGTTCGTCTGCAGGATGTGGCCCGCGGCGACGAAGTGCGGCACGGTCAGCCGAACGCGGCGTGCCACGCCCGCGCGCTGAATGACGTCGTCCACCATGCTGTGGCCCGTGCCTTTCGCGACGATCGCGACCTGCTCGGCGTTCGTGAACGACTTGAGCGTCATACCCTCCTTCGCGAACGGGTGTTCTTTGCGAAAGAGGCAGACGTACCGTTGCCGGAACAAGCGCCGCTGAAAGAAGCCCGCCTTGAGACCGGGCACGAATCCCAGCGCGAGATCGACGCGCCTCTCTCCATAGCCTCGCGCAAGTCCGAGGTGTGTTCGCGAACGGTGCTGATCGTCACGCCGGGTGCGAAGTCTGACAGCCTGCGCATCGGCTCGGGCAAGAAATAGATCTCGCCGCTGTCGGTCATCGCGAGCGCGGCGATGTGCTGGTGGAGCTGTCAAGCAACGAAGACAACCGTTGCGGGAGTTTGTAAGGAAGCGTAAGTCGTGTTACCGGCGTGTTTGCCCGCCAAGCGGGATGGGAGCGCGACGAAGCAAGAACGGCGGCGCAAGCGCCGGCACGGCGCCGTGTATTCGCCCTCGGCATAATTCACGATTGCGTTTCCACGGCGCTGAACTCAGTCTTAAGGCACGGGTCTGAGGGGCCAGTACAATCTTTTGGCTTCCGTGTGCGTGTTCTTCTGCCCGGCACGGGAAGTCAAACTCTCTCCTTAGAGGAAACATCTATGCGTCGACGTCAATTCCTTCTCGGCACCGGCGTTAGCGTCGCCGCGAGCGGTCTGGTGCTTGCCGGCTGCACGACTACACCGCTCGGTTCGGGAAACACCACCGCGGAGAACACGGATAAGCGCAATACGATCAACGCCGATTACGACGCAACGCTGGCTCGCCTCTACAACGCAGTGAGCGGATCGCACGAGCTGCTCGACAAGGCGCGCGGCGTGCTCGTCTTTCCGTCTGTGATTGCAGCCGGATTCTGGATCGGCGGGCAGTACGGCGAGGGCGCATTGCGTGTCAACGGGCAGACGACGGGTTACTACAGCATCCTAGGCGGCTCGTTCGGCTTGCAGATCGGCGCGCAATCGAAGGCGATCGTCTTTGCGTTCATGACGCAGGAGGCGTTCGATCGCTTCCTCCAAAGCCAGGGGTGGGCGGCTGGAGCGGACGCCACGGTCGCGCTGGTCAAGATCGGCGCCAACGGCAACGTGGACACGTCGACAGCGACCGCGCCCGTCGAAGCCTTCGTGCTGACCAACGCCGGGCTGATGGCGGGGGTGTCGCTCGAAGGGACCAAGATTTCGCGGCTGCTCATCTGAAAGGTAACGCTGGCGCAGCGGCGAACCCGTCGATTGGCCCACGCTGCGCTCGCCCTGCGTCCGCGAACGATCGACCGGAAGGTTCGCGAGTTTCTCCCGCAGCGTTATGACGTCCTAGTGCCGGTGGACACGCTTTATGCGTCTGGGTTGCGCGGGTTGGGCACCTCGGCACCGAACAGGCAGGGCCGTATCTCGGGTACCGGGGGCGCGACGCACAGCGATAGCGGCTTCCTTGGGATCGCTGCCTGTGTTCGTGTGAACCATGTAGCGCACACGATACGCTGGCGAGCGTCGTGGGTTGTACAGGTGCGATGGCGACAGGTGTTGCGGTCGCACGAAACGTTCGTCACGCTGGACCTGATACATGCGCCGCACCACAGCCACCATAGTTGGACCGGAGAGTCGGCCACATTCGCGCTCGGCCTCGGTCGGCGCGTTCATATCGCCATCCATGGAGCGCAACACAAAAGCATTAGTGGGCGCGCTTTGGGAGCGAACCCGCTTATTGCGGTTCAGCCTGCGTCGCACGAGCGAGTTGGCGCGTGCTTGGCTGAAACCGCTTAACTGGCGAAGGTACACAGCACAAGTCTGCGGTTTGCGCGCCTGATCTGACGGTAGCGCGGGCGTCCGAGTATCGATGCGACCCACGCGCAGCGCGTAGATGTCAGATGCAGGGACAGGTTCGAGGATCCGGGTGCCGTCCGGTACGGCGCGCACCTGCTCGATGGTGTGAATTCTTGGTCATACAAGTTGATGACCATCCGTAGATGAGCTCCCAATCCACATAGTCCGCTACCCGTCGGCGGTCAACCCCGGTGTTGTTTCGCTTGAGCCGGGCGCAGCATCGCGTGGAAACGCGTCGCGAATCGTCCATTCACGATCACGTTCCGGAAGACAGCGCTACTAGCAACGTGGAAGTCGCATTTCGGACTATTCCGATTTCGTCGCGTAAGCACTCTTCATAGCATGGGAAACGTGCTGTTCTCCCAGTCGATGTGTGCGGAACACTTATCAATTTTCACAATGGAGAATTTCATGGTCATTCCTCTTGAGAAGATTATGTCCAATTTTAATATTGAGAAAAACGATATCGCTCGTGCTCGTGTCAACAATGAAAGAGTTGGAATCGCATATGGGGATTCAGGTAAAGCAGACACATCCTTTCGCTGGACCCCGCTGCGGATGATCGCTCACGATCAAACCGGCGAAGCCTATTGATAGTTAAATTCACCACCTAGACGGCCGCCTAGGGCGGTCGTCAGCTAAGAGGGATAGGGGAGGGGAAATGTATTATCTAGATGGAATTTCGCAAAATGTTCGCTCAATAATGACGCTGGCAAGCTTGGAAAATAGGATGCTAAGTTCTCCTCGCGATCTAAGGGTTGCCTATATCGAATTTTGTCGAAATCATCGATGAACGTGTTCACGGACACTACCGATCCCATGAAGGCCTATCAGACGATAGGAATTTTGCTCACTACCTGAGCGATGACCGACTCTCGTGGTGGCATCAGGATTACATCGTTCTCCAGCGGAATGCCAACCGCATCGGCATGGATCGGTTCGAATGCCCGGACCTTGGGGTGCCGCAGAAAGCGTTGCCCGGCATCGATTCAGTCGACATGGCAACCTGCCAGACCCTGCTGATGCATTGCCGTGACCCTGCGACTGTTGCGCGTGAGATGGTGCGCATTGTTCGGCCCGGTGGCGCATTGTCAAGACCGTGGCTTTGGGGGATTGCCATCAATTCGCTGCTCATGGCGAATATAAATGGTCTTTATCTCGCCGCAGGCCAACACGTGCTGTCTGTGGCGTTCGGCACCATACGCCGGCGCTGCGACACCAGAACGTTTTCTAGAATTCATGCCCGGCTTGCCGCAGATGTCGTGCTGGATCAGCATGCCCGTAATGTCGATATTTCATACATTGCGGCCAGAGCTAGGTTGTCGCGCGAGTTGGTCGATTTTCTGGAGCGGGATCTGTATTCACTCGTACAGGGGGTGTTCTACTTGCTCGGAGCCGCGATCGCCATCCGTTCCATAGATGCGATTAACATTCCCCGACTGATCGAGCAGGCAAGCAAGATTCGGGACGCTATCCGCAGGCTACGCTAAAGTACTTGAATTGCGTTTAGGGTAGGCGTGTTGGCCAATCGCGTGTGAATGCCTGATGGAGCCCGGGACAGCGTGCCTTCAGCGAGAGCCCTCGCTTGCGGCGGCGCCCCGGTGGTGGTCCGCTCCAATGAACATATACATCGCGGGCACCACGAACAGCGTAAAGAGCGTGCCGATCGACAACCCCGTAAAGATCACGAGCCCCATCGCATTGCGCCCCGCCGCGCCGGCGCCCGACGCGATCACGAGCGGCACCACGCCGAACACCATCGACGCCGTCGTCATCAGGATCGGCCGCAGCCGCACGCCGGCGGCTTCCTCCAGCGCTTCGCGCTTCGTGCGTCCCGCGAGCTGCAGTTGATTGGCGAACTGCACGATCAGAATGCCGTGCTTGCTGACGAGCCCCATCAGCGTGACGAGCCCCACTTGCGTGTAGATGTTGAGCGTCGAGAGGCCGATGTTGATGAAGATGAGCGCGCCGAAGAGCGCCATCGGCACCGACACCAGAATCACGACCGGGTCGCGGAAGCTCTCGAACTGCGCGGCCAGCGCGAGAAACACGATGATCGTCGCGAACAGCAGCGTGACGACGAAGCCGCCTGACTCCTGCACGAACTGACGCGAGAGACCCGAGTAGTCGACCGAATAGCTCGCGGGCGCAACCTGCTTCGTCGTATTGCGCAGGAAATCGAGCACCTCCCCTTGCGATACGCCCGGCACGAGCACGCCCGAGATCGTCGCGGAGTTGAGCTGCTGAAAGTGGTTGATCGATTCCGGCACGACCTTGTGCTCGATGTGCGTGACGGTCGACGCGGGAATGACGCTGCCGTCCGGCGTGCGCAGGTAGTAGTCGAGCACTTGCGAAGGATTGAGGCGATCGGTCTGCAAGACCTGCGGGATCACCTTGTACGAACGTCCGGCGATCGAGAAGTAATTGACGTAGTCGCCGCCGAGCCCTGCGCCGAGCGTCTGCCCGATGTCGCTCTGCGAGAGACCGAGCGATGCGACTTTATCGCGGTCGACGACGAGCGTCGCTTCCGGCTTGTCGAGCTTGAGGTCGCTGTCGACGAAGAAGAACATGCCGCTTGCGCGCGCCGTTTGCAGCACGGCTTGCGAGATGTCGTTGAGATTCTCGAACGGCTCGGTCGTGCTGATCACGAACTGCACGGGAAGCCCTTGCGAGCCGGGCAGCGGCGGAAACTGGAATGCCGCGATGCGCGCGCCGGCAATCGTATTCCACTGCTGCTGCAGTTCCTCCTGCAGCTCGGTCGCGCCTTTCTTGCGCTTGTCCCAGGTCTTGAAGAGCACGCCGCCGAACCCCTGATTGATCGTCGGCGAGCCGGTGAGCTGGAACATCTGCGAGTATTCGGGCAGCGACTTCGAGATCTCGAACACCTGGTCCGAATACAGCTGCATCTGCTGAATCGTCGCGTTCGGCGGCCCCTGGATCTGCGACAGCACGATGCCCTGGTCCTCTTGCGGCGCAAGCTCCGACTTCGACGTCATGAACAGGTACACCGTGCCCGCGAGCAGCAGCGCGCCCATCACGACGACGACCGGCCACGTATCGAGCAGGCCGTGCAAGAGGCGGCCGTAGCCGCGATGCACGCGGCCGAACTGGCGATCGATGACGCGCACGAGGCGCCCGCCTTCCTGCTCGGAACGGAAGAAGCGCGAGCACATCATCGGCGACAACGTCAGTGCGATCACGCCGGATACCGTCACCGCACCCGCGAGCGAAAACGCAAACTCGGTGAAGAGCGCACCCGTCAGCCCGCCTTGAAAGCCGATCGGCACATACACCGCGACGAGCACGACGGTCATCGCGAGAATCGGGCCGCCGAGTTCGCGCGCGGCGATCAGTGCCGCTTCGAGCGGCGGCTTGCCCTCGTGCTTCATGTGGCGATCGACGTTCTCGACCACGATGATCGCATCGTCGACGACCAGCCCGATCGCAAGCACGAGCGCGAGCAGCGTCAGGAGGTTGATCGAATAGCCGAGCATCAGCATCACGAAGAACGTGCCGACGAGCGACAGCGGCATCGCGATCACGGGAATGATCACGGCGCGCAGGCTGCCGAGGAACAGATAGATCACGGCGGTGACGATCAGGAGCGCCTCGATCAGCGTCTTCACGACTTCGTTGATCGCGGTGTTGACGAAGTCGGTCGCGTCATAAACGATTTCGCCGGTCATGCCGATCGGAAACTGCTGCTGCAGCGCCGGGAACGCGGCCCGCACGCGCTTGGCGACGTCGAGGATGTTCGCGTCCGGCGCGACCTTGATGCCGATGAACACCGAACGCTTGCCGCTGAACGCGACGTTGAAATCGTAGTTGTCGGCGCCGAGCACGACGTTCGCCACGTCTTCGAGGCGCACGATCGCGCCGTTCTTCTCCTTGACGACGAGCTTCTTGAATTCGTCGACGGTGTGCAGGTCCGTGCCTGCGTTCAGGTCGACGCTCACCATCTGCCCCTTGGTCGTGCCGAGCGTCGCCAGATAGTTGTTGTTGCCGAGCGCCGTGTAGACGTCGGAGGCCGTTACGCCGTGCGCGGCGAGACGTGTCGAATCGAGCCACGCGCGCAGCGCGAACTGCCGCCCGCCGAGCACTTCCGCCGTCTGCACGCCTTCGATCGAATCGAGCTTCGGCTTCACGACGCGCAGCAAATAGTCGGTGACATTGTTGCTCGGCAGCACGTCGCTGTAGAAGCCCATGTACATCGCGTCGGTGGTCTGCCCGACCTGGACGTTCAGCACCGGCTGCTGCGCTTGCGGCGGCAACTGGTTGCGCACGGACGCGATCTGCGTGTTGATTTCGGTCAGCGCGCGGTTCGAGTCGTAGTTCAGGCGCAGCGTCGCCGTGATGACGGACGCGCCCGTGATGCTCGACGACGACAGATAGTCGATGCCTTGCGCCTGCGCGATCGCCGCTTCGAGCGGCTGCGTGATGAAGCCGGCGACCGTATCGGCGCTCGCGCCGTAGTAGGCCGTGGTGATCGTGACGACGGCGTTTTCGGTTTGCGGATACTCGCGCACTTTCAGCGCGACGAGCGAGCGCAAGCCGAGCACGAGGATCAGAAGGCTCACGACCGCGGCGAGCACGGGACGGCGGATGAAAGTGTCGGTGAAGTTCATGATGCCTCCCGCCGGGCCGCCCCAAGGGAGGCATCCGCCCCCCCGGGGGGCAGCGAACGAAGTGAGCGTGGGGGTCGTTTCATCTCGCGGGTCCCCCTTCATTGCTCTTGCGGCGTGGGGTTCGGATTGTCCGCGGGCTGCACGCGGTTGTCGACGATGAGCGGCGTGCCGTTCTTGAGCTTCAACTGGCCGCTCGTCACGACCTGCGTGCCTTCGGAGACGCCCTTCGTGATCGCAACCTGGTCGCCGCGCGTCGGCCCGGGCGTCACGAACACCTGCTGCGCGAAGGGCAGGATCTTGCCTTGCGCGTTCGGCTTCGTGCCCGGCTTGACGACGAACACCGTCGCGCCATACGGGTTGTAGGTGATGGCCGTTTGCGGCAGCGTCAGATAGCGCTCCTGCGTCCCCGCATCGACTTTCACGTTCGCGTACATGCCCGGCAACAGCTTGCGTTCGTGGTTGTCCACGGCCGCTTCGATCTGCACGTTGCGCGTATTGCTGTCGACTTTCGGATTGATCGACAGGATCTTGCCGGAGAACGTGCGTCCGCTGTACGCGCTCGTATCGACGATGACACTCTGGCCGATCGCGAGCTGCCCGAGTTGCTGCTGCGGGAGAAAGAAATCGGCGTAGATCGGATCGACGGCCTGCAGCGTGACGATCGCGTCGCCCGGGTTGAGGTACTGCCCCGGGTTGACCGTCGTGATGCCGAGGCGCCCCGCGAACGGCGCGCGTATCGTCTTCTTGTCGACGAGCGCGGCCTGCTGCGCGACCTGCGCCTTCTTGCTGCGCAAGTCGGCCTCGTCGGCGTCGAGCTGCGCCTTCGCGATCGCCTTGATGTCGTATTGCGCCTTGTCGCGCTGGTAGACGGTCTGCGCGAGGTCCGCCTGCGCCTTGAGCGATTGGAGCAGCGCGACGTCGGAGTCGTCGTTGAGCCTCACGAGTATTTGTCCCGCTTTCACGTCCTGGCCTGAGTTGAACGCGATTTCGCGCACGAGGCCCGCGACTTCCGTCGTCACGTCGACGCCGCGCACCGCGCGCAGGCTGCCGACCGCGGAGAGCTGCGGCTGCCACGTCTGATAGCCCGCGGTGATCGCCGTGACCGTGGCAGGGGGCGCCGAATTCGACGCCATGAACTTCGCGAACATATGCGCCCGGAACAGGTTGAAGCCGACCAGCGCGCCGAGCAGCAAGCCGACGCAGATCAGCATGATTGTCATTCGCTTGGCCATCGGTCGCTTCTGGTTCATCGTCATGTGCGAAGTCCCTGTTCGTTGTAACGGTGCGCGTAGGTGCCTATTCCTTTCTCTCGATGCGAGCGATGTGAGCGATGCGCCTAATGCGGCCGCGTTGCCGGGCCGCGGTCAGTGCGGCGTCCCGGCGGCGGCTACCGGAGCCGGCGCGTTCCACCAGCCGCCGCCGAGCGCCTGGAACAGCGCCGCCGTGTCCGCATAACGCGACGCCTGTGCCTGCGCGAGGCTCACCACCGTTTGCTGGTACTGGCGCTGCGCGTCGAGCAGCGCCAGGTAGCTCACGCCGCCGACGCGATACTGGCCGCGCGTGAGCGTGAGCGAATCGCTGGCGGCGCGCCATGCTTCGGTCTGCGCCTTCAGGCCGGTCGCGTCGTGATCGAGCGCGCGCAGCGAATCGGCGACGTTCTGGAACGCAAGCAGTACCGTCTCGCGATACTGCGCGCCGGCTTGCTCGTACGCGGCGACGGCTGCGCGTTTCTTCGAGAGAAGCTGCCCGCCCTGGAAGATCGGTTGCAGCAGGTTCGCGCCGAGGCTCCAGATCGTGTTCGCGGCCTGGAACGCGCCGGCGGGCGTCAGCGCCTCGGTGCCGTAGCTCGCGGACAGCGTGATCTGCGGATACATCGCGGCGGCGGCTACGCCGACCTGCGCGCTCGCCTGATGCAGCAACGCTTCGGAGGCGAGGATGTCGGGCCGCTGCCTGACGAGCGACGACGGCAGGCTCACCGGCAGCGTCTGCGGCAGCGTGAACATCTCGAGCCGGAATTCGGGCAGGGCGGGGTCGCTCGGCAGCATGCCGGCGAGCACCGCGAGTTGATGGCGCGTTTGATCGAGCGATTGGTGCAATGGCGGCAGCGTCGCGCGCGTTTGCGCGAGCAGGGTCTGCTGCGCGAGCACAGCGGTCTTGGCCACGCCGCCGAGCTCGAACTGCTGGTTGAGAACTTGGAGCTGCTGGTCTTGGTCCGCGGCGATGCGCTCGGTGGCGTCGATTTGCGCGCGCAGCGACGCTTCCTTGACTGCCGCCGTGACGAGGTTGGCCGTGAGGGCCAGATAGGCGCCCTGCAACTGATAGCGCTGGTAGTCGATCTGCGCGGCGAGCCCTTCGAGCTGGCGCCGCGCGCCGCCGAACACGTCGAGCTTGTACGACACGTTCACCGACGCATTGTAGAGATTGAGGTAGTCGACGACACCGGGCTCGCCGAACGTGACGCCGTTGAATTTCTCGCGTTGTCCGCCGAGCGACGCATCGACGCTCGGCAAGAGCGACCCGCCGAACTGCGCGCGGTAGTTTTCGTGGGCCTCCCGCAACGCGGCCTGCGCCGAGGTGATGTTCGGGCTGTTGACGAGCGCCTGACGGATCAGCGTATCGAGCGGTTCGCAATGAAAGAGCGTCCACCACGCGGCGGGAATCTCTACGCCCGGCGCGAAGCGCTGCGGCACGCCCGCGGCGCCGGGCGCGGACGCCGTCTGCTCGGGCAGCGGCGCGACCGTGTAGTGGTCCGTTTGGGGCGCCGCCGGCGCTCGATAGTCGGGACCGACCATGCAGCCGGCGAGCGCGGCGCAGCACAAGGCGGCGCTGTAGCGCGGAAACCGGCGGGTACGCGGAGTAGGAGCCATCGTCGATCCAACCTTTTGGGGATGATCGGGGCAAGCAGCGCTAAATCATAGCTCCGAGAGGGCGCGAAACGGAACCTTAAGCACTGAGTTGGTGCGACAACCCCCAGTCAACGGCGTATGGCAGCTATCGCAGGCGGTACTGTTGTTTCGAAAGAACGATCAAGCACACGAAATGATTCCATCTCGTTTCAGGCGCAGCCTCAGGACGGTATCGCAGAAAAAATTTTCGCATGGACGACGTATTCGGAGCGCGTCCGGGGCGCAGACTTGGGAGCAGGACGTTCGCAAGCGGCTTCGATGAACGCTCAATCCCGAGGCAACCCGTTTAACCCGCGCGATTCACGCAGTCGATCGAACGCTTTCTCAGTGTGTATTTCGCGCGCGCTCTTGGCCGCGAAGAAGCCTTTGCTGACCCAATGCCCGACTATCACCAGCGCGTAGCCTAGGGCTCCTGTCATCCGCACCCATGCGGTGTTCCGTCGAGCCAGCTTGGTGACGGTGTCCATCGCATTCGCCCCGGCCTTGTCCAGCTCCGCGAACAAGTAGTCGGCAAACCAGTGGAGCCCTTGCTCATGAGGGTTCGACGTTCTTCTTTCGAGTTCGGGAAACTTGGGTATGAGCGATTGATTGCTGACGCGGATGAAGGGCGGCGTGCCGGACCGGGCCATGGCGCCGCTTTGGATCGCCACGCCGATGCTGGCGGCGTTGGCCGTTCTTGCGCCAAGCGGCCCGAGTTCCCACTTGTCCTGCAGGTATTTCAGCAAGCTGCAATGGTCGAACCGTTCGTGGCATGGATGGGGCTCGCACCACGGTGAAACCAGAATCGCCGGTACTCGCACGCCGAGCTGCCTGAAGGGGAAAGCGCTCGGGTGCTCATCGGGAGGCGTGGCGTCCGCGGGCGGCACGACGTGGTCGAAGAAACCGCCGTGCTCGTCATACAGCACCACCAGCAACGTCGTCTCCCACAGCTTCGGGTTGGAACGGATCGCGTTGTAGGTGTCGGCGATCAGCTTCTCCGCTTTCATGATGTTGTGCGGCGGATGGTCGTCGTTTTGCGCCTGGCCGAAATACTTCGGTTCGATCAGGACAAACTCGGGAAAGGCGCTGGCGTCGCCGGCTGTGTCTTCGAAGAACTGCTTGAACAGGCAATAGTTTTTGAGGTTCTCGGGTTTCCTTTGGTTCACGAGCAGCAAGGAGGCGGGGAAATCGTAGAAATAGACCTTCCAGCTTTTTTGTTTTTCATTCAGCCGATCGAAGATCGTCTCTTGCTTTTGCTCGGTGTACCACTTCGGTTCGAGCGCATTGATCCCGTCCGGCATATCGACTTCGCCCATTGACGTGCCCGACAGCGCGAAAAACCGGTTGGGCCAGGTCGGGCCGGGCAGCGAAGAAAACCATTGGTCGCAAATCGTAAACTGCCGGCCCAGCGTGTGCAGCGCGGGCAGGAAATCGAGCGGGTAATACCCCATGATGTCCTGGCGCTGGGCCTGGGTGCTGCGCGGATAGTGGTAGACGAAATTACGGACGAAGCCGCCGTTGTCTCCCTCGAGCTGTTTCAGCACGTCTCGATGGTCGTGCTGCGGGTCGAGCTTCATTTGACGCTCTTGCGTCTCTTTTAGACGATAAGACTTTCCGTGGCCGTCGTCGTTGATTTTTCCCTGCCCGTTTTTTATACCGTCGAGACCCTTGTGCACTGCGTCGAGCGATCCGAGCATTTGATCGAACGAGTGGTTCTCCATCAAGAGCAGAACGACGTGCTTGATAGGGTCGGTTTTCGCATTGTTTGCTGCATTGTCGCCGTATCGCACGTCACTCATGTCATCTCCTAGTGGAAATTACGGAGCAAAGCGTTACCAGAACTGCGCGTCTATCGATCAATTGTGTGAATATTAGCCCCTGATAAGCGCAAGCGCGAGAAGGGAGGCCGGCGCATCCCGTTGCGCCGGTCAAGCGGCAGCGTCCAGCGCACGTGCCCGACGGTACTCGTTCATCATCCGCTTATGCTCGAGTGCTGCCTGCTGCACCGCGCGCTCCTTCACGTGACCGTAGCCGCGAATGTCGTCGGGGAGCGTTGCCAGCTTGATCGCGGTGTCGAGCTTTGCCTTGTCCAGCGTGGCGCAGAATTCGTCGACCATCGCGACGTAGTCCTCGATCATCGCGCGTTCGTTGCGCCGCTCTTCGGTCTTGCCGAACACGTCGAAAGCGGTGCCGCGCAGGCCCTTCAGCTTCGCGAGCACGCGGAACGCCGGCAGCATCCACGGCCCGTAGCGCCGCTTCACCGGATGCCCATGCTCGTCGCGCTTCGCGAAAAGCGGCGGCGCGAGATAGAAGCTCAGCTTGTAGTCCTTGCCGGGCTCGCCTTCGAATTGCGCGCGCAGCTTGTCCAAATACGCCGGGTCCGCATAAAGGCGGGCGACCTCGTATTCGTCCTTGTACGCCATCAGCTTCGCCAGATTGCGCGCGACGGCCTGCGTCAGCGGCAGGTGAGGGCGCTTCGCGTCCGGTGCGGCGGCGATGGCGAGCTGCATTTCCTTCGCCTGGATACGATCGACCACGCTGCGATAGCGGGCCGCGTAGGCGGTGTTCTGATAGGCGGTCAGCAGCTGTTCGCGCGCGGCGACGAGCGGGTCGAGCGATTCCGCGGTTTTGAACGCGATCACCTGTTGCGACGATTTGCGCGGCGCAAATGCTTCGATCGCTTCAGCGCCGTGCTGCGCGACATAACGGCCCCAATCGAACGCAAGACGGTTCTTGTCGATCGATACGCCGTTCAAGTCGATCGCACGCACGAGGCTTGCGAGTTCGAGCGGCAGCCAGCCCTTTTGCCAGGCGAAGCCGAGCAGCAGAGGATTGGCGTAGATCGTGTCGCCGAGCAGCGTCAGCGCGAGCGCGTTCGCATCGATGAACGCGCAGCCGTCGCCGATGCTCGCGCGAAGATCCTGCTCCGCCTCAACGCCGGGGAACGACCACTTCGCATTGCGGACGAAATCGGCGGTCGGCGTCGCGCCGCTGTTGATTGCCGCGTTCGTCACGCCGAATTGCGTGCGCGACAGCGCGTCGAGCGAGGACGACACGATCGCATCGCAGCCGATCACGAGACGCGCTTCGCCGGTCGCGATCCGCGTCGCGTGCAACGCGTCCGGCGATGCCGCGACCTGCACGTGGCTCAGCACGGCGCCGCCTTTTTGCGCGAGGCCTGCCATGTCGAGCACCGTCACGCCCTTGCGCTCCAGATGCGCGGCCATGCCGATCAAGCCGCCGATCGTCACGACACCCGTGCCGCCGACGCCCGTCACGAGAATCCCATACGGCTTCGCAAGCGCGGGCAATGCAGGCTGCGGCAGCGCGGCGAAGTCAGGCATGGCGGAATCGCCGGACGTGCCGACAGCCGCCTTGGGCTTGCGAAGCTGTGCGCCTTCGGCGGTCACGAAGCTCGGGCAGAAACCCTTCACGCAAGAGAAATCCTTGTTGCAAGACGACTGGTTGATCTTGCGCTTCGCGCCAAGCGGCGTCTCCAGCGGCTCGACCGACAAGCAGTTCGATTGCACCGAGCAGTCGCCGCAGCCTTCGCAGACGGCGTCGTTGATGAACGCGCGCCGCGCCGGGTCCGGATAGGTGCCGCGCTTGCGGCGGCGGCGCTTTTCGGTCGCGCAGGTCTGGTCGTAGATCAGCACGGTGGTGCCCGGCATCTCGCGCAGCTCGCGCTGAATCGCGTCGAGCCGGTCGCGATGGTGGACGGTCACGCCGTTCGGCAGCGACACGTTCGCAGCGTATTTCTCGGGCTCGTCGGTGACGACGACGATCCGTTTCGCGCCTTCGGCGAAGACCTGATGTGCGATCTGCGGCACGGTCAGCACGCCGTCGACCGGCTGGCCCCCCGTCATCGCAACCGCGTCGTTATACAGAATCTTGTACGTGATGTTCGCGTTCGCGGCGATCGCCGCCCGGATCGCGAGCAGCCCGGAGTGAAAGTAGGTGCCGTCGCCGAGATTCACGAACACGTGCTTGTCGCCGGCGAAGTGCATCTGGCCGAGCCACGCGACGCCTTCGCCGCCCATCTGGCTGAAAGTCTCCGTCTTGCGGTCCATCCACATCGACATGTAGTGGCAGCCGATGCCCGCGAGCGCACGCGAGCCCTCGGGCACGCGGGTCGACGTGTTGTGCGGACAGCCGGAGCAGAACCACGGCTTTCTTTCGACCGTCACGCGCGGCTTTGCCGCCTCGCGCTCTTTCGCTTCGATGATCGCGACGCGCGCGACGATGCGCGCGCGCACGTCGCCGGGCAGATCCGCTTTTGCGAGCCGCCGCGCGATCGCCTTCGCGATCAGCGCGGGCGAGAGCTCATAGTGCGCGGGCAGCAGCCAGTCGCCGCGCGGCACCGACCATTCGCCGCCTTCGTTGTCGCGCTCGTCGAACTTGCCGTAGATTTTGGGACGCACGTCCTCGCGCCAGTTGTACAACTCTTCCTTCAGCGCATATTCGAGGATCTGGCGCTTCTCTTCGACCACGAGAATCTCTTCGAGACCGGTCGCGAACGCGCGTGCGTCCTGCGCGTCGAGCGGCCATACGCAGCCCACTTTCAGCACGCGCAAACCGATGCGCGAGCAGGTTTCGTCGTCGAGGCCGAGGTCGACGAGCGCCTGGCGCACGTCGAGATACGCCTTGCCGGCGGTCACGATGCCGAAGCGCGGCGTCGGCGAATCGAGCACGATCCGGTTCAGCTTGTTTGCGCGCACGTAGGCGAGCGCGGCATACCACTTGTAGTCGAGCAGACGCGCTTCCTGCGCGAGCGGCGGATCGGGCCAGCGAATGTTCAGGCCGCCTGCGGGCATCGGATAGCCGGTCGGCGTGACGATCTGCACGCGGTCCGGATCGAGATCGATCGAGGCGGTCGATTCGACCACGTCGGTCACGCATTTCATCGCGACCCAGAGGCCCGAATAGCGGCTCATCGCCCAGCCGTGCAGGCCGAAGTCGAGATATTCCTGCACGTTGGCCGGATACAGCACCGGAATGCCGGCGGCGATGAACGCATGGTCGGACTGATGCGCGACCGAGGACGACTTGGCCGCATGATCGTCGCCGGCGAGCACGAGGACGCCGCCGTGCGGATCGGTGCCTGCGGAATTGGCGTGCTTGAAGACGTCGCCCGTGCGGTCGACGCCCGGGCCTTTGCCATACCACATGCCAAATACGCCGTCGCGCTGCGCATTCGGCCATAGATTGAGCTGCTGGGTACCCCAGACGGAGGTGGCGGCGAGGTCTTCGTTGACGCCGGGCTGGAACACCACATCGTTCGCCTGCAGATGCTTTTTCGCCTTCCACAGCGCCTGGTCGACCCCGCCGAGCGGCGAGCCGCGATAGCCGGAGATGAAGCCCGCCGTATTCAATCCGGCGCGCCGGTCGCGTTCCTTTTGCAGCATCGGCAGCCGCACGAGCGCCTGCGTGCCGCTGATGTAGATGCGGCCTTTGTCGAGCGTGTACTTATCGTCGAGCGTGACTTGGGGGAGCGATGCGGGGGAGGCGGACGGCGCTAGCGCGTCGCGCTGTTCGGCGGATAGGGGCGCGTTCATGCTTGAAGTCTCCGGTCAAGCGAGTTTGAGGCGGAGTATAGGAAGCCGATTTCCTATCGTAAAATCACAAATAATTAACTCGGGTATCCGAAAAACGCATGGCTAAAGACATCACGCTGCGCCAGTTGCGCTACTTCGTCGCCGCTGCCCGGACGGGACAGTTCTCGATGGCCGCCACCGACGAGCACGTTTCGCAATCGGCGATCACGAATGCGGTGCTGGCGCTCGAAAGCGCGCTCGGCACGCGCTTGTTCGAGCGCCTGCCGCAAGGCGTGACGCTCACGCCCGACGGACAGGATTTCTATCACCACGCGCGGCACGTGCTCGATTCGGTGCGTGATGCGATGCACAAGCCGCGCTCTCGCTCGCACGATTTGCGCGGGACGGTGCGGATCGCAGCGTCGTACACGGTGTTGGGGTACTTTTTGCCGGAGTTGTTCGCGCGCTTTCGCGCGAGCTATCCGGATGTCGAGATCGATCTGCGCGACGTCGATCGGCCTGGAATCGAAGAGGCGGTGCTCAACGACGACGTCGATTTGGGCGTGACGCTCTTGTCGAATGTCGAGCGCGTTTCGCGTTTTGGTCACCAGGTGCTGATCCGCTCGCGGCGTCAGCTATGGGTGGCGCCGACGCATCCGCTCGCGCAATTGCGCACGCCGTCGCTCAAGGACATCGCACAGTACCCGTATATCCTGCTGACCGTCGATGAAGGGGAGCAGTCGACGCTGCGTTACTGGGCGAAGAAGCGCATGACGCCGAATATTGCGTTTCGCACGAGTTCGATGGAGGCGTTGCGCGGGCTGGTGGCATATGGGTTCGGGGTGACGGTGCTGTCGGATATGGTGTTTCGGCCCTGGTCGCTGGAAGGTAAGCGGATCGAGGCGCGGCCGGTGCTCGATACGATTCCTCAGATGGATGCTGGGATGCTGTGGCGGAAGAACGCGGAGATGAGCGCGCCGGCGCTGGCGATGCAGCAGTTTTTGATTCATGCGTGCGGGAGTTGATAGGGAACGCTTGAAACCAAGCGTATGTGTCGCCCACCGTATGTCGCGTGCCGGACCAGGGCAGCCACTCGTGGGGAGCACCTGGGTTTTTGCGTGAAAGGCGCGGTATACCGCGCCTTTCATCGGCTATCCGAATTTGACGAGATTAAGCACCGGCAGCGGGCCGCCCGGAATTTGAACCAGCCGTCCCCCGCCTTCGAGCGAACCGAGGTCGATGCCGAAGAAGCCGAGCCGCTCGATCAGTCCGCTCACAGCCGATTTCGCATGCGCGTCGTCTCCTGCGAAGAACAGCACGCGGTGTCCGCCCTCGGCCCGTGGATCGTCGGAGATAAGGTGCGCAGGCAGATGATTGAACGCCTTCACGACGCGTGCGCCCGGCACGAGGCCCGCGAATGCTTCACTCGACGTCCGGCCATGCAATTCGGCGGGTTCGAACAGCGGCGCCTCGATCGGGTTGTTCGCGTCGATCACGATGCGCCCGCCGAAGTCCGGCAGCCCGGCGAGGGCGGCCGGCAGCTTCGACCAGTTCACTGCGACGAGGACGATGTCCTGCGCGGCCGCTTGTTCGCGCGTTCCCGGCTTGATCGAGGGGCCGGATTCGCGCGCGAGGTCCGCGAGCGAATCTGGGCCTCGGCTGTTCGCAATGATGGCTTCGAGGCCTTTGCCCGCCAGCGCTTTCGCGAACGCGGACCCGATGGCGCCTGCTCCGATGATACCGATGGTGCTCATGACGATGCTCCTGGTGAAGGGTGATGAATCAAGTGGTAAAGCCGCCGTCGGCGACGATATCCGCACCGGTTGACGGCGGCGTCCGGGCTGGCGAGGAATGCGATGGCGCTCGTGATTTCGCGAGAACGTTCACTCCGGCGGCTAGGTGAGCGAATATTGCCGCCTTTATTGCAGGAGCATTAGCGTGTAATGGCTTGAATTATTTTCAATCGATGCTTTAAGATTCCCGCATGGAAACCCTCGCCAACCTCGAGTCGTTCGTCCGCAGCGCCGAAACGGGCAGCTTCTCCGCGGCTGCGCGGCGTCTTGCGCTGACGCCCGCTGCGGTCAGCCGGAACGTTGCGCTGCTGGAACGCAATCTCGGCGTGCGACTGTTCCAACGCTCGACGCGCAAGCTCACGCTGACCGAGGCGGGCGAGCGCTTTCTCGTGGAAATCGGCGGCAATCTTGACGCGCTGCAGGCCGCGATCGCGTCCGTCTCGACCGATCGCAGCGAGCCGGCTGGCGTGCTGAAAGTCAGCATGGCGCCGACCTTCGGCATGACGTACGTCATGCCGCTGCTGCCGGCGTTCCTCGCACGCTATCCGATGATTCGTCCGGATTGGCACTTCGAGAACCGGCAGGTCGACTTGATCGCAGAGGGATACGATGCGGCGCTGGGGGGTGGATTCGATCTCGCACCGGGCGTCGTGTCGCGTGCCTTGGCGCCTGCGCATCTGGTGGCGGTGGCGTCGCCGGCTTACATGGCCGGCCGCGTGCCACCGGCCGATCCCGGCGATCTTGCGGAACTCGACGGCATCGTGATGCGCTCGAGCCGCACCGGCCGCGTGCGCCACCGGACGATGCGCGACACAGTGGGTGGCGAGATGTCCGCGCGGCTCAGCGAGACCATCATGGTCAATGACCCGGCAGCGATGCGCGAGGCTGCGATTCTCGGACTGGGTGTTGCGCTGCTGGCGGTGTCGGACGTGCTGTCGTCGATCGAACGGGGGGAACTCGTGCGATTGCTGCCGCGCTGGTACGCGGACGCCGGGGCGATTTCGATCTATTACGCGACGCGAGCGCTGCTGCCGGCGAAAACACGAGTGTTCGTCGATTTCGTCGTCGAGGTGTTCGAGCGGGAGCGGTTGGCCGAAAGGTTTGCGGGAAGCATCGACGCGCTCAGTCGCGCACCGCGACCACCGCCTCGATCTCCACCGTGATATTGCGCGGCAGCGACCCCACGCCGACTGCCGATCGCGAGTGTCGCCCCGCGTCGCCGAGAATGTCGACGAACAAGTCCGAGCAGCCGTTGATCACGCGCGGATGCTCTTCGAAATCCGGTGTCGCGTTGATCATGCCGAGCAGCTTGACGATGCGCCGCACGCGTCCCAGATCCCCCAGCTCCTGATGCAGCACCGACAGCAGGTTGAGCCCGACGAGCTCCGCGTGGCGATAGGCTTCGTCGGCGCTGACATCCGCGCCGACCTTGCCCGTCATCAGCTCGCCCTTTTCGTTGACGGGCCCCTGTCCGGACAGGAACAGCAGATTGCCTTCGCGCACGCAATGAGTGAAGTTGCCGATCGGCGCGGGCACCTGGGGCAGCGCGAGGCCGCGGTGGCGCAGACGGTCGTAGCAGGTCGTCAAGAGCGGAGAGGCCATGAAATGCGGGAAAACGGTTTGAAGGTGAGAAGTGAGACCGGCATCGCGAAGCGGCGAGCCGGATTCGCTGTTTAGGCCGCCGGCTCCTCGCGGCGATATTGCCAGCCGAGCCGCGTTTCGATGCGCGCGGCGACGTCGCGCACGGCGCTCGCGAACGGTTCGGCGCTTGTCGCGGCTTTGGCCTCGGGCATCACGATCGAGATCGTGAAGACGCAGACGCCGGCGTTATCGACGACCGGCGCGGCGAGGCACGCGACCGATGCATCGGACTCGCCGATCTGGATCGACAGCCGCGCATCCAATGCTTCGCGTGCGCTCTTCGCCAGCACGTCGGCACGCGTTTCCGCCCGCCCGGTGGGCGACGGCCGCGCGTAGCGCTTGAAGAAGGCGATGCGCTCGCCGTCGGGCAGATGACCGACGAGCAGCCGCCCCGACGCGGTCCAGTTCGGCGGCACGCGGCTGCCGACCCGCGACGTCACGCGGAAGTGGCCCGGCCCCTCGGCCATCTGCAGCACGACCATCATCCCTTCGACGAGCCCGCAGATCTGCATAGTCTCGCCCGCTTCCGCCGACAACCGCTGCATCTCTTCGGTGGCGACCGTCATGTAGTCGAGCGCACGCGCGTAGCTGAGCCCGTAGCCGTAGAGGCGCGAGCCTAGCCACAAGGTGCCGTCCGCGGCGCGCGACAGCAGGTTCCGCTCGACGAGGTCGTTGATGATCGAATAGACCGTCGACAACGGCGCGCCGACCGTGTGCGCGATTTCGTACGCGGTGGCCGGGCGTTCGGCTTCCTGGAGCGCGTCGAGAATCTGCACGACCCGTTCGAGTGCGTTGGCGCGGCCGCGCGGCGCGGGCGCGGAAGCGGTGCCGGATTCCGCCTGCTGGTTGGCGGCCGCGGGGCGCGCGGCGCGCGGGGACGTGCGTGTCATCGTGTTCCTCGAGTACGCGGCGAGCCGAATTTTGATCAGTTGACCCGCCGTCATCGTATGCTAAACTAATACGCAATTACAACATATATTTCACAGTTGTGGAATGATGGTTCGGGAGACAGTGGCGATGGACATCCGCTCGCGTTTCGGCTTGCGCCCGGTGATCAACGTGTCCGGCACGATGACGAGCCTCGGCGCGTCCATCGTCGGCCCGCAGGCGGTCGACGCCGTTGCCGGCATTCTGCCGCAGTTCGTCGAGATCGACGATCTGCAGCGCAGGGCGTCCGCCGCGATCGCGGCCGCCTGCGCAAGCGAAAGCGGCTATGTGACCGCATCGTGCTCGGCGGCGATCACGCTCGCGATCGCCGCCACGATGACGGGCGACGACCTCGGCCTCGTCGAGCGGCTGCCCGACACGACCGGTCTTTCGAACGAAGTCGTCGTGCAGACCGGGCACCTCATCAACTACGGCGCACCGGTCGACCAGGCGATCCGCCTTGCCGGCGCGCGCGCCGTGCCGGTCGGCGCGGCAACCGAAGCGCACGGCTACCAGCTTGCCGCCGCCATCAGCGAACGCACGACCGCCGCACTCTTCGTCGTTTCGCATCATACGGTCAGCTACGGCTTGATCCAGCTTGAAGAATTCGTCGCGGTCGCGCACGACAAGGGCGTGCCGGTCATCGTCGATGCGGCGTCGGAATACGATCTGAAGCGTTTCATCGCGGCCGGCGCCGACCTCGCGCTGTATTCGGCGCACAAGTTTCTCGGCGGCCTCACGGCCGGCATCGTCGCGGGACGCAAGGCGCTGGTTCGCGCGGCGTACTTCCAGAACGGCGGCATCGGCCGCGGCATGAAGGTCGGCAAGGAAGGCATCGCCGGCACGATTGCCGCGCTGGAGGCCTGGCGCACGCGCGATCACGCGGCCGTGCGCGAGCGCGAACGTCGTTATCTGCAGCTTTGGCACGACACGCTGAACCGCCTGCCCGGCATCGCCGCGACGATCGATCCCGACCCGACCGGCAATCCGCTCGACCGCCTGAAGGTGTCGATCGACGCCAGCCGCGCCCGCATCAGCGCGTGGGATCTCGCCGACGCGCTCGCCCGGCCGCGCGACGATGCGCGCCCGGTGATCGTGCGCGATCACGAAGTCGAGCTGCACTACTTCTTTCTCGATCCGTGCAATCTGCATCCTGGCGAAGAGCAAATCGTCGCCGCACGTTTCGTCGAGGAAATCGGCCGCGCGCAGAGTGCGCGCGAGCCGGTCGTGACACCGTTCCATCAACGCGACGCGAAGCGCCACGCCGCACGCCGGAACTGGCCTGACTGAGTTTCACCGTTCGTGACGACAGCGGGCACGGCATCGTACCGCGGTCTGAACGCACGTCGTTTTAAATAAGTACTACTACCTAAGACGCGGAACACCGGTTCAACGCGGTGTCGACGCACGACTTGAGAAAACCACCATGCACAAACCTTTCCTTCGCACGGCGCTTGCCGCCGGCATAGCCGGACTCGGCGCAAGCGCCGCGTGGGCGCAGAGCAGCGTCACGCTGTACGGCATCGTCGATGCCGGCTTCACGTTCACCAACAACCAGGGCGGCAGCCGCGCGTATCAAGCCACTCAGGGCAACGTGCAGGGCTCGCGCTTCGGCTTGCTCGGCACCGAGGACCTGGGCGGCGGCAACAAGGTGCTGTTCCGCCTCGAAAACGGCTTCAGCGCCGAGACCGGCGCTTCGGGGCAGGGCGGCCGCATGTTCGGCCGCAGTGCATGGGTCGCGCTCAGCAACGACCGCGCCGGAACGTTCACGCTCGGCCGCCAGTACAACAGCGTGCAGGACTATTTGTCGAACCTGCAGATCAACGGCGTCGGCGCATTGAGCCAGTACGCGAACGCGGTCTACGACAACGACGATCTGAACAACACGTACCGTACCGACAACGCGGTCAAGTACACGACGCCGACCTTCTCCGGCTTCACGGCCAACGCGATGTACGCATTCTCGAATACGGCCGGCCAGTTCGCGAACAACCGCGCATGGAGCGTCGGCGCGGACTACGTGTCGGGTCCGTTGCGCCTCGACGCCGCGTACTCGCTGACGGACAACCCGGCGTCGAACACCGTGGGCGCCGCACCGTCGGACAACTACTACGGCACGAGCACGTCGATCATCAGCAACGTGAAGCGCAACCAGGTATGGGGCGCGGGCGGCGCGTACGTGTTCGGCCCGGCCACGCTCGCGCTGCTCTACACGAACTCGCAGTTCGAGATCCTGTCGGGCGGCAGCCTGCGCTTCGCGAACTACGAGGCGAGCGTGCGCTACCAGTTCACGCCCGCGACGCTGCTGTCGCTCGGCTACATCTACACGAGCCAGAACAGCAGCGCGGCGAGCGCGACGAATGCGCACTACAACCAGCTCGCGCTGGGCGGCGAGTACTTCCTGTCGAAGACGACCGATCTCTACCTGAACGGCATCTACCAGCGTGCATCGGGTGCGAACGCGTGGATCGAGGGCATCGGCAAGGCGTCGAGCAACGGCAACCAGTTCGCCGCGGTCGCGGGCATCCGTCACAAGTTCTGACCGCGTGTCGCCGCAGCGCTTCCGGCTGTCGTCAAGCGATGACTGACGGCGCGGGGCGCGCTGCGCTCCTCCCTTACTTCTTTCTGGAAACAACATGGCGACTGTTCAGGGAAGCCTCCTTCTCGTCTATGCGCTGATCGCGATCGTCGCATTGATCGTGCTGATCGCGCGCTTCAAGCTCAATCCGTTCATCACGCTGATGGTCGTATCGGTCGTGCTTGCGCTCGCGGTCGGCATGCCGATGACGTCGATCCTCAAGTCGTTCGAAACCGGCGTCGGCGGCACGCTCGGCCATATCGCGATCGTCGTCGGGCTCGGCACGATGCTCGGCAAGATGATGGCCGAATCGGGCGGCGCGGAACGCATCGCTCGCACGCTGATCGAGCTGTTCGGACCGAAGAACGTTCACTGGGCGATGATGTGCATCGCGTTTCTGGTCGGTCTGCCGGTGTTCTTCGAAGTCGGCTTCGTGCTCTTGATCCCGATTGCGTTCAACGTCGCGCAGCGCACCGGCACGTCGATGGTGCGGGTCGGCATTCCGATGGTCGCGGGGCTATCGGTCGTGCACGGGCTGATTCCGCCGCATCCGGCCGCGCTGCTCGCGGTCACGGCCTATCACGCGGATATCGGCAGGACGATCTTCTACGCACTGATCGTCGGCATTCCCACCGCGGCGCTCGCCGGTCCGCTATTCTCCAAGCTTGCGAGCCGGCTCGTCGTGCTCGAAGGCGAGAATCCGATGGCGCAGCAGTTCGTCGAAGCAGCCAACGCGCGGACGGCCCAGTCGCTGCCCGGCTTCGGCATCACGCTCTTGACGGTGTTGCTGCCGGTGCTGCTGATGCTGGTCGGCAGTTGGGCGGATCTGCTGGTTGCGCCGAAGACGACCGCGAACGATTTGCTGCATGTGATCGGGCATCCGGACATGGCGCTGTTGCTCGCGGTGCTGCTGAGCTTCTATACGTTCGGCACGGCGCGCGGCTTCGGGCGCGAGTCGATCCTGAAGTTCACCAACGAGTGCCTCGCGCCGACCGCGAGCATCACGCTCGTGGTGGGCGCGGGCGCCGGGTTCGGCCGGATCCTGATCGACAGCGGCGTAGCGAAGGCGATGGTCGACGGCGCGACGAGCGCGCAGATACCGCTCCTGCTGCTCGCGTGGCTCGTGGCGGCGCTGATCCGGGTCGCGACCGGCTCGGCAACCGTGGCGATGTCGACGGCCGCCGGCATTCTCGCGCCGATCGCGGCCGCGGCGGCCGGCACGGCGTCCGCGGTGCGGCCCGAACTGCTGGTGCTGGCAACGGGCGCGGGCTCGCTGATCCTGTCGCACGTGAACGATGGCGGATTCTGGCTGGTCAAGGAGTATTTCAACATGACCGTGACTCAGACCTTCAAGACGTGGACCGTGTGCGAAACGATGATCTCCGTCGTCGCGCTGGCTCTGACACTGGGTCTGTCGGTCGTCGTCTAGCTATGCATGGGACCCGGGTAACCGCTAAAGCGCTGACTCGGGTCGACAAGAGGCAATCGATGAGCAAAGCTCGGCATCTCGAAGTTCCCGGTTCAGAGGGGCGGCGCGTCTGGCTGAAAAGCATGAGCGCGATGGCGGCGGTGTCCGCGATGGGCACGCTCGCGAACCCGCGGCCGGTGCGTGCGGCAGGTATTGGCGCGGTGTCGGGCGCGCCGGCGCAGCACACCAAGCCGCTGTTCGCCTACGTCGGCACCTATACGCCGCACGGTCTCGGCATTCACCGTTTCCAGGTCGACCGCGCGAGCGGCAAGCTCGATCCCCTGGAGCCGGTGCAGGGCATCGAGAATCCGAGCGCGCTCGCGATCGACTCGCAACAGCGCTTTCTGTTCAGCGTCAGCGAGGTGAAGAACTATAACGGCACGACCAACGGTTCGGTCAGCTCGTACGCGATCGAGGCGGGCACCGGCGCGTTGCACCCGATCAACACGGTCGACTCGCAGGGCACGGGACCGGTCTATCTGAGCCTGCATCCGAATGGCCGCTTCCTGCTGGTCGCGAACTACAACAGCGGCAGCGTCGCGGTGCTGCCGGTCGCGATCGACGGCGTGCTCGGCGAAGCAGTGTCCGTGCAGGCGCCCCAGGCGCCGGCGGGCGCACAGCGCGCGGCCGTAGGCGTGCCCGGCAGCTTCGCGATCAGCGACCACGACGGCCCGCACGCGCACACGATCGTGCCGTCGCCGGACGGCCGCTTCGCGATCTCGACGGATCTCGGCGTCGATCGCACCTATGTGTGGAAGTTCGACGAAGCGACCGGCGCGTTGTCGTCGAACGATCCGCCGTTCGTCGCGGCGTCGGCCGGAGCGGGGCCGCGGCACGTCGCGTTCCATCCGAACGGCCGCTATCTGTACGAAGTCACGGAGGAAGCGTCGACGCTCGTCTGCTACGGCTACGATGCCGCGCGCGGCACGCTCACGCAGCTGCAGTCGGTGTCGACGTTGCCGCCGGGATATCAGGGCACGAGTTTCGCGTCGGAAATCATGCTGTCTCACGATGGCCGCTTCGTCTATGTCGCGAATCGCCTGCACGACACCATCGTGCAGTTCGGCATCGGCGCGAACGGACACGTTCAACCGATCGGCGAGACACCGGCCGGCGGCGACTATCCGCGCGTGATCCGCTTCGATCCGTCGGGGCGTTTTCTCTATTCGTTGAACCAGCGCAGCGACCACATCGCGATCTTCGCGGCCGACAAGGCGAGCGGCAAGCTGCGCTTTACCGGCAACTACGTCGCGGTTGGAAGTCCGTCGGATATCGCGTTTGCATCGGTGTAAGCGAACCGGATCGGGGTTGCTGCCCGTTCCGGGGGATCGGCTGGACCGGAGAGCCGCGGCGATACGCTCCGTCCCGGCGACGGAGCGTGCGCGGCTTAGTGATGTGCGTAGAGCGTGTCGCGCGGCATGAGGGCGGTACGGCCAGCCGATTGGGACTGGCCGGAGATCGCACCGCCATAGGCCGATTGCGACATGTCGGCGCCGTCCCGCTCGGCGGCGAGGATCGACGCGCTCTGACCGCGCTGCGACGCGGGTGCGCCGACAGAGGGCTGGTAGAACGGGGCCGGGCCGTAGCCGCCGGCAAACGCGGGGGCGGCGGCGGAAGCCGACAGTGCGGCGAGCAGGGCGGCGATGAGTTTGGTCTTCATGATGGAATCTCGCTAAAACAGGGTTCAGTGGTAGATCGAGGAGGCGCGTGCCTTGCCGGAGCGCGCCCCGAAGTGGGTTGAATTCGCGTACCGGGTCAGCGCACGTTGATGGCGACGTCGATGTTGCCTCGCGTGGCTTTCGAGTACGGGCATATTTCGTCCGCGGCATGCACGATCGCCTCGGCGACTTCGCGCGCGATGCCCGGCATGCCGACGTCGATGCGGGCTTGCAGGAAGTAGGCGCCGCCGGTCATGCCGAGATCCACCTCGATGTCGAGGGACAAGCCGGACGGCAGCACGACCTTTTTCGCCTTGGCCGCGAGCCCGATCGCGGAAATCAAACACGCTGACCACGCGCCCGCGAACAACCGCTCCGCGCTCGGATGCGCGTCGACGTCCGAGAACAGCTGCTCAGGGTGTTTGTCGTTGCCGGGTGACGAGAGCTGGAGGTTGACGCGCTCATGGCCGCTTAACGTCGTGTGGGTCTTGCCGGTGAGCAGCACGGTTTCGATCTTGGTCATCACAAATTTCCTTGTCCGATACTGGAAGAGGTTTATATCGCATGCGATGTAATCGCATGCGTCACATGATGATGGAAAGGTCGAGCTGTGTCAAGCGTATGAGATTTAATCGCGTACGATATTTAATAGCCGGCGAAGCTGGAAATCTGCTGACGAATCGCAGCGATGCCGACGTTCGATAGCGATATTCGGGTCGAATTCAAAACGTGCGCTATGTTTGAAATAAATGGTGAATATTTTGCCGGTTTGGACTTTGCGTTTGCACTGATTGTGGAGAGGCGATTAGAATAATTCGGCCAATATGATCTCGATATTGGCGAATGGGTGCTAACAGAGAAATCCACTCACTCTTTTTCAGAGATTCTCCAAAAAGGGTCGTACGCTCCGCACCCAACCTGAAGCCCGCGCGATGCCCATCACTGTTGGACAGATGTCTGCTAAATATGGTGCTCTTCAAGCATTTTGACCCACGTATCCCGATGTAAATAAAGCATTTATTTCCGGTGCCAGATCGCCAATATCACTTATCGTTGTTCAAGTCACGTAATTTATTTCGAGTTAATTCCCTTTGACCAAAAAAAGATTTCCATTAGCATCCGACGTGCCTGAATCCTCAGACCCAACACCGCAAAAAAGGTCACGTCGTGTCGAACTCAGACTTCCTAAATCTTCGCGTATCCGCCAATCCGCGCTGGCGTATCAATACTAGGGAACTTATTACTGGAGTTTTATTGACGTTGCTTTTGAGTCTCGCGACGCTGTGGGCCACGAGCGCCCACGCTCAAAGCACGCTCACCGTGAACGGGGTCACTTATACGCTTTGCGCGCAAGAGAACCAGTTCTGTTCGTTCACCGGGACCGCAAACGTTGTCTTCGGCACCAGCACCCAGTACAGCGTCAACGGACCGTTCAAGAACGGCGTGAGCTGCACGAACGGCGTCGTTGCGTCGACGGACCCGGCCTACGGATATCAAAAGAGCTGCTGGTACGGCAGTTCGACATCGAGCGGCACAGGCTCGAGCACGAGTTCCGGCACGAGCCCCTCCACGCCGCCGACGACCACCTCGTGGACCAAATGTGCGTCTGAAAACGGCTTCTGCTCGTTCACGGGGACGACGAATGTCCTCTTCGGCGCGAGCACGACGGCCAATAACGTGACCAAGAGCTTCACCAACGGCGTGGCTTGCACGAATTCGGCGTTCGGCGGCGATCCCGCCTTCGGCACCAGCAAGAGTTGCTGGATTCCCTCGTCGGGCACCGCCTCCGCGGGCTCCGGTTCGACGTCGAGCTCCGGCACGGGCACGACTTCCGGCTCGACGTCGGGCACGGGCACGACTTCCGGCTCGACGTCGGGCACGGGCTCGACCTCGGGTTCGACGTCCGGCTCGGGCTCGACCTCGGGTTCGACGGCGAACAACTCCGGTTCGAACACGTCATCGAGCGGCGCCATCACCTGCGCCGCGCCCGCCACGGCCGCAGGCGGCAGCACCAACGGCCTGATCAGCGCCGATACGCCAAGCTCGGACGGAACGCGCCTGTTCGCCGCGGGCAGCACGTTCAAGCTGTCGTTCGTCACTAACGCGCCGGCGTCCGATTCCGTCGCGTGGTCCATCCAGGATCAAGTCGGCAACATCAAGGGCAGCGGCACGTTCCCTGTCGCGAGCGGCGCTCAGACGAACACGCTCTCGTGCCAGTCCTCGCTCGGCGGCTACTTCGCCGTGACGGCGACGCTGTCCAACGCGGGCGGAACCTTGCCGCAAGCCGGCACCCGCCCGACCGGCATCGCCACGTTCGGCATCCTGCCCAACGTGTCGAGCGTCGTGCCGGCCGTCACGTACGCGCATCAAGATCAGCACCGCTTCGGGATGCAGGGCTTCAACAGCAATGCCGCCGCCCTGTCGGACCTCGGCGTGTCGCAAACGATCGACGACCGCGAGCTCTCCGCCATGGAGCCCAACGGCCCGAACACGTGGACGCCTTCGCTCTCGAGCCTCAATCCGTCCTACACGAGCGGCAACGTCATGCGCCTCGTCCGTCTCGACGGCATTCCCGCGTGGGCCAGCCCCACCGGCGGCTACCAGGACGACACGAACGCGCCGGCGAATCTCACCTACTACCAAAACTACATGTCGCGCGTCGGCACGGATACGGAGGCGGACCGCAAGACTTACTTCCCGAACCAGCAGAAGAACTACTACCAGGTGACGTGGGAGCCGCAGTGGGCGGATTCGCAAGCGAACTTCGTCGCGATGTATGCCGCGGTCTACGCCGGCTTGCACTCGACGGATCCGAACGCTGTCGTCATGGGCCCGACCAACCCGTTCCCGGCCAATTGCCAGACCGAGTGCACGAGCGGTTATCTGCAAACCTACGCCGCACTGGGATTGGGCCAGTACCTCGACGGCGTCACGACGCACGGCTACTACAACGCAGGCACTTACCCGGCGCATCCGCCCGAGCTGTACGACACGGATCCGAACCCGGCGAACGTCGCCAATGCGCTCGACAAGCAGATGCAGGCGCTGCGCTCGGAAATGCAGTCGATCAAGCCGAACATGAAGCTCTGGTCGACCGAACTCGGCATCAGTTACGACGCCGGCGCGGCTTACGGTCCGAACTACCCGTCGAGCAACCAGCTCTATGCACAGGCCGCCGTTGCCGCGCGCGCGCATCTCATCGTCCTCGGCGAGGGCGCACAGGTGACGTACTTCTTCTATGGGTCCGACTACCCCGGCGAGGCGGGATACGGTTCGTTCTTCGACATCGTCGATTCGCAGGGAAATTACGGCGCGACGAACCTGAGCCCGAAGCCCGAAGCGATGGCGTTCGCCGCGATGACGCGCATCATCGACGGCACGCAGACGCTCGGACGCCTGAAAGGCTTGCCCTCGATGGTGTATGGCTATGCGTTCCAGCAACTCACGGGCAGCACCGTCATCACCGCCTTGTGGACGCACAACAACGCGCAGTGGCCCACTTCGTCCGGCAGCTATAGCCCGACCTACAGCACGAACTACGCGCTGACCGTCGATTCGAGCGGTGCGAGCGGCAACGTGACCGTGCTCGACATGATGGGCAATGCGAGCACCGTGCCTTACTCGAACGGCGTGGTCAATCTGAAGCTGACCGAGGCGCCGATCTACGTCGTATCTTCGAACGCGACCGTGATCAAAAACAACGTTACGGTGCCGGTCGGTTACACCGGACAGTAAGCGTTGCGATCGACGCAGCCACACTCAACGGAAAGGACGGTTGAAACAGGACCTGCCAAGCACCAACGGTGCTTGGCAGGTTTTTGCCGGCCCTCAAATTTTCCCGGATCCTTCGTGTCAAAACCTCATGTACGCCTTCACGCGCGGGGTTCGGCATGGCACAGCGAAGATCGACCACACTCTGCCCACATCGGTATCGTTTTGACCGCAGGCGCTTCGCGCTCGCCTTTGCGCTGACGCTGACCCTAAGTGCCTGCGTCCAACCGTGGGAGCGCTTCCAAGCAGGCGAGCCCGAATCCGCCGTCACCGCGGCCCTGGGCCCGCCCAAGGAAACCTACGACCTTTCGAACGGCGGCAAGCGCCTGATGTGGCCGTCGCAACCGATGGGCGAAACCACCGTCGCCGCCGATATCGACGCAAACGGAAAAGTGGTCGACGTCCGCCAGGTGCTGCAGCCGTCCGAGTTTTACCGGGCGGAACCCGGCAAGTGGACACGCGCCGACGTGCTGACCCACTTCGGCCGGCCTGAGGAGACGACGTATCTGCCGCTCGTCAAACGCGAGGTCTGGAGCTACCGGTATTTGGAAGACAACACGTGGTACCAGCTCTTCCACTTCTATTTCGACGACACAGGCCTGTTGCGCTCGACGCAAAAGAGCCCCGACCCGCTTCACGAGCATCCCGACAACGAGAATATGAATTGAGCAGCGTCGGCCCGAGGTCTGTCGGCAGGCAGACTTCGGGCCGCGTCGAAACGCGCTCGCGAAGACGCGCGTAAAGCGCCCTCAGGCGCTAATGGTTGCTCGGATGACCGCGATCTTCGTCGTTGCCGCGCGCCTCGCCGCCGCCGTGCCCGGCGGGCGGTCCGCCCGGGCGAGCCGCCTGTCCTTGAGGCCCGCCCATCGCGTGCGCGGGCGGCTGCGCGGGCCCATGGGCATACCCGGGCTGCGGCTGCTGTTGCTCCGGTCCGTGAGCGTAGCCCCGCTGGGGTTGCTGCTGCTGTTGTCCCGGCCCGTGAGCGTAGTCCGGCTGAGGGTGCGGCTGCTGTTGCTCCGGTCCGTGCGCGTAGCCCCGCTGAGGTTCCGGCGGCGGACCGCCGTGAATGACCGGTCTCGGGTTCAAAGCCGGTCCGCCGCCCTGCGGCGGCTCATGGTGCGCCCAACGGTCCCGATCGTGAAACCACGGCCGGTCGCGGTAGTAGTGGTCCCAATAGCTGCCGAACGCGAACGTCACGACCGGCACCCCGATCTGCACGCCGTAAGTCATGATCGGCACTTCCGAGCCCTCATACGGATAGCCCAGATAACCTCCATAGACCCATCCGCGAAACTCTGGCGTCGAGACGTCGCACCAACTGTAATCGGACACGCAGCCCATCACCGCGAGCTCCGCTCCCGGCGGCAACTCGGCTACGACGGGGTAATCGGCAGCAGGACCGGCGTAGACGTCCACCGGCTGGGTCGTGTACGCCTCCGATTGCGCTGACGCTGCGCCGGACAGCGCCATCAAGAAGGCGCTTGCCGCGGCGGCGCGAATGACGATTTTCTTGTTCACGATTCCTCCCTCGGAAAAGAGGCTGCCTGCAGGCTTCATGTGTTCCTCGTTGCGTCCCCGGCAAATCGGCTCGAGGCCCTATTCCTTGGACAGGTTTAGTGTCTGCCGAATTGCGCCCGCTTGCCTGCGCAATTACCGTTTGTCAGCTTTCTTACCGTTGAGCAAGTTTCGTGCAGCGCCGCTCACGCTTCGAGCTGTTCGAAGAGCCAGTCCTGGAAACTGCGCAGCTTAGGCAGGTCCGCGCGCGACTTGAGCAGGTTCAGCGTGTAGCCATGAACCCTCAGGCCCTCCGTTCCCAGCGGCGCCACGAGCCGCCCCGTCTCCAGCTCGCGTTGCACGAGCAGCAGGCTTTCCAGGCACACCCCCAGCCCGTCCACCGCCGCGCTGATCGACATGAACGAGCGGTCGAAGCGCGGTCCGCGTGTGATGTCGAGACGCGTCCGGCGATTCAGGCGCATCCAGTCGCGCCATCCGACGAGGCAGCTTTCGCTGTGGATCAGCGTGTGGCGCTGCAAATCGGCGGTCGTGCGGATCGGATGCTCGCCGTTCGCGAGGTGCGGCGCGCAGAGCGGCACGATCGTTTCGGGCGGCAGCTCCAGCACCATCGTGCCGACCGGCTGCAGCTTGCGCGCGCCATAGCGGATGTCGACGTCGACGGCATCCGTCGCCAGGTCGGCCGGGCTCGACGACGCGTTGAGCCGCACGTCGATGTCGGGATTGAGCGCGGAAAAGCGCGCGAGGCGCGGCATCAGCCATTGCGTCGCAAAGCTCGGCGTGGCGTGCACGGTGAGGATGTCGCTCTTCGCGACGCGGCCGATGTTGCGCGTCGCCGCATCGATGCGGGCGAATGCGGCGGCGATCTCCTCGGCGTACTGCCGTCCCGAGTCGGTCAGCACGACCGCGCGGTGCACGCGATGAAAGAGCCGCACGCTCAATTGCTCTTCGAGGAGCTTGACCTGGTGGCTGATGGCGGAAGGCGTGACGAACAGCTCGTCTGCGGCAAGCGCAAACGACGCGAGCCGCGCCGCCGCCTCGAACGCCTGAATCGATTTGAGCGTAATGCGATTGTGCATCACAGCATTCCGATGAATTGAATTCAGCGATAGGGCCACTTTAATTCGTTTGAGCACGAGAACTCAAGCGCTTACGCTTACTACACCTCGCAGCGGCATCGTTCAAGACGCTGCCGCGAGCGTCGAGAGAGACGAACGGAGCGCGCGCCGCTCGGCTCATTTCGCAATCGATACCGGCTTTGCGCAGCGAAAACGCGCGGGCCATAAGGAGATCACAGTGACTATGAGCGAAGCCGGGCGGAAGACCGAATCCGTCCAACTCGCGGAACGCGCGTATCGCATCCGCCGCAACGCGCTCTTGATGGGCGAGGTGCAAGGGCAGGGCTACGTCGGCCAGGCACTGGACATTGCCGACGTGCTGGCCGCCGCCTACTTTCATGCGATGAAATACCGCTCGGACGACCCCGACTGGGAAGGCCGCGACCGCTTCCTGCTGTCCAACGGCCACTATGCGATCGCGCTCTACGCCGCGCTGATCGAAGCCGGCATCGTCCCCGAGGAAGAGCTGCAGACCTACGGCAGCGACGACAGCCGCCTGCCGATGTCCGGCATGGCGAGCTTCACGCCCGGCATGGAGATGTCCGGCGGCTCGCTCGGGCAGGGCCTCGCCATCGCGGTCGGCCGTTGCCTCGGGCTCAAGCGCAAGGGCTCCGGTTCGTTTGTCTACACGTTGTTCTCCGACGGCGAGCTCGATGAGGGCGCCGTGTGGGAAGCGATCATGTCCGCTGCGCACTGGCAACTCGACAACCTGATCGGGATCGTCGACGTCAACAACCAGCAAGCGGACGGCCCATCGACGCAGATCATGGCGTTCGAGCCGCTGGTCGAGAAGCTCGAAGCGTTCGGCTGGTTCGTGCAGCGGGTGAACGGCAACGACCTCGCAGCGGTGGTCGCGGCATTCGACGCGGCGCGCGCGCATCGCGCCCCGCAGCCGCGGATGATCGTCTGCGATACGAAGATGGGCTGCGGCGTGCCGTTCCTCGAAGCCCGTGAGAAGAACCACTTCATCCGTGTCGACGCGCACGAATGGCAACTCGCGCTCAAGGCGCTCGAAGACGGGAGACAAATGTCATGAGCCAGGCCACCGCACAAAAGCCGCGTCTGAAGACGTCGGCGATGATCGCGTCGATTGCCGCTGAAGGACAGGCCACGCGTTCCGCACCGTTCGGGCATGCGCTCGTCGAGCTTGCGCACCAGCGTTCCGAGGTCGTGGGCATGACGGCCGATCTCGGCAAGTACACCGACTTGCACATTTTCGCCAAGGCGTTCCCCGAGCGTTACTACCAGATGGGCATGGCCGAGCAGCTTCTGATGGGGGCCGCCGCCGGCATGGCACACGAGGGCGCGCAGCCGTTCGTCACGACCTACGCCGTGTTCGCCTCGCGCCGCGCATACGACTTCATCCACCAGGCGATCGCCGAGGACAACCTCGACGTGAAGATCGTCTGCGCGCTGCCCGGCCTCACGACCGGTTACGGCCCGAGCCATCAGGCCGCCGAAGACCTCGCGCTCTTCAGGGCGATGCCGAACCTCACCGTGATCGATCCGTGCGACGCGCACGAGATCGAGCAGATCGTGCCGGCCATCGCCGACCATCGCGGCCCGGTCTATATGCGCCTGTTGCGCGGCAACGTCCCGCTCGTGCTCGATCAATACGGCTATCGCTTCGAACTCGGCAAGGCCAAGCTGCTGCGCGACGGCGCCGAAGTGCTGATCGTCTCGACCGGGATCATGACGATGCGCGCGCTCGAAGTGGCGAAGGCGCTCGAACAGGACCGCGTCGACGTGGGCGTGCTGCACGTGCCGACGATCAAGCCGCTCGATACGGTGACGATCCTGCGCGAGGCGCGGCGCTCGGGCCGCCTCGTCGTGGTGGCCGAGAACCATACGACGATCGGCGGTCTCGGCGAGGCGGTCGCGACCACCTTGCTGTGCGCAGGCGTGACGCCGCCGTTCCGCCAGATCGCGCTGCCCGATGCGTTCCTCGATGCGGGCGCGTTGCCGACGCTGCACGACCGCTATGGCATCTCCGCGAACGCCATGGCCGACACGATCAAGGGCTGGCTCAACTAGGCCGTTTTCATCGCACCGCTTCACTACACGACATTCGGCGCTCGAATCGCGCCCTATCAGGAGAACTCAACATGTCAGAGTCGACACTTCTTGCCGGCAAGGTCGCCGCCATCTCGGGCGCCGCCTCGCCGCGCGGAATCGGCATGGCGACGGCGCGCATGTTCGCCGCCCACGGCGCGACGGTCGCGATCCTTGATCTCGACGAACGCGCGGCCGTCGAGGCCGCGTCTTCGATCGGCCCGGCCCATCGCGGCTACGCCTGCAACGTGACCGACCGGCAGGCGTGCCACGCGGCAGTCGAGCGCGTGGTCGCCGACCTCGGCAAGATCGATGTGCTCATCAATAATGCCGGCGTCACGCAGCCGGCCAAGCTGCTCGACATCGATCCGGAGAGCTGGGACCGCATCCTCGATGTGAATCTGCGCGGCGTGCTGTATCTGTCGCAGGCCGTGGTGCCGCAGATGAAGAAGCAGGGCAAGGGGTCGATCGGGTGCATGTCGTCGGTGTCGGCACAGCGTGGCGGCGGCATTCTCGGCGGCCCGCATTACTCGGCCGCGAAGGCCGGCGTGCTGGGACTGGCCAAGGCAATGGCGCGCGAGCTCGGCATCGACGGCATTCGCGTGAACTGCGTGACGCCCGGCCTGATTCAAACCGACATCAACGCCGGCAAGATCAGCGACGACAAGCGCGGCGAAATCCTCGCGGGCATTCCGCTGAACCGGCTGGGCGTGCCTGACGACGTCGCGGGCGCGTTCCTGTTTCTGGCCTCGGATATTTCGTCGTACATCACGGGCGCCGTGATCGACGTGAACGGCGGGATGCTGATCCACGGCTAAGCGCAGGGCGGCGGATCGTCCGGCCGGCGCTTGACGGAGGAGCGACCGGACGATCGCGTGGCGCCATGCGCGCGTCGCCGGTTCGAGTCACATTAGCAATCACACGACATAACAAGAATGAAAACCCATATTGGAGGAGCACATCATGACCCAGTCGAACGCTCGAAGCGGCGTCGATCGCCGCACGTTTCTGAAGGCCGGTGCCGCATTAACCGTGGCAGTGCCGTTCGCGGGCGTGGCGCGCCGTGCGTCGGCGGCCGAGTTCTCGTATAAGTTTGCGACCGGGCAGGACCCGTCGCATCCGGTCAACGTGCGCGGCAAGGAAGCGCTCGACCGCATCCGCGAGGCGACCCACGGGCGCCTCGACATCAAGCTGTTCCCGGCCAATCAGCTCGGCTCCGATACCGATCTGCTCTCGCAGGTGCGCAATGGCGGGGTCGAGTTCTTCAATCAAGCGTCGTCGATTCTCGCGACGCTGACGCCCGCAGCCGGCATCGTCAACACCGGTTTTGCGTTCAAGGACTACGACGCGGTCTGGCGCGCGATGGACGGCGACCTCGGCAGCTACGTCCGCGCGCAGATTGCGAAGTCGGGCATCGTCTCCGTGTGTCCGGTGTGGGACAACGGCTTTAGGCAGATCAGCTCGTCGACGCGTGCGCTGAAGACGCCCGCCGACCTGAAGGGCTTCAAGATCCGCGTGCCGCAGGCGCCGATGCTGACCTCGCTGTTCAAGGCGCTCGATGCGGGCCCCACGCCGATCAACTTCAACGAGCTTTATTCGGCGCTGCAAACGGGCGTGGTCGAAGGCCAGGAGAACCCGCTGCCGATCATCGCGACGGCCAAGCTCTACGAAGTGCAGAAGTACATCAGCCTCACATCGCACGTGTGGGACGGCTACTGGATTCTCGGCAACGTCGCCGCCTGGAACAAGCTGCCGCCCGACCTGCGTGCGATCGTGCAGCGCGAGTTCACGCGCGCGGGCACGGAGCAGCGCGCGGATATCGCGAAGCTGAGCCAATCGTTGCGCAACGATTTGAAGGCCAAGGGCATCACGTTCGTCGACGTCGACCGTGAAGCGTTCCGCGGTGCACTGGCGAAGACTTCGTTCTATGGCGACTGGAAATCGAAGTACGGCGCCGAGGCCTGGGGCCTGCTCGAAAAAACCGCCGGCAAACTCGCCTGAGCCTCAAGGGGAAGTCATGATCACGATGTCCTACTCGCATCATTCGCCCCGGCGTTTCGCGTGTGCGCTCGACGCCGCGCTCGGGCCGTTGGTGGAAATCCCCGCCGCGCTGCTGGTGGTCGCGGAAATCGTCGTGCTGCTCGCCGGCGTGACGAGCCGCTACGTGCTGCGCTCCCCGCTCGTCTGGTCCGACGAGCTCGCCGAGATCCTGTTCCTGTGGCTCGCCATGCTCGGCGCGGTGGTGGCCTTGCGCCGCGGCGAGCACATGCGGATGACCGCCGTGGTCGGCATGTGCGCGCCCGGCGTGCGGGCGTTTCTCGACATGGTCGCCATCGCGGCGCCGCTCGCGTTTCTCGCGCTCGTCATGTGGCCGGCCATTCAGTTCGCGCAGGACGCGGCGATCGTCACCACCCCGGCGCTGAGCCTGTCCGACTCGTGGCGCGCGGCGGCGCTGCCCGTCGGGTCGGGGCTCATGCTGCTCGTGGTCGCCGTGCGGCTGGTCCGTGAGGCGAACTGGCGCCTCGTGCTGGCGGCGCTGGCCACGGTTTTTGCGCTCGGCTGCGCGTTCGTCGCGCTTGGCCCAGTGCTGCGCGATCTCGGCAACTACAACCTGCTGATCTTCTTCGTCGGGCTCGTGGCGCTCGGCGTGCTGTCCGGCGTGCCGATCGCGTTTTCGTTTGCGCTCGCGACGTTCGGCTATCTCGCGCTGACGACCAGCACGCCGATGACGGTCGTCGTCGGCCGCATGGACGAAGGCATGTCGCACTTGATCCTGCTGTCGGTGCCGCTCTTCGTGTTCCTCGGCCAGCTGATCGAGATGACGGGTATGGCGGCCGCGATGATCGCGTTTCTCGCGAGCCTGCTTGGGCATGTGCGCGGCGGTCTTTCGTATGTGTTGGTCGGCGCCATGTATTTGGTGTCCGGCATCTCAGGTTCGAAGGCCGCGGACATGGCGGCGATCGCCCCCGTGCTGTTTCCCGAGATGAAGGCGCGCGGCGCGAAGCCGGGCGAACTCGTCGCGCTCCTGGCCGCGACCGGCGCGCAGACCGAGACGATTCCGCCGAGCCTCGTCTTGATCACGCTCGGCTCGGTGACGGGCGCGTCGATCTCGGCGCTCTTCACGGGCGGCATGCTGCCGGGCATCGTGCTCGCCGTGACGCTCTGCGCGCTCGTGTTTTGGCGCAATCGGCGCGAGGATCTTTCGCACGTGAAGCGCGCCGCCGCTGCGGAGATTGTCCGCAAGCTGCTGATCGCGCTGCCCGCACTCGCGTTGCCGTTCGTGATTCGCGCCGCCGTGATTCGCGGAATCGCGACGGCCACCGAAGTCTCGACGATCGGCATCGCGTACACGGTGCTCGCGGGCCTTTTGATCTATCGCCGCTTCGAATGGGCGCGCCTGAAGCCGATGCTGATCGATACGGCGTCGCTGTCGGGCGCGATTCTTCTCATCATCGGCGCGGCGACGGGCATGGCCTGGGCGCTCACGCAGTCGGGCTTCTCGGGCGAGCTCGCCGACACGCTCGCCGGTTTGCCGGGCGGGGCCGCGACGTTCATCGCGGCGTCGATCGTCGTGTTCATCGTGCTCGGCAGCGTGCTCGAAGGCATTCCCGCCATCGTGCTGTTCGGGCCGCTGATGTTCCCGATCGCCAAGCAGTTGGGCATCAACGACATTCACTACGCGATGGTCGTGATTCTTTCGATGGGCGTGGGCCTTTTCGCACCGCCGTTCGGGGTCGGCTACTACTCGGCCTGCGCCGTGAGCCGCATCCATCCCGATCAAGGCATGAAGCCGATCGTCGGCTACATGGTCGCGCTCGTCATCGGGCTCGTCGTGGTTGCCGCGGTGCCCTGGATTTCGACGGGCTTCCTGCATCCGTAACCCCGCTCGCGCGCCTGCCCGGGCTCTACGCAGCCGCGGCGGCGCGCGACGCTCTCACTCACGGTTCTCATCGACGCCGCTTCTTCGGAAACGGCGCGCAAGGAGTTTTTTTGCCATGTCTACCTACGACGAAGCGCCGCTCGCGAACGCCATCCGCTTTCTTTCGATCGACGCGATTCTGCGCGCGGGAGAAGGGCACCAGGGCGTGCCGCTCGGCATGGCCGAGATCGCCGCGGCGCTGTTCACGCGCCACTTGAAGTTCAATCCCGCCGACCCGCAATGGCCTGACCGCGATCGCTTCGTGCTCTCGAACGGACATGGCTCGATGCTGCTGTATTCGCTGCTCTATCTGACGGGCTACGCGCGCATCGGTCTCGATCAGATCAAGACGTTTCGCGAGTTCGGCTCGCACTGCATGGGACACCCCGAATACGATCAGGCGTCCGGCATCGAAGTGACGACCGGCCCGCTCGGACAGGGGATCGCGAACGCGTTCGGGATGGCGGTAGCCGAGGCGTTTCTCAACGCGAAGTTCGGCAGCGGCATCGTCGATCACTACACGTATGCGTTCGTCGGCGACGGCTGCCTTCAGGAAGGCGTCGGCCAGGAGATGATCTCGCTCGCGGGGCATTTGCGCCTCTCCAAGCTGATCCTGTGCTGGGACGACAACCGCATCACCGACGACGGCAGCACCGAGCTGTCGATCAGCGAGGACGTGCGCGAGCGCTTTCGCGTCGCGGGCTGGCACGTGATCGACGTCGACGGGCACGACATCGACGCCGTATCGGCGGCGCTCGAACTCGCGCGCAAGGATCCGCGTCCGTCGATGCTCGCGTGCCGCACCCTCATCGGCCGCGGCATCGCGCGGCTGCAAGGGCAGCGCGGCGGCCATAGCGGCAAGCTGTTCGACGCGGACGCCGAGGCGGCCCGCAAGCTGCTCGACTGGCCGCACCAGCCGTTCGAAGTGCCCGCTGAGATCCTGTCGGCGTGGCGCCGCGCGGGACAGCGCAACGTGGCCGAGTATCGCGCGTGGCAGGCCCGCGTGGCCGCGCTGCCTGCGCACGAGCGCGCCGAATTCGAGCGCGTTCAGGCGGGACGCCTGCCCGACGGCTGGCGCGACGTGCTCGAAGATTACCGGCGGCGCGCGGCGGAAAGCGTTGAAGCGCAGCAGGGAATCATGGTGTCGGCCGAGATCAACGATCTGTTTGCGGCGACGCTGCCGGAGCGGATGGTCGGTTGCGCCGACCTCGAAGCGCCGACGAGCCACAAGCGCCGGCTGCACGCGTTCACCGCGCAAGACCGCACGGGCGCATACGTGCATTGCGGCGTGCGCGAGCACGTGATGGGCGCGATGGCGAACGGCATGGCCGCGCACGGCGGCGTGATCGCGACTTGCGTCACTTATCTCGCGTTTTCGGACTACGAACGGCCCGCGATGCGGATGGCCGCCCTGATGGGCCTGCCCGTGAAGTTCGTGTTCAGCCACGATTCGATCGGCCTCGGCCGGAACGGGCCTACGCACCAGCCCGTGGAAATCCTCGCGTCGTTGCGCGCGATGCCGAACATGCACGTGATGCGTCCCGCCGATGCGGTCGAGGCGGCGGAGTGCTGGGAAGTCGCGCTGGAGCGCAAGGACGGGCCGAGCACGATGGTGTTCGCGCGGCAGGCTTTGCCGCCGGTGCGCCGCGGCCACGTCGCCGAAAACCTGTCGCGGCGCGGCGCCTACGTCATTGCCGAGGCCGAAGGCGGCAAGCGTCAGGTCACGCTGCTCGCGACCGGCTCCGAAGTGGCGATCGCGCTCGACGCGCGCACGCGGCTGCAAGCCGAGGGCGTGGCCACGGCTGTCGTCTCGATGCCGTGCTGGGAAATTTTCGACGAGCAGGACGCCGGCTATCGCGCCGCCGTGCTCGGCAGGGGCACGGTGCGCGTCGCGGTGGAAGCGGCGGCGCGCTTCGGCTGGGATCGCTACCTCGGCGAGCGCGGCGGTTTTGTCGGCATGAGCGGCTTCGGTGCATCGGGTCCCGCCGAGGTGCTGTTCGAGCACTTCGGCATTACGGCGAGCCACGTCGTGGGCGAAGCCCGCCGCCATCTTTTGAAGGGAATCGAACAGGAGCTCAAGGAGGCATCATGATGGAAAAGATCGTCTTTCTCGACCGCGCGACGCTTGCGCCGCAAATCCAATTGCGCAAGCCGGGCTTTCCGCACGAACTCGTCGAATATGAAAAGACCGCCCCCGAAGACGTGCTGGCCCGGCTCGCGGGCGCAACGATCGCGATCACGAACAAGGTGGCGCTGACGAAGGACCTCATCGACCGGCTGCCGGCCTTGAAACTCGTCGCCGTGGCCGCGACCGGCACCGATTGCGTCGACAAGGCCGCTTGCCGGCATCGCGGCATCGCAGTGGCGAACATTCGCGGCTACGCGATCAACACCGTGCCCGAGCACACGTTCGCATTGATGCTCGCGCTGCGCCGCAATCTCGTCGCGTACCGCAACGACGTGCTCGCGGGCGTCTGGCAGAAGTCGGGGCAGTTCTGCTTCTTCGATCATCCGATCCACGATCTTGGCGGAGCGCGGCTCGGCATCATCGGCGAAGGTGTGCTCGGGCAGCGCGTCGCCGAGATCGCCAAGGTGTTCGGCATGGCGCCGATGTTCGCCGCGCACAAAGGCAAGCAAGGCTTGGGGCCGCTCTATACGCCGTGGTCGGAAGTGCTCGCGACGAGCGATGTCATCAGCATCCACAGCCCGCTCACGCCCGAGACGCGCAACATGCTGGCGATGCCGGAGTTCCGCGCGATGAAGCGAAAGCCGCTCATCATCAACACGGCGCGCGGCGGGCTCGTGGACGAAGGCGCGCTCGTGCAGGCGCTCGATGAGGGGTTGATCAGCGGCGCGGGTTTTGACGTCACCGACGGCGAACCGCCACGCCTCGATAGTCCGCTCATGCGTATCGCCGGGCGGCCGAACGTGATCCTGACGCCGCACGTGGCGTGGGCCTCGGATGAAGCGCAACAGGCGCTCGCCGATCAGTTGATGGACAACATCGAAAACTTCGTCGGCGGCACGCCGGTGAATCTGGTGCAGAGCGCGTACTGACCGACGCGTTACACGTCGAAGAACGCCGTTTCCCCTTCACCCTGCATGCGGATATCGAAGCGATACACGTTGCTGCCTGCTTGAGGATCGCGCCGTGCGACGAGCGTCGCGCGGCGATTCGCAGGCACCGCTTCGAGCACCGGGTCCGTCGCATTCGCCGCCGCTTCGTCGTCGAAGTAGAGGCGCGTGAACGCATGCAGCAGCATGCCGCGCATCAGCACCGTCACGTTCACGTGCGGAGCGCTGTCGGCGGACGTCTTGCCCGGCTTGACCGTTTCGATCACGAAGCGGTGTTGCGCATCGGTGCCCGTGCCCACGCGGCCGAAGCCGCGAAAGCCGCTCGCCGCGATGTCGGCGCGCGAAGCCGGATAGCGGCCTTCGCTGTCGGCGTGCGTCACTTCGATGAGCGCATCGCTGACGGGCTTGCCGTCGCCGTCGAACACCTGCCCGATGATCGTGATGCGTTCGCCCGGCGTTTCGGGCGCGACGAGCACCGGCGTGAACAGGCTCTTCAGATCGAAGTGGTATTGCTCCGGTACGAGGCCATAAGCGAAGTACGGGCCGACCGTTTGCGACGGCGTTTGCTTGAGTGTCCGAGTCATGGCTTAGCGCTCCATCGGCGTTTCGTTGCGGCCGCGCAGCACGATGTCGAACTCGTAGGCGAGCGCGTAGCCTTCTTCGGTGCGGTCCATCGAGAAGCGCGCGATCAGGCGGTCGCGTGCCTGTTCCGGCGTGCCTTGGAAGATCGGGTCGTACGCGAGCAGCGGGTCGCCCGGGAAATACATCTGCGTGACGAGGCGCGAACCGAAGTATTCCCCGAACAGCGAAAAGTGGATGTGGTTCGGACGCCAGGCGTTCGGATGGTTGCCCCACGGGTAGGCGCCGGGCTTGATCGTCAGGAAGCGATAGCGGCCATCGCCGTCGGTCATCGTGCGGCCTGCGCCGAGGAAGTTCGGGTCGAGCGGCGCGTCGTGCTGGTCGACCTTGTGGACGTAGCGCCCAGCGGCGTTCGCCTGCCAGATCTCGACGAGCGTGTTGCGCACCGGACGGCCGCCTTCGTCGAGCACGCGGCCCGAAACGATGATGCGCTCGCCGAGCGGCTCGCCGTTCTTCGCGGCGTTGCGCGTGAGGTCGTGATCGAGCGCGCCGAGATCCTCGGTGCCGTAGACGGGCGCGTATGGGTCGCGCAGCTTGTCTTTCAGCGGAATCAGCGGCAGCGTCGGGCCGCGCTTGACCGACGAACGATAGGGCGGGTGGATATAGGCCGGATGCGACGGCCAGTCGCGCTCGGTCAGGATGATGGGGTGATCCATCGTGTCGTCTCCTATGGGGGTGCCGCCGTTGGGGCGTGGTGTACTGGACTTTATATAAAGCGGAAAGTTATGCAAAATGACCTTTTTTCACGCTTCGTATAACAGATGGTTATGCAACGCCGCCTCGCGGACAGCCGTGTCAAATTCCGTCATCTCCAGTGCTTCCTGGCTGTCGCGCAGTTCGGCGGCGTGCAGAAGGCGGCGGAGAGTTTGTCGATTACGCAGCCGGCAGTGTCGAAGACGGTCGCCGAACTGGAGGCGATTCTCGGCGTGAAGCTCTTCGAGCGCGGGCGCCACGGCGCGGCGATCACGCGCGAAGGGCAGCTCTTCGTGCCGCACGCGAGCGCATGCGTGAGCGCGCTGCGCCAGGGCGTCGATCTGCTTACGCGCGAGGGCGGCGGCGCGACGGCGTCGCTCGAAATCGGCATGCTGCCGACCATCGCGCCGGCGCTCGTGCCGCCGATGCTCGCGCGCTTCGCCAAGGATTGGCCGCAGGTGGTCGTGCGGCTCGTCACGTCGTCGAACGCGGAACTGCTCGAGCGTTTGAAGGCGGGGACGATCGAGTTCGCGATCGGCCGCCTCGCCGACCCCGAAAAGATGATCGGCTTGAACTTCGAACAATTGTTTAACGAACCGCTTGCGGTGGTCGTCCGCGCCGGTCATCCGCTCGCGTCTAGCGCGTCGAGCGCGGCGTCGCCCGCTGCGCTGCCGGCCGCGCTCGCCGGGCCATTTCCGGTGGTGCTGCCGCCGTTCGGCACGCTGATCCGGCAGTCGGCGGAGAGCCTCTTGACGATGAGCGGCGCGGCGCCGCTCGCGTCGTTCGTCGAGGTGCTTTCGGTGTCGGTGGGGCGGGCGCTCGCGCTCGAAAACGACGCGCTGTGGTTCGTGCCGCTTGCGGCGGTCGAGCGCGATCTCGATGACGGCGCGCTGGTCCGCCTGCCGCTGCCTTACGCGGGCACCGAAGAGCCGGTCGGGCTGATCCGCCGGACCGATTCGGAGCCGTCGCCGGTGGCGCGCACGCTGATCGAGGCGGTGCGCGGCGTGGCGCGGCGGCGCCTGGCGGCGCAAGCCTCGCCGCCGCGCGGGAAGCCCGGGCGGCGGGGCCGGCGCGACCCCGGCATTTTGTGAAATTTTCACAAAATGCCGCACTTGTCGTGTGTCGCCGTGCGCTAGGCAACAACCGAGTCACGAGAGGTCACCATGCTGGTCCAGTTCACAACCGAGAACTTCCTGTGCTTCAAGGACGAAGCCACGATTTCGATGGTTGCTGCGAAGCGTCGATCAAAGGACAAGGCACTAGATGCCGCTGCAACGTTTGACGCATCCGACGAATTGAAGCTTCTAAAATGTGCCGCGCTGTACGGCGCGAATGGTAGCGGCAAGAGCAGCCTCTTCAAGGCGATACATTTCATGAAGAAATTCGTCCTGGATTCTTCGAAAGAATCTCAAGCCGACGAAAAAATCAAAGTGACACCTTTTCGGCTATCTGCGGAGATCCAAAACGCTCCATCTCGATTTGAGATTATCTTCGTGTGGAAAGGCTATCTTTATCAATATGGCTTTTCTGCAGATGAAAATTCAATTCATACGGAATCGCTCACCAGAAAGAGTATCGCAAAAGGGCGTGAGGAATCGCTTTTCAAGCGAGTTCACGATCGAATCACGGTGTACAAGCGCTTCAGCGAAGGCGAGGGTCTTCAGAACAAGACTCGAAAAAATGCGCTCTTTCTTTCTGCGTGCGCAAACTTCGACGGCAAAATTTCAACCGAAGTGGTACGCTGGTTCCGCACAGTTCGCGTCATTTCAGGTTTGACTGACGAGGGTTTGTTTGGTTACACATCAGGTAAGCTGGGCGACGCGGCATGGAATGGAAAGATCAGAAACTTGCTGAAGGATTTCGATTTGGGAATCGAGCGCCTGGAGGTGGGTGCCCCTGAGGCTAATCTTTTTGCAGATCCCGATTTTCCTGCAGCATTGCAACCGCTCACTGAGGCATTAGGCAAACTCAAGATCACTCCCGCGAAGACAGTCGCCACGTACCATCGCAGTTTCGACGGCACCGGCAATATCGGCGGCGAAGTCGCCTTTGACTTAAAGCGCGACGAATCCGAGGGAACCAAGAAACTGGTTTCTATATCCGCGCCCTTGATCGATGTACTCGAGAAATATTATATTTTGATATTTGACGAATTCGATGCGCGCCTACACCCAATTATCACGAAAAACATAATCAAGCTATTTAACTCCTCCGAGATTAATGTAAACCATGCGCAGTTGTTAGTTGTGACCCATGATACAAATCTTCTGGACCGCGAGCTTATGAGGCGAGATCAGGTGTGGTTCACAGAGCGTGATTATTACGGCGCTTCTCACCTCACTTCGCTTGTCGAGTACAAGGTCAGAAATGATGCATCGTACGAAAAGGACTACATCACTGGTAAATACGGTGCCATACCCATCGTCGGAGACATCAAGCGCGTCTTCGGCCCTTTCACGAGCGAAGAAAGCCCTGCCACTCAGGAGACTGACTGAGCCACGGCGATCAAAATCAAGGGGCGTAACGAGAATCGCCTGAACACCCGAAAGGAAAATTTTGATCGTTTGCGAGAGGGCAAAGACCGAGCCAAACTACTTTAAGGGTTTCCGCGTTGCAAAGGATGTGTGCGACGTGAAGGGCTTTGGAGCGAACACCGTATCACTTGTGCGGAAGGCAGAGGAGTTAAGGCAACAAGGCGATTATCGGGAAGTTTGGTGCGTATTTGATCGCGGCCGGCGCGGCGCGGGCGCTTTCTCCCTACCTTCGGATGCCTCGCTCTAGCCACATGACAGCGCCGCCACACCCTCCGCTGCGTCTCATCCGAGCCTCCACGCACTCAGCGTGCACCAAGCCGCTATAGCGCAGGAACGGGTTAGATGCGCGAATGAAACGCGAGCCTCAATCGCGATCGGGCGCGCCGAGCGGAAACAACGGGCGATAAGGGCGCGCTTCGTCGACGGCGCGCGCAAACGACGGCCGTTTCAGCAGCCGTTGCCGGTACGCGATGACATGCGGAAAGTCGGCGCCGATGCGATGCGTCCAGTCGGCGTAAAACAGGTGCGGCGCGGCGCCGCAATCGGCGAGGCTGAAGCGCTCGCCCGCGGCCCATTCGCGGTTTGCCATGACTTCGTCGAGCCAGCCGTACGCGGTGTCGAGCATCGCGCGTGCTTCGGCGACGCCGCGCGCATCGCGCTCCGCCTCGGGGCGCAGGCTGTCGAAGACGATCTTTTGCTGCGGCGTCGCGATGTAGTTGTCGAAGAAGCGGTCCATGAAGCGGACTTCGAGCGCGGCGCGCGGATCGGCTGGAAGCAGTGCAACCGGCCCGGGGTAGTGGAGGCCGAGGTACTCGATGATGACGGTCGATTCGCGGATCGTCCGGTCGCCGTCGACAAGCATCGGAAAGCGCTTGATCGGCCACAGCGCGGCGAATTCTTCCATTACTTGCGGATCGTCGTGCGACAGCCGGCGCCATGCGAACGGCGTGCCGTTTTCGTAGAGCGCGGTCAGGACCTTTTGGCAGTATGAGGAAAACGGGTGGGCGTAGAGCTTCAAGGACATCGCGATTCTCCTTGGGACCGGGGGGGATCGAACCAACAAGCTAGCGCAAGAACGCCGCTTTATCCAACGACGAACGAGGCCGCACGAAATCGACACGGCGCCGAAAAAATCTTACGGGCGGCCTCCTGCGCCTTCTACACGCTTCGCATGTCCAGGCTTTCCGTCACGTACGGCGCGTAGCGGAAGTCGCGAATGGCGACGATGCGCTCGTCGGCCCAGTCGAGCAGGATGACATACGCGATTTCAGCAGTTGCCACCGCCGGATCGCTCGCGAGCAGGACCGCACGTCCCTCTGCGAAGCCGAGGCGGAGCCGGCAGGCGGCGGCCTGCTCGTAGCGCGTGAAGTAGACCGAGACGTCCTTGCGCCCGGCGAGCCGAACCCGGTTGACCAGGTCGAGCCGCACCTCTTCGGAGAGGAGGTCGCGCAGCGCGTCGAAGTCGCGTGCGTTGAATCGATCGGCGTAGCGATTCAGCCGTTCGCGATCGGCGTCGGAGAGGCTCGGCATCGAATCATCGGGCGTGTCGACCAGTTCCTGAAGCCGGACTCGGCCGCGATGCAGCGCCGACTTCACGGCCGCAAGACTGACGCCGAGCATGTCGGCCGTCTCGGCCGGCGAGTAGCCGAGCACGTCCGCGAGCACGACAGTGGACCGCTGGATCGTCGGCAGATGCAGGAAGTTCGCGAGACTGGCCGCGGCCGCCACTCTCGCATCGGCGTGGGCGCCGTGATCGGCGAGATTCGACAGCGCTTCGTCCGATTCCGCGAAGCCCTGACGCTTACGGCGCCGCAGCGCGTCGAGTGCCGCGTTATGGGCGATGCGCAACAGCCAGCTTTCCGGATGCTGAATCTCGCCCGCCGAGGGGAAGGCCTGGATCGCGCTGGCGAGCGCGTCCTGGACGACATCTTCCCCGTCGAAAGCCGAGCCGACCATGCGCGTGCAGTAGCGGTGCAGGCGCGGGCGCAGGTCCGTCATCAATCGTGCCAATCCGTCCGAATCCAAGGCGCAAGTCTCCTTTTCACGCGGCCAATCTCGGTAGACGTTCCGGCCTGCCCAAAGGATTCGCGGACGAAGAAATATTTTTTCCGCGAATCCTTTGCGTGGCGCGCGTCGTCTTTGGCGTTATCGGCACACTCCCGTGTCGAGTCCATTGAAAGGAAAACGTCATGCAACGAGCTGTTTTTGTCCGCTATGCCGTCAAGCCGGAATGCGCTGCCGAAAACGAGGCGCTGGCGCGGGCCGTGTTCGCCGAACTGCGCGAAACCAAGCCCGAGAATGCCGCCTACGCCGTGTTCAGAAACGGCCTTGAGTTCGTCCACATTTTCGTGAATTCGGCCGCGGACGATTCCGCGGTCATCACGGAACTGCCGAGCTTCAAGGCGTACTCCAAGGATATCGCCGCGCGCTGCGAAAAGGAGCCGGAGGTGGCGCGATTGAGTGTCGAGCTGCTCGAATCGTATGGCTTGGCGACGACGCAAAGGAGCGGCCGAAGCTAAAGAAAACGGGGATAATCCGGCCAGCGTTAAAGAAAATCTTATGGCCGATTATCCATGCGTCCCCGACTGCCGCTGCATCGCAAAAGTCGGGCACGCTAACCTTGCGTCGCTCCGCAGACGCATTTCGACCCACAATAGTCCTTCGACAGGCTCGATAGCAGACATAGCGAATGCGGACCAAATAGGTCGGCGTTAGGCCAAGATAACGGGGACCGCAATTTATGACCCGGCGTGAGAGGTTGCGCCGGGTCTGTGCTCATAACAACGGCTTCAACTCTGCAGGTAACTGAGACGGAAGGGCCTTGCTGGCAATGGCCTTCCACAGTTGATAAACCTGCGTTGTCGGTCCGGTAGGATTGTCTCCACCGCCTACCGATTGATCTAAAATCTCCGCGCGAGCACAAGCGGTTGCAACGGTTGGCAGCGGGAATTGGGTCATGTCGAGTCGGGTCTTGTTATACCGCCCCAGTGTGTTCCGAAGCAACTGTTCTGTCGCGGCCGCGTTGCGCAAGTCAGTAACCGCAGAACCATCGAGGCGGTGAAGCAATAGCCATAGTTCAAATTAAGGTTTGCTAAGCGCTACGTTCATGCCCTTCCGCTTGGCCTCACCAATCGCGCCTAAAAAAGTTCCTATATGGTTGTCCCGAGTGCAGTGATCGGTGTCCAGCAGCATCCATAGCTCATCGTCGTCTTCATGGTCAAATTTGCTCAATCGATCGAGAACATGCGGCGCAGCCGATGTTCCGTCGACCGTTGGCACGACGTGAATTTGGATTCTGGGAATGGAAAAAGAGTCGAAATACTGCTTCGGTGCGTAGGTGTCATCGCGCGCAATAATGAACAGCCGGTCATCGCTAAGTGTTTTCTCGTCCCGTTTTAGCGGTCTAGGTTTTCGTTCAAAAAGGCTCATCAGACGTTACCCCGCTCGACAAGCATCCGATCGAGGTTGCCGAGGAACGGGACGGCTCCGAAACGCCCTTGGAGATAATGTTTGCGAATTTCCGGATCCTTCCGCACGCGAAAGTCTGTCAGGGGGTAAATGTGCGTCTCGGATGTCGCGCTTTTTTCCGCAAACCAGATCTCATCCCTTCTCAGCAAATCCAAGTCAAGCAGATTTGATTCATGCGTTGTAATAATAATTTGGTGCCTGTCCGCCTTGCAGGATTCAAGGAAGAATTGCAAAAATTTCCAGATCAGCATCGGATGCATACTACGATCGATTTCGTCGATGAAATAAACTGCGCCGCTATCGTCGTCATGATTCAACGCCGGCATCAAACTTAACAGGCGCCTAGTTCCATCAGATTCATCTGCGAGGTCGAGTGGCGCGACACTGCCCGGCGCATATTCGTGCGCGGCTTGGATGCTGATGCGGTAGTAATGATGAGCGTCTGTTTTCTCGATGAGCAGTTCGCCCCGTTCCGCCATATCCACGACAGCCGTATTGTGCGGGCTCTTGGATACATCTTGAATCACTTGTTCAACGACGGTTTCGGGTAGAATCGCACGGAGTTCCTCCTCGGTAATCTCTTTCTTTTGGACGCTGAGATGATCCACGCCAGTGGAGGATGACTTGAGGAAGTTCCCAGCAAACGTCAGGTATTTGGGATCCGAGCTCAGAAGATGACCCAATGGTGCAGTGGTTTGCGTCGGGTCAATTAGTTTCAAGCCTTCCAAAAACCAATCAATAATCGAAGCGAGTTCTGAGCCGATATCGTCTTCGTCAAGGGTTGCTCTGATTGTCGCCAGAAACGACTGATTTTGCGGACCCCCGACCGTAACAAGAGCAGACAGCTTCTCATTTACCGATTTAAGATAGTTGCCTTCAATCCGCACTCGACCGCTTTCATCAGTGGCTCGTTCGTAAAGAACCCGCTCTTTGTTGCCGGTGATTTTCACGAGCCATTCCTGAACGATCTTGTGATCGTCGATCCTGAAGCCAAATCGGTAGAGCTGCTCGCGCACGATGAACTGCAAATCGAAGCTTGACGGCTCCTCGCTCGCGCCTCCGAACCGGAATGCCTCACGACCCGTACCAGTATTCTTTTTCCTGGGCCTCAGGGCCACCAACTTGAGATACTTCAGCGCCTTGAACAAATTAGATTTGCCCGCGCCGTTTGCCCCGTATAAGACTGCGGTTTTTAATACTTTCTCTTCTGAATCAGGGACCGCGATCGCGTGCCCCTCGTGTTCCTTCCCTAGACAGCGGAATTCCGCGGTGTGGGGCGCGGGCTCCGGGCTCAAACATTCGAATTCCAAGGGGTGGAGGCCGTGCCTCGCCCTCAAACGGTCGAACCCCGAGGTCCGACGCTCGCATTCCGCCCTCAAACAGTCGGCACCTCCACGGTCTGAGGCCCACGTTCCGCCGTCAAGCAGTCGAAGTCGCCGGTCCGAGGCCCAAGTTCCGCCGTCAAACAGTCGAAGTCGTCGGTCTGAGGCTCAGATTTCGGCCCTCCAACAGTTGAATGCGTCGGTTTGGGGCTCGCGTTCCGCCTTCAAACATTCGAACTTCACGGTCGAGGGCTCGCGTTTCAGTCTTGGACGTTCGAGTTCGACGGTTTGATGTTCGCTTTTCAGCCTCAGACCTCGGAGCGGGACCCGTGACTTGCCGCTAACGTCGCGCCAAGCGCAGCCGCGCGTCTTCTTTCGCGCTCGCATTGAGCTCCGATGCGTACTCGAATTTTCCGGCGATCAGCGTGGCGATCGGCACGCCGTCGCGAAACAGCACACGGTTGCCGGCGAGCGCGGGGATCTTGTCGCCGGGCAGGATCGTGCCGACGAGATTCAGCGGATCGGCGCCGCAAACGCAGATCGTCTGCGCCTGGCCTGCTCCGCTTTGGCGTTGCTTGCGCACCTCGCGCAGCAGCGGGATCGCTTCGGGCAGCGCGAACTGCTCACCCGAAATGCCATTGACGAAGCGTCCGCCGCGCACCTGTCCGCGCGCTTCGAGCCGCTGCAGCACGCGCAGCAAGTCGCGCCATCGCGGCAGCCACGCAGCCTCGCGTTCGAGCAGCAGCCAGCACACGACGCCGTAGCGGCGCAGCAGCGTCATCGCAATGTGTTCGAGGACTTCGGGAGCGGCGCTGCGCGAAGCGGCTGCGGCAGCGCCGGGTGACGCGCCGGCGGTATTCGCGCTCGGGTCCGCCGCGTCTTCTTCGGCGCCCAAGCCGTCACGCGACGGCCGGCGCACGAGCGCCCAGCGGCCCGCATCATCCATTCCGCCGATCAGCGCGCCGCGCAGATGACGGCCGGCGCGGCGGCGCGCGCTATGCCGCGCGGCAGCGGGTGTCAGCAGCGCGCGCAAGCCGGCGAAACTGTCCGCATTCACGCGACCGGCGGCGACCAGCTCGCCAAGCGCAGTTTCGAGCTCGACGCGCAACAGATGCGTGTCGCCGAGCAGCTCGTCGAAGAACATCGCGCCATGCAGCGTGAGCGCGTCGTGAACGCGCTGCGCGCGCGGCGACAGTTCCGGCTCGTTCGACGGATCGCCGAGCGCGTGCCACACCGGCAGTTCGCGGCGCGGCAGCAGCACGATCGGCGTGGTCCGCACGGGCGCGCTGGCGCCGTGCTGCGCGGGGCGCACCGAAAGGCGTCCGCCAAGACGCGTCCACACGACCTTGCCCGAGCGGCACAGCGCGTCGAGTGCCGTGATCGAATAGTCCTTGAGCCGCGCAGGAAGAATCTCTTCCTCCCAAGCGGCCGCGGCCGCCTCGAAGCCTTCGAGCTGATCGGCGACCGCGGCGAGCGCGTCGCGTCCTTCGCCGCGCGTATCGGGCGTCAGATGCTGCCACTGGAACAGGAAGCGCATGAAGTCCGCGCGCTCGACCGGCTCGATCTCGCGCCGCAAGCGCCGCACCGTATAGCGATGAATGCGCGCGAGCAAGTGCCGCTCGCACCACTCCTCTTGCTCGGCGCCGGGGGTAAAGCGTCCGCGCATCACATAGCCTTCGCGTTCGAGCCGCACGAGCGCGGCCGCGACCGTGGAAGCGGGCAGCGCGAGCGCGCGCGCAATCGCGGGCACCGGCAGCGGACCGAAGCCGGTCAGCCTCGCACGCACGATATCGACGACGGCGCCGTCTTCCGTCCACGCACCGGTGAAGCCTTTGGGCGGTGCGAGAGGCGGTTCGAGCGGCGCATCGGGATAGATCGCCCGCAGGCACATTACGCGCTCGGCGGGAAGCCACAGCGCGTCGCTTCGAGCGACTTGCAGCCGCGCGGCGCGCCCTGATGCCGCCAGCGCTTCGAGCCGCGCGAGCCAGCCTTCGTGATTGCGCGCCTCGGCGTCCGTGATGCAAGCGAGGCCCGTGAGCGCCTCGTGCATTTCGTCGTCGCTGCGCACTTGGGGCCACGCTTCCTCGCGCACGCTCGCAATCGCGTCGGCGTCGAGCGCGCCGAGGTCGCCGGCGCTTTCCGGGTCGCTCCAGCGCCGCGACAGCACAGCCTGCGTGCGGCGCTCTTCGAGCGGCGCGTCGTCGAGGAACGCGTACGGTTTCGCGTTCAGGATTTCGGCCGCGAGCGGCGACGGCGCGGGCAGCTCGCGCGTCACCAGCGCGATCTCGCCGCGCTCGATCCGGCGCAGCAGCGCGAGCCATCCGTCGGCGTCCATCGCGTCGTGCAGGCAATCGTCGATCGTTTGATCGACGAGCGGATGCGACGGCAGCTCGCGTTCGCCCACCACGTTCTCGAGGCACGCGACTTGATCGGGGAACACCGACGCCAGCAAGTCTTCGCTCTTCATCCGCTGCAATTGCGGCGCGGTCTTGCGGCCGCCCGTGTAGCGCGGCAGGGCCAGCGACGTCGTCGCATTCCAGCGCCAGCGCACGTTGAAGAGCGGCGCGTCGAGCAGCGCCTGGATCAGGATGTGCTCGGCCGTGTTCGAATGCAGATAGTGCCAGACGTCGTCGAGCGTGAAGCTGTGGCTGCCGGTGAGCGAGAGGACGATCGCGTCTTCGGTCGCCGCCGCTTGCAGCTCGAAGTTGAAGGTGCGGCAGAAGCGCTTTCTGAGCGCCAGGCCCCACGCGCGGTTGATGCGGCTGCCGAACGGCGCGTGGATCACGAGCTGCGTGCCGCCGGATTCGTCGAAGAAGCGCTCCATGACGAGCGTGTCCTGGGTCGGCAGCACCGTGAGCGCGGCGCGCGCCCGCGCGAGGTAGTCGACGATTTGTTGCGCGGCGCTGTCGCTGACGCCGAGTTCGCCGACGAGCCAGGCGATGGCGGGTTCGTGCGTCTGCGCTTGGGCTCGCTGCTTGATCGCCCTCGTACGAACGGGCGCGGCTTCGCCGCCCAGCAATCGATCGAGATTCGCCCGCAACCGCGCCACCGCCGCCGACAACTCGACGCTGCGCCCCGGCGCTTCGCCGAGCCAGAACGGGATGTTCGGCGCCTGGCCTTCCGCATCCGCGACGCGCACGCGCCCCGGCTCCACACGCAGGATGCGATACGACGTGTTGCCCAATTGGAAGACGTCGCCCGCGAGGCTTTCGATCGCGAAGTCTTCGTTGACCGTGCCGATGTTGACGCCTTGCGGCTCCAGCAGCACGGCGTAATCGGCGTTGTCGGGAATCGTGCCGCCCGAGGTGACGGCGGTCAGCTTGCCGCCGCGCCGGCCGCGCAGCATGCCGCTCACGGCGTCGCGATGGAGATACGAGCCGCGCGGCCCGTGCCGGCTCGTATAGCCCTCGGCGAGCATGCGCAACACGGCGTCGTACTGCTCGCGCGTGAGCGCCGCATAGGGCGACGCATGCCGGAAGCAGTCGAACAGCGCGTCTTCGCTCCATTCCTCGCAAGCGACTTCGGCGACGATCTGCTGCGCGAGCACGTCGAGCGGCGCGCGCGGGATCACGAGCGCGTCGAGCTCGCCGCGCTTCACGCAATCGATGAGCGTCGCGCACTCGATCAGATCGTCGCGCGAGGTCGGGAACAGCCGCCCCTTGGGCATGCCGCCGACCTGGTGGCCGGAGCGCCCGACACGCTGCAGGAACGCCGCGATCGCACGCGGCGAGCCGATCTGGCAGACGAGCTCGACATCGCCGATATCGATGCCGAGCTCGAGCGACGCCGTCGCGATCAGCACGCGCAGCTCGCCGCGCTTCAAGCGCTGCTCGGCATCGAGCCGGTGCTCCTTCGCCATGCTGCCGTGGTGCGCGGCGACGGCGAGCTTGCCGAGCCGCTCGGTCAAATGGCGCGCGGCGCGCTCGGCCATGCGCCGCGTGTTGACGAAGACGAGCGTCGTCTTGTGCGCGGCGGCGAGCTCGGCGAGCCGGTCGTAGACGCGCTCCCACACGTCGTTGGCCATCACGGCTTCGAGCGGAACGGGCGGCAGCTCCAAAGCGAGATCGCGCGGCCGGCCGTGGCCGGTATCGACGATCTCGCAAGGCTCCGTCTCGCCGCCCGTGCCGCCGACCAAAAAGCGCGCGACGGCGCCGATCGGCTTTTGCGTCGCCGAGAGCCCGATGCGCGGCAGGCGCCGCTTGGCGAGCGCGTCGAGCCGTTCGAGGGAGAGCGCCAGATGACTGCCGCGCTTGCTGCCCGCCATCGCGTGAATCTCGTCGACGATGACCGTGCGCGTGGTGGCGAGCATGCGGCGCCCCGAATCCGACGACAGCAGCACGTACAGCGATTCGGGCGTCGTCACGAGAATGTGGGGCGCGCGTTTCCTGAGCGCGTTGCGCTCCGCTTGCGTGGTGTCGCCGGTTCGGACCGCGGTGCGGATCTCGACGGCGGGCAGGCCGCGCCGGGCCAGCTCTTGCGCGATGCCGGCAAGGGGCACCTCGAGATTGGCGTGGATGTCGTTCGAGAGCGCCTTCAACGGCGAGACGTAGACGACCATCGTCTCGTCGGGCAGCGCGCCGCCGTTGGCGAGCCCTTCGCGCACGAGTTCGTCGAGCGCGGACAGGAAGGCGGTGAGCGTCTTGCCCGAGCCGGTCGGCGCGGCGACGAGCGTCGAGCGGCCGCGCAGGATGGACGGCCACGCGCGGGCCTGGGCGCGGGTGGGGGCGGAGAACGTCCGCGAGAACCAGGCCGCGACGGCGGGATGGAAATCGGCCAGCGGTTCGGCAGAGGGGGAAGGGCGCGGTTGACTGCTCATTGGCGCGGCGAGAGCGCGCGGCGCGCGCATCTGCGTCGCGCGCCGCGCCCTGTTTTTCGACTGGATAAGCGGAAAGTTTGCCAGAGAGCAGGACGGTGCGCTTGCGGCGGCGCGATGGCACTTGCTGTCGACAGACAGCGAATTCGACAGCGTCGATCGAGGCTACAGTCGCCGCAGAAAATGCGGCACGTCGATGCCGCCCATCCACACGTGACGGCAGACGAAAAACGCAATGCCCCACGCAGCGGCGACGATCAGGAGATCGCAATGTCCGCTGTTCCACCAATTCAGCGAATGTCTGCGCGCGATCCACGGCACGCCGAGCGGATTGGGCCAGTCGGCGAGCAGGTGCATGAGACCGCCGCATGCGAATCCGAATGCAAGCGCCGCCACGTGATGATGCCGAAGGGACAAGTACGACCCGGCCAAGAGCGCGACCCACGCGATGCCCCAATGCGTGAGCGTGCGATGGGTGATCCAAAGCCTTCGGGATTTCGACCACCACGCGAGCTCCAGCCAATCGGGCGCGGTGCCGCCGGCAATGCCCGCGAGGCAGCTCAGCACGCTCCACACGTAGGCGGGACCGCCCGCGCCGGCTCGGGTGACGACGGCCGCGGCGATGACGCCGGCGGCCCATCCGGTTGCGTGGTGTGCTTTGTTGGAGGCCATGATGAAAAGCAGGAGAAACGGACGGCGCGCAGGGACGTGCATGGGCGCGCAGTGACGAACACGGGCGCGTATCTTCGCAGATCGCCGCGCGCGCGTGTACAAGCGTTACACCTCGAAACGGACTGGCTCAGGCGCGGGTCTTCCTGCGCGCCGGTCCTTCTTGGCCGGATGGCATAGGACGCGCAAGCACGCGCACGAACGCGGGTAGAATCCATCGCTCGCGCTTGAAGCGCTCGCAACACCTTTGCACTCGAAACGCCTCCGCCATGACCGAAGTCCCGATGCCATCCTCCGACGACCCGACGCTCGAATCCAACCCGGACGACCAGTCCGACATCCGCGAACCGCGTCTATGGCGCTGCGACGGCTGGACGGCGCGCGTGATCAAGAACGAGGACGACGAAGGCTGGGCCGTCGCAATGATTCAGGACGGGGAGGCGGAGCCCGCGCTCGTCGGCCCGTGGACGATGGGCCGCGACAAGAAGAACCCCAAGCCGCTCGACCAGGCGGCGTTCAATACGCTCGTCAAGACGGCATCCGAAGTGCTGCGCCGCCACGAGCAGCAGTTGCAGGCGATGCTGCACAAGAGCGTGACGGTGTCGGGGGCGTCGGGCGATATCACGGTGACGCTCGACATCGTCCCCGACGAATACGAACCGCACGCGATCCTGGCCGCCGTCGACGAAACCGGGGGCGAGCTCGCGCGAGTCAAGACCGCGCCCAACTTCAAGCTCACGCAGGCGAGCGCGGCCAAGTGGATCGAAAGCGAATTCACGCGCCCGGGCTGAGCAGCGCGACGGCGTCACGCGCCTTCCTTCAGGACGATCGGGACGGCTCAGACGATTCGGGCGATTCGATCGAAAAGAGGTCGCGGCAGGCCGCGACGGTCGACAGATAGATCAGCGGCACGATCACCACCAAGCCGAGCCCGAGCGTGACGATCGACGCAATGGCGAGACCCGCGACGATCAACCCGTAGATCAGCGTGGGCCATACGTTGCGGCATGCGGCGATGAAGCTCTGCTTGAGCGCGTCGATGGGGGCGGCATCGGTCAGCACGATGAGCGGCGGCGCGAGCCATAGCGCCATGGTGCCGCCTACGGCGGCCACGACGTAGACGAGGAGGTAAGCCCACGGCACGTCTTGCCAGACCCCCGAGACCTGATGGCTCGGCACCGTCTTCAGAAGCAGCGAAAAGCCGTCCGACACGCGGCTGCCCGTCAGGTCGCAAACGATCGTAATCAGAAAAGCGAACACGCTGGCGGCGAAGAGCGGCTGGAGCTTGGCCCGCATGCCGTCGGTCACATCGGCGATGCGCACGAGCCCAGTCGTGCGGCAGCGCTCGGCGGCGGCGGCCATGCCGCCCGTCCAAAGCACCGCGAACACGGAGGTCAGGGCGCTTGCATAAGGGATCGAGTCGAGGATCAGGCCGACGACCACGTTGATCACGCCGAGCGCGATCCAGATCCACGGATGCAGCCGGAACAGCGCCCATCCGTCGGCAATCCATTGGGCGCCTTGCCTGGCGGGGACGGTGCGCATGAACATGGGGAGTCGCTCCGCAATGGTATGAGGGTCTGATGCTCGAATGTAACGAGCAGAGGTGGCGCGCGCAAGTGCGCTTGGTGGCCGAACGTTGGTTAGCACTGGTTCGCAAACCATTTACGTCGTGGTATACAGGCGCCGGCAGACTTTCATGTGACCAAAGGAGAATTTTCGTGGGGGACACCAAGTGAATAGCATGGACCGAGTCAAGAAAGCCGTCGCCAGCATGACCGTGGTTGCCTGCGCAAGCATTTCGACGGGCTTCATCGAAAGCGCGCCGGCCTATGCCAAGACGACCGCGGTACAAACGCCGGTGCTGAACGCCTCGGCGATCGCGGTCGCCGACAAATTCAGCGCGGACGCGGCCGGGCAGATCTTCAAGGAAGGCGGCAACGCCGTCGACGCGGCCGTCGCCATCGCGTTCACGCTCGCCGTGACCTATCCCGAGGCGGGCAACATCGGCGGCGGCGGTTTCATGACGCTCTATGTCGACGGCAAGCCTTACTTCATCGATTATCGCGAGAAGGCGCCGCTCGCCGCCACGAAGACCATGTATCTCGACAAGGACGGCAACGTCATCACGGGAATGAGCCTCGTCGGCGCCAAGGCGGTCGGCGTGCCGGGCACCGTGGAGGGCATGTGGGAGGCGCAGCGGCGCTTCGGCAAGCTCAAGTGGAAGCAGGTGCTGGCCCCGGCGATCCAATACGCGACGGGCGGCTTCGAAGTCAGCGAGCAATTGCAGCAGCGCCGCGACGATGCGGCCAAGGACTTCGAGGGCAAGACCGATTTCAACAAGTACTTCGGTTCGATGAAAGCGGGCGAGGTCTTCAAGCAGCCGGCGCTCGCGGCCACGCTCACGCGCATTGCCAACGAAGGCGCGAAGGGTTTCTACACGGGCAAGACCGCGGACCTGATCGCTGCCTCGATGCGTGAGGACCGCGGCCTCATCACGAAGCGCGACTTGCTGGAGTACAAGGCTGTCTGGCGCCAGCCGGTCGAGGCGACTTGGAACGGCTATCGCGTGATCACCGCGCCGCCGCCCAGTTCCGGCGGCATCGGTCTCGTCCAATTGCTGAAGATGAAGGCCGACTTGAAGCCCGACTTCGACGGCGTCGCGCTGAATTCGCCGCAGTACATTCATTTGATGGCGGAGATCGAGAAGCGCGTGTTCGCAGACCGTGCGCAATATCTCGGCGATCCTGACTTCTACAAGGTGCCGATTGCGCAGTTGATCGACGATCCTTATCTCGCCAAGCGTGCGGCCGAAGTGAACCCGACGGCGCCCAGCAACACGAAGGACATGCAGGCGGGCCTCGGCACGTCGATGCCCGAGCGGGCCGAGACCACGCACTTCTCCGTGGTCGACAAGTGGGGCAACGCGGTATCGAACACCTATACGCTCAACGGCTATTTCGGCTCGGGCGTCGTGGTGCCGGGCACAGGAATCGTGCTGAACGACGAGATGGACGACTTCTCGGCGAAGCCGGGCGTGGCGAACATGTTCGGCGTGGTCGGCAGCGATGCGAATGCGATCGAACCGGGCAAGCGTCCGCTCTCTTCGATGACGCCGACGATCCTGACGAGGGACGGCAAGGTCGCGCTCGTGATCGGCACGCCGGGTGGTTCGCGGATCTTCACGTCGATCTTTCAGGTGATCAACAACCTCTACGACTTCAAGATGCCGCTTCACGACGCGGTCGCGGCGATGCGCTTCCATCATCAGTTGCTGCCGGCGAACACGATTTTCTGGGAGCCGTACGCGCCGATCGACGGCGAGCTCGCCAAGCAAGTCGAAGCGAAGGGCTACGCGCTGAAGCCGCAGTCGTTCAATGGCGACATTCAGGCGATCAAGATCAATGGAGATACGCCCGAGCCTGCGGCCGATCCGCGTGGGAGGGGGGTGACGCGGGTGATTCAATAATTTGAGCGGCTGCGCGTGTGGCGAGTCGATTGGCCGCGGGCGTCGTTTCCTATTGTTTCTTTGGCTCTAGCCGGACGGTTACACCTGTTCAACCGGCGTAACCGTCAGCACCAACCGCTGCACCCCCCGCACCGCCGCCACCTCGACCGCCTTCCCGATCCGCGATACATCGAGCACCCGCTGCAACCCATCGATTCCATCGACCGTCACCGAATCGATCGCCACGAGCGTATCCCCCGCGCGCAGCCCGGCCAGCGCAGCCGGGCTTCCTCCCACGACCTCCATCACGCGGACCCCCGTTGCGGCCGGCAGCTCGAAAAACCGCTGCACCTTGCGCGGAATCGGCGTGGTCGTCCCGGCGATGCCGATATATGCACGCCGCACGCGCCCATGCGCGAACAACTGCATGACAACCCACTTGGCCGTATCGATCGCAGTCGCAAACGAAAGCGCCTGCGCGCCCGGAATGATCGCGGTGTTCACCCCGATCACCTGTCCCGCCGAATTGACGAGCGGACCGCCGGAGTTCCCCGGATTGAGCGCCGCATCGGTCTGAATCACGTCGTCGATCATCCGCCCCGAATACGAGCGCAACGATCGCCCCAGCGCCGACACGACCCCGGCGGTCACCGTCTGCGTCAGCCCAAGCGGATTGCCGAGCGCAATCGCAATCTGTCCGACGCGCAGCCGCCCCGATTCGCCGAGTTCGACGTGCGGCAGCGTCTCGGCCGAACCGATGCGCAGCACCGCGAGATCGGTGTTCGGATCGTCGCCGACGACGCTCGCCTCGTACTGCGAGCCGTCGGCGAGCGTCACGCCGATTTGCGCCGCGCCGTGAATCACGTGACTGTTCGTCAGCATGTAGCCGTCGGGCGTAAAGAGGAAGCCGGAGCCGCTGCCGCCGCGCGGCGCGCCACGGGTCGAGCCGCCGCGCGGGTGCCGCTCGACGGCGACGTAGGCAACCGACGGCTGCACGCGCTCGAGCGCGCCGATCACGGTGCGCGAGTAGGCGTCGAGCAGCGCGTCGTCGTCGAGCGGATTCGGTTCGGCCGCGCCCGACGGCGCGCGCGTCAGGTCGTCGACGAATTGCGGGCGGCGTCCCATGATGCCTCCCGCCGGGCCGCCCCAAGGGAGGCATCGGCCCCCTTGGGGGGCAGCGAACGATAGTGAGCGTGGGGGGGACTTCATCTTCGCTCCTGATCTTGAAGAAGAGGCTCGAAGATGCGTGGCGAGCCGCTTGATTTCAAGATGTGCGCCGGAGGCCGGGTATCGAGGCTTCAGCGTGCGCCGGCGCGCACTAGAATCCCGTAAGGAGTCACTGCACGAGGCACGCCGCCGCACCGGCCCCATGCAGAGCGCTGACTCGGGTCCCATGCAACGCTGTTCTACGACACTTACAACGAGCACTGCGATGACAACGAAGCCAAATCCGGAGCCGCCGGAGCCCCGCATCGAATCCTTGAGCGCAATTACGTTGATCACGCGCGACATGGCCGCCGCCGTGCGCTTTTACGAAGCGCTCGGTTTCCGGCGCAAGTACGGCGGGCCGGATGCGCCGTTTACGTCGTATGCATTCGGGCCGTCGTTCCTGAATCTGAGCGCGGAGGCGGGGCGGCCGCCCGGGCCGGGCCCGGGCTGGGGGCGGGCGATCGTCTATGTCTCGGACGTCGACGCGATGTACCGGAAGGCGCTGGCCGCGGGATTGACGCCGGAATTCGCCCCGGCGGACGCGCCGTGGGGCGAGCGCTATTTCCACATCCTCGACCCCGACGGGCACGAACTGAGCTTTGCGATGCCTTTGGGCTAAGCCATTAGCGACAGGTAACACGCGTGACACCGGCGGCTTCGATAATTCATGGTTGCACCACTATTTGCCGTAGAGGAGAAAATCGATGAACGAGAAGGAAACCCAGGCCGACGAGCTCAACGCGGAACGTCAGCGCCGTTTCGAAGAAGACCTGATCGATGCCTACGACGAAGAACTCGAGATGGAGATCGACGACCGCAATCTCGACGGCAATCGGGTGTTCTCGGCGGACGCGCGGGAGGCGCGCAAGGTGTACTTCCGAGAGCTGTTCCGTTTGCAAGGCGAGCTCGTGAAGTTGCAGGACTGGGTGGTCAGCACCGGCCACCGGCTCGTCGTGATCTTCGAAGGCCGCGACGCCGCAGGCAAGGGCGGCGCGATCAAGCGCATCACGCAGCGCCTGAATCCGCGCGTCTGCCGCGTCGCGGCGCTGCCTGCGCCCAACAACCGCGAGCGCACGCAGTGGTACTTTCAGCGCTATGTCGCGCATCTGCCCGCGGGCGGCGAGATCGTGCTGTTCGACCGGAGCTGGTATAACCGCGCGGGCGTCGAGCGCGTGATGAACTTCTGCACCGATGACGAGTACGAAGAGTTCTTCCGCTCGGTTCCGGAGTTCGAAAAGATGCTGTCGAGAAGCGGCATTCAGATCATCAAGTACTGGTTCTCGATCACCGACGAAGAGCAGGAAGTGCGCTTCGAAAGCCGCATCCTCGATCCGCTGAAGCAGTGGAAGCTGAGCCCGATGGACCTCGAAAGCCGGCGCCGCTGGGAGGATTACACCCAGGCGAAGGAAATCATGCTGCAGCGCTCGCATATTCCCGAGGCGCCGTGGTGGGTCGTGCAGGCCGTCGACAAAAAGCGCGCGCGCCTGAACTGCATCCGCCACCTGCTGAGCCAGGTGCCGTATTGTGAGGTCGAGCATCCGTCGGTGACGCTGCCCGCGCGCGTGCATCACCCCGAGTACATCCGCCAGCCGGTGCCCGCCGACATGATCGTGCCGGAAGTGTACTGATCAGAAAAGTTGCCGGAACACCCAGTAAAGCGCGCCGGACAACATGATCGACGCCGGCAGCGTCAGCACCCATGCGAGCACGAGGCTGCGCACCGTGCTCCATTGCAGGCCGGAACCGTTGGCGGCCATCGTGCCCGCCACGCCCGAGGCGAGGACGTGCGTCGTCGAAACCGGCAGGCCCCAAGCATCGGCCATGCCGATTGTCGCCATCGCCACCGCTTCGGCGGAGGCGCCTTGCCCGTAGGTCAAGTGCTGCTTGCCGATCTTTTCGCCGACGGTCACGACGATCCGCTTCCAGCCGACCATCGTGCCCAGGCCGAGCGCAATCGCGACGGCCACTTTCACCCAGGTCGGGATGAACTTGGTCGCGTGGTCGACTTGCTTCTTGTAGTTGTCGATGGCTTTCTTGTCGTCGGGGGCGAACGCGACGGCGTTGGACTTTTCGATCAGCCGGATCGCTTCGGACGTGACGTACATGTTGTTGCGCACATTGTCGACGACCGATTGCGGCACGGCGGCCATCGAGCCCGACTCGCGGACCTGGGAGCCGATCAACTCGGTCAGCTGCTCCAACGCGGGCAGCGTATCGGGCGCCAATCGACGGGTGCGCACGTACGTTTCGACGTCCGCGCGCGGGTCCTGGGACGGCGGGGCGCCGTTCGTATATTTCGCGAACACGGTGGATACATGCTGCGTGACCGCTATGAACGTCTCCGTTTCCGAAGGCGTCACGGCCTTGTTCAGCGCGTAGGCGGTCGGCACGGTCCCGATCAGGATCAGCATGATGAGGCCCATGCCCTTTTGGCCGTCGTTCGAGCCGTGCGCGAACGACACGCCGGTGCAGGTGAGGATCAGGAGCGAGCGAATCCAGAACGGCGGCGGCGTATTCTTCGTCGGTTCCGCATACAGCTTCGGCACGCGCACAACCGCCTTCAGCACGACCAGCAGCAGGCCCGAAAGCAGGAAGCCGACGATCGGCGAGAAGAGCAGCGCCTTGCCGACGCCGAGCGCTTGTCCCCAATCGACGCCGCTCGTGCCCGAAGGTCCATGAATCAGCTGATTCATCAGGCCGACGCCGATGATCGAGCCGACGAGCGTGTGCGAGCTCGACGAAGGCAGCCCGAAGAACCACGTGCCGAGGTTCCAGATGATGGCGGCAATCAGCAGCGCGAACACCATCGCGAAGCCCGCGCTGCTGCCGACCTGCAAGATCAGCTCGACGGGCAGCAGTTGCAGGATGCCGAATGCGACCGCGCCGGTCGACACGAGCACCCCGAGAAAATTCCACGCGCCCGACCAGACCACCGCGAGATGCGGCTCGAGTGAATTGGTGTAGATGACCGTTGCCACCGCGTTGGCCGTATCGTGAAAGCCGTTCACGAATTCGAAGCCGAGCGCGATGACAAGCGCGACGCCGAGCAGCAGGTAGGGTAGTGCGGAGCCTAGTTTGACGGGCTGCAGATCGGACGCGATGTGAGTGGCGACGTAGATGGCGCCGATCGCGATGATTATTAGAAAGATGGCGAAACTGATATTGCGCCCGCGTTCGCTGATCGTGCTCGTCTGAGGGTAGGAGAGGTCTGGCATGGCCGGCTCCGTGATCGCGAGACTTACGATGCTACTGCGCAAGTCTCAAGATAAATGTGAAGGATTTATGTCGCTTTACTTTCAATGATTGGCAATGCGAAATAAATAGTTCGTGGTATTTGATATGAGTAATTCGGAATTGCAGGGTGCAGCAGAAACGGGCTGACGGCTTGTGACGGGACCGCTGGCTAAGCAATCCGGTTAGTTCATCGTGGATTGGATTTTGCCCGGTGTTATTTGAACGGCGGTGATCGGCGGCGTGTTTCGCCTGCATGACGGTGCATTATCTTGAACAAATGCGATTGCCGGCAAGCGTTATCCTTTGACTTTTCGCAAACAGACGATTGAAACACTGGATGAACCAGATTCGGCCCACGGTCAGACGCTTGCCCCTGCTCCGCTCGATTGCCGTGTGGGGCCCCGGGCTCCTCGTGATGCTCGCCGACACCGACGCCGGCAACGTCGTCACGGCCGCCCAGGCGGGCGCGCAATGGGGCTATCGGCTGCTGCCGCTGCTCGTGCTGCTGATCCCGCTGCTCTATATGGTGCAGGAGCTGACCGTGCGGCTCGGCATCTTTACCGGACGCGGGCATGGCGAGCTGATTCGCGAGCACTTCGGTCCGGTGTGGTCGTGGGTGTCGGTCGCGGGCCTGGGCGTTGCGACCGTCGGTTCGCTCGTCACCGAGTTCACGGCCGTGGCGGGCATCGGCGAGACGTTCGGCGTATCGCGCTCGCTGACGCTGCCCGCCGCCGCGCTGGCGCTCATGGCCATTGTCGCCACCGGTTCTTATCGGCGCATCGAACGGACGGCCTTGCTGATCGGCTTGCTCGAACTCGCGTTCTTCGCGGTCGCGTGGACGACGCATCCGGATTGGCGCGCGGTGGCCGCCGATGTCGCCGACCTGCCGCTCCGAAACCACGAGTTCCTGTACCTCGCGGCCGCGCTGATCGGCGCCGTGTTCAACCCGTGGATGGTGTTCTACCAACAGTCGGCGGTCGCCGACAAAGGGCTGACGCCCGCCGACTGCCAGGCCGAGCGCTGGGACACCGCCGTCGGCGCCGTGCTGACGCAGTCGCTCACGGCGGCCGTGCTCGTTGCCGCAGCGGCGACGCTTGGTGCAAATAGCGGAAATGGCGCGCATGGGTCGCTCGACAGCGTCGGCGAGATCGGCAACGCGCTCGCGCCGCTGCTCGGCGCGCAGTGGGGGCGCCTGGTTTTCAGCGCCGGCGTGCTCGGCGCGGCATTGGTGGCCGCAATCGTCGCGTCGCTCGCGCTGGCGTGGGGTGTCGGCGAGGTCACGGGCATCAGGCGCTCGCTCGAATACCGGCCGCAGCAGGCGCCGTGGTTCTACGGCGTCTACGCGGCGGCAGTGGCGGGCAGCGCGGCGCTCGTCTGGGCGGCGCGCGATCTCGTGTGGCTCAACATCGGCGCGCAGGTCGTCAACGCGTTCCTGCTGCCGCTCGTGCTCGGCCTCCTGATCGCGCTGGCCGCGCGGGCGCTGCCGGACGGCGCGAAGCTCTCGCGCGCCTACCAATGGATACTGGCCGGCGCGACGTTCGCCGTCTGTGCGCTGGGCTGGTTCGGCGCGGTGTGGGGGTGGATCGGCAGCGTAAAATGAGCGCCCGGTTCCGCTGCGACACCGTCTTCGCCATCCTCGCTGTTTTTGCAATAGGCCCCGCGACTTGAAACGAAAAATGCCCGCGCTGAACGCGCTCAAAGCCTTCGAGGTGGCCGGCCGCACCGGCAGCTTCACGCGTGCGGCCGAATTGCTGAACGTGACGCAAAGCGCGGTCAGCCGCCAGGTCCGGCAACTGGAAGAGCAACTCGAAGAGCCGCTGCTGCAGCGCCGCCATCACCGTCTCGAGCTGACCGCGGCGGGCCGCGTGCTGCTGCAGGCGCTGCAGCAGTCGTTCGACAAGATCGAACTCACCGTGCGCAGCATCCAGGAGAAGACGCACCTGAACCGCCTGCGCGTGAACGCGCCGCCCACGTTCGCGAGCCGCTGGCTGATGCCGCGCCTCGGCCGGCTGCGCGAGCAGCACCCGGAACTCGAAATCAGCCTCACCACGCGCACGCAGGACAGCCTCGCCGAGTCGAGCGTGCTCGACTGCGCGATCCGCTTCGGCAACGGCGAGTGGGACGGGCTCGACAACGTGCTGCTGATGCAGGAGCGTCACGTCGCCGTCTGTTCCCCGGCACTGCTCGCGCGAAGCCAGGATCAGGACGGCATCGATTTGAACCGCTTCACGCTGCTGCACGTGCTCGCGAGCGACGATCAGCGCTACCTGACGTGGCAGCATTGGCTGAAGGCAGCCGGCATCGAGGGCGTCGACACCCAGGGCGGCTACGAATTCGATTTGCTGGACCACGCGATTCGGGCGGCGGTCGACGGTCTCGGCATGACGATCGCGGACCGCAACATGGTGGCGCGCGAACTCGCGAGCGGACAACTGACGCAGGTGCTCAACGTCCACGTGGACGGCCACCAGTCGTACTGGCTCGTGACGCGGCCCGAGCAGAGCGCGCTGCCGCATCTCGTCCAGTTCAAGGAATGGCTGCAGCAGGAGGTGTGGCTTGCCGGACGCAATCTGGAGCCGTCGTCGCCGTCGCGCGAACCGCTTCAAGCGCGTCTTTGAGATGCTTTAATCTCATAGTTGATTCGCGCCGGCTCGCCTTGGTAATTTCCCTAGGATGGCCTCGAGCCCATGACCGGGCGCGGGCCGCCGCCTTCAATCGCCATCGGTCTTAGCCGGGTAACGTGAGTTTTTCGAATGGTTTCCGCTCGAAATACTCGCTTGCTGTGCCCGCGTCCGACACCAAGAATTCGGCCATTCCCCGTGATTCGCGGCGTTTCGCCGCCCGCATTGAATTTTGAGCCCGGCGGCGTCGCCTTTTTCCGTCGACGGATTACGTACTTGGCGCCGCTCGCGAGCGGCTACGCTTTCACCCTCTTGGGCAATGACTATGCGAGTCGATCGAAACTACATCAACGGTCAGTTCACCGAGCCCGCCGGCGCCGCGCGCATCGCGGTCTACAACCCGGCGACCGAAGCGCAGATCGCCGAAATCTCCGCAGCCACGAAGGCCGAGGCTGTCGCGGCCGTGGAAGCGGCGGCCGCCGCGCAAAAGCGCTGGCGCAAGCTGCCCGCGGCCGAGCGCGCCGTCTACCTGCACAAGCTCGCCGATGCGCTGACCGATCTGGCGCCGGAAATCGGCCGCGCGCTCGCGGCCGAATCGGGCAAGAGCGTTTCCGACGCGACCAACGAGTCCATCTACGCAGGCCAGATCACCCGCTACCACGCGGAATGGGCGCGCCGCATCGAAGGCGAAGTCATCCCGAGCGATACGCCGGATGAAAACCTGTTCCTGCAGCGCGAGCCGATCGGCGTCGTCGCGTGCCTGATTCCGTTCAACTACCCCGTCTACACGCTGATGCGCAAAGTCGCACCGGCGCTGATCGCGGGCAACACCGTGGTGGTCCGTCCGAGCAACAACACGCCGACCTCCGCGTTCGAAATCGCCAAGGCGGTCGACCGTGCGGGCTTTCCGGCGGGCGTCGTCAACATCGTCGCGATGGATCACGCAACGGCCGAGGCCGTCTGCACGCATCCGGCGGTCGGCATGATCACGCTGACGGGCAGCGTCGACGCGGGCCGCAAGGTGCTCGAGTACTGCAAGGCGAACATCGCGAAGCCGTCGCTCGAACTGGGCGGCAAGACACCCGCGATCATCGAGGCCGACACCGACCTCGAAAAGGCCGCGCAAGCGCTCGTCGCGTCGAAGACCACCCATTGCGGCCAGCTCTGCACGGCGATCGAGCGCGTGTACGTGCAGGAAAGCGTCCATGACCGCTTCGTCGCGCTGCTCAAGGCCAAGCTGAGCGCGGTGAAGACCGGCGATCGCAGCGAGCATCCGGAGCGCATGGGCCCGCTCGTGAACGACGCGTCGCGCAAGGGCATTCACGCGATGGTGGAACGTGCGGTGGCCGAAGGCGCGACGCTCGAAACGGGCGGCAAGATTCCCGAGGGCAAAGGCTACTTCTATCCGCCGACGCTGCTCACGAACGTGCGCCAGGACATGGAGATCGTTCAGGAAGAGACCTTCGGCCCGATCATGCCGGTGCTCAAGTACCGCACGATCGACGAGGCGATCGAGCTGGCCAACGATCACCAGTTCGGCCTGTCGTCGGTGCTCTATACCGAGAACTACCGCACGGCGATGAAGGTGGCGAATTCGATCGAAGCGGGCGAGCTGTATGTGAACCGCACGCCGGCCGATCCGTACCAGGGCTTTCACGCAGGCTGGAAGCGCTCGGGTCTCGGTGGCGACGACGGCAAGCACGGCATGCTCGAATTCACGCAGACGCGCCTCGTCGTCATGAAGTATTGATCTCCGGCGCCGTTGCGTCGACGCATCGATGCATGAGATACGCCGTGCTCATCCGGCACGGCGTATCGGTGGAAGAAGCAGAAACGTCAGAAGGCTCGTCAAACAGCGTGTGATTAGGATCACTACGCTTGCGCGATGTCTCGGTCGCGTTCATGGCGTTCCTGCGCGCGATCGCCGCGCTGGTATTGAAAAGCAGGCTCTACAGCAAGGGTGCGAAATGAAAGTTGTCTCGCTTGAAACGCATGTCGTCGCTGTTCCGCCGCCGCACGTGGGCGGCATGTACTGGATCTTCGTGAAGCTGAAGACGGACGACGGGATCGAAGGCGTCGGCGAAATCTATGCGGCGACGTTCCATCCGCAAGCGATGGTGCCGATCGTCGAAGACGTGTTCCAGCGTTACTTGCTTAACCACGATCCGCACCGCGTCGAGCGGCTGTTCCGCGAGACGTATTCGAGCGGCTTCACGCAGCGCCCCGATCTGACGATGATGGGCGTCGTGAGCGGCTTGGAGATGGCGTGCTGGGACATCATCGGCAAGGCGGCCGACAAGCCCGTCTACGAGCTCTTGGGCGGCCTCGTGCACGAGAAGCTGCGTTCGTACACGTATCTGTATCCGAAGAATTCGAAGGGCGAGTACGACTACGACGATCCGGATCTCGCCGCCGAATGCGCGGCCGAGAACGTGAAGCTCGGCTTCACGGCAGTCAAGTTCGACCCGGCTGGCCCGTACACCGCTTACTCGGGGCACCAGCTCTCGCTCGAAGTGCTCGACCGTTGCGAAACGTTCTGCCGCAAGGTGCGCGAAGCGGTGGGCAACGACGCAGACATCCTGTTCGGCACGCACGGGCAGATGGTGCCGTCCTCGGCGATTCGTCTGGCGAAGCGCCTCGAAAAATACGACCCGCTGTGGTTCGAAGAGCCGGTGCCGCCGGGCCAGCCCGATGCGATGGCCGAAGTCGCGAAGCACACGAGCATTCCGATCTCGGCAGGCGAGCGCCTGACGACCAAGTATGAATTCCACAAGCTGCTCGAAGCGGGCGGCGCTTCGATCATCCAGTTGAACGTGGCGCGCGTGGGCGGTCTCCTCGAAGCGAAGAAGGTGGCGACGCTCGCCGAGGTCTACTACGCGCAAATCGCGCCGCACCTGTACAACGGGCCGGTCGGTGCGGCGGCGAGCGTCCAGCTTGCTGCCTGCACGCCGAACTTCCTGATTCAGGAAAGCATCATGACGTGGGGCGGATTCCACGCGCAAGTGGTGAAGACGCCGATCCGCTGGGAGCAGGGCTACATCATTCCGTCGAAGGCGCCGGGCCTCGGCATCGAGCTGAACATGGACGTGGTGAAGCAGCACAGCCCGTACACGGGCGGACGCCTGCACCTGCAGATGGCTGCGAAGCCGCAGGACGTCAACGACGTTTCTCCGGCCAAGGGCTGAGATCATGAACTACGACTACATCATCGTCGGCGCGGGCTCCGCGGGCTGCATCCTCGCCAATCGCCTGACCGCGTCGGGCAAGCACACCGTGCTGCTCGTCGAAGCCGGCGGCAAGGACAGCTCGTTCTGGTTCAAGGTCCCGGTAGGCTTCACGAAGACCTACTACAACGAGACCTACAACTGGATGTACTACAGCGAGCCCGAGAAAGAGCTCGACAACCGCTCGATCTATTGTCCGCGCGGCAAGGTGCAGGGCGGCTCGGGCTCGATCAACGCGATGGTGTACGTGCGCGGCCAGCGGCACGATTTCGACGATTGGGCGAAGGCGGCCGGCGACCAGGGCTGGTCGTACGAAGGCGTGCTGCCGTACTTCAGGAAGCTCGAATCGCACCCGCTCGGCAACACGAAGTACCACGGCGCGGACGGTCCCATCGGCATCACGCCGATGAAAGAAGGCGCGCACCCGATCGTGCACACCTTCCTCAAAGGCTGCGAGCAGCTCGGCTATCGCCGCAACGAAGACTTCAACGGCGAGCAGATCGACGGCGCGGGTATCTACGATCTGAACACGAAGAACGGGCAGCGCGCATCGAGCAGCTTCATGTATCTGCATCCGGTGCTCGGCCGTCCGAACCTCACTGTGGAGCGCGACGCGCTCGTCACGCGCGTGCGCTTCGACGAGAAGAAGCGTGCGGTCGGCATCGCGCTGACGCAGCACGGCAAGCCGCGCGAGTTCACCGCGAGCAAGGAAGTCATCATGGCGGCGGGCGCAGTCGACACGCCGAAGCTCCTGCAGTTGTCGGGCGTCGGCAGCGAAGCGCTGCTCGCGAAATACAACGTGCCGCTCGTGCATGAGCTGCCGGCTGTCGGCCAGAACCTGCAGGACCACCTGTGCGTGAGCTTCTACTTCCGCGCCAACTGCAAGACGCTGAACGACGAGATGCGGCCGCTCCTCGGCAAGCTCAAGATGGGGCTGCAATATCTGCTGACCCGCAAGGGGCCGCTCTCGATGAGCGTCAACCAGGGCGGCGGCTTCTTCAAGGGCGACGAATCGCTCGAGCATCCGAACCTCCAGCTCTATTTCAATCCGCTGTCATACCGGATTCCGAAGAGCAACAAGGCGAGCCTCGAGCCGGAACCGTATTCGGGCTTTCTGATCGCGTTCAACCCGTGCCGGCCGACGAGCCGCGGGTCGATCGAAATCGGCTCGAATCGGGCGGAAGATGCCGCGAAGATCCGCATCAACGCGCTGACGACGAAGAAGGACATCGACGAAGCGATTCAAGGCAGCATCCTGATTCGCAAGCTGATGACCGCGCCGGCGCTCAAGGACATCACCATCGAGGAAATCTCGCCGGGCCCGCGGTGCAAGACCGAAGCCGACATGCTCAAGTACTTCCGCGAGAACTCGGGCTCGATCTATCACCTGTGCGGCTCGTGCACGATGGGCGATGACGCAGCGACGTCGGTCGTCGACGCGCGTCTCAAGGTGCATGGCATCGAGGGCTTGCGGATCGTGGACGCGTCGGTGTTCCCGAACGTCACGTCGGGCAACATCAATGCGGCGACGATGATGGTGGCCGAGAAGGGCGCCGAGATGATTCTCGACGACGCCAAAGCGTCGGCGCAGCGTGACAGCGATGCCGCGCGCGCTTCCGAAGCGCTGCATTCTCATTGATATCGTTGCGATAGCGGCACGCGCGGGTTGGCTTATCCGCGCGTGCCGTTTTTGCGTTTACGGCGTGAACACGGCACGCCCTTGCGTGAGATCGCGCAACGCGCCGCGTGCTGCATCGACGGCCGTTGCGGGCATGCGGATCGCCAGGCGCACAGTCAATTCGTAGACGCTGTCGATCAGCTCGGCGCCTTCCTGCTCGATCCAGCGCCGCACGCGCGCCTCGTCGGGATAGCCGATCTCGACGAAGAGGCGCGCAAGCGCGATCCGCTCGACGCGTTCGGCGTTCAAAAGCGCGCTTGCAATCGCATCGGTGTACGCGCGCACAAGACCGCCCGCGCCGAGCTTCACGCCGCCGTAGTAACGCACGACGGCGGCGAGCACGCCATCGAGATCCTGATGGCGCAGCACTTCGAGAATGGGCCGGCCGGCGGTGCCCGACGGCTCGCCATCGTCCGACATTCCCGACTGCCCGCCCGCGAGCAGCGCCCAGCAGACGTGCGTAGCAGCGGGGTGGGCTTCGCGCAGACGGCGCAGTTCGTCCATCGCGGCGCCACGGTCCGCGACCGGGAGGGCGTGCGCGATGAAGCGGCTTTTGCGGATTTCGAGTTCGGCGCCGACGGCGGCGGCAAGCGTGAAAGTGGGCAAGGCGAACGGTTCGGTCGGTGCGGGACCGATAGTCTAAAACTCCACGTCCAGCTCGTCGATCTCTTCCGTTTCCCCTTGCGCCGCGGCGATCCACGTCTTCATCTCAGGAAGCGCGAGAATGCGTGCACAGAATTGCGCGATGTCCTCGGCGAGCGGCACATCGTAGGTGTTGAAGCGCGTGACGACGGGCGCGTACATCGCGTCGGCCTCGCATTTGTCTGCGCCGAACAGGAAGGGCCCGCCGTAACGCGCAAGACAATCGCGCCAGATCTCGAACACGCGCTCGCTATCCGCCTGCGCGCGCGACCACACCTTGAAGCCCGGGAAGTGTGCCTTCAGGTTCATCGGCAGCGCGCCGCGCAGCGCGCTGAAGCCCGAATGCATCTCGCCGCAAATCGCGCGGCAATGCGCGCGTGCCGCGCGGTCGACGGGCAGCAATCCGGCTTGCGGACAGACTTCGTTCAGGTACTCGGCGATCGCGAGCGTGTCCCAGATCTTGATGCCGTCGTGCTGCAGGCACGGCACGAGAATCGACGGCGACAGCAGCAGGATTTCGGCGCGCACGCCCGGGGCGTCGATCGGCACTTCGATTTCGTCGAACGGCAGGCCGCTGAACTTCGTCAGCAACCAGCCGCGCAGCGACCACGAAGAGTAATTGCGGCTGCTGATGGTCAAAGTGGCTTTCGACATGTCATGTCTCCCAATGCGGCGCGGCGAACATGAGGGCACGCGCATGCACTGCTTTGATGCGACCATGCACCCATTCGTCGCGATGGCGCACGAACGAATTGGCGCGGCGCCCCAAGGCGTCCTCGCGAATCGCAAGCAGCCCGCGATGCGCCGCGAGGCGGTGCGATGAGCGCGGGCACGCGCCGCACGCCATTCCAGGCCGCGCGCAATAGCCGTGCCAACGGTTGCGTCGTCTGCTGCGCATGCGGACAAGGCGGCTCGCGCAGCGCTGAATCAGGCGCTTACAAGACAGCGCGAGTGCGCGCGCCGTGGCATACGTATTGCGTTGGTTCAGCCTGCTCCTTTCCGGTGGCGGAATCATGAATTGGCTAGCGTATCCGACCTACCAGGCAGTGTCCGACATGATGCGCCCAGTCTCCGGCGTCGCGCGCATGTCGGGCTCGCTCATCGATGCGTGGTCGCCCGGCGTCGCTGCGCTCGACAGCGTGCGCTACTACGGCGCCGCGTGCGACGTGCTGATGCTGTCGACGCTCACGCACAAGCGGCCGCCGTTCGGCATTGCGAGCGTCGAGATGGACGGACGCGAGATACCGGTGATCGAGGAAGTCGTCGCGGCCACGCCGTTCTGTTCGCTGCTGCACTTCAGAAAAGACACGCCCGCCGTGCATCCGCGCGTGCTGATGATCGCGCCGATGTCGGGCCACTTCGCGACGCTCTTGCGCGGCACCGTGCGCACGATGCTGCCCGAGCACGATGTCTACATCACCGATTGGCACAACCCGCGCGACGTGTCGCTGAAGCACGGACGCTTCGGCTTTGCGGAATTCGTGCAGCACGTGATCGGTTTTCTGGAGCACCTCGGCGAGGGGGCGCACGTGTTGGCGATCTGCCAGCCGACGGTCGCGGCGCTCGCAGCCGTGGCGCTCATGGCCGAAGACAGGAACCCGGCGCAGCCCGCGAGCATGACGCTGATGGCCGGGCCGATCGATACGCGCATCAATCCGACGCGCGTGAACGAATTGGCGAAGAGCAAGCCGATCGAATGGTTCGAGAAGAACCTGATCAGCACGGTACCGTCGGGTTTTGCGGGCGCGCATCGGCGCGTCTATCCGGGCTTCGTGCAACTGAGCGCGTTCATATCGATGAATGTCGAGCGCCACGCGAACTCGCTTGCCGACATGTTCTACGAGCGCGCGAAGGGCGATGCGGAAAAAGCCGAGGCGATCCGTCTCTTCTACGAGGAATACTTCGCGACGATGGATCTCGCCGAGGAGTTCTACATCGAGACGGTCGCCACCGTGTTCCAGCAGCACGCGCTGCCGCTCGGCAAGCTGGAAGTAGGCGGGCGGCTCGTCGATCCGTCGGTGATCCGGCGCACGGCGCTGTTGACGGTAGAGGGCGAAAAGGACGACATCTGCGCGGTCGGGCAGACGCTAGCCGCGCAGGATCTCTGTTCGCGGCTGCGTCCGTATCTGAAGACGCATCACGTGCAGACCGGCGTCGGGCACTACGGCGTCTTCAACGGCAAACGCTGGGAGCGGCAGATCTACCCGCTCGTGCGCGCGGTGATTCACGACAACGAGGCGGCGCCGACGCTCTCCGCGCGCGTGCAGCCAGCGCCTCTCGCGGGCGGCGATGAACCGCATGCGCCGGCGACGGCGCCGTTGCCGGGTTAGCGAGCCGGCGCGCTCACGTTGTTTCAGGCCACGGCGTGACGGCAGGCACGTCGCAGACCGGTTCGACGCCGATCGTCTTGAAGTCTGCGGGCGCGACGATCTCCAGGTATTCCATATCCGGCGAATAGTCGAACAGGTAGTGGACGATGCCGGGCGCCTGATGCACGCAGTCGCCTGCCGCAACGAGCGTTTCCTTGTCGCCGTACATGAAGCGGGCCCAGCCCTTCAACATGATGACGATATGAAACTCGGCTTCGTGACGGTGCCAGCCGGTGCCGCGCTCGGGCGGGATGTTTGCCTTCACGAGCTGCGCGAGCACTTTGCCGCCCGTGGCGTCGGCGATGCCTAGATCGCGATAGAGAAAGAAATCTCGCAGGCCGTTGCCGGCATACTGCGTGTCTTGCGGGCGGACATGCGAGAACCGAGTGGTGAGTTGGGCGGTCATGTCGATGCTCCTCGGCCGGAGGGCCGTCGGGAAGAAAAGCATCAAGTGTTCCATCGCGCTGAGTGCTGCGCGCGTGAGTACTCAATATGTTAGCGCTGATTTCCTCAAGACTGCCCCGCGCCAGCGGTTATATCGACGGTTGGGGCCTTCTCGCCTCGTAACGGTTCGGGCCGTCCCCCGTACAACGTGACCGACTCGGCATCCGGAGGCACGCCGAACAACTGCAATGTGCCGCCCGTGACCGAGGAAAATACCGGCCCGGCCACCGTCCCGCCATAGAAGCCGCGTCCCGAGGGCTCGTCGATCATTACCGCGACGATGATCCGCGGATCGCTCATCGGCGCCATGCCGACGAAAAGCGAACGGTATTTGTTCTTCGCGTACGACGTGCCGGCCTGCTTGCGGGCCGTCCCCGTCTTGCCGCCGACGCGGTAGCCCGCCACTTGCGCCGCGCGTCCTGTGCCGCCCTGGCCCACCGCCATTTCGAGCATCGTCCGCATTTGCGCGGCGGTGGCGGGCGTCGTCACGCGGGTGCCGGGATGCGCGTGAGCGCCTTCGTCCGGGCGGAGCTCGACGCCTGTGGCCGCGTCGACGCCGACGAGCAGCGTCGCGGGGTGCAGCGTGCCGTCGCCGGCATAAGCGGTGTACACCTGCGCGATTTGCAAGAGCGAGGTCGACAGCCCGTAGCCGTATGCCATCGTCGCCTGCTCGATCGGACGCCAGCGTTTGTACGGACGCAATCTGCCCGACGCGACGCCGGGAAACGTCAGATCCGGCGCGCGGCCGAGCCCATACTCCTGGTACTTGGTCCAGATCGTGTCGGCCGGCAGATTGAGCGCGAGCTTCGCGAGCGCGATGTTGCTCGACTTCTGGACCGCCTGCGCGACCGTGATCGTGCCGTGGTTCGACGTATCGTGAACCACGTTCGGGCCGATCTTGTAGCTGCCCGGCGACGTGTTGATGAGCGTCTGAGCGTTCACCTTGCCTTCGTCCATCGACAGCGTGACGACGATCGGCTTGATCGTCGAACCGGGCTCGAACGTGTCGGTCAGCGCGCGGTTGCGCAACTGCTTGCCCGTCAGCCGCGCGCGGTCGTTCGGATCGAAGGTCGGGTAGTTCGCGAGCGCGAGGATCTCGCCGTTCTGCGCATCGAGCACGACGACGCTGCCGGCCTCCGCGTGGTTCAGCGTGACCGCCGCCTCGAGCTGTGCGTACGCGAGCTGCTGCACGCGCCGGTCGATCGTCAGCCGCACCGTCGCGCCGTTTTGCGGCGGCACCAGCGGACGCGTGTCCGAGACGATGCGGCCGAGGCGGTCGCGAATCACCTCGCGCTGACCGGGGGCGCCGCTCAAGCGCGCATTCGCCGCGAGCTCGACGCCTTCCTGGCCGATGTCCTGGATGTCGGTGAAGCCGACCACATGCGCCGCCGATTCCCCTTCCGGATAAAAGCGCTTCGAATCGGCGAGCTGCGTGATGCCCGCGACGTCGAGCTTGGCGATCTGGTTCGCGGTGTCGGCATCGATCTGGCGCTTGAGCAGCACGAACGCGCGGCTCGGGTTCAGGCGCCGCGCGAGCTCGGCCTCCGGCATGTCGAGCAGCTTCGCCAGCGCCGGGTAGGCGGCTTTGTCGACGAGCTTCGGCGTCGCCCAGATTTCGTAGGTGACCAGGCTGACGGCAAGCAGCGCGCCATGCCGGTCGACGATGCGCCCGCGCATCGCATCGAGCTCGATGGTGCGCTGATAGCGCTTTTGTCCCTGGTCGGCGTAGAAATCCTGGTCGACGATCTGAATCCAGAACGCGCGCGCGGCGAGCGCGGCGAAACCCACAAACACCAGCACCACGATGAACGTGGAGCGCCACGCCGGCAAGCGCGGCGCGAGCACCGCGTTCTTCGCCACGGGCGCGTACATGTCCTGCGATTGCGATTTCTTCTTGAAGATCATGGTCCGAATATTGGATGCACGCGCTTGGCGAGCGCGCTGCCGGTTGGCGGTTGGCGAAGGGTCAATGGACACCGCCTGAATCGGCGGGCTCACGTCCGTTTCCGCGGCGACCACCGTTGCGGCACAGATTGTAATAAAAACGTAATGTGGATGCGAGATCCGGCCGAGCGAGTCGTGCCCGAGCAGCACGTTGCGCACGGTGCCGCCGCCGAGCCGGAACGGCGTTCGGCGACGTGACATCCAATGCCGTGTACCCGGTCGCGACGTCGAACTAGACCTGCTCCGCATGTGCGGCGCCGAACCCGCGACCGTCGCCGAGGAGGCAACATGAACCACCCCCACGCTCACATCCGTTCGCTGTCGACCGGAGTTAGCGCTCTAGCGCTTACTCCGGTCCCATGCAAAGCTCCCCCCGAGGGGGCTAATGCCTCCCTTGGGGCGGCCCGGCGGAAGGCATTCATGAAGCTGATGAGCATTGCATTGTCCGGAGCGCTGGCGCTCGTTTGCGCCGCGGCGCAGGCGCAAAGCGCCGGTCCCACCGATCCTCAGATCGCGGCCATCGTCGTGACCGCCAACCAGGTCGATATCGACGCGGGCAAGCTCGCGGAGTCGAAAACCCAATCGAAGGACGTGAAGGCCTTCGCGCAGCGAATGATTACGGATCACACCAGCGTCAACCAGGCGGCCACCGACCTCGTGCACAAGCTCGGCGTGACCCCGGAGGACAACGCGACGAGCCAAAGCCTCAAGCAAGGCGGCGACGCGAACCTCGCCAACCTGAAGACGCTCTCCGGCAAGCGCTTCGATCGCGCGTATATCGACCACGAAGTGGCGTATCACGAGACCGTGATCGATGCGCTCGACAAGACGCTGATACCGAGCGCCAAGAACGAGGAATTGAAGGCGCTGCTCGTGAAAGTCCGGCCGGCCTTCATCGCGCACCTCGAGCACGCCAAGCGTTTGCAGCAAGCGCTGGGGAAGGGCGGTGCTTAAGCGTCCGGGATGCCTGGGCGCAAGGCGCCGGCGGAGGTTGAGCACGCATGCTTCGTGGCTTGCGCTCGCGCTTGGCGGTTTGCTCGGCGGCACGGTGCCGACCGCGCCAGCCGCGCATGCCGATGCGGCGCCCGGCACGTTCGTCGTCACGATCGAGCAGATGCGCTTCGATCCGCCGGTGCTGACGGTGCGGCGCGGCGACCGCGTCGTGTGGGTCAACCAGGACCTGGTTCCGCACACGGCGAGCGCAACATCGAAAGCGTTCGATTCGCACAGCATTGCGCCGAACGCTTCCTGGAGCTATGTCGCTCGAACGCCCGGAAACTACCCGTACGGATGCGATTTTCATCCCACGATGCGTGGCACACTGGTCGTACGGTGAGCGAGCCGGCGAGGACCCCATGATGGACAGCGCACAAACCTCTTTGCCTTCGGCCGCGGACGACGACCTGTCGATCGTGCGCCGCATTGCCGCCGGCGACCGGGCCGCTTTCGAGCTGCTGATGCGCCGCCACAACCGGCGCCTCTATCGGCTCGCGCGCGCCACCTTGCGCAACGACGCGGAAGCGGAGGACGCGCTGCAGGACGCCTATATGTCGGCTTACCGTTCGATCGGGCAGTTTCGCGGCGACGCCGCGCTGCTCACGTGGCTGTCCCGGCTCGTGCTCAACGAATGCTTTGGCCGCCTGCGCCGCGAGACCCGGCGCCAAAATGTGTTTCCGATCGTGGACCTGAACCCGCACGCCGATGTCGACGCCATGAGCGCAAACGATTCCGATTCTCCAGACAAGGCCGCTGCACGCGCCGAAGTGCGCGCGCTGCTCGAACGCAAGCTCGACGAGCTGCCCGAGGCGTTTCGCGTGGTCTTCGTGCTGCGGTCGGTCGAGGAAATGAGCGTCGAGGAGACCGCGCAGTGTCTCGACATTCCCGAGGCGACCGTGCGCAGCCGGCACTTCCGCGCGAAGGGCCTGCTGCGCGAATCGCTCGCGCGCGAGATCGATCTGGCCGAGCGCGATGTGTTCGAATTCGGCGGCGCGCAATGCGACCGGGTGGTCGCCCGGGTTTTGCAGGCGGTGGGCGAAGGGGATGGGGCGCGGACGTGAGGCATGCAATGAGTGCGTTTCGTTGTGGGGATTTCGCTAAACACACCGGCGTTTTGCGTATCGTCGGCGCGCTATCGAGCATCGCTGTTTGCGTGAGCGGATGCAGTGCCCAAGCGCGCGAGATCCGGGTCGTGTCGGGCACCTATGGCGGGAACTGCGGAGCGCCGCACGGTAATGCCACGCCGGACCTTGCTCGCCAGTGTGACGGCAAAACGATATGCCGGTACGTCCGCGCGGAATCGCTTACGGGCCGGCGCAAGGAATGCAGGGAGGATTTCCTTGCCGAATGGACGTGCAATGCTGCCGAATTTCATGGCGCGGCGCTGAGTCCCGGCGTCACGCCGGGCAGTACGCTCGAATTGAGTTGCGTCTGGGAGACCGGCGCAGGCAAGTAGTCATAGCCGACAAAACCCGCACGGGTGTCACGCACCGAACTGCCTCCAGGTCGACGGCGGATTGCACCGCGGGATGCTTTGAGCGTCGATGCGAAGCGATCTTCGGACGAAAGCCTGGCGCAACCGCAACGGCGTCGAATGGCGACCTAAACTGTATTTATTGTTGCCGGACGGAAACGATCGCCGTGCTCGATCTCAATGATCTGTATTACTTTTCCGTCGTCGTCGAAAAACGCGGCTTTTCCGCCGCGGCGGATGCGATCGGCGTGCCCAAGGGCACGCTGAGCAAGCGCGTGCGGGCGCTCGAACAGGCGCTTGGGCTGCGGCTCGCGAACCGCACCACCCGCAAGTTTTCGCTGACCGAGGCCGGCGCCGATTTTTACGCGCATTGCGCACGCGTGATGAGCGAGGTGGACAGAGCCGAGCAGGCGGCGCGGGCGCGGCTCGACGAGCCCGTCGGCCGCGTGCGCATCACTTGCGCCACGGGCACCGTGCGCATGGCGCTCGACGAGTTGCTGCCAGTCTTCATGGCTCAGCATCCGAAGATCGATATCGAACTGCTGACGTCCAACCGCTACGTGGATCTCATCGAGGAAGGCTACGACCTCGCGCTGCGCAGTCATACCGAGCCCTTGCAGAGTTCTTCGCTGATCGCGCGGCCCGTCGCGCAAACGCAGGTGACCCTCGTTGCGAGCCCGGCGTTCTTTCCGCGCGGCCTGCCGGATACGCCGGGGAATCTTGAGGGCGTCGACGGCATCCAGCTCGCACGACGGGACGCAGCGAGCGCCTGGCTGCTGCATGCCTCCGACGGGGGCACGGCAACCGTTCCGTTTCACGCTCGAATGCGCTGCAACGACGCGCCGCTCGCGCGCCGTGCCGCGCTTGCCGGCCTGGGCGTGGCAGCCCTGCCTTCCCCCATCTGCCGCGCGGATATCGCAGCGGGCCGGCTCGCGCGCGTGCTTCCCCGGTGGCACATACCGCGCGGCACGTTGAGCCTCGTCTTCGCTTCGCATCGCGGCATGTCGCAAGCGATGCGCGCCACCGTCGACTTTCTCGTCGAATCGCTCCCGGAATATCTGAACGACTGAAGCGTCGTGCGCACCAACGGGTCCGCTCCAAACGCGCGGAGGCGTTCGCACGCCTATTCGTCATCGTTTCCACGCAGAAACAGTTTTCCGCCCGAGGCCTACTTTTTCGTGCGCTCGATGCTGCCTACGCTGTCGCTTCCTGAGAAGCAAGCCGACCCATGTCGAACGCCGGGCGTCGACATGCCAACCCGTGAATTTGGACTTCAACGCATGAAATCTCGCCTTACCTTTTTATTGCTCACTCTGCCGATCGTGGCGGGGCTGGCCGTGCCTTTATACAACCGTGTGACACCCACGCTCGGCGGCTGGCCGTTTTTTTACGGGTGGCAAACCGCGTGCGTCCTCGCGGTCGTGCTTGCGTGGTCGGTGCTTTCCGTTCGATTCCGCGCAGGGGAGGTGCAACGTGACCTTCCGCTCTGAAGCCGATGCCGAAAGGCTCGCAGGACTCGATGCGAGCGCGTTGCTTGCGCAGTTGGGCTGTCCCGCCGGCGAGATCGGCGTTGCGGTCGGCGATCTGATGGAACGCGTCAACGCGGCGCTGATCGGCGCCTCATATAGCAAGCTCGGCCTCGAAGCCGGCGAGCACATCCTGGAAGCGGGGCTGGGCAACGGCGGCCATATTGCGTCGGTGCTGGCACGGGCGTCGCGTCTCACGTTCACCGGCATCGACATCTCGCCGACGATGATCGCCGCCGCGCGCTCGCGCAACTCGGCTTTCGCCGAGCGCGGCCAGGTCACGCTGGAGATCGCGAGCGTCGCTTCATTACCGTTTCCCGATGCCGCATTCGACAAGGCCATCGCAGTCAACGCCGTGTATTTCTGGCCGGAATTGACAGCCGGACTGCGCGAGATGCGGCGCGTGCTGCGTGAAAGCGGGGTGCTCGTCATCGCTGCGATGACGCCCGAAGCGTCGCTCACGATGCCTTTTACCGAGCACGGCTTCAAGGTCTATGGCCCGACGAGCCTTCGCGAAGCGTGCTTTGAAGCCGGATTCGATCGCGTTCAGATCGAGCGATACGCCGACGCCCCGTCCGCTCCGGCAACGCCCCGCCGCGAATTCTTTCTTGTTCGAGCCTCGCGCATGTCGCGGGGTATGTCAGAGGAGTGTCGTTGATGTTTCCGCACGTCGAGTCCTTTTACGATCCTTCGACCGGCACGGTCAGTCACATCGTCTACGCCGGGTACGGCGCGCAGTGCGCCGTCATCGATCCGGTTCTCGATTTCGATGCTGCGTCCGGGCGCACGTCGACGCATTCGCTCGAGCGCCTCATCGCTTTCGTCGAAGAAAGGCGCCTTGAGGTTCAGTGGATACTCGAAACGCACGCGCATGCTGATCATCTTTCGGGAGCGTCGGCGCTGAAGCGGCGCGTCGGCGGCAAAATCGGGATCGGCCGCAGCATTGTCGACGTACGGTCAATGTTTTCGGCCACCTTCGATTTGACAGGCGAGCACGGCTTCGATCATCTCTTCGCCCCGGATGAGGTCTTCGCCATCGGCACGTTGCAGGCCCAGGTGCTTGCGACGCCGGGACATACGCCGGCCGATGTCGCGTTCATGATCGAGGACGCCCTCTTTGTCGGCGATACGCTGTTCATGCCGGATGTGGGCACGGCCCGTTGCGATTTCCCGGGCGGCAACGCTCGCTTGCTCTATGCATCGATCCGCCGGCTGCTTGCGCTGCCGAAGGCGATGCGCGTGTTCGTCTGCCACGACTATCCGCCGCACGGCCGCGAGGCCAGGTTTTGGACCACGGTCGGCGAGCAGCGCAAGTTCAACGTTCACGTGCGCGACGGAATCTGTGAGAGCGATTTCGTCGAGAGGCGTATGGCCCGCGACAGCACGCTCAAGATGCCGGTGCTGCTGTTTCCGGCAATGCAGGTCAATCTGCGCGGCGGCCGGCTGCCGGCCCCGGATGCGAATGGGCTGCGTTATTTGAAGACGCCCATCGACGACATGCGCTTTGCGCAGAAATTGCCGTGATCGTGAAGCCGTGCGGGCTGCGCAACCGATACGGAACGCAGCCTTTTCGATGAATCGAAGCGCGCTTAGCGGGCGTCGGCGGCTTCAAGCGACTCGCAGCGCAAGGATCAGGAGCAGGCTCATCGCGGCAAGCGCGACGATGGACAGCACGACTGCGGCGGTCACGCGCGGCCCAGCTTTCGCGACGGTCCGGATGTCGACGCCGAGACCTAGCGCCGCCATCGAAACGATCGTGAACAGGCTGCCGATCTGATTGGCAGGCGCCAATAACGCGGCCGGAAAGAGACCTGCTGAGCGCACGCCGCTAAGCACCAGAAAACCGATGATGAACCAGGGCACCAGCTTTTTCGATGCGTTGCTTTTGGGGGCTGTCGTGCGATTGCCGCCAGCCGGCGAGCAGGACTCGGCTTTGTGCCGGCGAGTGACGACGGAAAGCAGCAGAATCACCGGTCCGAGCATGAGAACGCGTACGAGTTTGACCAGCGTGCCGATGTGGGCGCTGAGCGCGGAAACGGGAACCGTGGCGGCGAGGACTTGCGGCACCGCATAGACGGTCAGCCCTGCAAGCGCGCCATATTGAACCGAATTCAAATGCAGGGAAAGGGACAAGAGCGGAAGACCCAGCACCACCAACACGCCGAGCACGGCGGTAAACGCGATCGATGCGGCGACGTCGTCGCGGTTCGCGCCTATCACAGGGGCGACGGCGGCGATCGCCGAATTTCCGCAAATGGAGTTGCCGCACGCGACGAGCAGCGCCATGCGCCAGCTCAATTTGAGCACGCGCCCGATGGCATAGCTCACGCCAATTGCGACGATGACGATCGCGACAATGCCTAGCAGCAATCCGATGCCGGTCGCTTCCAATGCAGCGGCGCTAAACGAAGCGCCGAGCAACATGACGGCAACTTCGAGCAATGTTTTCGCGCTATACGAAATGCCGGACAGCCATCGATCGCCGGGTGACCAGAGGCTTCTGACCAATGTGCCGAGCAGGATGGCAAGCACGAGCGATTCGAGCCATGCGCGCCCGAAGAGGTGCGCTTCGGCAATCTGGAGACACCACGCGCCGAACGTCACCGCCAAACAAAGAGCGATGCCGGGAGCCACTCTGATGACAAATCTTAAGGATGACGAGGTTTTGATGCGGGAGAAAGTGTCCTTTGGGGAGAGAGAGATCGACATAGCCAAGCGAGTCCGTAGTAGGGAGCTGCAAGCCTAGGTTGCGATCGACTTCATGAAAAATACAAAATAGGCACCCCAGAACTGCCTTTTGCTTATGTCGTCCTAAGCAGTGCATTGAAGCGGGAAGCGAGCGCGATCGTTTTCCTCAGGAAACGGACTTTCGCCTGTGGGCGGCTTTAATGCATGAGGAATGGCGCCTACGATTGCGGCACGTTCACTATTGCCCGCTGCAGTCGTAAAAGCGGCAGCGCGAAAGCGCGACACCGCTTAAGGAAGTGCTGCCAGGCATCGCCCATGAACTTCACGCATTTGTTAGCCTTTTATGAAGTGGCCCGCGCGGGCAGCCTTAGCGGCGGCGCTCATCGTTTGCGGGTGAGCCAGCCGGCAGTCAGCCGGGAAATCCGCGAACTCGAAGATCGTCTCGGCTTGTTGCTGTTCGACCGGCTCCCGCGCGGCATTTCGCTGACGCTCGCGGGAAAGCTGCTGTTCGGCTATGCGGAGCGGATCTTTACGCTCGCGGATGCGGCGCGGGCGGAGTTGAAAGAGGTGGCGGGCCTTGGCTCCGGGCAGCTGAAAATCGGCGCAAGCGCGACAGTGGGCGTCTATCTGGTGCCGGACATGATCGCGAAATTCAACGCGCTCTTTCCAAAGGTCAGCATCGATCTGACGGTGACGAATACGCAACAGGTCGAAGACGGCTTGTGCAACGGCGAGTTTTCGCTCGGCTTCATCGAAGGGCCTTACGACGAAACGCGTCTTCAGGCGCGGTTCATCGGGTCCGACGAGATCGTCCTCACGGCCGCGGCGGGCTATCGTGAAGCGGCGCATGGACTTTTTGCCCGCGAACTGGCTACGGAGGCGGTCATCCTTCGCGAACCGGGCTCCGGAACGCGCGCGGTAGTCGAGAGTGCCTATGCGCGTGCCGGCCTCAAGATGATCCCGTCGATGTCGGTCAGCGACACCGAGGCGATCAAGCGGATGCTGCTTGCGCGGCGCGCGGTTGCCTACGTCTCGACGCTAAGCGTCGAGGATGAAGTGCGGCGCGGCGAACTCAAGGTGCTGAACGTGGCCGATTTGCGGATCGAACGGGCATTGCACATGGTCTGGCTGAGAGGCCGCTCGCTGTCGCCGAGTTCGCAGGCGTTCTTCGAACTTGCGGTTCAGCACACCGCACAAGCAGGGCGCTCAAGTCTGATTCGGCCGGCTGCCGATGTCGAAACAGAAAACGTCGCATCGGTCGAATGAACGCGCGCCTGTAGACGGTTTACCGCATCGTCAGCACGGCGGCCCCGACGAGCGCGCCGTTGCGCAGATCGTTCAAAGCGCGGTTGGCGTCGGCAAGCGGATAGGCAGACGCTTTGATTTGCAAAGGCGTGTCTTCTGCGAGCGTCATGAACGCTTGACCGTCCGCACGCGTGAGATTGGCGACCGAGACGATGCGGCGTTCCTCCCACAGCAGCGCGTACGGAAACGACGGGATGTCGGTCATGTGAATCCCGCCGCACACGACGATGCCGCCCTTGGCGACCGCCCGCAGCGCGGCAGGTACGAGCGAGCCGGCGGGCGCGAAGATCAGTGCGGCATCGAGCCTGTCGGGCGGGCTTTCGTCGCTGCCGCCGGCCCAGCGCGCGCCTAGCCGCCGCGCAAACTGCTGCGGGGCGGTTGCGCCGGGACGAGTGAACGCGTAGACGTCGCGGCCCTGATGATGCGCGACTTGCGCGACGATGTGCGCGGCGGCGCCGAATCCATAGATGCCGATACGTTGCGCGTCGCCGGCCATCGCGAGCGTGCGATAGCCGATCAATCCCGCGCACAGCAGCGGCGCCGCCTCCACATCGGAATAGCGGGCGGGCAGATGAAAGCAATAGCGGCTGTCGGCCACGGTGCGTTCCGCGTAGCCGCCGTCGAGCGTGTAGCCGGTGAAGGCGGGCGCATCGCACAGGTTTTCGCGGCCGCTTCGACAGTAGCGGCAATGTCCGCAGGTATGGCCGGTCCACGGCACGCCGACCCGGTCGCCGATCGCAAACCCGGTGACGTTCGTCCCCAGCGCGGCCACGGTTCCGACGATTTCGTGACCGGGTATCAACGGGCGCTTTGGATGCGCAAGTTCGCCGTCGATCACATGCAGGTCGGTGCGGCAGACGCCGCAAGCGTGGACGTCGATCAGCAGTTGACCGGCGCCCGGTTGCGGATCGGCTACCTGCATGTCTTGCAAAACTGGCGAGTTTCCGTCGAATACCATGGCCCGCATGGGCTTGCCCTCCCGGCGCTGTCTAGCGAAGCCGCACGGCCCTTTGGAACGCGCGATCAAGCCGGCAACGCAAAACTCGAGATCGCTTCGCGCAATGAACCCACCTGGTCCTTCAACGAATGCGCCGCCGCCGCCGCTTCCTCGACCAGCGCGGCATTCTGCTGCGTGACCTGATCCATCTCGCCGACTGCGCGATTCACTTGCTCGATGCCCGCGCTCTGTTCGCGCGATGCGTGACTGATTTCCTCGAGGATCTCGTTGACGCGCCGCACCGACTGCACGATCTCGCCCATCGTCGAGCCCGCGTTCGCAACGAGCGCCGCGCCTTGATCGACGGTATGGGTCGACGATTCGATCAGCACCTTGATTTCCTTCGCCGCGGTGGCGGAACGTTGCGCGAGGCTGCGCACTTCCGATGCGACGACCGCGAAGCCGCGCCCTTGTTCGCCGGCACGCGCGGCTTCGACGGCCGCGTTCAGCGCGAGGATGTTGGTCTGAAACGCAATGCCGTCGATCACGCCGATGATGTCGCCGATCTTCTGCGAGCTCGACGTGATCTCGCTCATCGTGCGCACTACGTCGTCGACGACGCTGCTGCCGCGCATCGCGACGTCCGCGGCCTGCTCGGCAAGCCGTGCGGCCTGCGTGGCGCTTTCGGCGCTTTGCTTCACATTGGCCGTCATCTGATCCATGCTCGACGCCGTTTGCACGAGCGCGGCGGCTTGCTGCTCGGTGCGCTGCGACAGATCGGTGTTGCCCGCCGCGATTTCGTTGGCGCCGACGTTGATGTTCTCGGTGCCGGTCCGCACGCGCGTGACGGCGTCTACGAGCCCTTCCTGCATCGCTGCGAGCGCATGCATCAGGCTCGAATCGTCGTCGCGGTGCACGGGCACGCGCAGGGTCAAGTCGCCCTGCGCGATGCGCCGCGCGGAATCGACCGCCAGCTCGATCTCGCCACCGAGGCTGCGGCGCACGCTCTTCAGCACGAGCACCATGACAATCGTGGCGGCCGCGCCGAGCACGACGATGATGCCGAACCAGCGCAGCGCGCTCGCCGTCACCGCTTCCTGCACGTCGTCCATGTACACGCCGGTGACGACACACCAGTCCCACGGTGCGAAGCGCTTCGCGAAGCCGGTCTTCGCGACCGGCTGAGCGGCGCCGGGCTTCGGCCACTTGTAGCTGACGAAGCCGCCGCCGTCCTGATTCGCGGCTTTCACGATGTCGTTGAAGAGATTGTTGCCGTCCGGGTCCTTGAAGCCCGACATGTTCTTGCCGACCATCTCCGGCTTGAACGGATGCATCAGCATCACGGACTGCGAATCGTTCACCGAAAAGTAGCCGTCCTTGCCGTAACGCAGCTTGGAGATCGTTTCGAGCGCTTTCTTCTTGGCGTCGTCTTCGCTGATCGTGTGCTGCTGCGACGCTGTGTAGTAGAAGTTGACGATGCTCATCGCTTCGTCGACGAGCGAGGTCAGTTGCTCGCGCCTGTCGGCGATCGTCGACGCGCGGTTTTGCCACGCGCCCATGACGCCGATCAGGACGAGGCCGATCCACAGGACGGCGATCATCGAGCCTAGCTTCTGGTTCAAGGTCAGTTTATGCATTGAGTTGGTCTGGAGTGGTCGGTCAGTCAACGGCCTTTCGCGTTCGCGAGAAAAGCCGAGCCCATCCGAGTTGACGGCAATGCACCTGATGCAGCGCAGATCGGGGAAACCCCTAGGTTTTTAGCGGTTTTGTATGAATGAACGAGGCGGTGAACGGCTGCAGCCTGCCTCTCAGACGGGATCCTTGTCTGGCGGGCCTTCGGGACGTTGAGGTTCGTCGTTGTGATGGCCGGGCGATGGCGGCACGTAGGGATCGCCTTCGGGGTCGCGCGTCGGATCGGCGGGCCGTTCGGGAATCGGTGTGGTGTGCATGCAGTAGCTCATGAACTCACCTGCGAAGAGAAGGGCCGGGCAGAGCGCCCTCGTTATTTGTTATACGCCATTCAGCGTGCGCGTCGCTGCGAAATTTTATTAGTGTTGGCTTGCGATGTGGCCCGCGCGCGTCAGCGCGGCGACGAGCGTCGCGACGATCTCTTCGCGCAGCTTCGCATCGCGCGTGCGCAGCGCATAGGCCGGATGATAGGTCGGCACGATCAGCCAGCCGTCATGCGCGATGGTCTGTCCGAGGTACTCCGACAAACTGAGCGGCTGCCGCGTCAGCGCTCTCAACGCGGTTGCGCCGAGCGCCACGACGGCGCGCGGCTGCACGCGCTTGAGTTCTTCATCGAGCCAATAGCCGCAGGCTTCGACTTCGTTGGGAGCGGGCGTCTTGTGCACGTGCAGCGTGCTCTGTCCCTGCGCGGTCTGGCGCGGCGTTTCCAGCGTTTCCCACTTCGAATGCTTGACCGCGTTCGTCACATAGAGCGACGCACGCTCGAGCCCCGCGCGGCGCAGCACGTCGTCGAGCAGCTCGCCCGCCGCGCCGCGAAACGGCTCGCCGCTCAACGCGTCCTGCTCGCCGGGCTGTTCGCCGACCAGCATGATTGCCGCGGGGACCGGCCCGGTGCCCGCGATCGGCTTCGCCTTGCTGCGCCACAGCCCGCACAGCTTGCAGGCCGCGAGCGAGACAGGCGGCGGGCGCGAAGCCGGTGCATCGCCTGCGGACTTGGGCGCGGGCGGCGGCACGCTGACCGCGGATTCCGCTTGCGCCGTCTGCGGCGCGCCGGCGAGCGGCTTCACGGCGAACGGCGGCGCCGGCTTGCCGTCCGCCGGCGGCTTCCAGTAACGCACGGGCAGATCCGAAGGCAACGCGGCCTCGTAGGGGTAGGACGGATTGAACGTGCTTTCGTAATACGCGAGCCACAGGGCTTCGGCGGCGTCGCCGGTGGCCGCCTCGCCGGTCGAACTGAGCGACGTCAGCGCTTCTTCCGGTTCGGTCGTGCGATCGACGCGCAACAGCGCGCCGTCCCAGAAGGCTGCGCCATAGGGCGTGGCGATGACCCAGCTCGAGCGGCCCATGCGCTTCGCGAAATGAGCGGCGGCGCGTTCGAGCACGTCGTGACGCGGATCGAACCAGCCGACGAATTCGGGCGGACCCAGCGACGGATCGCGACGCCGAAAGCGCAGCAGCGCCTGCATCTGCTTCAGCTCCTTGTCGACCTCCTCGATACGCTTGGCGAGGCGCGCGCCGTCGGTGTCATGGGCGGAGACGACCGAGCGCTGGCCCTGCGTCCAGCGCCACAGCACGCGGTAGAGGAATGCCCAGCGATCGGGCGCGCGAAAGCATGCGGCGGTTTCGAGCTTGGCGAGCAGCGTGCGGGATATGGTGGGCGCGGAGGGGGCCACGGGTGCGGATGCGGGCTCGGCGTTGGTGCTGGCCTCGGCCTCGATCTCGACGTTGGCGTTGGCGCCGAGGCCGGCGTTAGCGGCGGCGGACGCGCCCGCTTCGGCCTCGATCTCGGCGAACGCGGGTGCGCCGTCGGCGGTCAGGAGCGCGGCGCTTTCGCCGGCTTCGATCCATTCGACTTCATGCGGGGCAACCGCCTCTTGAAGCAGCGCCCGCGCGATATGCCGCCACGCAGCGAATGAGGGTTCGATTCGGATACTTTTCATCGGACTTGTCCAGCGCGGCGACACGCGCTGTATGGCTGTCGACAAAGACGTTTTTGCATCGTTGGGGATACGGTGGGGGCGTACACCAAACACTGTATATTTATACAGTGTTTGGTGTACGCAATGCAATATCGCGGATGCGGTGAAGTGGAAAAACGCGGCCGAGAAACGGCAAAGGAGAGGGGAGGACTTACCGCCGCAAATCTTCAGGCGTATCGACGTCGCCCAGAATCCCCGCGTCGTCGACTTCGATTTTCGTGAGTTTGTGCGAGGCCAGGAGGCTGCGCGCCCCGACATCGCCGTCGAGCGCGGCAAGCGCCTCGCCATGCTCGGCGTGGAAACCGACCGGGTGTCCGCGCTGCCCGCGATACATCGGCACCACGATCGATGCGCCGTCGTCGAGCGTGCGCGCAACCGCAGCGATCGTGGCCGTCGCGATCCACGGCATGTCGGCGAGCGCGACGATCCAGCCTTCGGCCTCGCAGCTCGCTCGCACGCCGGCAGCGAGACTCGCGCCCATGCCGCGCTCGGCTTCGCGCGCGAACACGACATCGCAGCCTGCGTCGTTCAGCACGTGGGCGAGCGCCTCGGCGCCGGGGCGCACGACGGCGATCACCTGCGGCACGGTGAGCAGCAGCCGGTGCGCGGCAGCGCGCGCGACTGGCATGCCGTCGGGAAGAGGCGCAAGCAGCTTGTTTTGCAAACCGAGCGGATCGAAGCGCGAGCCGAGGCCGGCGGCGAGCAGCAGTCCGGTAGCGGACGAGGCGTAAGTCATCGTGCGGGGCCGCGGGGAAGATGGCTCCGATTGTGCAACGCGAGGTGCAGCGCAGCAAGCGCAATGATGGCGGGCCAAACCCGCACAGCCCCCGTCACCTTATCCACCGTAATCGGCAAATCCCGCATCCTCACGCCTGCGCCCACCGCCGCAGCAGGTTGTGATAAACCCCCGTCAAGCTGACCACCACCGGATCGTTCGATCCCTTCTCCGCCGCCAACCGCTGCACATCGCCGTCGAGTTGAAAGAGCAGGGCACGCGCGCTGTCGTCGCGCACCATGCTCTGAATCCAGAAGAACGAGGCGACGCGCACGCCGCGCGTGACAGGCGCCACGCGATGCAGGCTCGACGCCGGGTAGAGCACCATGTCGCCCGCTGGCAATTTGGTTCGATGCACGCCGAACGTATCCTCGACGCAAAGCTCGCCGCCGTCGTAGGCCTCGGGCGCTTCGAGAAAGAGCGTCGCCGACAGGTCGCTGCGAATGCGGAAATCGGTGCCGCGCAATTGGCGGATCGCGTTGTCGACGTGCGTGCCGAACGCATCGCCGCCTGCGTAGCGGTTAAAGAGCGGCGGAAACACTTTCAGCGGCAGCGCCGCCGAAAAGAACAAGGGATGGCGTCCGAGCGCGTCTTGAATCGCGTCGCCGGCCGCGCGCGCTGCGGGCGACCCTTCCGGAAGCTGCTGGTTGCGCTTGGCGTGCGCGGACTGCTGGCCCGAGGTGACGTTGCCGTCGATCCATTGCGCCGCATCGAGCACTTGGCGGCATTGCGCGACTTGCGCCTTCGTCAGCACGCCGGAGATGTGAAGCATCATGCAGAAAATTCCTGGTGCGGGGCCGGCCGGCCCTGGGTCATCGCGCGAAACGCCGCGATCGGCGATGCCGACAAATACGCATGCATCTTCGCGAGGAATGCCGGCGTGGCAGTGCGGGGCACGCGCGCGAGCCACCGCAGCGCTTCGTCGATATGCCCGCGTTCGCCGAGCAGCCGCGCGTAGTTGAACTGGCCGCGGAAGTCGCCGCCCAGCGCCGCGCGCCGGTAGCAGCCGAGCGCGACGAGCGAGTCGGCGTGGACTTCCCAGCCGTCCTCGTAGAAGCTGCCGACGAAATTGATCGATTTCGCGTGACCGAGATCGGCCGCGCGCCGGAACCAAGCGAGGGCCTGGGCGCGGTCGCGTTCGATGCCGAAACCGCGCGCGAGCGCGGACGCATAGTTGTACATGCCCCAGTCGAGCCCGGCGCGCGCCGCGAGCCGGTACCAGTAGACGGCGACCGGCGCACAGGCGGCGACGCCTCGGCCGTGCTCGTAGCAGCGTCCGAGCATGTTCATCGCCATCGGGTGGTCGCTCGCCGCGGCATGCTTGAACCACGTGACCGCGGCGGCTTCATCGCGCTCGACGCCATGTCCGTCGAGCAGACATTGGCCGTAGACAGCCTGCGCTTCGACGATCCCGTGCCCGGCCGCCGCCGCGATCCATGGCGCGGCGCGCTCGGGCGGCCCGGCGAGGATCGACGCGATCGCGTCCGGCGACACCTTCGCCAGTTGCTTGAGTGTGATGGACTGCATCGGGTAGGCAACGCGCCGTATTCAATATCGTGCAGTCAGCGTGGCAAACGCCGAACGCCCCGGTGCGATCGACGCGTAGTGCGCCGGATACGCCTGATCGAAATACGTGCGGTTGAACAGGTTCTGCACGTTGAGCTGCACATCGAGCTTCTTGTTGATGCGGTAGAGCGCCATCGCGTCGAAGCGCCAGTACGAGGGCACCGCGCGCAGGTTTGCCGTGTCGCCATACACCTGCGACATGTAGAACGCGCCGCCGCCTACGGTGAACTGCGGCGTCACGTCGTAGTTGCTCCACAGGCTGATGCTGTTCTTCGGCGTATTCGGGAACAGGTGGCCGTTATCCGCGGTGTTCTTGCCGTTGTCGCGCAATTCGCTCTTCATGTACGTGTAGCCGCCGAACACCTGCCACGCGTTCGTGATCTGTCCGGAGAGGCCGAACTCGAAGCCGTCGACGCGCTTGTCGCCGACCATCGCGTACTGGTTGTTGGGCAGCGTGACGCGCGCGTTGGTCGTCTCGATGCGGAAGATCGCGCCGGTCAGCGAGAGCCGGTTGGCGAGCACGTTCCATTTGGTGCCGAGTTCGTACGTCTTGTTCTTCTCCGGCGCGAGCTGGTCGGCGTTCGTGCCGACGCCGCCGCGGCCCGGCGTGAGCGACTGCGTTTCGCTGCCTTCACCGAGCAGCATGCCGGCCGGCGTCGACGACGTCGCGTACGACGCATACACGCTGCCGTTCTCGGCCGGCTTGAAGACCAGGCCGAGCTGCCAGTTCACGAGCGTGTCGTCGCGCGAGTACGGCTTCGAGCCGTTGGCGCGCGTGTCGGTGAAGCGCGTCGAATAGTCGTCGACGCGCACGCCGACGTTCGTCTGCCAGCGCTTCGTCAGTTCGATCGTGTCGAAACCGTAGATCGACTTCGTCGTCGTGCGCGCGTAGGACAGGTTGTTCGCACGACTAACGGATCCGGCCCACGGGTCGTTCGGATTCGGCGACCACAGGCTCGTGCAGTTGTAGCCGGAGGCCGCGCCGATGCCCAATTTGCAGCTCGCGCCGTTGCCCGCGGCGACGTTGTAGGTGTCGCGCTCGCCGTGCTCGTTGGACAACTCGATGCCGGTCGTGAAGCTGTGCTTGAGCGGCCCTGTTTTGAACTCGCCGAACAGCTCGGTCTGGTTCGCGATGCTCCAGATGTCGCTCGCGCGCGTGTTGGCGCGGCGCCAGACCTTGCCGTTCACGACGTTGCCCTGGCTGTCGTCGGGCTGGGTCCAGATGTAGTCCTGGCTCGATTTCGTGTAGCGCGTCGTGTTGCGGAGGGTCAGGTCGCCCGTGATGTCGTGCTCGACGCGCAAGGTACTGATGTCCGACGAGGTCTTGCGGAAGTCGCGGTCGAGCAGGCCATAGAAGTTGTGCCGGTCGACCGGCGCGGGGTAGATCGTGTCGACATTCGAGGGCTTGTTGCCGGCCGTATAGAAGTACGGGATGCCGCCATCGGGCAAGTCGTTCGTCTTCAAGTGGTAGTAGCTCGCCGTCACGCGCGTGGGCGTGCCGAGGCCGAACGATACCGAAGGCGCGACGCCCCAGCGCGAGTTGTTGACGGCGTCGCGGCCGGCGACGTCGTTGTTGTGGCTCATCAGGTTCAGGCGAAACGCGGCGTGGTCTGCGAACTGCCAGTTGCCGTCGGCAGTGAAGCGGCGGTAGCGGCCGGTGCCGAGCCCGGCGCTGCCCTCGGCGCTCGTGCCGGGATGCGGCGCCTTGCTCACGAGATTGATGCTGCCGCCCGCGCCGCCGCGGCCGCCGTAGGCGCCGTCGGAGCCTTTGACGACTTCGATGCGATCGAGATTGAACACTTCGCGGGTTGTCGCGCCGATGTCGCGCAAGCCGTCGACAAAGGTGCTGCCCTGCGCGTCGTAGCCGCGGATGAACGGCCTGTCGCCGAGCGGATTGCCGCCTTCGCCCGCGCCGAACGTGATGCCCGGCACGGTGCGCAGCGCTTCGGTGAGCGTCGCCGCACCGCTCGACTGGATCAGCGCCTGCGGAATGACGGTGACGGACTTCGGCGTGTCGACGAGCGGCGCGGTGAATTTGACCGACGAGGCATGATCGGTCTTGAAGCCGTCCTGGTGCTGGCCCTTGACCTCGATCGGCGCGAGAGGGTATTCCGAGCCGGCGAGCTTGTCCGCTGTCGATTGCGCAAGGGCCGGCCCAGCAGCGAGCATCCCGACGAGGGTGGTGCCGAGTTTGCCGAGCTTCGAGTCTTCGTGCCGCGACGTCATTAGATTAGTAATCCTATTCAAGCTTGTTGCTGGTTCAACGACCGCCGCGTGCGTCTCCGGTTCGCGACGTGGCGTGCGAACCGGAGACGCACGCGGCTCCTTTTGAAATATTACAAAGTTGTTTCGGCCGCCATTCTAATTGATAACAATACAATTGAGAAGTGTTCTCATTTGCAAGGGCGGCATGGCAACCGGGGAAGTCGAGTTGTCTCGGCGGATGGGGCTTACGACAGGATCCCCATTCGGCAGGCCCGCTATGGGAAGCTGCCAGCCGTAGATCACGGCCGCCATGCGCAGCACAAAGCAAGGATCGATTCGGTATGAGCGCGGCAATGGCTGCGTCGCCGAAAGCCTGTCCGGCCCGCTGCCAAGCGCGGCGCCGGCGCCCGGCATCCGCCTGGGCGGTGACAATCTCATGCGGTCCGCTGCCGCCCGCTTCCGATGCCAGCGGCGCTCGCCGCGCCGCTGCCGTTTGGCGCCTAAGAAAATGCTTTGTGGTTCGACCGATTCTACTTCACCGCGTTAGCGCGACAGAACCCGAGGCGCGGGTGATGGCGGGAGGCGTCGTCACCAACGCAGGCAATGCGGCGCGACGGCCGCACCGATGGCGGTGGTAATCGCGATCGCGAGCACGTACCAGATGCCCCAGAACGGCACGGCCATCTCCGCGCAATACAGCGAGTAGACGAGCACTCCCAGCGCGCCGGCCAGCAGCCCCGCGCCCGCGCCGGCCAGCGCGAGGCGGGTCGGCGCAAGCTGCTTCATGGCGTGCATCATGGCGGTGAGCGACGGAAAAGACAGCACCACGACGCTCGCCGTCGTGGTGCGCCATGTCGTGCCGAGCATCAGCTGAAGCCGGTAGCCCGGCGGCGTTGCCATCAGAATACTTCCGGCGGCGAGCAGCATCGTGACGATAGGCAGCGCGACCGCCAACCAGGCGAACTTGAGCGGCGCGCCGGGGCGTCCGAGCCGCTGCGCGAGCTTCATGGCCGCAGCGATAATCGCGAGCGGGAAAACAAGGCGCACCCAGAACATCGTCGTGAGGATCAGCTCCGGCATGTCGCTTCGGACACCGTACAGCGCGACCAGCAGGACCGTGTTGCCGGCGAGGCCCAGCATCAGCGCGCGATTGAGCAGCTTGGGGACGGCGTTGCGCTCGACCGGCGAGATGTCCCTGGTTAGCCGGGCGACCAGATCTCGTGTTTTCATGACCTGTTCGCACGGGCTCCAAGGAGATAGTCGATTGAAATCAGGCCCGGTCCCCAAGCGGCGATGCCAAGCGCCATGGCTGCCCAGGTGATGTGAATCGGCCAGCCGTCCGGCACTGTCAATTCGATGATGCAAGTCATCAGTAGCAGACCCGCGGCGGCGAACCGCGTGCCGAGGCCGAGCACGAGCAGCACCGGAAACGTGACCTCTCCGCAAGCGGAAAGAAAGGCGAAGACGGCGGGAGCCGGAAACGGATACGGGCCGCCCGGCAGATGCAGCCGGAATTCATCGGTGAAGAGGTCGATGGCCGTATCGTTGAGTTGCAGGAAACCGTGCCATTTGAGGATGCCCGATTTCCAGAACGGAACGGCCAGCGCAATGCGCAGCACAAGTTGCACGAACCACGGTTGCGCGAGTCGTTCGACGAGGCGTTGCGCACGCACAATTGCATTCGCGACGATACCCGGGAAGGACAGTCTGGTCTCTTGTCGAGTCGACATCTTGATTACGCTCCCTGTTGGATGCCGGCAAACACGCCGGCTGAAATCATCGCTGCCAGATTGGCCGGCAGGTCGACGGAATCGGTCTCGTCGAAGGCCGCTTCGGCCGCGGCCCCAAGCGACTCGCCCTTGATGAGCGGGATGAGGAAGGCCGCGCCGCCGGCCGGCAGGCGCGAAACGATCACGTCCTGGTCCGGCCGTGTGACGAGCGCGTCTTCGGCATCGCTCGAACACAGCGGGGAAACGGGGCCGTCCGTGCGGTTCATCGCGAAGATCGCGACGGCGGGATAGCGCGACCGAACGATTCGCGCGGCGGGGTGGGGGACGAATCGCACCTGCGGCAACGATGACGGATCGACGCTCGCCAAAGTCTCAGCCTTGAGCGTCGCGGCGTCCGCCGCGTGATACGCGTCCAGCCAGGCGCGTTCGATGCGCGCCGTATCCGCGAGCCAGGGCATGTCGCGCGCATACTCGTACGACTCGATGAACGAGGGGAAATCCCGCCCGTACTCGAACAACAACGGCGAAACCGGGGGCGTGGCGCGGACGTGAGAGCGCGCCATCGCGCGGAAGAACTCGACGCCCGTGATGCGCTGGACGGCGGGATAGATGGCGGCCAGCGCGTCGATGAGGCCGACCGTGACGTTGTTGCGATAAACGTTGTATCGCTTGACCACGCCTTTTCCGCGCGCGGCCACGGCGTCTTCGGGCGCGGCCGTCTCCGGATTCGTCAAACCCGGCGCGAACGCCGTCGCATATTCGAGAGGACCATACTCAGGCTTCATGGCCGGCGTTCCCCACGAGTAGCGTTTCGTGCTCCGAGACGATCCGTCGAGCCATCAGCGCCAGCGCACGCAACTCGGGCCACTCGGGGAGATGGCTGTCCCACTCGATCAGCGTCGGTATTGGCCCGGTGCGCGCCACGACATACCGGTAAAGATCCCAGACCGGATCAGCGATGGCCCGGTCGTGACTGTCGATGAGCAGCAGTGCGTTCTCGTCGTCATGCTGCGCGCTGTGGCCGGCCAGATGAATTTCGCCTACGTATTGAAGCGGAAATTCCGCGAGATACGCGCGGGCCGAATAACCGTGATTGACCGCCGAGACGAAAACGTTGTTGACGTCCAGCAGCAGACCGCAACCCGTCCGTTGCGCGACTGCACGGATGAAATCCGGCTCGCTCATTGTTGACGACGCGAAGGCGACATACGTTGACGGGTTTTCGAGCAGCATCGGACGCCTGATGATTTCCTGAACCTGGTCGATGTGCTCACACACCTTGTCGAGCGCGGCTTTCGTGTACGGCAGGGGCAGGAGGTCGTTGAAGAACATCCCGCCGTGCGAGGACCAGGCGAGATGTTCAGAAACGAGCGCAGGTTCGTAGCGCTCCACCAGTTCGCGAAAGCGCGCGAGGTGACGGACGTCGAGCGTATCCGGGCCGCCGATCGACATGCATACGCCGTGAAGCGAGATTGGGTAGCGCTCGCGGATCGCGGCAAGCGCCCGATGCGGCGGTCCGCCCGCGCCCATGTAGTTCTCGGCATGGACTTCGAAGAATCCGTCTTGCAGGCCGTCTTCGAGAATCGCGGCGAAGTGTTTGTGTTTGAAGCTGGTGCCGGCAAGCCCGGTTGCGCCGGGCGCCGAACGACGGGGACGGCCAAGCGAGTTCGCCGCCGCTGATCTCTTAGAATCGCTCATGGTCGTCCCGTCCCTCTTGTCGTTTGTGCGATCAGGTCGGCGTGAGCGAACCGTGACCGCCGCCCGGCACCTGAATGCTCGTGCACGTGCCACCCTGAACGAACTTCCACGAGTTGCCCTGGAAATCGACCGCCGACGTACCCTGGCAGGTCGTGCCCGGGCCGGCCGCGCAATCGTTTTGCCCCTTCAGCGCGACGCCATAGCACTTTTCCTTGTGAGCCGCGAGAGCGGCAGTTTCTTCTGCCTTGGTGAGCGGCGCGGCATGCGCCGCCGATGCGAGAAGGCTCGCAACTGCGCCGGCGAGCAGGGCAGCACTGACATTGATCTTTGCGGACATGAAAACTCTCCAATAGTAGGAATCGAAGGTATCCGTGGTGGATACGCCAGTAAATTCGCCGGATATCAATGACTGGTTACAGCGAACCCAATTTTTTGATTCGTGAGGTTGCAGTGCAGGTGTCGAGGTGAAGGAGAATTGCTGGCGCCAGGCACTCAACTACTTAAGCCACCCCGCGCAGCCTGGCCGCGAGTGCCTTGAGGCCACGATGCACGCCGACCTTGACGGCTGATTCCGAGAGCCCTGTCAGCTGCGCGGTCTCGGCGACCGACAGACCCTCGAGCTTCACATGCACAATCGGCAAGCGCTGCTTGTCGGGCAACTGATCGAGCAGCTTGCCGATGTCGCGGCGTGCCGCCAATGGTTCGTCGTCCGGCGCGCAGAAGATGTCGAGGTGATCGTCGATGGAATCGTGCAGCGATTCGCGGCGCGCCCGTGCCCTGAAGAAATCCATCAGCTTGTAGCGCGCGATCGCGTGAACCCACGCCGTCAGCGGCTCCTCGGGCCGGTAGGTGTGCCGTCCGTTGTGGACGGCAAGCAGGATGTCCTGGACGAGATCCTCGACGTCGTCCGTGAGCTGAGGAATGCGTTTGCGCAGGTAGCCGCGCAAATGGCGCGTCAGCTCGCTTAGGAAAGTGTGATAAGCGACGGCGTCGCCGCTCATGCTGCTGATGAGCAGGGCTCTCAGTCGCGTCTCTGTCGAGTGCACGGTCGGTCGGCCTTCTACCATCGCAAGCATCGCGGCCCGAGAAGCGCGCCCGCCACGGCGGGAAGCGCCATGCCGATGACGTACCAGACTGCCCAGAACGGCACCCCCATTTCCGGACAATGGAGGCAATAGGCGACGGTCGCGGTAGCGCCTGCGAGCGCGCCGGCTGCGGCGCCCGCGAGCCGCAGCCGCGTCGGCGCGAGCCCGCGCACGGCCCAAAGCGCCGCAGCGAAGCCGGGTACCGAAAGGACGGCGATGTTCAACGGGCAAGTGCGCCACGTATGGCCAAAGAGCAGCTCGGCGCGCTGCGCGGAAGGCGCGAGCCAAATCACGACCAGGCCCGCAAGCCAGACGACGCCGACGGGGACGGCAATCCCTGCCCATGCCGCGCCTACGGCAGCGCCGGGCCGCGAAAGACGCGCGGTGACGAGAAGCGAGCCTGCGGCGACCGCGACCGGGAACGCCAGCTTGGCCCAGAAGAGCGGCGTGACGAGCATCTCGCGCAGATCGGGCCGAGGACCGTAGAAGATCAACATGAGCAGCGTTGCGCCGATCGCGCCGACGAGCAGAGCGCAGCTGAAACGCCGTGCACCCGCATGCGGATCGACGGGCGTGACGTCGGCGGCCAGCAGCGAGACCAGACGGTCGGTTTCCATATCGTTCTACCTGCAATGATTAAAACTAGTTCGGTTGGCAGCCGCGTTCGGTTACAGCTGACCGACAATTTTTGCATGGGCACGCCGCGCAACCGGTGCTCCCGCACCGCTCGCAGGCAGGCAGTCAATTATTCAATCTATTTGCGGGATGTTGTAGTAGTTGACAAGTCGCGCGGTGAACGTCAGCCGTCGGCTGAAGCACAAAAGATTTCAGACGTGCTGTAACCCGTTCTTGAACTTCACCGAATTACCTTCCGGATTGCAAGTGCATCAGACCCGATCCAGGCGCATTCCAGTAGTCACAGATTTTAGGAGGTCGTCATGAAGTCCAAGCTCATTGCCACGCTGTTGCTAGCCGCTACCGCTTCGCTTGCTGCTCCCGCTTTCGCAAGCAACTATGGTCCCGCCCCGTTTTATCGCCCTGAGGTCGGCGCGCCGTCGTCGCAAAGCGGGCCGAGCGTCCGCACGCTCGCCGAGGAGCACGACACGGCTGCCGCGGCGTATAGCGCTGTCGGCGGTGTGGCCGACTCCTCGATTTCGCGCTCGGGCAGCCGGCGTGCGTTCAAGGGACAGGACGAAGGTCCTCGAGGGCTCTACCGTGGTCGTTGATGCGGCTGAGGAGAGCCGTTAGATCGGCTTTCCGATCCCGATCCGGTCATTGCAGTCCAACGGTGCCGCCTCGCATCCCGATGCGACGCAGGCTCACGCCGAAAACCGGCCGTGGGGCCTCGCGCCGTTGATACCTGCACATGGGTGCCCAATCACTAACTGAGTTCTCGGATCACCATGATTCGAGACATTTTCAAACGTGTAGTGGTTTCCTCGACGGATAACCCTTGTAACTTGTCGTGCACGATCGGCAAACGCTGACGGTCTGGTAGCTGGTCGAGCAGCTTGTGCACATCGCGTCGTGCGTCCTCCGGTTCGGTGTCCGATGCGGCGAATCAGCGCGATTTCTGCGTAACTCATGTCTTCAAGACCGGCCATCGGCGGCGCAACCACGGTCGCCCACCAGCGTGCATGCATAGCGGCGAAGACCAGGTACATGCTCCGCAATGTCGTCCTGAATCGCTATCGCCCGTCTCTATTTCGGCCGGTCTCGGCTAAGCCAGCCATCGACGGAGAGCGGCCCGGATCCACCAAACATCAGCGCAGCAAGACACGCGAGATAAAGCAGATCCGTCTCGTAGCCCGGCGGACCGAACTGCGGGCCGGCTGACGTGACGGCCATCAGCTTGATCGACAAGAACCCATACTGAAGATGCACGGTCAGCGTCGCAACCATCAGCACCGCGATCATTGGCAGGCTGACGAGGGGTACGAACGCGCCGGCGATAACCGCGAGACCGCCGACCAGTTCGATGACGATGGTCGCCCACGCCATGAAGTGCGGTGCCGGCACACCGAGCGCGTGCAAAATCCCGGCAAATGCATCCGGATGCTTCACAATTTTTGAGTAGCCGTGCGCCATGAACCCGTAACCGACGATAAGGCGCAATGGCAGAGGTGTCCATCGCGCGAGGCCCAGGCGGTCCGTCAGCCAGGCGAGATCGGTAAGACGAAGCGGGTGACGGACAGTATCCATGCGCAAGGGCCTCCTGATGAACGTTAGCAAAGAACGGCGGGCGATGCAGACGGGGGGCTCACCCTCTCTTTGAAGTTCGTCGGGGATGGATGCGCGGTTACAGCGAGGCTAAATATTTTTTCCTTAGCGTGCGCCTGCGCCCGCTGTTGCCGGCCGCCTGCCGGTAACAGCCGCCTTGGAAAGGGCATACCAGTCCTCGTTGTTGCATCGACCGGTTGAATCCGCCCGTGTTGAGTTGGCCGTCGCAGGAATGGGGATAGTGCAGACCTTGAGTTTTATCGCAGCGCCAGCACTTCAAGACAAGAAGCTTGAGCGGATACTTTCGCGTTGGGAGACATCAGCGCCGGAGGTTTCCATTCTGTATCCGAGAGACCCAGGTAATGTGCGGAGGTATGTGCAAGAAGGCTGAAGGCGTAAAGGCCTGAGGGCTGGGGTGGCCATGGTGTAGGTTGATGAATGTCGAGTCCGTCAACTTGCCCGTGGGAGGCAAACACCATGGCCACAAGCAAGCGTAATACGAGTCTGCCGTCGGCGGAAGCACTGGTCGCCAGCGACCGGGATTTGATGAAGGCGTTAATGAAGGATGCGCTGCAGGAAGTGCTCGAAGCCGAGATGACCGAGCTGCTGGGCGCGGCGCCGAACGAGCGCACTGAGGCGCGCAGCGGCTATCGGGCCGGCTACTACGGGCGTGGGCTGGTGACGCGCATCGGCAAGCTCGAGTTGCGCGTGCCGCGAGCGCCACGGCGAGTTTTCGACGGCGCTGTTCGAGCGCTATGCACGCAGCGAGAAGGCGCTGGTGGCGGCGCTCGCGGAGATGTACGTGCAGGGCGTCTCCACGCGCAAGGTCAAGGCGATTACCGAGGATCTGTGCGGCCACAGCTTTTCGGCCTCGGCGATTTCGGCAATCAACAAGAGCCTGGATGCGACCCTGGCGAAGTTCGCGCATCGGCCGCTGGAAGAGGCGTACCCGTATCTGATCGTCGATGCGCGCTACGAGAAGGTGCGCGAGGCGGGGGTGATCCGCTCGCAGGCGGCGCTGATCGCCATTGGCATCAATTGGGAGGGGCACCGGCAGGTGCTGGCGGTGGAGTTGGCCAACCGCGAGAGCCAGTCGAGCTGGAGGGACTTTCTGCTCGGGTTGAAGAAGCGCGGGCTGTCGGGCGTCGAGTTTGTCGCCTCGGACGACCATGCCGGGCTGAAGAAGGCGATCGGCGAGGTGCTGCCGGAGGCGGCCTGGCAGCGCTGCTACGTGCATTTTCTGCGTAATGCGCTCGATTACCTGCCACGCAAGGCCGACGACGATTGTCTGCAGGAATTGCGCTGGATGTATGACCGTCGTGACCTGCAGGAGGCGCAACGCGACCTGAGCGCATGGATCGGCAAGTGGCAGGGCAAATACCCGAAGCTGGTGGACTGGGTCGAGACCACTATCGGCGAGACGCTGACGTTCTACCGCTTACCGCGGGCGCACCACAAGCATTTGAAGTCGACCAACATGCTCGAGCGGCTGAACGAGGAGATCAAGCGGCGCACGCGGATCGTGCGGATCTTCCCCAATGAGGCTGCCTGCTTGCGGCTCGTGCGCGCCCTGTGCAGCGAAACCCACGAGACCTGGCTGGAGGACAACCGCTATCTGAACATGGCGCTGCTCGCCGAGCAGAAGAAGGAGTTGCTACGTATGGCGGCGTAAGCCGCCGCGTGGTGCTCGCCGCTACGGGCTACGCCCTCCGCGCCGACCACCACGCAAAAGAATCAACCGACACTAAGGTCATCCGTTTTTGCACAGCTTGACGCACACAACTCCTGGCGTGGGGACAGTACGGCAATCGTGTGGGCATTCCGCGTATTTTGGCCTTGCTGGAGAAATACGATGTACCGGCCAGTTTTTATGTGCCTGCGGTCTCGGCGCTGCTATATCCCGACGAGCAGCGCAGGATAGTCGGTGCCGGACACGAGATCGGCATTCATGGCCGGATTCACGAGCTGAATTCGGCTTTGGGACTTGAAGACGAACGCGATCTCATCATGCGTTCAATCGATACGCTTGAGAAGGTCACTGGTACACGTCCTACAGGGTATCGCTCACCTTCGGCGGACTTCACAGAAAACACGCTGCAACTGATCCGCAATCTGGGAATTTCCTACGATTCTTCGTTAGGTGCAGACGACGACTGCTATGAGCTTGAGATGAATGGTGAACCCACGGGGCTGGTCGAGATTCCTTTCGACTGGGTGCGTGACGATGCAGCTTACTTTCTAATGCATCGCTTCCAAGGTCTGCGTCCTTACACCTCACCGACGCAGGTCTTCGACATCTTCAAACGCGAACTTGATGCCGCATACGAGGAAGGCGGACTGTTTGAGCTCACGATGCATCCGCCCATCATCACCAATCGGTCGCGGATCTGGATCGTGGAGGAGCTAATCAGGTATGCAAAGAGTCTGCCGGGCGGCGTATGGTTCGCGCGACACGACGAGGTAGTGGCTTACACTTTATGAGTGAGCGCGAGCAGGGCAAGCAAGCTGCCGCATCGACCCGACGTGTTGTTCTGGTGACAGGATTGTTGGCGCTGTCATTTGCTTTTTCTTTCATGGACAGGCAAGTACTTCCATTATTGATCGAACCGGTCCGGCATACGTTTGCGATGAGTGATACCGAAATCGGCTTGTTACAGGGCTTGGCGTTCAGCACTTTCTACGCGTGCGCGGCGATTCCGCTTGGCTGGGTGGTGGACCGATATAACCGCGTAGGGATCGCCGCTACCTGTGTAGCCGCGTGGGGCGTAGCCACGGCGGCGTGTGGGCTATGCATGAACTTCGGCCAGCTCCTCGTGGCGCGCACTGCAACGGCGGTCGGCGAAGCGGGCTGTTCGCCTGCATCGTGGTCGATATTGTCCGACCTGCTGTCGGGGCGTGCATTGCTGAGAGCGACGGCGGTCTATAACACCGGTCCTTACGTCGGCGGCGGACTTGCGCTTATCTTGGGCAGTATGGCATTGCGGCACTTCACTGTTACCGGCGGCCTGGCGTTGCCGTTGGTCGGGCATCTTGATCCGTGGCAAGCGGTTTTTATCGTGTTAGGTCTACCCGGTTTGATTCTGGGCGCGGTGATTCTGACGCTGCGTGAGCCGAAGCGCCGCGAGTTTGGCGTGCAGGAAAGGGACCTCTCGACACGGACCACGTTGAAAGTGCTGTTCGGGTCCCGGCAACTGATGTTCTTTTTCGCGAGCTTCGTATTCGTCACGTCTAGCCTCTACATCGTTCTAACGTGGTTCCCGAGCGTGATGATTCGCGAGGGCTATGGCACCGCATCGACGATCGGAAGGCCGCTTGGCGTGCTGTTTCTCGCGGTCGGACTGAGCGCCTGTTTTCTGTCGCAGTTTCTTGTCCGCAAACTGGATAACAGCGACATGCTCGGTACGTTGCTCAGGCGCCTGTCGATTGTGTTGTCGATTCAGGTACCACTCGTCGCTGTCTTTGCGCTCATCGAATCGGCAAGCGCAGCTTACTGGTTTTACGCGTGTGAAGTCGCGACCCTTTCAGTCACGACGACGTTCATGGCGAGCCCGATCGAGCTGGGTGTGCCCAATCGCATGCGCGGCCGTGCCACGGGTCTTTTTCTGTTGTGCAATAACGTTCTGGGCGCGAGCCTCGGACCAGCCGCAGTAGGCGCGCTCAGTGATCGGTTGAAAGGGAGTCCGCATAGTCTCGTGACCGCGTTTGTGATCGTGCTTGGCATATCGAGCGTCTGCTCGGTGATTCTGATGTATCTGTCTTCGACGAAGCGAGCGGAGGCAGACATATCCGACTTGCTGCAGGCGAGCGCCGTGCCCAGAAATTCGTAACGCTTCTAGTGCAAAAATGGCGAAACAGGGAAGGACGTGGAGATCTATTCGAACTCGATCGGCTTCACAGGTAAGGAGGGTCTGGGTCTGGGCGGTGGCCAGAAGGCGATCTTCCGGCTCGAAGGCGGTTTCGACTCTGACACCGGATCACCGAAGAGCGGCACACTCCTGAAACTTTTTCCCGCATATCGACACTTGCCGCGGCGGGTGCTGCAAATGTTTGTCCCAGATTGACAAGCTTGTGTCTCACTCTGTCAAATACGAAGAATTTTATAGCTTCAAAGTTAGGAATCCTTTAGTATCGGCAAAAATCTGGATTGCTTTGCGACGCTGAATTAGGAGCACCTGAGAAGAGGGAACGCGTGAATTAGGGTGGACTCGACTGGCGGTTTAGGTGTTCAAAGATGAATCTTTTACCCCAGCGGCCAGTATGCCAGCGAAAATCATCACAAAGCGCCGCGGTTAATAGAAGCAAGGTTCAGATTCTCTGGGAGCGTATGAACAGGTGAGGCTCTGAGCGCAGAACGATTGCAAAGTCGTTTGATTATCTACGAGCGCAACCGTCCGGGGCAACTGATATTCGGCAAAAGCCGAGGCCTTAGCTCGCGCGTACATCTTTATATTTTTGGAGAAAGTTTATGAAAGTACTAATCGCCGGCTACAAGCACGAGACTAATACGTTTGCGCCAGAGAAGGCGGGGTGGCCGGCGTTCGAAAGAGGCGAGAGTTTTCCCCCAGCTGTGCGCGGCGCACGCATGCTGGAAATGATCGAGCAGGTCGCGATGCCGGCCACAGGCTTTTTGCGCTTCGCGCGTTCGCAGGGTTGGGAACCGGTGCCGAGTTTATGGTGCGGCGCTGTGCCGTCGTCATACGTGACGTCGGACGCCTTCGAGCGCATCTGCGGGGAAATTTGCGACGACGTGAAGGCCAACGTGTTCGATGCGGTCTACCTCGATCTGCACGGCGCCGGTGTGGCTGAACACGTGGACGACACCGAAGGTGAGCTATTGAGCCGGATACGGTCGCTGGTTGGCGACAGCATGCCAATCGTGGTGAGTCTGGATCTGCATGCGAATGTTACGCGGCGGATGCTTGAATGTGCGGATGCGATGGTAGCGTTTCGTACCTATCCTCATATTGACTACGTCGAGACCGGAGAGCTGACCGGCGAGTTACTGCGTCGTCGCTTGCTACGCGGGTGTCGCGAACCGGTCAGTTGGGCACGTATTCCGTTCCTGATTCCGGTGAACTCCCAGAGCACGACGGCTGGGCCTGCAAAGAGGATTTATGACAGGCTCGTTCAGATCGACGCCGAGTGCGACACCATGTCGAGCTTCTGCATGGGCTTTCCCGCCGCGGACTTTGCCGAATGCGCACCGATGATCTGGAGTGTCGGCGACGAGGCGGCGCGCGTGGTGGCACAGCTCGAAGCACTAGCACGCGAGCCCGCGCAATGGCGGCTCGATGTTGCTAGTGCTGACGACACAGTAGCACGGGCTATCCACCTCGCCAGCCAGAGTAGCAAGCCGATTGTCATCGCTGATACGCAGGACAACCCCGGCATCGGAGGAACAGCGTCTACCACCGGCATGCTTCATGCGCTGGTGAAAGCGCGAGCGGGTGTGCGATTCGCGAAATGTGTGGCGTTGGGCGTGATGTACGACCCTGAATTTACCGCACAAGCGGTGCGGGCTGGCGTAGGCGCCAAACTGCGCGCGAGCCTGGGACGCTCGGCCGAGGTGTGGGATGGTCCCACTGACCCGCCTGTGCATGGGGAGTTCACGGTCAGGGCCGTGAGCGACGGTCGGGTCACGTACAAGGGACCGAAGATGACGGGATTCGTGGCTAAGCTGGGTCCGAGTGTTTGTGTCGAAATCGATGGCGTGCTGGTGGTCGTGGCGAGCGGCAAAATCGGGGTACAGGATCGCGAACTGTTCCGCTTCGTCGGCATCGAGCCAGAGCGAATGAAGATCATCGTCGTGAAGAGCAGCAATCACTTCAGGGCAGATTTCGCGCCGCTGGTGGAGGACGAATATCGCGACATCCTAATTGCGAAGGCACGTGGCGCGGCCGCTGTAGATCCGGGCGACCTGCCATGGCGGAAGTTGCCCGAGTCGACGCGACGTCGACCTTAAACCTCGGTGCCAGATGCGCTTGTGGTTTGCCAGCCGGCTCTCGCGCTGCAACAGCACGTGAAGGCGGCGACACACCGACGTCCGTGGCAGGCGTCCCTCCCTTTGGGCGTGCAAGGGTTCCGCACGAGGAGTGCGTAACGGATCGCCAAATGTCGCCGAGACAACGGCTATCAAGGTGTAATTAGAGGAAGCCCGCGACGCCAGCTGCTGGGGCAGAGGAACTGATGCGCAACACTAAACGCATTTGCCCTTACATCAATATGGTTCCGTACTGAGTTGAGAAAGTCGTCGTGCTCGTACCGCCCGACGACGCAGGCGAAACGTTATCCGGGCATCAATCCGTATGCGGCGTCAAAGGCTGTGTCCCAGCCTGGATCATGAACGTCTCTCCGGTGTAGATCATCCCAGCAAATCGGCTGCGAATATGTGATGTATCAAAACAAACGATTTAACTTCCACGAGTGGAGGCCCGAACATGGACACCGGAACGACAAGGAGATTTTAAATGGCGATTATTGGAATCAAGAGCCTGCGATACGGTGTGGAGGACGTGGGATCCAGCGCTCGGTTCTTTGCCGATCTAGGGCTCCCGTTGTTGAGCTCCGGCACTGATCGGGCATCGTTCCGTCTGGATGACGGCTCGACTATCGAAGTGCTTCCGCACGGGCACACTTCGTTGCCTTCAGGCAAGATCGAGGGCGCCGGGGTGCATGAGATCGTCTGGGGCATCGACACGACTCATCTGCGCCCACATATAACTCTTGCGTTGTGCAGCACGGCCTGGCTCTTTCAGTACCTGCACTAGCGGCTGCACGGCCGTGCCGACGCGCCCCACGCTGGCTGCCAGCGTGCCACGTGAGAGATCGCCACCGAAACGATGCAGCAGTGCGGCGATACGATACAGCGGCAGCGCATCAGCGAATTTACTCACAACCACCCATGCAAGCGCCGATTCGGTGAGCAGGCCCTTCGGGATAATACGGGCAGGTGCCGGTGTCACCTTGATGCCGAGGTTGCAGCAAGGGCATGCGTATTTGATTCGCTGGTGCTGAATGACGCGAACCTGCTGCGGCACGATATCGAGTTGCTCGCTGATGTCCGCACCGATCTCGACCAGTGCGTGGCCGTCGTGTGCGCAGACGCGTTCTGATTCGGGCAATTCATGACGCACGATCTCGCGAGGCAGCATCGGGTCCAACGGCTTGCGCCCGCGTTTCTTGCGTTCGTGCGCGCCGACCTCGATGCTCGGCTCTACCTCCGTTTCCTGCGCCGGCTCGCATCCCGTTGCAAGCGCCTCTGCTTCGTTCAAGAACAGATCACGCTGCTCGGGGCCACGTACTTCGCTCTTGGCAGCAGATGCTCTTGCGGAAATCGACGGCGTCGCGATGCTAGCCGTCGTCTCCGGCGAAGAACACATCGCGGACTCGCGCTCGAGCTCGACGAGCGCCTGTTCGCTGCTGGCCCTGACGACCGGCACGAATGCCGGCTCTGCTGTCGGCGACTGCCTTGAAGCTACAGCCAGCCGTTGCTGGTGCAGCTTGATCCATTTGTGCAGCAGGTTCGCGTTGACGCCGCGTCTGAGTGCGAGCCCCGCTACTGACGCCCCTGGCTCGAGGCAGGCCTCGACCAGCCGCTGTTTGGTTCGGCGATCAAACCGGCGCTTGCCGTCTTTACCTACGGTGACGACCTTCAGGCATGACGTTTCTGAGTGTTGTTCTGTCATAAGGTGTCCACTGAAAATCAGTGGACATAGCCTGCACGGTCAGATCGCTGAGTGCTAGACGCCCATTTTTGCGCGCTTACTAATGAACAGGAGTTGCGGATTGAGAGGCTTTTTCGAGGATCGTTGCGAACACCTCGAGTGGTGAGTGAAAGGCATGTGTAGCGCGCGGTCGACTGTTGAGGCTGTCGGCGACCCGAAGCCGACCTTGGCATCATGGTGGTGAATTCCGGTGAGCAGCCGCAGACCGGACGCTCGCAGGCAGCGGTTATCTGTTCATTGAGCCAAGCTGCTCTTCAATTATCAACGGCTACGAGCGCGCGCGATTGTCCGCCTTCGCGAGGCCCCAGCGGGCGAGATCGTCCCGCTGCTGACCGTCGCAAGGCAGCGCTCGGATCGTGGGTCAATTCGAAGCGCCGGAACCTGTCCCCGCTACGTCGGCGAGATATGGCGCTCCACGCCCCGCTGCTAACGTACAGCGGCGCGACCCGCACTTAGCACGAGGATGAAGGCCACGCCGACGAACAGGAGGCCGGGAGTGTACGCGTGATTGACCACAGCCGCGCGTGTGAGCACCGCCGTTGCGGCGATCCAGACGAGCACGCTGGCAGCCAACAAGCCATCGTCGACAAATAGCCCCAGAACTTCTTGCCAGACTCGCATGATCCCATGGCGCGGTGGGTGAGTCACCGCGGCTGCCCGCGTGATCCTGGTGTGGGCGGGCACGCGTGCCCGGTACAGGCGGCAGGCGAAGATCAGCGCCTGCGACACGAGCAGGTAACCGCCAGCCAGGACGAGGATAGCCAGATCGCCCGAAGGCCACACGAGGCCGAGGCCTTCGCCTGCCCAGAACGTACCGAATGCGCAGAGCAGGATTCCGACCGCGTACTTCAACGTGTTTTCGGGCACGTTCGCCAATGGTCGGTGCAACACGACGCCCAGCCCGCAAACGAGCGCAAGGGCGGCGGCCGCGCCGGCCGACGCCGGACCCATTTGACGACTGCTGGCGCCGAGCGCGATTACGATGAAGACGACTTCCATGCCCTCGAGCATCACAATCTTGAACGAAGTCGCGAGGGCAACGGGATCCCACCTGGCGCGGCGTGCGCCGTCGAACTTGCGCAGCGCCGCCGTCTCCTTTTCGAAGGCAGTTTGCTCGTCGTGCAGCGGTATCGCCCCTGTTGCCCGCAGCATGGCTTTGCGCAGCCAGCGCGCACCGAACAGCAGCGCAAGCGTGCCGACAAGGAGTCGCACCGCGACTAACGGCGCCTGCAGCAACGACTGGCCGAGCGCAACGACCAGCACCACTAGTACGAGCATGGCGGCCGCCGCACCCGTCAGTGCTGAGCGCCAGCCTCGTATCGACCCAACCGCAAGGATGACAGTCAGCGCTTCCACGAACTCCACCAGGGACGCGAGAAATGACGCGACGATGGATGGACCTGCATGTATCCAGGTGATCATGAAGATACTCCCTGTGACGGGTGAGAGCGATCGGCGAGAGTCGAGAATATACGCGTTGGCGCTTCGTTCAGGCCACAGGTGTCGCGCAGCGAGCCGTCCGTGCCCGATCGCCTGCCTAAGTCGGTGCGCTGGCTACTGGGCACCCTCAAGACTCGAACCTTTATGTATGTGATCCGATAAGCTTGCGCAGCCACTTTCTGGCATGTCTGCTTCAATCTTTCATTGCTTTTAATCTGAAAGAAAAAACTTGGTGCGAACCCGGCGAGGGAAACTCCAGAATTATCGTTGCTTCGCTCATCATCGTTTCGTCGGCCGGTGCGCAATAGCGGCACGGCGGATTGCACCAGACTCCCACGGCGGTCCGGAGAAAGCCGTAATAAATATCCAGTTCAATGGCGCAAGGAGCGTCCACGCTCGATTTCATCGGACAGGACGATGATAGTCATGGATCAGCCCGGTACCAACCTCACTGCGCCCATCCTTTCCGACGACGCGGCTGTATGGTTTTCGGCGTATGGCAGGAGCTGTCGGAGTCGAGAGCATTCCAAGGGCCGTCTCGCATCAGACGTATGCCACTTCGGTGATCATCCCCGCTTCCATGTGATAGAGATTATGACAGTGCATCAACCAGCGACCGGCGTTGTTTGCATCGAACGCCACCGTTACCTTGGCTGCCGGGGGAACCATCACCGTATCGCGCAGCGCCCCGGGAAACGCCTTGCCGTTGAGCGCAACGACCTGAAAGTGATGACCGTGCAGGTGGATCGGATGGGACATCATCGTCATGTTGTGGAACGTCAACGCCACTCGCTGATTGGATCGAATCGCTACGGTGTCCCGCTGGTCCCAGCCCTTTCCATTGAAGCCCCATACGTAGGGCTGCATCGAGCCGGTCAGCATCAGCATGAAATGCGCGTCGACAGGCCGGGAGGCAAGAGGATGAGCCGCCGATAGCCGCAGCTCCTGGTCAAAGGCCACGGCATGGGATTTTTCCGTTGCCAAGGAATCGAACTTGGGGACGTTGATGCCGCGAGTTGCCAGCACGACGCCCGTTTGTTTTCGATCGCCTTCCCGTACGGCGAGAATCGGCCAGACTCCGGCTTCGTTTGGCAGGTCCACGAGAATATCCATTCGCTGAGCCATCGCCAATTCGAAGCGGCTGCCCCCCAGCGGCTGAGTGGGATTGCCGTCGACAGCGGCGACCGTCCCCTGCAACTGACCCAGGTCGATGTGGAAATTGGTCGATGAAGCCCCGTTGATTATGCGCAAGCGGACTTTTCCGCTTCGCTCGACTCGAACAATTTCGGGGTCCGCCAGGGTACGGTCGTTGGCGAGGTAAGCGTCGAAATCGACGTCGTTCAGGTCCATCGTCATCGCAGGCATCTGCTCGGCCATGTCTTGGACGTCGCCGCCGGCCATCCGGTTCATCGCCATAGTGCCCATGCCGGGCATGCCGCTCACCCCGGAGGATTGCCGGACATGCCCAGAACCTGCCATCGCCTTCATCTCGGGACGTCGAAAGTCCGACATGACTTCTGCCGGATCTCGAAACAGGAAGTCCTGCAGAAACAAAGTCACCTCCTGGTTGTCCGCCCGCACGTCGTCGGCCGTTCGCACGATGAGGGGAGCGGCGAGCAGCTGCTGCTCCTGGAGTCCGTGATGCGAGTGCATCCAGTAGCTGCCCGGACGAGCCACAAAATCGTACGCGCGGCGCTCGCCGGGCTGGAGTTCCGGTATGCCGAAATGGCTGACGCCATCCTGATCGGGTGGCGGTGTCTGGCCGTGCCAGTGGACAATCGTTGGCTTGTCCAATTGATTGTGAAGTTCCACGGCAAAGGGCTCACCCGGATCGAGGAACAAGCCGCGGGTCCCGTCCGGCTGCCGAACCCCCAGCATGGTGGCGGCACGACCATTGACTTCGATTGAACGCGTTTCGGTAACAAGACGATGCGGCGCACGCGCGGCGTCTCCGCTCCTGGCCGAATTCGCGCCGGATTTGAATGCATTGACAGGGGATTGTGCACGTGCCGTGAGTGCTGCCGATGAAGCCGCCAGAGACGTCAGCAGGAATTTGCGGCGAGTGAGCAACATCGGTTGTTCTCCGTTGTGAAGTGTCTGAGAGTTCTACGGGGCCTCGAACGCTTCAAACGCAGGGTATTGCCGAGCAAAGCGAATGCGCCATTGATGCATCGTAGACATTCCAACAATGGCAATGTCAACAGAGGTGGCGCCGCAAATTTGGACACGGGGATGAGCGGAGCGGCTCGTGTGTTTCGGGCGGTGTCCATTCCATCTGGGCCGACTGCTGCCCGGTGCGGTCGGCCGAAACCGACCCACAAGCGACAGTCGGATGGCTCGAAAGCGGACACTCCGCGCCATGATCCGATACAGGGAGCGTGTGCCGTTTGCCGCTTGATTTCGAATCGCCTTGTCGCAGATTTAAGACGTCGAAAGCAGCGAATTCTAGATTCAGATGTTTTTAAAGTTCAAAAGGCTGAAGACCCATCGAGCTCCCCAACGCGTACCATATATCCTGCCAACGAACCATCACAAGGTCTGATCCCACAAAGCTGGTCTCATCATTTCCTCTCCGTAACAGTTTCCCGTTGGCGAGGTACTCAAACTTCCAGTCACCCATCTCTTCTTTTGAATAGGTCTCAGGCAATACTGACCTTAGCGGATCTATGTAGATAGGATCATCTGCGACAAGATAGAAGTCGTCGAAGAGATGTGAATAATTTCGCATATGCTCCCCAAGCTCAATTGAATAGTATTTTGAGGATACGTTGTTTATTCTTACTTCTCCTCTTTCATACTCTTGTGCTGAATTATCGAGATGTAGTAACGCGTCACGGTCATCGGGATGATGAAACAGGAAGACGGTAATGAACGATTTTTCTTTTAACCATTCAATCGCATGAGGAATGAATTTGTCAATCGGTGTTCTTAAGAGGTTTTTATGAGGATGTAAATCCCGATAGAACGCGAGAGCCTTGGAATTTTCAAGGCAAAAGAAAGAATAGTCGATGTACATCACCCTATATTTCTTGGGTGATCGCTGAACGCGTTCCTGGTATATCTCGCGAACTTCTGCAACGCACGCGGTCGGGCATCTATTCACCTCTCGACCTGTAAAGCGGACAATACTGTAACCCGCACGGGTCAAATATCGCTGTCGAACAGCGTCTTTCTCCAGCTGCTCTCTTGTAGAGTGGTATGCGTGCCCGTCCAATTCAACGATCAGTCGTGCATCTTTCAAAAGAAAATCGACTCGATAGCGGCTATGTTTTTGTGGGTCCCCAAACCACGTTTCGCTTTCAATCGCGTCCGCTAAATCGCCTAGCTCTTTTTTAAATTTGGCCTCGATAAAAGACGGATTGCGGTGTCTCCACCAAGCTGGTGGTGCTTTTGGTTGCCCCGGATAGTTCATAAATCTTCGCTGCCATATTTGAGGTTTGCGCTTAATCGCCAGAGACTTTACGTCGCTGCCGGCCAAGATGAATGCCAGCAGGGACCGAAGGACCGTAGTAGCCGCGCCCCGCGCTTGATCTAACATGCATCGTTGGCTTCTCCGACTGAGGGATTTTTTCGCCAGCCAGTTCAATCCCGTGTGCTTCGGCTTGCATGCGCACATAGCCTCTAAGCATCTTTTCCCGATAGGTGTAAAGGCCTGGTTTCGTCGGATGCGAAACGAGAATTGCCCCACACGACGGGGCTTTTAACTTACGGATACGAGTGGTGTATTTTTTATAGTCAATGGCTTCTTCTTGCGGACGTTGCCGCATTATGTGCTCGTACGATGAGAACATCTGAGGGAGGTACCGATCAAGATATTCTGAATCAGCTGTCGACCAAAGTATCTCTTCATAGTCCCCGCTTCTTTGGTTAAGGGCCATCATGTACGGTCGCTGAAGCTCTGCAGAAATTCCTGCAATTGCACTATGTAATCCACCGAGATAGTGCCTCTGCTCGATCGCATGTATGACCTGTGAGTCGTTGAATACATCCCACAACATCTTCTCGGTAATCAGATGGGCATAGTATGGATAACCATCGCTCACGGCTGCGATTCGGATATAGATTTCACGGTCGAGCGTTAAGCCGAACGTTTCGGCAACCTTCCGCGGAATGTCCCATCTGGCATCCCAGCTCAGTTTCGGAAGTTCCAGTGTATCCAGTTGTCGAATAGCCGACGGATGTGCACCGAGTAGCTCCTCGATCGAATCACCAACGCCGGTGAAAATGAACTTAAGCGGAACCTTCTTATCGCCAAGTTGTTTCAGAAGATCGCCGAACAAAGCCCGCTCTTCCGCCGACTGGATACGATCAAATTCGTCGAGTACTACTACCGGAAGATCCGAATGGATTGCAGCCACCTCTCGTAGCAACTCGACTGCATCGGCCAACGTCTCTATTTCAGATCGCAAGTCGACAGAACTTGTCTCGACCGTCTTACCAACTTTGAAGAAGCGCCATTCCGCTCCGAGCGACGTCGTTGTTTTCTTCTTCGTAAGTCGGCTGCTTTTCGTAGCTTGGATAGCGATATTGCAGACGATGCTCCGAAGCGTCGCGTCGGGTCCCCCTGAGACGTCAATAAACGCAGCGTCGGCGCTTTGATACAGGTTCGCGGCGGTAGCTGCCAGAGAGGACTTTCCAACCCCTCGATCACCATAAATGAACGAGTGTCGACCAGGGGCAAACAGTGCCTGCCTGATTCGCTCCAATTCGGTCGAACGCCCGAACAAGTGCTCTATCGATTGTATTGGCTGAGCGGGAGAAACCACGCTATTCAGTCTCAAGCCGAACGTGGTTGAATCGTCGTAACCAAATATAGCCATACCCACCCCCGAGGCATTGTTATGTGCTGATTATATAGCCCCGTTTCGACGATCTGACGCCAAGTTAACGGTTCCGTTCAGCCCGAATTGTCCGCAATCTAGCCTGTGGCGCCAAAAGACTGCTCCTGGCCGACTCTTGCCCGACGCGGTTGGCCATCGTGCGGCACGTACCTTGCGCGCCACCAATCGCTCCATATAGCGGTACGCTGGACCATGTACGCATACTTTCGGCAGTCAAACGGGCCCGGCCCATTCGACGGCGAGGACGGAGTGCCGGTCTGCGAATGGCGCATAAAGCGCAACTGTTCCCTCACGCCGTGGCAGTCGCTCGCTGCGACGGCGTTACTGGTGGCGTTCGTCCTCGCCATCGGCGTGGCAGCGGCGTTGGCCTTCGGAGTCTGGCTCGCGTTGCCTTTCTCGATGCTTTGGATCCTGGCCATCGGCATCGCATTTGTCGTCAACGCCGGGCACGCGACGGACGGCGAGGTGGTGACGCTCGCCCCACCGTTCGTGATCATCGAAACGGATGACCGCGGACGGCGCACGATGCATCGGATGAAAGCGGCCCGGTTGGCCCTGCTTCTGGACGATAGCAATGGCGCCGTCTATTTTTGCGACGGCTGGCAGCGCATCCCCGTCGGACGGCAAGTGCCTGCCGCCACGCGCGCGGAGTTCGTCCGCGAATTGCGCCGCTTCATCGTGGCCGGCTGCTGACGCGCTCGGGGGCCGGGCCGTCGATTCGTCGGGTTCGACGATGCAGCGCAAACCTTGCTTCGCGAGGACTACGGTGAACGGTTTGTTCGCAACCGAAGCGCGCGACGCGCGGGTGCAGCTCAGGCCACCGCTGCGCCAACGTAGTTTTCCGCCATCGCGGTCGCCGCCGCGCGCGACATCGTCACGTGCTCGAGCTCCGCGACCTGCAAACGCTGCTCGAACGGCGACGCATCATCGAGGCGATGCATCATCCGCGTCATCCAGTAAGAGAAGTGCTCTGCGCGCCAGATGCGTTTCAACGCCGTCTCGCTGTAAGCATCGAGGAGATCCGTGCGGTCTTCGCGATAGAAAGCCCGCAGCGCAGCCGCGAGGATACGCACGTCGGATACGGCCAGGTTGAGCCCCTTCGCACCGGTCGGCGGAACGATATGCGCGGCATCCCCCGCGAGGAACAGCCGCCCGTGCTGCATCGTCGTCGATACGAAGCTGCGCATGCCCACGATATTCTTCTGGAAGATCCGGCCTTCCATCAGTCGCTGGCCGTCCGCCGAGTCGACGCGCGCATGCATCTCCGCCCAGATCCGGTCGTCCGACCAGTTGTCGACCGAGTCGTGCGGATCGCACTGGAAATACATCCGCTGCACGGTTGGCGAGCGCGTGCTGACCAGCGCGAAGCCGCGTTCGTGGCGGGCGTAGATCAATTCGTCCGACGAGGGCGGCGCCTCGACGAGAATGCCGAACCAGCCGAACGGGAACACGCGCTCATAGTCATTGCGCCGCGCTGCGGGAATCGAAGCGCGCGACACGCCCTGTGAGCCGTCGCAACCGATCACGAAGTCGCTCGTCAGCATCTGTTCGACGCCGTCGTGAACGAAGCGGATCGACGGCGCATCGGTATCGATATCCGCAATCGACAGGTCCGACACGTTGAAATAAAGCGAACCGCCTGCGGCGACGCGGGCGGCAACGAGATCTTTGAGGACTTCGTGCTGCGCGTAGACGGTGATTGACTTGCCGGTCAGCGCGGTGAGATCGATGCGGCGGCGCTTTCCTTCGAATGCCAGCTCGAAGCCGTGGTGCAGCGCGCCTTCCGCTTTCATCCGATCCCCGACGCCCGTATCGGTCAACAGATCCATCGTGCCTTGCTCGAGCACGCCCGCGCGAATCGTCGATTCGATCTGCTCGCGGCTGCGCGCTTCGAGCACGACCGACTCGATGCCTTGAAGATGGAGAAGATGGGAAAGCAGCAGGCCCGCTGGCCCTGCGCCGATGATGCCGACTTGCGTACGCATGAAATGTCTCCTGGAGGGGTTGATTTTGCGCAAGTGTGCCGTCCACAACGTCTATTTCACAACCCGATGTCACGGATAAGGACTATCTCGGACTGAGATAGTGGTCAATTCACGTTGCCGTCGCGCCATCGATCAGCACACCTTCGAAGCGCATCACGCTGTGACGTAGCCCGACTCGGCCATTGAGCACGCGCAGCGAACAGAGCAGTGGCGATCAACCCGTACCGAAGCGCGGCGGATTGAAATTGGTCAATGTGTATTTTCTGGACGCGGAAGGCGGGTGAGGTCCGGATTACTACGATCATCCGGCATCCATCGCAATGCACGTTTTGTCCGGGTTAACGTTGTCTCTGTCCATTGAGGGGAACGCGGCTCAGGCTCTAAATTGGCGTCACTAAACCCACCGGGCGCTTGCGAGAAACAAGGTTACCTCGCGGGCCGCCCCGCCCGAGCATACCGCCAGCGGAGCGGTATGTTCGGGCGGCTCTCGAGGAGACACCGCCATGGCCCATCAGATAGCCCTCCGTTTTGAGGACGGAGTGACCCGCTTCATCGAGTGCGAGGAGGGCGAGCGCGTCACCGATGCCGCGATTCGCGCCAAGATCAATATTCCACTCGATTGCCGTGATGGTGTGTGCGGCACCTGCAAGGCGGTCTGCGAGTCCGGCGAGTACGTTCTGGGCGACTGCGTGGAAGATGCGCTTAGCCTGGAGGAGGCGAGCGCCCGCAAGGTTCTCACCTGCCAGATGAGCCCACGTTCCGACTGCGTGATCCAGATCGCCACGAACTCCGATGTCTCGGGTACCGGCCCGTCCTCCCACAGGGGACGGATCGTCGCCTGCCGACGAGCGTCAGACACCACGATCGCCTTCTCGGTCGAGCTCGAGAACCGCGCAGATCTCAGGTTCCTTCCTGGGCAGTATGTCAACATCCAGGTGCCGGGCACCGATCAGACACGGTCCTACTCCTTCAGCTCGGGGCCGTCCGAGCCGCACTTGTCCTTTCTTGTGCGCAATGTGCGTCAAGGGGCGATGTCGACCTGGCTCTGCGAAACCGCCAAAGTAGGAGACCCAATCGAGTTTCGCGGCCCGATGGGAAGCTTCTACCTGCGCCCCATTGAGCGGCCGGTGCTGTTTCTGGCGGGTGGCACGGGCCTCGCGCCGTTCCTCTCGATGCTGGACAAGATCGTCGAGGACGGCGGCAGCCCGCAGCCGATCCACATGATCCTGGGTGTGAACAGCGATGAGGACCTGGTTGGCATCGACCGGCTCGAAACGTATGCGCAGCGCCTGCCGAACTTCACCTATGTCTGCACCGCCTCCAGCCCCGACAGTGCCCATCCCAACAAGGGCTACGTCACCCACTACATCATCTCCTCCCAGCTCAACGATGGCGACGCGGATGTCTACCTCTGCGGCCCGCCGCCGATGGTGGATGCGGTGCGCAATTTTCTCTCGTCCGAAGGGCTGACGCCGCGCAACTTCTATTACGAGAAGTTCGCCGGCACCGGCCTGGTGGTCCAGACCGGCGAGGAGCGCATCGCTCCTGTTGATGTCGATGAAGCCTTTGACTTGCGCATGGCTCTCGAACTGGGGGCGGCTCAGCTGACCATGGGCCGGCTGTCGAGCGAGCAATTAATCATATTCCGCCAGCTTGCCGAGGCGACGGCGCCGTTCGTGTCCGGGCGGCGCTTTACCGACGTTCCGCGCTACATCGAGGCAAACCACGCCTTCCACATGTTCACGATCGAAGCTTCGGGGAACGCTCAGTTGATCGCGCTCTACCGGCAACTGGCCGTGCAGGACTACATCGCTCGCGCGCTGACCGATCAGATCGAGATCGTCGGCGATATCGTCCAGCAGCATCGGGACATTGTCGCCGCCTTCGAACTGGGCGACCTGAACGCGGCGCGGGACGTGATTGCGCTGCATGCGCTCCATTCCAAGGCCACGATGAGCCGGGCGCTGGAGCGTATGGCGATGGGCAAGACGGCACCCATGGCCGCAGCGCCCCCCTCTCCCCCGTCTGCTGTGCAGGAGAGCGCGCCGCAGGTCTGCCCATTCACGGCCAAGACCCTTCCGGCCTATTCACACGAACTGGACTGGCCCGAGGGGCTGGAGCCTTTCAAGGTGGTCGATGACGGCTCCCAAGGCGACCCTTACGCGCACTACCGCTGGATGCGGGAGCACGCGCCGGTGCTGCGTTGCCAGTCGGCGACTTCGGACGTGTGGTTCCTCTCGCGCTATGACGATGTCTACCAGGCGATCCGCAACCCGAAGCTGTTTTCCTCCGAGGTCGTCAGCCCGCCACCGCTGACGTTCCTGACGCTGTTCGATGCGCCCGACCATTCGCGGTTACGCAAGGTCGTCCAGCCGTCCTTCCTGCCGCTGGCGCTCGATCCCTTTATCGAGCAGATCGCGCAAAGGGCGGAGGACCTGCTCGACGCGATGATTGCCAAAGGCGGCGGTGATGTCGTCAACGATTTCGCTATCCCGCTCAGCATCTCGACCATCTCCACGATGATCGACGTGCCGAACGAGGATGAGGAGAAGATGAAGTTCTGGTCGGACGAGACCTTTAGCTACTTCGGGCGCCTCGCCCGCAATGCGCCGGGGACCGGCACCGACGAGCAGAGCGCGCAGGCTTTCTTCGCTTACCTGAAGGAAGCGATGGAGCGGCTCGTTCTCACCGGCAGCCAGTCGATCGGCGGGCATATCGCGCGCATGTGGAAGGACGGGCTGCTTTCGGAAAAGGAAGCGAAGGAGCTGTGCGCCTTCGTCTTCATCGCCGGGCACGACACAACGACTATTCTTGTCGCCAACGCTTTTCGCATGTTCGCCGAACAGCCGAATCTGCTGGGACGTATCCGCGAAACCCCCGCCGACGCTGACCGTTTCGTCGAGGAGGTGGCGCGCTATCGTGGTACCGTCCAGCGCGTGAGCCGCATCACCACCGAGGCGACCACTGTCGCGGGCGTAGATCTGCCCAAGGGCGCGGTGGTGCGATTGCTGCTGCCGGCTGCGAACCGCGACAGCCGCAAGTTTGCCGAGGGTGAGACGTTCGACATCGACCGCGATTCGAGCGGCCACCTGGGTTTCGGCAACGGCATGCACAAATGCCTTGGCGCGCCGCTCGCCAAGCTGGAGACGCTGATCGCGACGAAGGCTCTGGCCCGCAAGGTTGGCGATATTGCGCTCGATCCGGCAAGGCCGATCCAGTATGTGCGGGGCAACAATCTGACCAACTCCGGGCCGGAGCACCTGTTCGTGAAGCTGGGTGGGCTATCGGCCTAAACCGGATGACGGGGGCGGGGTCGAGTCAGCCCGCTCTCCTCTTTTCAGGCGGCAAGGATCGATCATGGGCCGCAGAGCGGTATTCGGTTGGCCGGAGTCCCGTCTGCTTGCGGAAGAAACGGCCGAAATAGGCCTCGTCCTGAAAGCCCAGTTCACTGGCGATCTGCTTCACGCTGAGCGTCGAATAGCCGAGCAGCCGCTTGGCCTCATGGATCGAGCGTGCATCGATTGCCTCGATTGCCGAGACCCCGAAGGTGGCACGGCAGATGCGGGAGAGCTGGCCGGTGGTCACGCCCATCTCGTCGGCATAGCTGGCGACCGGCCGCCGCTCACGGCAGTGGCGGTCGAGCAGGGCGCGGAACCGCTCGATCCGCGCGGCCATTGTCCGCTGCTCGGAACTGGCTGAAAGCCGGGCGCTCTCGCTGAGGCGCCCGATCTTGACGAACAGGGTGATCGTCAGTGCTGCGCCTGCGGTGAACTGCCAGCGCTCGTGGCTCTCTGCCTCGTGCTCGATCGACTGAAATAGGGTGCCCAGAGGTGTGCCGCGCTCGAGGTCGGGATCGATCGACAGCACCGTCGGCGTGCGAATGAATTCCAGCAGCTCGGGCGCGGCCGTCATCGCCAGCGATTCCAGCGCAGACTGCGCCGCGGTGATGACGTGACCGTCGATGTCGCTCCGGAAGTGAAAGCCGTGCACCGAGCGCGCTGGCACGACGATCAGGCATGGCGCAACGACCGCCCAGGTCTTGCCGTCGATGAAGGTCTCGCCGCCCCCGGCGGTGACGTAGAGCACCTGGATCAGCGCATCGTGGACGTGCGGCTCGATGTCGAAGTCGAAACGGCCGGCACGCAGGGGAATGCGTTCGTAATGCACCATGTCGACCCAGGGTTGGTCGGCTTCCGCGCCATAGAGCGCGAAATGCAGAACGGTCCGGCGGCGCTGTTGGTCATGGGCCATGATGCACGTTATGTCCTGCTATATGTGATCTCTGTCCATTGTTCCATAGGCGCTTGAGGCGTTCAATGGCGATACAAATTTCAGGAAGCGTAATCGCATGGAAAATTTTAGGAGGTTTAACTACATGGGACAGGAACTTCAAAATCGCGCAGGTGCCTCGACCTCATACTGGCCGAACCTGGACGGAAAGGTTTGCGTGATCACGGGTGCGGGCAGTGGCATTGGTGCCGGCATCGCGCGCGCCTTCGCCGATGTCGGAGCGCATGTGGCGCTCGTGGATCGGAATCTTGCCGGCGCTGAAGCTGTCGCCGCCGAACTTCGGAATGCCGGTGCGGTGGCGCAGGCGATCGGCTGCGACGTGTCGGACGAAGCCTCGGTTGCCGCAGCTGCTGGCGAGGTTCGCGCAGCGCTCGGGCCGGCCAGCGTGCTCGTCAACAATGCAGGGCTCCTGCGCGCCGGACCTCTCGAGACGGTCTCGATCGAGGACTGGAACCAGGCCATCGCCGTGAACCTGACCGGCTATCTTCTGTGTGCTCGAGCTTTCGGGCGCGACATGCTGGCGGCGGGCAAGGGCAGTATCGTCCACGTTGCCTCGATTGCGGCGCTCAGTCCGCAGACCAATAGCGGGTCCTATAGCCCGAGCAAGGCGGGCGTGCTGCTGCTCTCGCGGCAGTTGGCGGCGGAGTGGGGCCCACGCGGGGTGCGCAGCAACTGCGTGCTGCCCGGCATGATCCGCACCGCGCTGTCCGCGAAGTTCTACGAGGAGCCCGGCTTCGAGGCTCGCCGCGCCGCCGCCACCGCGAGCCGCCGCATCGGCGAGCCGGAGGACCTCGCCGGCCCGGCCCTGTTCCTCGCCTCTGACCTGGCTGCCTACGTCAACGGCGCGGAAGTGCTTGTCGACGGCGGGCTCGATTGCATGCTGATGGACATGGTCCCGCGCCCCGGTTTCAACGCCACCCCGGCCGCGTGAGCTCCATCACACCATAACGACAAGGAGAGTGGATATGGCCAATGAGATCACTTGCGATCTGGTCGTGGTCGGATCGGGTGCCGCGGGCCTCGCCACCGCGATCACTGCACGCAAGCGCGGCCTCGATGTCATCGTGCTCGAAAAGGAGCCCGTGTTCGGTGGTACCACCGCGCTGTCGGGCGGGGTCTTGTGGATTCCGCTGAGCAAATATGGCCGACAGCAGAACCCGGCTGACACCGTCGGGCGCGTGCGCGAATACATGATGAGCGAGACGGGCAACAACTACGATGCCGCCGCGGTCCAATGCTTTATCGAGAACGGGCCGAGAATGGTCGAGTTCTTCGAGCGAGAGACCGAGATGAAGTTCGTGCCCACGCTCTATCCGGACTATCACCCGGATGCGCCCGGCGGCGTCGACATCGGCCGCTCGATCCTCGCCGCGCCCTACGACATTCGCGGGCTGGGCAAGGACATGCGCCGCCTGAAGCCGCCGCTCGAGACGATCACCTTCATGGGAATGATGTTCAATTCCTCGAACGCGGACCTCAAGCACTTCTTCCGCGCGACCAAGTCCATTGTTTCGTTCCTCTACGTGGCCCGGCGTCTGGCTACGCACATCAAGGAGCTGGCGCTTTACCGGCGGGGGATCAACGTAACGAGCGGCAACGCGCTCGCCGCGAGGCTCGCGAAGTCGGCGCTGGCGATCGACATTCCGATCCTCACTTCGACGCCCGTGAAGGAACTGCTGAGCGAGGACGGCAAGGTGGTCGGTGTGCGTGCGGCCGCAGCGAACGGTGACCTTCGAATCACCGCCCGGCACGGCGTCGTGCTGGCTTGCGGCGGCTTCCCGCACGATCTCAAGCGCATCGCGCAGGTCTATCCGCATGTGAAGCGTGGGGGTGAGCATCTCTCGCCCACGCCCGTCGGCAATACGGGCGACGGGCTGACCATGGCGGAGAAGGTGGGTGGTGCCGTGGAGCTCGGCTTCGCCGATGCGTCGGCCTGGATGCCTGTCTCAAAGGTGCCCTTCGGCAAGGACCGCACAGGCGTATTCCCGCATCTGCTCGACCGCTATAAGCCCGGCGTGATCGGCGTGCTGCGGAGCGGTCAGCGCTTCACCAATGAATCGAACTCCTACCACGATGTTGGCGCGGCGCTGATTCGCGCTTGCGAGGGTGAGCGGGAGACGGCGATGTGGCTGATCTGCGACAAGGTGGCGCTGGGCAAGTATGGACTGGGCTATGCCAAGCCCGCGCCGATGCCGGTGGGGCCGTTGCTACGCAAAGGCTACCTCATCAAGGGCGAGACGATCGGCGACCTGGCGCGCAATTGCGGGATTGTTCCTGATGCGCTTGAGATGAGTGTCTATGCCTACAATCTCGATGCCGAGCGCGGAGAAGACCCAGCGTTCCAGCGCGGCCGCACTTCGTTCAACCGTTATCTCGCCGATCCGGACAACAAGCCCAATCCTTGCGTTGCGCCGATCGCGACCGGCCCCTTCTATGCGGTGAAGGTGGTGATGGGCGATCTGGGCACGTTCGACGGCCTCAGGACTAGCGTCGCCGGCGAGGTGCTGCGCGCCGACGGCAGCCAGATTGAGGGCCTTTACGCGGTCGGCAATGACCGGCGCAGCGTGATGGGCGGCAACTATCCGGGCGCCGGTATCACCCATGGGCCCAATATGACTTTTGGCTATGTCACCGGTAACGCCATCGCCACCAAAGCCATGACCTGCAAAGAGAAGGTGCGCGCATGAGCACCCACCCAATGTTTCTGGCAAAGCCCCTCGTTGATTTCCGGGTCTACACGATCGCGCTGCGCAAGATGCCCGAGTTTCTCGAGGTGTTTGACAGGCTCGCTATGCCAATCCTGCTCGAGACGCTTGGACATCCGCTCGGCTTTTGGACAAGTGTGGTCGGGCCGCAGAATCAGTTCACCCACCTGTGGGGATATGCCGATCTGGCAGACTACGAACGACGGTGCCTTGCACGCGATACGCATCCGGATTTCCCGGCCTATCTCAAGGCATCGGGCCATCTGATCACGGCACAGGACACACGGCTCATTCGTGCCGCCGCGCTGGCTAGTGTCGCAGAGTAAGCCGATGATCGAGAGTTTTGCTGTTAGTCGACAGCCGAGCGTCGGATCGCGCCGGTCTTTGATAGCCGCAGAGATTGGAACGATAGCGCGTCGGATGCGGTGAGCAGGCGAACAAGCATTGCGGGTCCGTGTCGGCGAGGGTACGGTGAGCGATTGAAAATCATCAGCGGGCCTCCCGCCGCTGCCCTGACGGGCGGCGGGGTTAAAGTGAGTTTGCCAAATCCGCTTTAACCGGAAGGAGGCCATGATGAACTATAGCGGCATTGACCTGCATTCGAACAACAGCGTGGTGAGCGTGATCGACGACGCCCGCCGCGACTTTATCAACGGCAACTCACGAGCTTCGGTGCCTTTACCGGGGGCTTACTTTGTTTCCGCGATTTGTGTGGTTGTGATGGCGAAGGTGGTTGGCGTGTCAGCGAGCGATAAGGTGACGAAGGGCGGACAGGCTGTACGTACTTGAAATTCGACTATATGCATAGTGAGGTCGATGTGGCCAGAAGGGTCCATAGACCGCAACTTGGCCTCAACCTTCTATGTAGAACGCCGCGCTTTGCGGCGCTCATATCTTTGTCACACTCTTGTTGGGGGTGCAGTGCTGCCACGTACAACAAGATTCACCGGAATCTCGATGAATTTTGGCAGCACTGCTCCCGATAGGCATTTGAGAATGTATTTTGCGGCTGCCGCCCCAATGTCTTGCGCGGGGACCCTGACGGTGGTCAGAGATGGAGTTAAATAGGCGGCCCAGTCAAAGTCGTTGAACCCCGTGATGGAAACGTCTTGTGGAACAGCTAAGCCCATGGTCTTTGCACCAATCATAGCGCCAAAGGCGATCTGATCGTTCCCGCATATCACGGCTGTTGGGCTGCTCGGGCCAGACATCATCGCCTGGATGGCACTTTTTCCTTCTGAGATCAGATACGGACGTTCAACATGTATTTCCGAGTGCACGCTCAACCCGTGCGCGGCAAGGCATTCTCTAATTCCAGAAGCGCGCTCGGCGGCACGATCGTTATGTTCAGGGCTTCCAGCTATAACGCCGACGTTCCGGTGGCCAAGGTTAACCAGATATTGCGCAACACTATAGGCCGCTTCAGTGTTGTCGAATCCTACGGATGGTTGGTCCTTAGAAATTGTCCAGGTCTCGACGACCGGAACGCCCTGTTGCTCGAGTAGCTGCACCAGTGCGGCATCGTGTGAAGCACCCACGAGAACCATGCCGTCAACCCCACGTGAGAGGAGTAGGCGCGCTTCATGCAACTCGCGCAACGAATCATAGTCCGAGCTGGCTAGCAGGAGGGAGTACCCAGCGTCATTAAGATGTCGCTGCAATGCAGCGATTGCCTTTGCAAAGCCCTCATTTTCAATGCTGGGAACGATCGCGCCAATTGTTTTCGACCTGCGGGTCGAGAGGGCGCGAGCCGCACCGTTAGGCATATACCCCAGTTCGTTGCAAGCTTGTCTTACTCGGGAAAGTATTTCTGGCCGAACTCCGGCTGTGCCGTTGAGTACACGAGACACGGTTGCAGGGGATACGCCAGCTCGTCGTGCCACGTCCGCAAGACTGACCTTGTTTGAACTTGCCGCAACTGCCTGCCGATGATCCACTGAAATTCTCCAACTGGTTGGCTCATTCTCTCATCTCTCGGCAAATTCTGCAAGCGATTTCAAGACGGGCTTTGATTTCTTCAAACGCAGTTTATAATGTGTACGCTATAACTTATCCATATATACGGTGATAAATAAAGCGTTATCGCTTAGAAAATTTGGACGACATGCGGAAACGATAGGTAGAAACACTTATCGACCCGGGCATATTCGCGTGACATTCTGAAAGCGCTTTCAAGAGCTTGCCGACGGAGAACGATTGGATGGCCCCTTTACTTGCACTGCGAAGCGTAAGCAAGCGCTTCGGAAAATTCGTCGCGGTCGACGATGTATCCTTGGATGTGTTTCGAGGCGATTTCTTAACCTTGCTAGGTCCCTCTGGTTCCGGAAAGACTACGTTACTGATGATGATTGCTGGATTCGCGACACCGACGTCCGGCGACATCTTTAGTGGCGGGGAAAATATCACTTCGGTACCGCCTGAGCACCGGAACTTCGGCATGGTCCTGCAGGGCTATGCTTTGTTTCCCCATCTTTCAGTGTTTGATAACGTCGCTTTTCCTCTTAAGGTACGAGGGAGATCGCGTTCGGAAATCCAAGATAAGGTCAAGCGGGTCCTCGACATGGTCCAGCTGACCCAGCTCAGCGCACGCATGCCCCGAGAGTTGTCGGGCGGGCAGCAGCAGCGTGTCGCGATCGCCAGGGCGCTGGCCTTCGAGCCAGACCTGTTGCTTCTCGACGAGCCCTTAAGTGCGCTCGACAAAAAACTCAGGGCAGAAGTGCAGCAGGAGTTAAGGGACCTGCATAAACGCTTGGGGACGACGTTTATTTGCGTGACGCACGACCAGGACGAAGCGCTGTCGCTTTCGGACCGGATCGCAATCATGCGCGATGGTCGCTTACAGCAGGTGGGCTCACCCAAGGAGCTCTACGACGCACCGCGCAGCAGATTTGTGGCGGACTTCTTGGGGCGTAGCAACTTCCTCGACGCCGATGTGGTGGAAACGCTGGACGACGGATTCATCTACCAGTGCCATGGGCGAGCATTTGTGCAGCGGCATACAGGAGCAATGCCTAAGGCAGGCGATAAGGCGCTGATTGCGTTGCGGCCGGAGAATATTGACGTCGCTTGGGGCAAGAACCAAGTTGAGAATCAGAATTTCGTCGAGGGCCAAATCGTCAGTACTTCCTATGGCGGATCGCATGAGACGATGGCCGTCAACACTGAAATTGGTCAAGACCTTTGGGTCAGCGTGCCAAAGCGGCAGCGGTCAGGAAGCGTGGCGATTGGGGAATCCGTCTGGCTGTCATGGGGGGCGGACTCGACGGTCCGTGTGAGCGATGGCTGAGACGATTGCCCGCTCATACAGGGGACCCATGCGCACGCGCTTTCGCATCACCCAAGCGTCGCTGCCCTGGTTGTTGATTGCGCCACCTCTGTTGCTGGTGTCGGTTTTCTATTTGTACCCTCTTGCACAAGTCCTGTTCATCAGTGTAACGGAGCCAGCCCCGGGTCTTCAGAACTTTGCTTTGCTCGGAACCAGCGCGTCGATCCAGCATATGCTCGTCACTACAGTGCGAGTTTGCGCAACCACGACGGCGGTCGCCGTGCTGCTTGGCTACGTGGTGTCCTACGCGATGACCTTCAGTTCGCCGCGAGCGCGCAATCTGACTATGGTACTGGTCGTCATTCCAATGTGGGTCTCAGCGCTCGTACGCGCTTTTGCATGGGTCGCCCTGTTGCAAAGGCAAGGGTTAGTCAACAGTCTGCTAATGGCCAGCGGTGTGACCGAGCGACCTCTGAGCCTTGTCTGGAACGAACTCGGCGTGGTGATCGGCATGGTGCACTACATGTTGCCGTACGCAGTTCTGCCACTCTTCTCAAGCATGCGCGACATCGACGGACGCTGTATCACGGCAGCGCGGGGATTGGGTGCCTCCCGCTGGCAGACTTTTTGGCGAATATTCCTGCCGCTAAGCTTGCCGGGTGTGATCGGTGCGGCCGTTCTGGTGTTTGTCTATTCCTTGGGTTTCTTCGTCGTGCCGGCGATCTTGGGCGGTGGCAAGACGGTGATGGTGGCCGAGTATGTGCGACTTCAGATCGTGGAATTGCTGAACTGGGGGCAGGGAACCATGCTTGCTGTAAGTCTGCTGGTATCTGTTACCGCGACCCTCGGAGTCGCCATCCGTTTGCTTGGGGCCAAGCGCTTCTTCGGTCATGGCGGAGGTGCAGCATGAAATCCGAGCGCATGTTGGAAGCATCCCGGGGTGTACTGATAGCGAGTTGGATCGTGATGGCGTTTTTGATCTTGCCAATCGCAATGGTCTTGCCTTTGTCGTTGACGGACCAGGCGTACCTGTCGCTGCCTCGTCACGGTCTCTCGTTGTCTCACTACTACGAGATGTTCCATAGCTCCGAGTGGCTCAGCAGCTTCGCGCAAAGCGCAGTGATCGGCCTTTGCTCGACACTTATCGCTGTCGCTGCGGGAGTGCTGTGCACGGTAGGCTGCTGGCTCCTGGGATCCCGGTTCGCAACTTGGGTTCGAATCGTGATGCTATTGCCGCTGATTGTTCCGAGCGTTATTTACGCGCTCGGCATCTATCGGTTCTACATCAAACTGGACCTCCTCGACAGCTATGTTGGCGTCGTCATTGCGCATGCGGTTACGTCGATTCCGTACGTCGTCATCTCGATGACCGCTGCACTTGCTGGATTCGATGGCGCACTGCTGAGCGCAGCGCGGGGACTTGGTGCGAATGTCTTTCAGGCCCTGTATATGGTCGTCTTGCCGAATGTGGTTCCTGGAATGGTGTCGGGTGCGATCCTGGCTTTCATGCATTCCTGGGACGAGATCGTCATCGTCCTGTTCATCGCCAGTCGCGAGATCTTCACCCTCCCGCGGCGGATCTGGGACGGCATCAATGATCAGCTTGATCCCACGATTGCATCTGTTGCGACCACAATGATCGTCCTCTCGCTACTGCTGCTGGTCGCTTACCGGATGCTAGGGGGGAATGGCAATCGTGTGACGAGCAATGCGAGTGGAGACTGACGCGGCAGCCCGCAGCAGGGCTGCTGCCGCCTAGATATCGAAGCCATATCTTTAATGGGACGGACAATGAAAACCATACCTGCAGATAGGACAAAAGAGATTGCCAAGCCCCTTGGCTGCGGTGATAACGACGGGATCGGCCGGCGACACTTCCTCGGCGCGTTGGCGGGGCTTGGGCTTGCCGCTGTGGGCATCGGTGAGGCGGGCGCGGCGCCCTCCGAAGAGTTGGTGGTTGCGAACTGGGGCGGACCAGCAGCAGAGGCCTTTATCAAAGTTTGGGGTGAGGCGGTGCGACAACAGACTGGGGTCAAACTTGTCATCGATGGTAGCGGCCCGACCCCCGGGAAGATCCGGGCTATGGTCGAAGCTCGGAAAGTTGCCTGGGACGTCTGTGACGCAACCGTAGGACCCGCGCTCATGTTAGGCAACGCAAATCTGCTCGAACCGATCGACTACGCAATAGTTGGCAACAAGGTAAAGCCTGAATATCAATACCCATGGGCGGTTTGTAACTACATTTTTTCCTACGTACTCGCGTTCAACAAGACGCAGCTCAAGGGGCATCAACCAACGTCCTGGAAGGATTTCTGGAACTTCAAGGACTTCCCGGGCAAGCGAGCTTTGCGCGGCTCGTGCGTCGGCCAGCTCGAATGCGCCTTGCTTGCCGATGGTGTACCTCCCTCGAAGATCTATCCAATCGACCTCCCGCGTGCGCTCGAAAAAATCAAGGAGATACGCGAGCACGCGATTTTCTGGAAAACCGGTGCGCAGAGCGAAGACCTCTTTCGCCAAGGTGAAGTGTCGATGGGGAACATGTGGCACAACCGGACGAATGTTCTGAGACTCGAATCAAACGGGCAGATCGACTGGATTTGGGACGGCGGCGTGGTCGCGCCCGCCGTATGGGTTGTGCCAAAAGGGAATCCGGCGGGCAAGCAAAAAGCGATGGAATTCATCCGCCTTGCGCTTGAGCCGCAAAGTCAGGCCGAGCTGTTCAAGATCATCGGGATGGGACCGAGCAATCCCGCCGCTGCGGCGTTGATCCCCGACAACCTTAAGCCCTTTGATCCAAGCCAAGCAAAGAACCTTGCGCGGCAGATCCCGATCAATGAGGCGTGGTATAGGGACCATCTTGCTGAAGCCGAAGCAAAGTATCTCGATATCATTTCGTCGTGAATCTGGAGCCTGTGCCGTGCTAACCACGTCTAATGTGAGTGGCCCTCCGGAGCGAATCATCATCGACTGCGACCCGGGCCATGACGACGCCATCGCCATATTGATGGCGCTGGCGATGCCTGAGGCACTGGACGTTCTTGGTGTGACCACCGTTGCCGGAAATGCGAGCGCCGGATTCACGAGTGAGAACGCGAGCATCATCTGCGCACTGGGTAGACGTCCGAATGTGCCCGTCCGGCGTGGCTGCTCACGCCCACTCGTGCGTCGTTTTGTGGACGCGACGGCGTTCCATGGCGAAAGTGGGCTCGATGGGCTGCCGGAGCGATCGGCGCTGGCAAGCTCTCTTCCGGCTGAATCCGCGCAACATGCGGTGGACTTTCTCATTCAAACGCTGACGACTGCATCCGAGCCGGTCACGCTCGTCTGCCTCGCGCCGTTGACCAACATTGCCATGGCCTTGATAAAGGCGCCCGAGGTCGCCGGCAAGATCAAGGAAGTCGTCTTTATGGGCGGCGCGCGTCGTGCGGGAGGTAACGTTTCGCCTTGCGCGACCTTCAACGTATTGTGCGATCCCCATGCAGCGCATGTCGTAATCGATAGCGGGCTTTCGCTGACGGTAATCAGCCTCGATGCTACTAGTCAGGTGATTATATCCGAGCAGGTGCTGGAAGAAATGGGCCGCCTAAAGAGCGATGTGGCGCGAATGGGCCATCGCCTTCTGACGTATTTCAACCGGCGGCGGATGGATGTGTACGGCTATTCTGCGGACAAGACGACGCTCAACGATCCATGTGTAATTGCCTATTTGCTTGATCGCACGGTGTTTCGCGGAAAGCCGGCGAACGTTGCTGTGTCTATCGATTCCGAACTGACGCTCGGCATGACGGTTGTTGACTTGGACCGCCGTAGTGGGCGGAACGTGAATGCGCTGTGGATCGACGAGGTCGACGCGCCTGCGGTGCTGCGGTCGATGATTGATGCCTTTGGGCGTTACGAAGTACGCGCGATCGACACTTGAAGCGCGCGACGCTCCATAACACATTTCATTAACATTCGTAACTTAGTTATACTTAGTAGAGAAAAAATTATGTCGAAAATTGAGTCGATCGTCGCTCGTACAGTCAAGGTTCCGCTGGATCGGGCAACTGCATTTGCGAGGCGCGAAGTCCATGCGCGCGAATACACGCTGGTCAAGGTGCGCACCGACGACGGACTGGAGGGTATTGGCCATTGCTACAGTGGTCACAAAGGCGGCGGGTTGGTCACCGAAGCAGTGCGCAATCTTATTGCGCCGCTGATCGTAGGCCGGGATGCGCACGAAACGGAGTTGCTGTGGAAGGAGATGTACCAGGAGGGCTTGCTACACGGTCGCACGGGGTCAGTGATGCGTGCTATCAGTATCGTCGACATTGCATTGTGGGATCGCAATGCACGTCACGCGTCGATTCCGCTCTACAAATACCTGGGCGCTTCATACGATTCCAGGGTGCCGGCGTATGCAAGCGGCGGCTATTACCTTGAGGGCAAGACACCGGAAATGCTCGGGGAGGAACTCGCCGGCTATGTCGCCCTCGGCTTCAAGGCGGTAAAGATGAAGGTCGGTCGCGGGGACCTGCGATTTGAATCGGCACGCATCAAGGCGGCTCGTGAGGCCATCGGGCCCGATGTCCTCCTGCTGCTTGATGCCAACAATGCATGGCAGGACGTTCCGACGGCACTGCGTTACATAGACCGCTATACGGAGCACGACCCATACTGGATCGAAGAACCTTTCAGTCCCGATCAGATCGACAATCATGCAACCCTCGCTTCACGCATTAGTATCCCGGTAGCGACTGGCGAGATCGAGGCGGGACGGTGGCGCTTCAAGGAATTGCTGGACAAGCGCGCAGCCGCAATCCTGCAAACTGATGCTGCGGTGTGCGGCGGCATTACGGAGTTCCGTCGTATCGCGGCGCTGGCGGACTGCTATGGCGTAACGATGTGTCCTCACTGGTTCCATGATCTGCACATTCATCTGGTCGCATCAAGTGCGAATGGACAATTCGTCGAGTTTTTCCCAGACGACAAGGTGTTGAATTTCCGACGCCTGATCGACCGGCAATTGGAGATCGTGGAAGGTCAATTGCGTCTGCCGACGGAGCACGGTCTGGGCTACCGCTTTGAAGACAAGGCGATCGCTGCCTTTGAAGCAGATGTGTGGTGCTAAGCACTGAGTCGTTCTGACAACACCCTTGGGTCGGTGCGTTTCATCGAGGAACGGGCCGATTACGACTATCGGAGGACATCGGAAATGCGATCCTATGGAGGTGTTCTGGTCACAGGTGCGGCGGGCGGTATCGGACGTGAGCTTCGTGCAGGGCTTCGAGGACGCTACCCACGCCTGCGCTGGTCTGACATCCAACAGATGGACGACATCGGGCCAGGAGAGGAAGTGGAGGTTGCCGACCTGTCTGATTTCGCCGCCGTTGAGCTTTTGATGCGGGATATGGAAGCGGTTGTCCATCTCGGGGGGATCCCGATCGAGGACAACTGGGACGCTTTGCTTCCTGCAAACATTGTCGGCACCTTTAACGTGTATGAGGCGGCAAGACGGGCCGGCGTTAAGCGGGTGGTATACGCGAGTTCGAACCATGTCGTCGGTTTCCACCGGCGCACGCGGGTCGTCGGCCCCGACGACCCGATGCGCCCCGACAGTCGCTACGGCGTATCAAAAGTATTTGGTGAGGCAATCGCCCGAATGTACGCTGACAAATACGGGATCGAGACAGTATGTCTGCGCATAGGCCAGTTTCGTCCGCGTCCAACCAATACGCGCATGCTGAGCCTCTGGATCAGCCCCGCAGACATGGTGCAGCTAGTGCTGTGCAGCCTCGAAGCCGACGAAGTTCATTTCGAGGTGGTCTACGGTATTTCGGCTAATAGACGCGCTTGGTATGCGAACCCCGGTGCCGAACGGATTGGCTATGTGCCCCGGGACAACGCCGAAGAATATTTGCAGGAGGTACTTGAGAGCGCGGATGTCGAGGAGGGGATCGGGCAGTGGTTTCAAGGTGGTCCGTTTTGCACCGCAGAATTCGACGGAGCGTTCGACGATATTCCGTGACGCGTAGGTTTTGACCACGCCGCACCAACCCAATGCAATGCCGCCGTCGGTGGATGTCGTCATAACCCGCACGAGACGCTGTGGCGGTCCCATCCGCCAAGGTAAGCCCAACTTTTTTCGACAGATCAACCAATCCATGTTTGCTCCCCCCACTCTCAGGTGTGCCGAGGTATTCGCGCGCTTGCCGAACACCTTCCGCAAGACATCGACATCCAGTCCATGGCTCGCTGTGAACGAACGAGGCGCTTGTCGGCATTCCCTTCTCGAGGGGCCATCATTTGACATCGCGGGTAATCTCTATGTTGTCGATGTGCCGTTCGGACGAATCTTTCGGATATCGCCGGCGGGCGAGTTCACGCTGATAGCCGAATATGACGGTCAGCCAAACGGTTTGAAGATCCACCGAGACGGTCGGATCTTCGTGGCGGATCATCAGCATGGGATTCTGCAACTGGACCCTGACACCGGCGCGGTCGGGCCGCTGTGCGTGAGCGACAACGACGGCCGGCCGTTCAAAGGCGTGAACGATCTTTGCTTCTCGACAGGCGGCGACCTGTACTTCACCGATCAAGGTCAGACGGGCCTGCAGGACCCAAGCGGCTCGGTCTACCGACTGCGTGCCAATGGCAAGCTGGACCGCCTCATGACGGGCATTCCCAGCCCGAACGGGATAGTCCTGAATCATGAGGAGACTGCCGTCTACGTCGCGGTCACACGTGACAACGCGGTATGGCGGATGCCTATGTTGCGCGACGGTCGCGTGTCGAAGGTTGGCGCCTTCATCAGGTTATCGGGTGGTGTCGGTCCAGACGGCATGGCCTTGGACGCCGAGGGCGGCCTGGCGGTCGCGCACATTGGCCTGGGATGCGTCTGGATATTTGACGCATTCGGCGAGCCTACGCTCCGTGTCGTTCCACCGCAAGGTCGCTCGGTAACGAATGTTGCGTACGGCGCAGCGAATGGCCGTCACGACGCGCATGTGGAACACATTAAGCAGACCTTAGGCTCGGTTGACATCCTCATCAACAATACCGGTGGTCCTCCACCTAGCACCGCACACGGGCAGTCTATTGACACGTGGACAGCACATTTCCAATCGATGGTGCTGTCGGTGATTGCAATTTCGGACCGCGTCCTGCCGCTCATGCGAGCGAAGGGCTGGGGGCGGATTATCACAAGCACCTCGTCTGGCGTAGTGGCGCCTATTCCGAGCCTCGGTATCTCAAATACGTTGCGCATGTCGCTGCTCGGTTGGTCGAAGACATTGGCTAGGGAAGTCTCTCGCGACGGAGTCACGGCCAACGTGGTCATCCCGGGCAGAATCGCCACGGACCGTATCAGGCAGTTAGACGAGGCGAAGGCTGCACGCGAAAACCGGACAGTCGAGTCGGTCGAACAAGAGAGTACGCAATCAATTCCGGTCGCCCGCTATGGCCGCCCGACCGAATATGCGGACGTGGTCGCGTTTCTCGCCAGCGAGCGAGCGTCCTATGTTACTGGCAGCGTTATTCGCGTTGACGGTGGATTGATTGCCAGCACATGAGGCGACTACTTACATTTGTGGAAGGCACAACGGGAGATCAACACCATGACACTGCGCATTGACATTATTGAACGGTTGTCGTCCGTCACCACGGCGACCTTGACAACCTTGCTGCTCAAGAAGGGGTTGCGCAACGTTTGGATTCGGGGTGCCCGGCCGTTGCGACCGACAGGTCGACGTGTTGTCGGTAAAGCATTCACACTGCGATTTGTGCCCGCCCGAGAAGATTTGGCGACGCCGGAGTCGTGGTCGTCGCCGACTTCGACGCGGGCGGCCATCGAAGCAATGCCAGAGGGCTGCATCGCAGTTGTTGATGCCATGGGCATTACAGACGCCGGCATCTTCGGCGATATTCTGTGCGCCCGGATGCGAAAGCGCGACGTCACGGCATTGATTACGGACGGTGTGGTGCGTGACGTTGCCGGAGTGCTCGGGACTGGACTGCCTGTTTGGTCACAGGGTACTGCTGCACCTCCGTCGGTCAGCGGCCTGACGTTCGTCAACTGGCAACAGCCGATCGGATGTGGAGGTGTTGCGGTGTTTCCCGGCGACGTGATCGTGGCCGATGACGACGGCGCGATCGTTGTGCCGGCGGCACTTGTCGAGGAAATCGCCGAGGCCGGCGTCGAGCAGGAGCAACTGGAGGGTTGGATCATGGAGGAAGTGGATCGCGGATCGCCGCTGATCGGACTGTATCCTCCAAACGAACAGAGCCGGCAGCGCTATGAAGCATGGCGACGCACTCGCTGAACCTTGGGGCCACGTTGACGGTGAGGTGCGCGCGGGACTGGATATCGTCCTTGTTCAGGCAACGCGGCTTGCCGGGAACGATGTTCACGCCACACCGAGGCGTTCGCGCGTTAGTGCGAACACCTCGGGCGCGTGATGGTCGGAGGAGGCGCCGTCAACTACGGCGCCTCCTCACTATGAATTTAGCATGGCAAAGAAAGGTGTTCAGCGTAGCCTTAGCAGCGTTTCAGCTTGATGACGCGCGAAACCTGCGCGGCCGTGAAGCTGGTATTGCGCGCATAGGGTGCGCAATCCAGAGGCGCAGTGAGCGATTCGATCACGGTGTATTGCCCGACGTAGCGAAACGAGTCGGTCTCGCGCTTGACGAATACGGGTATCGCGTCGGTCTGTCGGGCAAGCGTGCGCCCGGCGGCGCGGGCCGCGGCGCCGCCGTCGCAGATGATGACCTCGGGCGCTTGCGGATTGAGATCCGGACGCAGGCACGCAGCGACGACTTTGCCGCGCTTGACCGGCAGAAAGGCTTGCTTGCTGCCGCCGCAGATCGAATGAATGTACTCGCGAGAATAGTCCTTGCCGATTTCAAACATGATTGACCCCAGGTGGTGCGTCGTTAGACGTTGTGTGTCGGATGAATGGTTGGATCGAGGTGCTGGAGTCATCCCGCTTCCAGCGCTCTGAGTACGGCATTGCCATTGGCCGAAATGACAAACTGCAAGTTGCCGATGTCGGATTCGACGAGCTTTGCAAGGCCGGCCTTGCGAAGCGCCCTGACGTCGGGCGTCGCCTGGTTGGCGTCGATGGGCGCCGCCCGCAACAGCATGAGCGTTGCCATTTCGTGCGCGCTCAGGCGCAGCACGCCTTCGACCGGATCGTGGCGTTCAATCGAATTCATGGTTTGCTTCCCTGGATGGCGTTCGTGCACCTGCAATGGGCACCGTTCGCAACGGTGGTTCGTTATCGGTGTTCAATGAGCGCGTTCATCTGCGCGACGCATGCGCGATGGCGCAAACGGACGCGTTCGAACGCGGCTGCGAGTTCATGCTCGCGGCGACGTGCCGATCGGACGTTCCCAAACGCGGCGTCCGTATGGCGCTAACAAAGGTGCACGGGAAGGAAATGGCGGCGCGCGCCGCTTGCCTGCTGGCAAGACGGCGGCTAAAGAAAGTAGAGCGCGGACGTCCTGCCGGCTAGGCAGTGAATGACCTGGAGGGTCGGCTACATCGGCTGAACATGGCATGCACTCTCTTTATTTGAGACCTTGTCATTGTAAATTGGCGCGATAATCGCCGACAAGTAAAAAGGTGGTAAACGTGTATCGATTCACGCTCGCCAGAATGATTAGGAATGCTTTGTTATAGAGGGCGTGTCAGAGAAGACCTTCGTTCGATTGATGAGCTTCCAAGACTCCTACCAGCCGGTAGCCCACGCCCGTCTCCGTGATGATGTGCTCGGGCTGCGCCGGGTCCCGCTCGAGTTTCTTGCGCAGATGTCCCATGTAGATGCGCAAGTTGTGGAAGTTGCCGGCGCGCGGCCGCCCCCATACCTCCTGAATGAGCTGTTGATGAGTCAGCACGCGTCCCGCCTGACGCACGAGCGCCGAAAGCAGGCGGTATTCGATCGGGCTCAGATGAATGATTTGGCTGTCGCGCATGACCTTGCGCGCATTGGGATCGACCGTGACCGCGCCGAAATGGATCTCGCGCCATCCGCCGCCGCTGCCGCCGGCACCCCGGCGCACGCGTGCGCGAATTCGCGCCACGAGCTCCGAGTGGCCGAACGGCTTGGTCAGATAGTCGTCGGCGCCGGCGTCGAGCGCGGCGACTTTGTCTTCTTCGCCGCTGCGCGCCGACAGCACCATCACCGGCACCATCGACCAATTGCGCACGTCGCGAATGACGTCCATGCCGTCCATGTCGGGCAGGCTGAGATCGACGATGACGAGATCGGGGCGTTTCGCGGCCACGAGGGCCAAGCCTTGCTCGCCGGTCTTCGCCTCGACGACGGCCATGCCGTCCGCGAGCAGCACCGTATGGACGAGACGGCGAATGGATTTGTCGTCGTCGATCAGCACGACGGTGACGGCCGGCTCGCTCATCGCGTGGCCACGCCGAGTGCCGCGACCGGTGCGACCGCCCTCGCGAAGCGGAGCGGGTTCGCTTTGTTCAAGCCCAGCCGCACGCCGTCAGCACCATATCGATCAGTTTGATGAACGGGAACGGCAACAGGATGCCGCCGAGACCGTAGATCAGCAGGTTGCGGCGCAGCAGCGACGCAGCGCCCAGCGGCCGGTACTTCACGCCCTTCAGCGCGAGCGGGATCAACGCGACGATGATCAGCGCGTTGAAGATCACCGCCGACAGGATCG
>NZ_JAFLRF010000039.1 GCF_017315705.1 Trinickia mobilis | reverse complement strand
CAGGCGTGCATGCGCTGGGCGGCGGCATCGGCCAGGGCATGCAGATGGCGATCGGCGCGGCGCTCGCCGGATCGGCTGCGAAGACGGTTTGCCTCGTCGGCGACGGCGGCTTGATGGTCAACGTCGGCGAGCTCGCGACGGCCGTGCAGGAAAACGCCGACGTGATGATCGTGCTGATGAACGACCAGTGCTACGGCGTGATCCGCAACATCCAGGACGCGCAGTACGGCGGGCGCCGCTACTACGTCGATCTGCACCAGCCGGACTTCGCGCAGTTCTGCGCGAGCCTCGGTCTCACGCACTACCGCATCTCGTCGCTCGATGCGGCCGATGCGGTCATCCGCGAAGGTCTCGCGAAAGAGGGGCCGGTGCTCGTCGAAGTCGACATGCTCTCGATCGGCCAGTTCGCGACGGCGTTCGCCGGCCCGCCGGTGAAGACCGAGGAGCCTGAACATGCGTGACAGTCTGCAGGACGAGCATCGCCGCGGGCATCTCGCGCCGATCGATGTCGCGATGATCGGCTTCGGCGCAATCGGGCAAACCGTCTATCGCTCGGCAGCCGCCGACCCTCACGTGCACGTCTCGCACGTGATCGTGCCGGAGCATCAGGCGGCCACGGTGCGCGAAGCGGTAGGCAAAGGCGTCGACGTGGTGTCGTCGGTCGCGGCGCTGTCGAGCCGTCCGCACTTTGCGCTCGAATGCGCGGGGCATAGCGCGCTCGTCGATCACGTCGTGCCGCTCTTGAAGGCCGGCACCGATTGCGCGGTGGCGTCGATCGGCGCGCTGTCGGACCTCGCGCTGCTCGACGCGTTGTCCGCCGCCGCCGACGAAGGCGATGCGACGCTCACGCTCTTGTCCGGCGCGATCGGCGGCGTCGATGCGCTCGCGGCAGCGAAGCTCGGCGGCCTCGACGAAGTGGTGTACATCGGCCGCAAGCCGCCGCTCGGCTGGCTCGGCACGCCGGCGGAAGTGCTCTGCGATCTGCACGCGATGACCGATCAACGCGTGATTTTCGAAGGCAGCGCGCGCGACGCCGCGCGGCTCTTTCCGAAGAACGCGAACGTCGCCGCGACCATCGCGCTCGCGGGCCTCGGGCTCGACGAAACGAAAGTGCGTCTGATCGCCGACCCGAACGTGATGCGCAACGTGCATCGCGTCATCGCGCGCGGTGCGTTCGGCGAAATGTCGCTCGAAATATGCGGCAAGCCGCTCCCCGACAACCCCAAGACCTCGGCTTTGACGGCCTTCAGCGCGCTCCGTGCGCTGCGCAATCGCGCGGCGCGCTGCGTGATCTGACGGCGTAGGTCGACGCAAACGATCTGACGGACGACACACATGACTGATTTCGATTCGAGCCTCGTTCCGTCGGGCGACATCCTGATTGGCGGCGAGTGGCGGCAAGGCCGCGGCGCGCCGTACAGAAGCGTGTACCCGGCAGACCAGACGATCAACGCGGAAATCTCGACAGCTGACGCCGAAGACGCGCGCGAAGCCATCGAAGCCGCGGATGCGGCATGGCGCGACGCGAACTGGGCTGGCCTGAAGCCGCATCAGCGCGCGAGCGTGCTGTACCGCGTCGCCGAGCTGATCGGCGCGCGCCACGAAGCGCTCGCGCAATTGCAGCGGCGCGACAACGGCAAGCCGATCGGCGAAACCCGCGCACTCGTGGCGAGCGCCGCCAATACCTTCCGCTACTTCGCCGCGTGCCTCGAAACGCTTGACGAAGATCTGACGCCGTCGCGCGGCGACTATCTGACGATGAGCGTGCACGAGCCGCTCGGCGTGATCGGTGCGATCACGCCGTGGAATTCTCCGATTGCGTCCGATGCGCAGAAGCTTGCGCCCGCCCTTGCGGCCGGCAATGCGGTCGTGCTGAAGCCGGCCGAAGTCACGCCGCTCGTTTCGCTCGCGCTCGCACGCATCTGCGAGGAAGCCGGCGTGCCGAAGGGCGTGCTGAGCGTGCTGCCCGGCAAGGGTTCGGTAGTCGGGGACGCGCTCGTGCGCCATCCGCTCGTCAAGAAGGTGTCGTTTACGGGCGGCACCTCGGTGGGCCGCGGCATCGCGCGCATCGCCGCCGAGAAGCTCATGCCCGTCTCGCTCGAACTCGGCGGCAAGTCGCCGACCATCGTGTTCGACGACGCCGATCTCGATCACGCGGTCAACGGCGTGCTGTACGGCATTTTCAGTTCGTCGGGCGAAGCTTGCATCGCGGGCTCGCGGTTGTTCGTGCAGCGCTCGATCTACCGCGCATTCATGGAGCGGCTCGTGGAGGGCGCGCGGCGCTTGCGCGTCGGCGATCCCTCGCGCGTCGAGACGCAAATGGGGCCATTGATTTCCGCGCAGCATCGCGAATCGGTCGAACGCTACGTCGCGCTCGGTCTTCAGGAAGGCGGCCGCCTGCTGTGCGGCGGCGAGCGCCCGGCCGGCGACGGACGCGAAAACGGCTTCTTCTATCAGCCGACGATCCTCGATGGCCTCGCGAACAGCGCGCGCATTTGCCAGGAAGAAATCTTCGGGCCGGTGCTCGTCGCGATGCCGTTCGACGACGAAGCCTCGCTCGTCCAGCACGCCAACGACAGCGTGTTCGGCCTCGCCGCCGGCATCTGGACGCGCGACTACAAGCGCGCATGGCGCGTGGCCCGTGCGCTCGAAACGGGCACCGTGTGGATCAACACCTACAAGCTGTTCTCGATCTCGACACCGTTCTCGGGCTGGAAGGAAAGCGGCATGGGCCGCGAGAAGGGCCGGCTTGGCATCCGCGAGTACATGCAGCAAAAGAGCCTCTACTGGGGCTTGAATGACGCACCGCTGCCGTGGGCGAATTGAAGAGGTCGGTCATGACGATTCTTGGCATAGAGCAGGTTACTTACGGCGTGACGGATCTCGCGGCTTGCCGGCGGTTTTTCGCGGATTGGGGCTTGAAGGAAGTCGCGCACGACGAAACGAGCGCGCGCTTCGAAACGCTGAACGGTTGCACGGTGCTCGCGGTCGACAGCAACGATCCGTCCCTGCCGCCCGCGTTCGAGGCGGGGCCGACGCTGCGCGAAGTCACGTGGGGCGTCGCGACGCGCGCGGAACTCGACGCGCTGCGCGGCCGCTTCGCGGGGCAGCCGGGCCATTTCGAAGCGGAGGAGGCCGTCGGCTGCATCGATCCGAACGGCATGGCGATTCGTGTCGAAGCGACCAGAAAGCGAGCGCTCGACATCAAGGGCTCGCTTTCGAACGTATGGGGCGAGACGCTTCGCGTCGATCAGCCGAGCACGATATACGAGCGGGCCGAACCGGTCGAGGTTGGGCATGTCGTGTTCTTCACGAACCGGCTCGTCGAGCAAGAAGCGTTCTATCACGAACTGCTCGGCTTCGAGACCTCGGACCGCTACCCGGGGCGCGGCGCCTTCATGCGCTGCGCGCCGCACGGCGGCCACCACGACCTGTTCCTGCTGCAACTGCCGGACGGCAAGCGCGGCCTGAACCACGTCGCCTTTACGGTGCGCGACATTCATGAAGTGTTCGGCGGCGGCATGCACATCAGCCGCTGCGGCTGGACGACACAGCTCGGCCCAGGGCGGCATCCGGTCTCCTCGGCGTACTTCTGGTATTTCCAGAATCCTGCCGGCGGCCTGATCGAGTATTACGCCGACGAGGATGTCCTTACGCCGGCGTGGCAGCCGCGCGAATTCGAGCCCGGTCCCACCGTGTTCGCGGAATGGGCGATCGAAGCCGGCCTCGACGGCAACACGCGTCGTCAGAAAAACGCGCCCGCGCCGGCCGGCCGGTTCATGACGGAGCGCAAAGATGACTGAAGCACCGTTTCAGGCAGGTTCCGTGGGCGCCGGGCTTCGTACCGTCGTCGTGATCGGCGGCGGGCAGGCAGCGGGGTGGGTCGTCAAGACGCTGCGCAAAGAGGGCTTCGCGGGCCGGCTCGTGATGATCGCCGACGAGATCCACCTGCCGTATGAGCGTCCGCCGCTGTCGAAAGCGGTGCTTTCCGGCGAGGCCGGCATCGAAACGGTGCGGCTCGTGGCCCCCGATGCGTTCACCGCGCTCGGCGTCGAAGCGTGGCAGCCCGACTACGCCACGTCGATCGACCGTGTTCGCCGTGTCGTACGCACGCAAAGCGGCCGCGAAGTCGAATACGACCGCGTCGTGATTGCGACTGGCGGCGCCGCCCGGCGTCTGCCGGAATCGATTGTCGGGACCGGGAATCTGCGCTACCTGCGCACGCTTGACGATGCCGTGGCGCTCGGCGAGCAGTTGCGCACCAGCCGGAGGGTGCTCGTAGTCGGGGGCGGATGGATAGGCCTCGAAGTCGCGGCGACGGCGCGCAAATTGAACGTCGATGCGACGATCGTCGAGGGGGCGCCGCGTTTGTGCGCGCGCTCGGTGCCGCCGGCCGTATCGGACTTTCTGCTCGAACTGCATCGCGCGAACGGCGCCGACGTGCGCCTGGGCGCATCGCTTGCCGCGCTCGAGGACCATCCCGGCGATCCGGGCCGGGTGCGCGCGACGCTCGCTGACGGATCGACGCTCGACGCAGACTTCGCCGTCGCGGGCGTCGGTCTCGCGCCCCATACGTCGCTTGCCGTAGCGGCGGGGTTGCATGTCGACGACGGCATCGTCGTCGACGAATACGGCATGTCCGACGACGCGTCGATCTTCGCATGCGGCGACGTCGCGAACCATCCGAACGCGTGGCTGAAGCGCCGCGTGCGCCTCGAGTCGTGGGCCAACGCGCAGAACCAAGCCATCGCGGTAGCGAAGGCCGTGCTCGGCGTTCGCTCGCCCTACGAAGAAATCCCGTGGTTCTGGTCGGATCAATACGACGTGAATCTGCAGATTCTCGGCGACATCCCGGCCGATGCCGAGATTGCGGTGCGCGGCGACATGGCGGCCAGGCGCGCGACGCTGTACTTCCTGAAGGGGGGCGCGATTCACGGCGTGATCGCGATCAACACGCCGCGCGAACTGAAGCTCGCACGCAAATGGATGAGCCAGGGGCTCACGGTCGACGCGGCAGCCCTCGCCGACGTCGGACGTGCGCTCGCCTGATAACGACAAACAAAGGAGACTCAAGGATGAGAACCATCAATATTGGAGCCGTGGAAGAGGGCAGTGCCCGTGCCGCCGCCGGCGCAATCGAGGCCGTCACCCAGGGATCGATCATTGCGCGCCTCGAGCGGCTTCCTGCCAACGCGATGCAGGTGCGCGCGAGAATCCTGATCGGGCTGGCGACGTTTTTCGACGGCTTCGACGTCATCGCGATCGCGGTGACGCTGCCGCTCTTGATTCACAAGTGGGGGCTCACGCCAGGGCAGGTCGCGTTCCTGATCGGGTCCGGCGCGATCGGCCAATTGATCGGCGCCTTGCTGTTTCCTTGGCTCGCGCAACGGCACGGCCGGGTACGTGCGATTGCGTGGAGTTCGGGAATCATCGGCATCGCGAGCATCGCCTCCGGTTTCGCGCCAACCTTTGTCGCATTCGTCGTGCTGCGGATCATTCAAGGGATCGGGCTTGGCGGTGAAATACCGGTGGCGGCGACGTACATCAACGAGATCACTCGCGCGCACGGACGAGGCCGCTTCGTGATGCTGTACGAGATCGTGTTTCCGATCGGCTTGCTCGGCGCCATGATCGCGGGTGCGTGGATCGTGCCGCGCTTCGGCTGGGAAACGATGTATTTCATCGGCGCGGTGCCGCTCGTCCTTTTCTTTGTGCTCGCCAAACTCGTGCCGGAGTCGCCGCGCTGGCTTGCCGAACGCGGCCGAATGGCTGAAGCCGACAGCGCCGTCAGCGCGTTCGAGGCAAGCGTAAAGGGCCCGCTCGCGCCGGTCCGGCAAATTGCCGAGTTCGAGGCGCTCATGCACCGTCACCCGAAGCGCCGCGTACAGGATCTGTTCAGCCGGGCCTATCTGAAGCGCACGATCGCGGTCGCAACGATCTGGGTCACCGCCGGCTTCATTCAGTATGGACTGTCCACCTGGCTCCCGACCATCTACAAGACCGTCTATCACGCTTCGTTGCAACTTGCACTCAACTTGGGGGTGCTTGGCTGGGTGCTCGGCGTGCTCGGATCGCTGACCTGCGCGCTCATCGTCGACAAAGTTGGCCGCAAGCCGGTGATCACATGGTCGTTCGTTCTGTGCACGCTATCGCTGATTCTAGCTGCGGTGTTTCACGGGGAGTCCGTCTACGTCGTTGCGGCCTTTTGCTCGCTCGCACTGGCGTTCATGTCAAGCGGCTTCATTACCGCGTACGTGTATACGCCGGAGCTGTACCCGACAAGCATCCGCGTGTCGGGCGTCGGGCTCGGCAGCGCGGTGCTCAAGATCACGGCGATTTTTTCTCCGGCGCTCGTCTCGCAGACGATGGGCGGCAATCTCATCACTGCGTTTGCGATGTTCGCGGCGGTGCCGTTTGTTGCAGCGTTGGCTGTTCATTTTCTTGGCATCGAGACGAAGGGAAAGGTTCTGGAGCAGCTCGAAGCATGAGCGACGCTCCAGTGGACCGGACTATCGGCTGCAAATGCCGATGCAACGCAACAGCATCGGCTCGACATGCTGTTGCTTTGCGGACTGCATACCGGCGTGGCCAACGGTTTCAAGCCGATTGCAGCACTACGGGGTCAACCCCACGTTAAGCGCTGGATCCCGGCCAAGCTCCGTCGCCAAATAGTCGACGACCACTCGCAACTTCGGGGGGACGAATTTACGCGACGGATAGACTACAAAAATCGGCAGGCCTTCTGGTTCGTATTGCCTAAGCACCTGGCAAACCCGTCCTGACGTCAGGTCGTCATGAAACAGCCAATTCGGCATCACGGTGATCCCAAGGCCGCGAATACAGGCTTCCCTAATCACGTCCGCGCTGTTGGATACAAAGCTTCCCGACACGACGACAGTTTCACGGCAGCCATGGGACAGAAATGACCAATGAGGGCCGATCGCAGGGTTGGAATACACCAGGCAATTGTGAGTACTGAGGTCTAGCGGGCCCTGTGGTTCGCCAGCAGATTCCAGGTATGCCGGAGAAGCTACGGCAATACGCGATGTTGTGCCGGCCTGTCGAGCAACGAGGTCGCCGTTCGGGTTTCCAAAGCGAATCGCGACGTCTAGCCCATGTTCGACGAGGCTGTCGGCCATGTCGCTCGCGACTATCTCAACGCGCAATTGCGGATACTGCTCGAGCAGGTCGCCAACGCAGCGAACGAGGTAGCGTTGCGCAAAAGCGTAGGGACTTCCTATGCGAATTAACCCGCGGGGCGTCCTCTTTGCTCCACCTAGGTGTGCCTCTGCCTCTGCGACAGTGTCCAGAATCTTTTGAGCAAAGCTGAGATAAGTAAACCCGTCTTCCGTCAGTTGCAAGTGGCGAGTTGTTCGATTCAGAAGACGAACACCGAGGTGATTTTCAAGCGCGGCAATTTGTTTGCTCACGCTAGGTTGCGTCAGCCCCAACTCCCGAGCCACGGTCGAAAAGCTGCCGGATTGCGCAACTCTGACAAATACGCTCATCCCCTCGATTATGTCCATACGGGTTTACCGGATCTTTTGACTGGCATTTATTCCACATGGGCATGGCAATTAGTCGCCCGTCTCGCCTTATCAAGCATGTAGAACACTACTAAAGTGTAAGCTCCTTTTACACGATAGCGGACGAAAAATTGCTAAAACTCTATCACCACAACATCTCCGTATGTGCGCAGAAGGTGCGCATTGCCTTGGATGAAAAGGGCATCGAGTGGACGGGACAAGAGGTCGATTTGATGAAGCAGGAACACCTTACTCCTGAGTTCCTCAAAATCAATCCGAAGGGACTGGTCCCTGTTCTTGTTCATGATGGCATCCCGGTCCGTGAATCTACTGTCATTCTCGAGTATATCGAGGACGTCTTCCCAGAGCGGCCGTTAAGGCCTGCGTCACCTCTGGGAGCAGCAAAGATGCGGATGTGGACAAAGATACCTGACGAAGGATTACATATTGCCTGCGCATCGGTTACCTACGCTGCGTCGTTTGTGCACCAGTTGCGAAGCCATCACGATAGAAAGGAATGGATGGAACGCCTGGCCAAACTGCCAGACCGCGCTCGGGCAGATCGCCAGCGGCAAATCATGGAACAGGAATTCAAAGCACCCTTCGTGAAAGATGCGGTCCTTCTGCATGACAAGGTTCTTAAGGAAATGGATGCTGCGCTCGGTGAGCAGACTTGGCTTGCGAGTGACGAGTTCACATTGGCCGACATCGCTATCATTCCTTATGTGACCCGTCTTGACCGCTTGGGTTTGGAGAAGATGTGGGCGCAACGACCCAACGTAGCGAGGTGGTTCGACGCAGTGCAGGCTCGACCAAGCTTTGATTCGGCGATTACATCGTTTCGATCGAACGCCTACGATGACGAGCTGAAAAAGCAGGGCATTGACGTTTGGCCGAAAGTTAATGCACTCCTAACGGAATAGCACGTTGCCGGCCGAATCAGCAGCTTATGTGGACAACGTTGTGTGATTCGAGCGCCCATTTTGCGATGACATCAGCACGTTGTGTTGCCGCTGGGCGCTGCACGACACTCGGTTTCAGCTCGCGCTTTACCCATTGCAGCGTTCTCTGAAAAACCATCGCACGTTCCAAATGATCATGAATATTCAGGAATTCGATCTAGTCGTCATTGGCGGTGGTTCCGGTGGAGTTCGCGCCGGTCGTGTCGCTGCGTCCCACGGCGCTAAAGTTGCCATCATTGAGGAGCACCGCTACGGTGGAACATGTGTCATCCGCGGATGCGTGCCAAAGAAGTTATTTGTATACGCGTCCGATTTCGCGCAACAGTTCGAAGACGCATCAGGATTCGGTTGGACGTCGGTAAAGCCGAAGCACGACTGGGCTACTTTGGTCGCAGCTAAAGACCGGGAGATCAAACGTCTCGAATCGGTATACAAGCGCTTGCTGCATGAAGCAGAAGTTACGACTTTCGATGGCCGGGCTGTGCTCCTTGACGAACACACGGTCCAGGTCGGTGAAAGAATACTCCATGCGCGGATCGTGCTGATTGCGACGGGCGCCACGCCTGTTAAACCATTGGTGCCTGGCTCGGAGCTTATGATCACTTCCAACGAGGCATTCGATTTTCCAGCGTTCCCTCAACGCGTTGCGATCCTCGGCGGCGGTTACATAGCGTGTGAATTCGCCGGAATCTATTCCGGACTGGGTGCTGACGTAGTTCAGATTCACAGGGGCGATCAGATCTTGCGTGGCTTCGACGAGGATGTGCGGACACACCTCGCTACTGAGATGCAGAAATCGGGAATTGCACTTCGGTTGTCGCAGCGTGCCGTGCGCGTCGAAAGAAGAGAGGGAGCTTTGCGCATTACGGTCGACTCCGGGGATCACTTTGACGTGGACGCGGTTCTGGCTGCCACTGGCCGGCGGCCCAATACCTCTGCGCTAGGACTCGAAAAAGCGGGGGTGCGTCTCGCGGAGTCGGGCGCCGTGCTGGTCGACGCTTACTCCCGGACTTCGGTCAATAGCATTTTTGCGGTGGGTGACGTGACGGACCGAGTCGCCCTGACCCCGGTTGCGATTCAGGAAGGGCATGCCTTTGCGGACACTATGTTCGGGAATAACCCGCGCGCGGTGCTTCACAGCAACGTACCGTCGGCAGTCTTCAGTCGACCCAATGCTGCATCAGTCGGACTTACTGAGGCTGAGGCGAGTTCGGGTGGACGCGCGATCGACGTATATCGCACGCAATTCAAGCCCATGCGCGCGACACTCTCGGGACGTGACGAGCAGATATTGATGAAGATCGTAGTTGACGCCAAAACAGACCGCATGTTGGGCGCTCATATGGTCGGCGATAACGCGGGCGAAATCATCCAAGGCTTGGCTATTGCGATTACAGCGGGAGCAACCAAAGCACACCTCAGCGCAACGTTAGGAATACACCCGACGGTGGCGGAGGAATTTGTGACGCTGGGCGCTTCCATCCGTTCGTCTCAGCGAATTGAGAAGAACCGTAAAACATGCCGTTGCACTGGCCTGCCTCACGCAGGATCGTGACCATCTGTTCGTCGGCAAACCTGCTCTTCTTCATGACTTCCTTTCTCCGTTGGAAGCCGTTCTCTCAAGTTTCAACGGGTCCGAAAATTCCAAGGCAGGTCAGCGGTGACCGCTGCACATTCGCGAGTTGTCTTTTTTTTTAGACGCGTGCATGATGTCTCTTGGCGACCCGCTGGCGGTTAGGGATACCTCAGAAGTCGTCTGTTCGCAATCGTTCAAGGACGCAAAATGAATCTGCAACTCGCAAGTGCGTGGCTCGAGCGCACGCACGTCGGTTTCTCGGATATTCACCAGTTTGCTTCACAGTGCCGCGACGCGGCCGCAGCTTCGGGGCGCGAATCGGCGGCGCTCGTGTTGCTCGCGGAGCGTGCGGCAGCTTTTACCGAACGCCACGAGGGTGTTGCGGTATCCACTGGCGTAGTCGATGAATTTCTCGCTGAATTGCGCCAGGATGCGAGCGCGCTGAAAGGCGCGAGCGGGGCATCGGATGCCGCTTTTCTCGAAGCCCTCAATGCGTTTGCCGCCAAGCTGGCGCCGGCCATGGTTGTTTGATGGAACGCGCGCAACCTGGTTGCGCGCGCATCATACCCACGCTGCGCTCCTCGGTCGCCGCATGGCAATGCGGCTATATGGCATGCAGTAGAGCTAACTGCGTTCAAGCAATGACTGCAACAGTTTTGCGCCGTCCCGCCCTTTAGCGGCTCCGGTCCACAGGCGTTCAATCAATCCGCGGTACATCGCAACCGCATCTGCTGACGTTGTAATCGTCGCTATGCCTGTTCGCACATTGGGAAGTTCGCCAAGCCGGAAGGGTGACACGGCCACGTGTTGGCTCCCCGGTTCCTCGAAAATCTGGAAGGTCTCGCTCGGCAGGTTGTCAGTCACGATGCCGACCTGGACGCCAATAGGGTCGCTGTTCAACACCTCGATCATGTGTGCGACTTCCTTGCGCGCAGCGAGCTTGCGTTCAAGCTGCACACCCGAAGGCAGACCTAAGCGACCCACAAGACCGTGATGCAGGAACTGCTCAACCTGTCGAAGCCCGATAACACTCAGGATGCTGGGGCGCTGCTGTTCAAACAACTTGCGCCGAGCGGCCAGAATTTTCAGAACGTCGCTGTTAATCCGCTTCGAGCTTTCGCCAGTAAGTTCGTCCGGAACGCTCTCCTCAAGCATGGAGCGTAGATGCTCCACGTAAGCCTCGGACGTAAGCAGGAACGAAATCGGGTCGAAGTTCGCCAGTATGCGCGTCGAGCGTGATTCGAGTTGGCGCATGCGCTCAAAGTAACTGACCGCGGAATCGTGGTATTCGGACTCAACGCCTAGCAAGTTAGGAAGCGTCACTTCCAGGAGTGCCGCCAGACGCTCGAGTGTTTCAATCTTGACGATTTCGCCACGCTCAAGGTTATAGACGGCCGCGCGGGAAATCGCGAGCCGCTCAGCTATGTCGTCGGAGCGAAGTCCGCGAGCCATGCGATAGGCGCGAAGGCGCTCGCCGATAGCGAGGAAGTCGAAAGTGGGCGCTGTTTTGCGGGAACCTAGCATTTCGGCCACGATACATCCTCGTATAAAAATACAAACAAATTGTACATCAAGGCATCTTTAGAACGGCGATGATGCTAGGGAAAATACTGAGGCGATTTTAGCGAAATTTTAGACTAATTGATATTTTGTGCACTTGTCGTTTTACATATACAAATGCAATATCTCTGCGCGACGTTCGCCCACCGGCGCGTCACAGATGCCCGGTGTGCGTTCGCGACGTCGACGAAGCAGACCGGAAGACCACGCGGCTGTCAGCAGAAACGAACAAGAGGCTTTACATGTCTGGTGCAAAATTCAAACTCCTGCCGAGTCTTTGTCTTCTCGGCACTGTCGCGCTGAGCGCTCCGGCGTTCGCGCAATCCTCGGTACAGCTTTACGGTCTGGTCGACGCGTTTGTCGGCTCCGTCAAAACCCCTGGGGCCGGTGCAGCTGTGGTGACTCAAGGGGGCGGGCTGTCCACGTCTTATTGGGGGCTTCGCGGTACAGAGGACCTGGGCGGCGGCTATTCCACATTCTTCGTGCTTGAGAGCTATTTCCAGCCTCAGAACGGCACGTACGGCCGCTTCACAAACGACAGTTTCTTTTCCCGCAACGCGTACGTTGGGATTGCTACTCCGTATGGTTCCATTCGTGCGGGGAGGCTGACAACGCCTCTGTACCTTTCGACTATCAACCTCAACCCGTTTTTCAACTCCTATACATTCTCCCCGTGGATTTTCCACACGTACAAGGGGCTAGGCCCGCAGGGCGTAGTGGGCGATTCCGGCTGGAACAACGCCGTGGCCTATTCGTCGCCGACGGTTGGCGGCCTTAACGGCACGGTCATCTACTCGTTCGGCAACACTGCGGGTGACGCCGGTGCGCATAAGTGGGGTGGGGCGCTTAACTATGCGAACGGCCCGGTCGTGCTGGCGGCCCATTACCAGTACATCAACTACAGCAATGTGGCGGGGGACATCGCGACGGCGTTGCCGGCCGTACCTGGTCTCAAGAGCCAGGAGACGATTCAGTTCGATGGGTCCTACAACTTCAACATTGTTCGCGTATTCGCCGGCTACATGAACATCCGCGACAACGCGACGCTGGGTACGACAACGACAAACTCGGAGCAGCTTGGCGTCTCTGTTCCCGTAGGCGTGGGTTCGGTCCTTGGGGACTTTGTGTATTCGAAGTCGACCGGACCCAACAGTGGCGACGTTCACCGCACCACCTGGGCCGTCGGCTACGACTATCCGCTCTCGAAGCGTACGGACGTGTACGCTGCGTTCAAATACGACCACTTTGCCAGCCAGTCCACAGGTCTGACATACGGCGCGGGCCTTCGGCAAAACTTCTGAAGGCGAGGCAGCGCGACAGCCGTTCAGTCAATACGGGTCTACGGGTCTACGGGTTTTCACTAACGGAATTTGGGTTGTGGGGCGCATTCAAAGCGCGTAATCTAAATATTTAGACGGACGGTCGAGCCAACAGAGCGAGGCACCCGAGACAGCCACCTTTCCGCGCAGTTCAAGACCCTAGGCCGTCATCACTCAGTGCATAGCATGAAGTTTACCGGTTGTGTTGTCCGGGATCGATTTCGACGCACTGATTGTCTATTTTTTTGTACGGTTGGCATCGTGGTTTGATGCTTGGGTCCACAAGACCTGTTTTCGAACCGTAGGAAAGGAAGTTTCCACTGGAGGATGTAATGGAAGCAAATGCAAAGGCAGCAGGGCCCAGTGCCACCGCGATAGCCGGGGCGGACGACCGTCCCAACAAGTACGCCTGGAAGGCACTGGCCGGTTCGGCAATCGGTTACGCGATGGACGGATTCGACCTGCTCATTCTTGGGTTCATGCTGCCTGCCATCGCGTTGGACCTGCATTTGACCACGCAGCAGTCGGGTGCGCTGGTCACGTGGACGCTGATTGGCGCGGTGGGCGGTGGATTCCTGTTCGGTTCGCTTTCGGACCGGTTCGGCCGTATCCGAGTTTTGACGTGGACCATCGTGATTTTCGCACTCTTCACCGGGTTGTCTGCTTTCGCTCGTGGCTTCTGGGATTTACTGGCCTACCGGACAGTCGCCGGCATCGGTCTGGGTGGAGAGTTCGGAATCGGCATGGCACTGGCCGCTGAAGCATGGCCCGCAAAGCATCGTGCTCGCGTGTCGTCGTATGTCGGCCTCGGCTGGCAGAGCGGCGTGCTTGCAGCGTCTCTGCTCACCCCGTTGCTGCTTCCGCATATCGGCTGGCGCGGAATGTTCCTGCTTGGTGTGGCGCCGGCACTCGTTGCATGGGTCGTGCGTAACAAGCTGCATGAGCCTGAAGTGTTCGTGCGGAGTGCGAAGACATCGGCCAAGAAGTCCAATGCGTTCAAGCTGCTCATCGTCGACGGACGAACGGCCCGTACCAGCCTTGGCATTGTCATTCTGTGTTCGGTCCAGAACTTCGGCTACTACGGCATCATGATTTGGCTACCGACCTACCTCGCCAAGACGCTTGGATTTGGCCTCACCAAGTCGGCGCTCTGGACGTCGGTCACCGTCGTCGGAATGATGGTCGGCGTCTATATCTTCGGCCAGCTGGCGGACCGCATTGGACGCAAGCCCACCTTCCTGCTCTTCCAGGCTGGCGCGGTGGCGATGGTCATTATCTACTCGAGGCTTTCGGACCCGGGTGTGATGCTCTGGGCCGGTGCGCTCATGGGCATGTTCGTCAACGGAATGATTGGTGGCTACGGTGCCCTGATGTCGGAGGCGTACCCGACAGCGGCACGCGCTACCGCGCAGAACGTTCTTTTCAATATCGGCCGCGCGGTTGGGGGATTGGGTCCCATCGTCGTAGGCGGTATCGCCGCCGCTTATTCGCTTCAACTCGCGATTGCCCTGCTCGCAAGCATCTACGTGCTCGACATGGTCGCAACGATCTTTCTCATTCCGGAGTTGAAGGGCGCGGAACTGGAATAACCCGGCAGTTTGCTGCGAACCGCTCTGTTCCCTCACTCGTTCGCGGCGTTATTGAAGAGTGGAGTCATCATGCCAGCAAGCCCGTGCGGCCTCGAGAATGCCGCAACTGTCGCTTCCTATCGTTGCAAAGTCGCAGAGCACTACTGGGTCAACCAGCGATACAAGTACATCCGTCTGGAAGCAGACGCGCCCATCGCACGAATCACGAAGGCTGGGCAGTTCTACCAGCTCAAATGCCCAACTACGCAGGAACATGAACCGTTCCTGCTGCGCCCGATGAGTGTCTATGGTGCGGGTCCCGAAGACAACCGTATCGAGTTTCTCTACAACGTCACGGGCGTCGGCACCAAGGCGATGGCGACTTTGCTCGAAGGGGCGCACATGGACATCGTCGGGCCGCTGGGTAACACGTTTACCTCCAGTGCTAACTATCGCCGCATTCTCGTGGTCGCGCGCGGCGTGGGTCTCGCTACGATGGCTCCCCTCATCAAGAAAGCGTCCCAGGCGGATGTCGACATCACAGCCGTTATGTCTGCGCGTTCGCCAGCCGACCTGATGGAAAAAGAGTTTCTGCGCGGCGCGACGGCGGATGTCCGTAGTGTCTTCGATGCGGACGGGACGTCTTCGGTCGAGGCGGTGGAGGTGCTGCTTCGTGAGCTGATCGAGGAGCAGCGTCCTGACGCGGTGTACACCTGTGGGTCGCATCGTCTCCTGATGCTATTGCAGCGCGTCCTTTCCGACTATCCGCAAATCACCGCCGAAGTCGCCATGGAGCAACGCATGGCGTGTGGCATGGGTGTCTGCCTGTCATGCGTGCGGCTGTTCGACTGCGATGGTGACCGTCAATTCCTTCGCGTCTGTCGCGAAGGCCCTGTGTTTCCCATCCGCGAGGTGGTTGGGGAGGTGGAATTTGGCTAATTTAACTGCCCGGGTTGGCGACCTGATTTTGCGCAACCCCGTCATGCCGGCGTCAGGCTGTTTCGCGATTGAATACCAGGAAGCACTGGACCTCAATCGTCTTGGTGCGCTCGTTGTGAAGAGCGTGTCCCCAACGTCGCGCGCGGGTAACCCCACGCCGCGCGTGGCAGATTGCTACAGCGGGATGCTCAATTCGATCGGCATCCCGAGCAAGGGGCTCGAGTATTACTGCGAGAACGTGCTGCCGCCGTATCTGAAGTTCAATACGCCAGTTGTCGTTTCCATTTCAGCCAACACTGCTGACGAGTTTGCCGAGGCCTGCGAGGAAATGTCGTTGCCAGAAGTCGCAGCCATCGAGGCGAACATATCGTGCCCGAATCTTGAAGCAGACGGCATGGCGTTCGCCATGATGCCTGATACGACCTACAAGGCCGTGTCAGCAATTCGCCGGCGCACCAATCATCCGTTCTGGGTCAAGCTCACGCCCAACGCGAGCAACATCGCGGCCGTCGCGCGGGCAGCCGAAGACGCCGGCGCTGACGCCATCGTGATGGGCAACACGGTACTTGGCATGGCTATCGATGTCCGGACCCGCAAGCCGAAACTCGGCAATGTGATGGGCGGCCTGTCCGGTCCCGCCATCAAACCTATTGCGGTGCGGCTCGTGCACCAGTGCTACAGGGCAGTGCGGATCCCGATTATCGGTTGTGGCGGTATCCAGACCGCCGAAGACGCCGTCGAATTCATGCTCGCAGGTGCCAGTGCCGTGCAGGTCGGAACCGCATCGTTCCGTGACCCGGGTGTCATGCAGAAAATCATCGACGGTCTTGAAGCGTACTGCACGGAGATGGGCGTCGAGAGCATTCGGGACCTGACCGGACAGGTGAAGCTGGACCGCCAGTTGAGCGACCGCTGGCTGCGGTTTGCGCAACAGTCGGGCTGAATCCTCTACGCGTGAAGGCGGCGCGCTCGCTGACTGCCTTCGGGAAAGCGCCGGATCGCACCGGCTCATTGTGCAAATGGACAGGCATCATGGAAATACTTGAGCTTACCGGGCTCGCGCAGAAACTCTTTGATGATATTCGCGAAATCTCGTCCGACGGTGTAGGTGTCACGCGAGACAGCTACGGCAAGGGCGAATCCGCGGCGGCCGATTACCTGCGGCACTTTGCCGAGAAGGAGGGGCTGCACGTCGACGTCGACCGCGCTGCCAACCTCATTTTCCGTCTGCCCGATAGCGATGCGCAGCTCCCGGCGGTCTGGGTTGGCTCGCATATGGATTCGGTGCCTCAAGGCGGCAACTTTGACGGCCTCGCGGGCATCATCGCAGGGTTGCTTTGTCTAGTTGCGCAGAAGCAGAGTGGTCGACCGTCAGGTACGCCGCTGCGCGTTATTGCCTTTCGCGGGGAGGAAAGCGCCTGGTTCGGCAAGGCTTATATGGGCTCAGGCTCCCTCTTCGGCAAGCTCTCCGCGGAGGACCTCGAACTCAAGCACCGGACGTCCGGCAAGTCGCTCGCCAGCTACATGGCGCAGGTCGGCGCGGACACCGCCGCCATTGCGTCTCAGGAACCTCTATTCGATAAATCCAAGGCCAAAGCCTATCTCGAACTGCATATCGAGCAGGGCCCCGTCATGGTCGCCCGCAAGATTGCGCTCGGGGTGGTTCCGGGCATTCGAGGCAACGTCCGGCACAACCGGATTACCTGTGTCGGTGAGGCGGGGCACTCGGGCGCGGTCCCTCGCTGGCTGCGTCACGATGCGATGTTTGCCGTAGCGGACCTGATAACCAGGCTGGACGAGCACTGGCGCGTGCTGCTTGAGCGCGGTATCGACCTCGTCGTGACGACGGGCGTCGTGGGTACCGACCCGTCCGAGCATTCCATCTCGCGTATTCCAGGCACGGTTCACTTCAGCTTCGAAGCGCGCAGCAAGAGCCACGACACGCTCGAAGGGTTCTACCAGTTGATGCGTACCGAGTGCGCGTCGATTGCCCGCGAACGTGGGGTGAAATTTGAATTCGACCGGAGGCTCGACTCTTCGCCCGCCACGATGGACGAGAAGATTTGCGCTGAGCTCGCCGAGTCTTGCGCACGCATGGCGACACCCTGTGAACCCGTACCCAGCGGCGCCGGACACGATGCGTCGCTGTTTGCGAACGCTGGCATCCCCAGCGGCATGTTGTTCATCCGTAACGAGAACGGCTCCCACAATCCGCACGAAGCGATGGACATCGACGATTTCATGCTTGGCGTGCGTGTGCTTGCCGACACCGTCGACCACCTCTAACGAATCCGCGTCGGTCAAGGAACAGTCATGGTTCAGTCAATTACCGTCCGCCGCCCGGACGACATGCATCTGCATCTGCGCGACGACGCAATGCTTCGTACCGTGCTGTCTTATTCGGTGCGCCAGTTCGGCCGCGCCATTGTGATGCCCAATCTCAAGCCGCCTGTTACGACCGTGTCGGCTGCGCGCGCATATCGCGAGCGCATTCTCGAAGCATTGCCCACAGGCTCTGCATTCGAACCGTTGATGACATGCTACCTGTGTGACAGCACAGACCCGGCTGAAATCAAGGCAGGATTCGACGAGCGAGTGTTCACGGCGGTGAAGCTGTATCCCGCCGGCGCGACCACACATTCCGAGTATGGTGTGACCGGAATCGACAGGGTCGCAAAGGTTCTCGATGTCATGCAGGAACTAGGAATGCCGCTTCTCATTCACGGTGAGAGCACTGACCCGGGTGTAGACGTTTTCGACAAGGAAGCGGTTTTCCTTGACCACACGCTCAAGCCTTTGCTCGAGATGTTTCCCGCGCTCAAGATCGTGCTCGAGCACATCACCACCGAACAGGCCGCGGACTTTGTGTCGGCAGACACCAGTGGCCGGCTCGCCGCGACCATCACGCCGCAGCATCTGCTTTTCAACCGGAATGCGATGTTCACGGGAGGGTTGCGTCCGCATTATTACTGTCTGCCGGTCCTTAAGCGCGAGCGGCATCGACTTGCGCTTCGGCGCGTCGCGACCTCCGGCTCACGGTCGTTCTTCCTCGGCACCGATTCGGCGCCGCACGAGCGCGGAGCGAAAGAAGCTGCGTGTGGTTGCGCAGGTATCTTCAGCGCACCGACAGCCCTCGAGGCGTACCTGACGGTGTTCGACCAGGAGCATGCACTTGACCGCTTTGAAGCGTTCGCGAGCGAAAACGGCCGTCTTTTTTATGGCCTGCCGCCGAGCGAAGGCACCGTCACACTGACGCGTGAACGCAATGACGCGCCACGAAGCGTCGCGCTCGGTGACGGCAAATCAATTGAAACGTTCATGGGAGACGGCGAATTGCCCTGGCGCCTCGTCGACTACTCGAACACTTGAACTGCGATTAAAAGACCCGTCGGAGAGCGCTATGAGCAATCAGGAATTCCGTGTCGAGTATGACCTTCTCGGCGAGAGACAGGTGCCGCAGGCAGCGTACTACGGCGTGCATACGTTACGGGCAAAGGAAAACTTCGAGATTTCGGGTACGACCGTCTCGTCCTACCCCAATCTGGTTATCGCACTTGCTGCGGTGAAGCAGGCCGCAGCCGTCGCCAATGCCGAACTTGGTCTGTTGCAGCCGACATTGCGCGATGCGATCGTCGCCGCGTGTATCGAAGTGCGAGAAGGCCGCTTGCATGAGCAGTTCGTCGTGGATGTTATCCAGGGCGGCGCCGGCACCTCGACCAATATGAACGCCAACGAGGTTATCTGCAATCGGGCGCTCGAACTTATGGGCCACAAGCGTGGCGAGTACACCTATCTTCACCCGAACGAGCACGTCAATCTCGCACAAAGCACGAACGACGTTTATCCGACGGCACTGCGCATCGCGACTTTCTTTGCCATCGAGCATCTGCTCGATGCAATGGCGCGACTGCATGCGGCGTTCGATGAAAAGGCACTGGAGTTTGCTGGTCTATTGAAGCTGGGGCGTACGCAACTTCAGGACGCCGTTCCGATGACACTCGGGCAAGAGTTTTCGACCTATGCCGTCATGCTCGAAGAGGATATGGCGCGCCTGCGTGAAGCTTCGGCATTGATCCGTGAAATTAACCTGGGGGCGACTGCCATTGGCACGGGTATCACCGCTCATCCGGAATACGCGCAAAAGGCGCTGGAAGCGCTGAAGCGGATCACGGGTATCGAACTGAGCACGGCGCCGAATCTCATTGAAGCTACGCAGGACTGTGGCGCGTTCGTTCAGATTTCCGGTGTCCTGAAGCGTATCGCCGTGAAACTCTCAAAGACCTGCAACGACTTGCGATTACTTTCGAGCGGGCCGCGTGCCGGCTTTGGCGAAATCAATCTGCCGCCCATGCAGGCCGGCTCTTCCATCATGCCCGGCAAGGTCAATCCGGTTATTCCGGAGGTCGTCAACCAGGTGGCGTTCGAGGTTTTCGGAAACGACATCACCGTGACCTTTGCCGCCGAGGGTGGCCAGCTCCAGCTCAATGCCTTTGAGCCCATCATTGCGAGCGCGCTGTTCCGCAGCTTCAGGCATCTGACCGCGGCGTGCATCACGCTCGCTGAAAAATGCGTTAAGGGCATTACAGCGAACGCGGAGCACCTACGCGAGACGATGGACCGGTCCCTCGCACTCGCCACGGCGTTGAACCCATACATCGGCTACAAGAACGCGACGGCCGTTGCGGCGCAAGCCCATGCGCAGGGTACGACCATCAGGGAAGTCGTGCTTCGTCGCCAACTGATGACCGAAGCTCAACTCGACGAGGCGCTGCGTCCGGAGGCGCTCATTCAGCCGCGCATTTATGGAAGCATGGCCGGTCGAATTGCCGTCGCGGGAACCGGTGAAGAGCAGGACGCCGTTGCGCCGTAAGGCCATCGCGTACGCTATGACAAGTATCGGAGTTTGCATGTCGATTTCACGCACGGAGCTCGCGCTCACCACGACCGTCGCGAAGGCGCTCATTGAAGCAGGGTGTGTTCAGTTTCGCGTCGACGAGCCATTTCGCCTGCCGTCAGGGTGGACCAGTCCGGTCTACATGGATTGCCGGCGCCTAATCTCGTTTCCAAAGCTCCGGCGCGACCTGGTGAGCGAAAGCTTGCGACTTCTGCGTGACCGCAATTGCTTGGAAGGTATCGATGCCATTGTCGGCGCGGAGTCCAGTGGTATAGCACTGGCCGCGTGGATTGCAGACACGCTGCAGTTGCCGCTGCAGTACGTGCGAAAGAAGGCCAAGGGTCTTGGCCCGTCGACGCAAATCGAGGGGGTGGTCGAAACCGGCGACTGCGTACTGCTGGTTGACGACCTGATGGCTGCGGGAGAGTCGAAGCGTGAGTTCTGCCGCGCGCTCAACGAAGTCGGTGCAAAGATGAAAGACATCTTCGTTATTTTCGACTACAGCGTGTTCCCGACGGCAGAAGTGCTGGAGCGCTGGGGCGTGACCGTCCATTCGTTGGCCACCTGGCAAGATGTTCTGGTCGCTGCAAGATGTGACGGCCTTGTCGACAGCCGCTCACTGAACGAACTTGAAGCGTTTCTCAAGGATCCGGTCGCCTGGTCCCACGCCCATGGTGGAATCGTCTGGACCCGACGTTAAGCCTGCCGGCAAAGCACGCACGTAAGGAATCAACGGGCGAGCAAGCAACCGCACTGTCGGCGCGGCGCGGTTGCGTGCGTGACAGCAACCGCGCCCGTTACGGCAACACCTGCGCGTATTCCGCCGACTCAACCGGCGACTGCCGCTCAAAAGCATCGATTGCGTGCACCGTCGCCGACCTCCGACCCGCGCCAGCGCCCTTCCCTGAACCCTCCGGAAACGCCGCCACCTCATCCGCCTTCAGAGCGAAATACTCAACCAGGTGATCGATAAACGTCCTTACCTTCACCGGCAAATGCCGCCGGCTCGGATACGCGACATTGATCTCCACCTGCGGCAGCCCGTAATCCGTGAGTAGCCTCACCAACCGACCCTGCGCCGCATCCCGGCTGATCAGATAGCTCGGCAGAATCGCCACTCCCATCCCCAGCAGCGCGAACTGCCGCAGCATCGCCGTATTGTTCGCCGTGATCACATTGGCCGGCCGCACGCGCACTTCGTCGTGCTCTCCGCTGAACACATGTTCATCCCCCCAATATTCGGACGGCGGACTCAGGCAAGGATGCTCCATCAGGTGTTCGGGACGCGTCGGCGTGCCGTGCTCGGCGAGATAGCCGGGCGTCGCGCAAACGGTCATGGAATCGGTCGTCAGGTGCCGCGTGACGATGCTTCCGGTACGCATCTGCCGCGCAACCAGAATGCCGACGTCGTACCCCTCTTCGACGAGATCGACGCTGCGATCGACGAGCGTCACGTCCGGCACGACCTTCGGATAGCGTTGCGCGTAGCTCTGCAGCACGGGCGCGAGCGCATGCAGGCCGAACACGACTGGAGCGACGATCCGCAGCGTGCCGATGGGTTCGTGATTGCGCGCCGTCACCATCTGCTCGACGTCTTCGAGCTCGTCGAGAATCTGCCGCGCGCGTTCGAGATAGACCTGGCCGGGTTCGGTCAGCGAGAGACTGCGTGTCGTGCGATTGAGGAGCCGGGTGCCGAGCCGGCCTTCGAGGTCCGCGACGTGGCGCGTCACGACGGCGTTGGAGACGTCGAGCGCGTTGGCGGCGCCGACAAAACTGCCGATATCCGCCACCTTGACGAATATCCGCACCGACTGCAAATGATCCATGGCGCAACTCCTGTTACAGCCGCCGCGTGACTTGGGGCGGCGAAAGGGGCGCGCTCACACGGCATCAACCAGTGAAATCGATTGTATCGACCGGGTCCTGACTGAATGCTGACCTGAAGATGACAATATGGACATGTTGCCGACACGGGCGCACTACCCGGCGTGGTCCCACGGCGGCTCCTCGCCCCACTCCTCGGCCAGCGCACGAGCAACGCCCACTTACCCGGCTCGCAATTCGTATACACCAAGCCATGAAGCCACCACGCCTACACTGCCGCCCGAACACCACCAAAGCAGATCGAGTCCGCGATTGATCGCACGTGTGAGCGCTCCCTTAATTCCACGAGAAACGTAGAACGAGCGCCACTGGCGGGTCCGGTAGGGATCCTTGAAGAAATAGATGTCGACGAGCTCGATCAGCCGCGCTTCGCCGAATGAGATCGGCATGCCAGTGGCGCCGAATGCATGGCGAATGCTCTGCGGCAGGTAGGGCCGCACGTGCGAGAAGTCGTGATAGAACCGCTCGCCGAGAGTTGGGCTGACGATAATGAGGCGTCCGCCTCGTGCCAGCATTGAGCAAAGCCGGGGCACGAGGGCCACAAGCGCAGTTGGGTCCACGTGTTCGATCAGGTGGCTCAAGAACACCACGTCGAACGGTTCATGCCGGAGCGCGAAAAATTCTTCGGGTTCGAACGCCGCATAACCCTTGCTCCGGGCGCGCGCGACGTACTCAACATTCGAATCGACACCTGTAGCCTTCATTTCCAGCGCGGCGAAGCAGTCGAGGAATTTTCCGAGTCCGCAGCCAAAATCAAGCACCCGCAGAGCCGTGCCGCTTGTACTCTGAAATGACCGCATCAACGATGTGATGCGGTCGTATTCCAGCGTCTGGTAATGCGCAGACTTCTTCATGCCCCGATTCTCCAAAACTCTTTGCGACGGACTATTGCCCCGTTTTGCCGTGTCCTCAGTTCGACTCCGTTTGCCGGACGAGTAAGGCGTGCCCATTCAGGTTATGAATGAACAATTCGTTCGCATGCGTGACGACGATCTCATTCACCGCTTGCGTCGCGCCTTCGCAGCCGAAAAATCCATAGTCGTCGAACACCACGATGCCGTTTCGCTGCACACGCGGCCAGATCGCGCCGAAGGACTGTTTTACCGAACTGTACGTGTCGACGTCGATATGCGCAAAACACACGTTGGCCGGGAGACGCGAAAGCGTGTCGTCAGGGAAAATGCCGCGATGGATCTCGCAACGCCGCCCCACTTTGCTGAAGAGGTCCTTGACTATTTGCTCATTCGTGTCGGCGTGCTCGCCGCCTGAGTAGAGGGTGTCGCGTGCACTATCGTTCTTGGCCACGCCGGTGAACGTATCGAACAGGTGCACGACCTTCTCCGGTGACGCCTGCGCAATCAGCGCCGCAGTGCCGCCGCGCCAGACCCCGACCTCGACGATATCGCCCGCGACGTGCCCCGTTTGCTGCGCCAATCGATAAAGTTCGTAGCACCGGTAAGTGTCCACCAGCGTGTTTGCTTTGATGCTCTCGAATGCGCGGCAGAAGGTCTCGTCGCTCAGCCACGGCGAATATGTCGCAAACGGAATGACCTGCGTGTGGTCGATGTTCTTAATGAGTGATTCGAAGCGCGTTTGCCGAAATCTATTGAGCAGGTCTCTTCGTTCCGCACGCAAGACCGACAGAAAGTCGGGCGATGTCTTATCCATTGATGGTTATCTATCTGATGAGAAATTCGACCATATCCACATCGAGCACCGGAATCGCACGCTTCTTCGCAACGTTCAGGCGTTCAGGAAAGTGGTTGTCGATGAAGATCGAGGTGGGCGTCACATAGTCTGCTTTGGACTCGTCGTCGCGAACGACGACGATGCGCTCGAAAATCCCGCTATCGATGCGCGCACTGGCAAGCGTCTTCGCCACGTCGAACCGGTGACGGGTAAGCAAGACGATCTTCTTGCCTGCGGCGATCGATTGATAAAGGAACGCCATGGTTTGAGGCACGGCGAATCCGTTCAGGATCAACGTGTCGTCCAGGTCGACGAACACGGTGTCATATTCGAAATCGAGCTCGGCACGCGTCGCGATGTTGCGCTCGACCAATTTGACGTGCGGGTTCTCCAGCGCAATGAGATCACGTTCCAGGAAATCCTGAACGGCCATCAACGGCAGGTTGATCCCCCTTGCCCGCTGCGCGACCATGGTCCCGGCAACACGGCAGGACATTTCCAGCAGCTTCCATCGCCCGTTCCCATCAGCTTTGAGCTGGAAAAACCAGGGCCCGCGCAGCTCGAGCGCGTCATTGATTTCACGGGCGATCGCCTCGATGTCCGGCGTCGCATCCAGCAAGCGCGAGCGCATGGTGATGCCGGCTCTCACCCGTTCACGCGTTCGCGGGCCTATCCAGACCAGCTTGCGTTTTCTATCGGTGAAACAGTCGACAGTGATTTCGGCGCCCGGGAGGTATTCGACCAGCACCGGGTCCTGCATTTTCTGCATCGCGTCGCGAGCTTCCCGCAGTCCGTGCACGAGCGTCACGCCCACGCCGCCTTGGCCCAGATCCGGCTTGACGATGACGGGCCACTCGCTGATCTCTTCCAGGGAATCAAATACGCGCGGCACCCAGTCCGCGCCTGCGAAGCGACGGTGAGTTGCGCTCTTGCGGCGCGCGAGCGCGGCGCTCCGCGGATTGCCGTTGACGAGCATGCACCCCGGCCGGTCAAGGCGCGCGGCAAGGTACTCGAGCACGGTGTCGTGCGTCGCGAAAACCATGTCGATTTCGAGGTCGGCGAGAAGGCGGGAAAATACGCCATCGAACCGGTCGTCGCTGATCTTCGGAAGGTCGCCGATGTACCGCTCGAATCGAAAGCGTCCGTGATCGTCGACGCTCGATGCGCCGTAGAGCTCGACATGCAGTGAGTATCGGAGCGCCTGATGAATCTCGGCGGCATTCTCCGATCCGCACGGAAACACCAGCACGTTGACTTTCTTGTTCATTTCCGTGGGCATCAGGCTGCTTCAGCTTGCGGCGCCGCGTTCGCAGATGACGTAAATGCTCGAACACAGATCAGGGTAGACGCGTCCGAGTTCGTAGCAGCCATCGATGTACTCCTTCGAAATGATGCCGGCTTGAAGCGCTGCATCAATCTGGAAATTAGCCAGCGCTTTGAAGATTACCCCGCCGTGTGTAACCGGCCGCAATTTTGCCGCACGCGCTTCGGCGAGCAACGTATCGAGCGAGTATGTCTTGCGATGCCCGTGTGCGGTCTCGGCTGGCGTCACTGCGGCCGCATGGCTGATTAGCCCCATGTTGACGGCGATCTGCCGCGATGCGGCGTGCGCATTCGGCGTGGCGATAAACAGGCGGCCATGTTCGGTCAACCAGCCACGGATACGGCTCAACAGGTCGACGGCGTGATCAAGATGCTCGAGCGTATGAATCAGGAAAATGTTGTCGTAATGCCGTTCCGGTTCGAAGGTCTCGAAGGTCGAATGATGGAATTTGACTTCGCTCCCCACTTTCGCCGATGCAACCGCAATACAGTCCGAAGAAGCCTCGACTGCTTCGACCGCCGTGAAGCGGTGCTTTAGCAGCCTCGTGAAGTTCCCTTCGAAGCAGCCGAGCTCGAGGGCGTTATCCGCCACGTAGTACGGCGCAAACGTCTTGAGCATGTACTCGTGCATCAAATAGTCGAAATCGTATGCGTAGCGGTGGTCGGGATGATCCTTTGCTTCTGCGTTGTAGTCTCTGCTCACAATGTCAGTCCTGTCCACGTTGGTAAAAGCGCTGCTCGACGGGGAGGTAAAACTCTTCAAGAGATGTGGGGGTTCGCGCGTTGAATCCGATTACCTGTCGAAGAAAGTCGCTGCAGCGGGCTGCGTTGGCATAGCCGAACAGCCTTGGGTAATCGAGTTGCTGTTTGAAGAATGCGCAGGTCAATGTCAACGTCAGTGCTCTTCTGGGGAGTGTCGTCCGGTTTGTTCCCGCCGCGTGCCAGATTCGCGAGTCGAACAGCAACACCGAACCTCGGCGGCCGGTGATCCGGCTCGCGCGCTCGAAGAATGCTTCGTCGTCGGGCTTCTCCGGCAGGTGTTGCGACCCGGACAGGATGTAGGTCGCGCCATTCTCGATTGTGAAGTCGTCCAGCATGACGAGCGAGTTCAACATAAAGCGCTTCGCCGTCGAATGGAATCGAATGTCGCGATGCACGTGATGCGCGTAGGTCGACAGATCGGTCTCGTTAATGAAGCCGCCGTACGAATTCAGGATGTAGTTGCCCGCGAAAAACTGTTTGAGCAGCGGATCCAGTTTTTCAAAATTCGCCAGCAGCTCGAGATAGCAGGGAGCGTCGGCGAGCACGTGGTGCGCGGTCCCGCCGCAATTTTCCATCACGCCGTTGCGCACGCGGATTGCGTCGCGTAGCTCAAGAGACGGAATGAGCGCGTCGTTGAGCGTGTCGACCAGGACCGTAGCGATGACATCCGGTACGAGAGTCCAGCCTTGGGTTTCGATCTCGGTTTGGTGGCGGTCGGCAAGCGTGCTCATGAATGATTTCATTCCTTTAGAACGAGCTCTGCGATGTGGTCCAGTTGCGCGGCGGAGAGTCGCTGGTCACACGGAAGAAAATGCGCGGATTGACCGAGTCGCTTTTCTAATTCGGGCATCGATTCTGCCTCGGCTACTTCAGGCCAGTAGCAAGGCGTATAGATTCTCTGCGCAAGAAGCCGCTGGCGCAGGTCGGCAGGGCCGCCGAGATAGGGGTAGCAAAGCGGAGTGCTCGTGCCTTTGCTTGTAATTGGAAATGCATTGGAGGCGCTCAACCTTTCATGCAGGCGCGCGAAATTTGCAACCCGGCGTGCCCGCACATCTGCATAGTCGATGCTCATCAAAATGCGTCTGGTCAAATTCGACATGCATTTCGGCTGCTGGAATTTAAGGCTTTCTTCCGCGGCCGTGTAGTCCGCATATCCCGATTCGGCATCCTCGTCGATCCGTTTTACCAAATGCGCAAAACGCAGCGGCGTATGTCTATCGATCTCAGTCGGCGCGCTGACCGGAAGCTGCGTGACGAGGTACCCGCCGTCTGCGACACCGACAAACTTTCTCGGCGAATAAAGCGTTGCCGCGCAATCACGAGGTTCCGAAAAGAACGCCTGCGCGTTGTCGATCACGACGCGTTCGCGCGGGAAACGGTTTAGAACATCGTCGACGTTGTGCTCGCAAATTCCGAAGTAGTTCACATACAGCAGCAATTCGCCGTCGCCGAGTGCCGCCGATTTCACGCGCAGGGCTTCGTCAAGCTCGTATCGCTTGACCGGAACGCCGGTGATCGTGAGCGGTTCGATCATGCTGTCGCAGATGTAGTGCGGCATCCACACGGCCTTGGGCCGACAGGCTTGCAGCAGCGCAAGAAATGCCGCGCGCGACGATTGAAAGCGCATTGCTTCACGGTGGTGTTCTCCCGTCGCTCGGGGCAGTTCAAGCTGGAGATAGCCGCCGATGGCTTCTGATTTCATGCGATTAACGGCCCGCTCAACATTTCTTGCACCTGCTCGGCACTGTTGAACATCAGAACATCGAGCATCGACAGACCCGGATGAAACGCTGCGCATCGCTGCGGATAGGGCTCTAGATTTGGTTCGATAAAACGCAGTGCGATGCCCGCGGCTTCGAAGTCGCGCGCCTCGTATAGCGTGCGGCCACCCGGTAGATTGACGTACGTGTCGGCGCGCTCCTTCGAACAGATGTCGCGTACCCGTTGCGCGCCTTTCAAGAATGAATTCTCGTAGACGGCTGAAGACGGCACGAACGTCGTGTCGAGCTTCAGATACCGTGCGATCTCCGTCACGCTGCGCGCCGCGAGCGTCGAAATAGGGAGACTCGTGGAATCGAAAGCCTCCCCAATGAGCTTGCTGACGCCGGCATAGTAGGGCGCCTTCGAGTACCCGTGACGAATCGATTCGAGCAGCTTCGGGAGCCAGCGCTCGCGCGGCTGCACGTGAACCTCGTTGATTTGCATCCATGGGCTCGCGTTGGCCAGCGGCACGGTGATGTAGCGTACCTCGCCGCCAAGCAATACCCGGTTTCGATTGATCCAGCCGTTCTTGATGTAATTGACATCGTCGTAGAAGACGAAGCGATCGACGGCTGCTACCAATTGGAAGTAACCGATATACGGAAACAGGTATGGCTGCATGATAGCCAGCTTCACTGACAGTGTTCCGTAATGATGTTGACCACCCTTCTGATGTCGTCATCCGACAGCGCAGGATAGATTGGCAGACACAGCACCCTTGCAGAGGCGTCGGATGCGACCGGGAGGTTGTCCCGGTGCGCCGAAGGCAATCCGCGGTACATCGGAAAATCCGAAATCAGCGGGTAGAAGTAGCGGCGCACGATCACTTCGCGCTCGCGGAACTTGTGATACAAAGCGTCGCGGCTGATTGGATAGTTGGGCTCGACGAGAATGGGGAAGTACGCATGGTTCGCGACTGTTTCGCCAGCATTGCCCAGGCACCGAATTCCCGGCACCCGATGCAGCAGTTCGCGGTAAAGCGCGTCGATTTGTTTGCGGCGCGCCAGTGCCTCGTCGATGTGCTGGAGCTGCAACAGTCCGAACGCCGCAGTCACCTCGTTCATCTTGCCATTGATGCCCGGTGCGACGACGGTCACCTCGTCCACGTGACCGAAGTTCTTCAGATGATCGATACGCTGCTTCGTTTTCGGGTCGGGGCAGATGATGGCGCCGCCCTCAAACGTGTTGAAGACCTTGGTCGCATGGAAGCTGAGAATGGCCAGATCGCCATGTTGCAGCACGCTGCCCGCTTCGGTTTGCACGCCAAAGGCGTGCGCAGCGTCGTAGATCACCTTCAGGTTGTAGTTGTCGGCAATTTTCTGGATTGCTTCGACGTCGCACGGGTGGCCGTAGCAATGGACGGGCATGATCGCCGTGGTCTGCGGCGTAATCGCCGCTTCGATTTTTACCGGGTCGAGGTTCAGGGTGTCTGGCTCAACGTCGACGAACACCGGCTTGATTCCGTTCCAGAGCAGCGAATGTGCCGTTGCGACGAACGAATAAGGCGTGGTGATGACCTCGCCGGTAATGCGCAGCGCCTGCAGCGCGGTCACGAGTGCCAGCGTGCCGTTCGCGAAGAGTGCGAGATGCTCGACCCCGAGGTAGTCGCAGAGCGCCTTTTCGAGTTGGTGGTGAAACGGGCCGCCGTTGGTCAGGACCTTGCTGGACCAAATTTTCTCGAGGTAGGGCAAGAACTCGGCGAGAGGCGGAAGATGCGGCTGCGTGACGTAAATGCGCTCTTCGGCGGATGTCGGGATGACACGAAGCGATGTGTTAGCGTTCATTTAGCAGCTCCTTACCGGCGGCCCCGCACGGCGATTCGCGGTCGCTTGCCCCTGCACTTTCGCCTGCGTTGAGGATTTGGTGCACTCGTCTGCGAAAGCCGGCAGGGTAAAGGCAATCGAGATTTCGTCGGCGAGGTGCAGCAACCCGGCAAATTATGCGGCCCGGCTCCGGGTATCTATGCATCGAGATGAGGTGGAAAGCCCCGCCTTTTTTGCAGATGTCAAACCCGCTCCCGGCAGAACTCCGCCAGCGCGCCGGTCAAGACTTCCACCGCCTGTTCCGTGACGGCGTTGTAGAGCGAAGCACGCAAACCGCCGATCGACCGATGACCTTCGAGGCCCACGATGCCTTGTTCCCGCGCCACGGATACGAATGCGTCGTCGAGCCGCGGGTCTCCGAACGTGAACGCCACGTTCATCTGCGAACGCCACTGTCGGTCCGCGTGGATCGTGACCGCATCGCCCAGCTCGTCCAGTGTTTCGTAAAGGCGGCGCGCCTTTCTTTCATTGATGCTTTGCATCGCTTGCAGGCCGCCTATGTCGAAGCGCAGCCAGCGCGTGACGAGCGTAAGCACATAGATGGCGAAGACGGGGGGCGTGTTGTAGTTCGAGCCGTGCGCGACATGGGTCCGAAAGTCGAGAATCGCGGGCAAGCCGTCGGGAATCCGGTCCAGCAGCGAGCGCTTGATCACTGCGACCGTCACTCCCGATGGGCCCAGGTTCTTTTGCGCGTGGGCATAGATCATCGAATACCGGTCCGCCTGGAAGCTCGCGGACAGGAAGTCGGAAGACATGTCCGCGATCAGGGGCACGGGCGCCTTCTCTTCATAGGCGGGGAATTGCAATCCCTCCACGGTCTCGTTGGACACGTAGTGCAGAAAAGCGGTCGAATGATCGATGCCGAGCCGATCGAGCGCCGGCAACCGCCGATAGCCGGAGTCGGCGCCGTCCCACGCCACCCGCGTCTCCCAGACTTTCGCCGCCTCCGACGTGGCGCGTTTGCTCCAGTAGCCGGAGATGACGTATTCCGGGGGGGCGAAGCCCTTGCCCGCAAAATTCATCGGGATCATCGCGAACTGCAGGCTGCTGCCGCCTTGCATAAACGTGATGGCATAGTCGTCGGAGAGACCGAGCAAGGCGCGCAGATTGTGTTCGGCTTCGTCCAACAGCGCGCGAAACCACTCCGACCGATGGCTCATGCCCAACACCGAGATGCCGGTCTCGGGCAGTGCGGCGATGGCCTGACGGGTTTGCTCCAGGACGGTGTCGGGAAGCGCTCCGGGGCCGCCGGAAAAATTCAAGGTGTTCGAATTCATAGGTCGTTGGTCGTGGGGATTCCGTCGTTGCGGCAAGCACCTGCCCGTTGCAACATGCCGCTGAAAGCATCGAACACGCGGCGCATCTGAGGGCGTTTGTACGGAAAGGTGCCGGGGTCGTCCATGTCGTGAATGACCATTGCTGTGGCAACCTCGAAAATGAGCAATCTGCCGTCGGCTGTCTCGGCGCAATCGAAGCCGACATAGTCGAGGCCGGTCAAGGTCGCGATGTTTTGCAGCGCATCGCGGTGGCGCGCAGCAAAGCCGGTATCGAAATCCGCCATGAAGCGGGCTTCTTCTTGCCGCCGCTCAGGGTGGGCGATCATCTCGACGTACGGATAGTGAACGATCCAATCGCGCGAGATGCCCATGTGGCAGGCGTAGGGCTTCCCCTCGATCAACACGATCCGGTATTTGCGAAAGAGGCCGTCTGCATCGCTGTAGTCAATGAATGGCGCAACGTAGAATTCCGCGGCGTCCGCATTTTCCACGTACGTCCTCAGCTCATCGCGGTTCGAGACCTTCGCCAGGCCTTGCCCCGCGTGGGAGCCAACCGGGCGCACGATGAACGGGTAGTGTCCGTCGATTTCCTGCGACAGGTCCCATTCGTCCGCCGCTGCGGCAAGGAGCCGCATGCGCTGCACACGAAGCGTGTGAGCCATGCAGATGCCTGGCATCTTTCCGAGGAGTGCGTAAGCGGCGTCGCGCGTGGTGTGCGCGACGCGCTCGGGCCGGTTGAGCACACGGCGTGCAGTGCCGGCAATGAGCTTCGCGATCTGCGCGAGCGGCTCGGAATTGGCATCGAGCGCGCACGCCGCGACGAGCACGACGTCGTGGTCGGGCAAGCGGGCGGACGACGGCAGTTGCCCGTCGACGTACAGCACTTCGACCTGAAAGTCAGCGTTCTCGATCAGGCACTCGAACGGCGTATTCTTCATCAGATCGCCCGGTGCCTTCAGTGCCAGCACCCTGACTGGCGAAGAAGGTTGAGCGTCTTTCAGGCGGTAGAGTCGGCGCGCCTGGAGCGCGAGTGCCTGGACAGCGAGCGCAGACGCCTTCTGATACTTGAGTTCGAGTACGAGGGAGAGGTCGAGCAGTGCCTGAGGATCGTCGTTCCGTTTGCCATGTTCCAGCAGGCGCTCGCCAAGAGGCGTGAGATCCGTCCCCGCGGTCGCCTCCCTCAGCAATCTCGCTAGCCCCAGCGGGCGATAGGCAAATGGCTGTTTTGTGTTCTCGATAGTCTTTGTTTCGACGGTGTTCATGGATGCCGGGGTGCATTTAAAGACAATAGCGTCGCTCGAGGTGCCGCGCCCCCTTGGGTTCGGCATTGAACCAGGCATTCAATCGGCAAGCTTGATCAAAGCACAACACCGATGCCGCTCCAAATCTACATGACGGTCCCGCTGTGCAATTGGACGAAAAGAGCGGACAAATGGCGCAAGTTTGTGTTTATCGCCGTCAGCGTGCTTCCTGATGGGTCGGCTGCGACACGTCGAGGCGGGTTGGCGGCAGCCCCGCCGTCCAGTGTTGCCACATAAGGCGCAGTGCGCGGGACATTCCCTCTGCGACGACTTCGGGCTGGAAGTAAGTCGAGCGTGCGCAACGCTCGCGCATGCTTGCGCGCAGCTCGGCAAGTCCGGCAAGGTTGTTCGCCAAGTCCACGCCTTTTTTGACGAAGTCGGCTGGGTCAGATGCAATGAACTCCCCCAGCCCTAAATTCGACATGACCATTTCGCCGCCACGGCTAGCGGCGGTCCGGCCAGGAAGCGTGAGCGTCGGCACGCCCATCCAGGCCGCGTGAAGCGTCGTTGTGCCGCCCGAATAGGGGAACGTGTCGAGGCAGATGTCGACTGCATGATGCTGCTGCAAATACACCCGTGACGGCAGGCGAGGGCGCGATTCCAAGCGCGCGCGGTCGATTCCCTCCTGCTCGAACCACTCTACGAGCTTTCTGTAGCCCTCGTCCGGTACCCCGCCGAGCAGCATGCGTGCCGCCGGGATTGCGTGCAGCAGTTGTGCCCACAGCTTGACGACGGGGGGACGCAGCTTGGTTAGCCGGTTGAAACTGCCGAATGTGACATGACCATTGGCGAGGGCGGGCAGGCGGTTGATAGGCGGTGCCGCGTCGGAGGGGACGAACGATGCTGTCGCGCGCAAGTAGACGATTTTCTCGACGAATTGCTGCTCGGCTTCGCCAGGTGGTACGAGCAAATGGTCTGCGAAATAGTAATCGACGGTGCGCATCCCCGTCGTGGCGGGATATCCCAGCCAGCTTGCCTGGATCGGCGCCGGCTTGCGCGCGAATACGGGCAAGCGGTTGAGTCCGGTATGCCCCGATAAGTCGATCAAAATGTCGATGCCGTCGGCGCGGATCTTTTTATCCAATGCGTCATCGCTAAGATCGGCTACGGGCGTCCAGCTGGCAAACTTCTCGCGCAGTTGCTGGCTGATGTTGTCTTCAACGGTATTGTTGTAATAGGCATGGAGCGTCAGGCCTGGCTCGCGCGAAAGATGGTGCAATACCGGCGCGAAGAAGGAGGCCACCGCGTGGGCGTATAGATCGCCCGAAACAAAGCCGACACGCAGGCGGCGTTGCGGGTCCCGCACGTTCTTGTGCGGCTTGCGGTAAGCGCGGCACTTGTCTTCGACGAGCTCACCGAACAGACGATGCTGCGCCAACATCGCCTGGACATCGGCAGTTTCGTCATGGCTCGTGACGAACAGCAGGTTGCTTCGGACAGTGTTCAAGTCCGGATCGAGCTCGAGCGCCCGGCTGCATACGTCCCGTGCTTCTGCAAGCCGGCCCAGTTGGAGCAGGATGAATCCGAGCGTCGCCAGCACGCGCGAGTCGGCCGGATCAATCTCGAGCGCACGCCTGACGGCCACTTCGGATTCGTCGTAGCGGTATTGGAGGTTCAGGGCCAAGCCAAGCACGCAATGCCCTTCGATGCGCTCGGGCGCCAATTCGGTGAGGTGCCGCGCTTCGCGCTCGGCCTCGGCCGTATGTCCCTTGTGCCGAAGAATGTCGGCGAGCGCCAGGATGGCGTCATAGTCGTGCGGATCGAGCTCGCGCGCGCGTCGCAGGGCGGCGAGCGCTTCATCGAATTGCGCCTGGCCGGCCCTTGCGAGCCCGAGCACTCGCCAGCCGAGCGGATGATGCGCGTAGCGCTCGGTCAGGCCTTGTGCCACATTCGCGGCTTCAGCCGTTCGGCCATTCTTGAAAAGCGTCACGACTCGCTTGTGTTCGGCAGCCGTGGGCGCGGGACGGGCTGCGGCAGGCAGCAATTCGGCGGCTCGCTCAAGGGGGCCGCGCGCGGCATCGGCACGCCCTTGCTGCAGCAGTGCGCTGCCCAGCGCTTGCCAGCCGAACGCGTGTCCCGGCAGCATCAGTGTCATGTGCCGGGCAACCGCTTCGGCTTCCTGGTGTTGTCCCAGCTCGCGCAGCGTCTTCAAGGTCGCGATGAACTCGTCGGCGAGCGCTGTGACTTGCTCGGGTGTCGGCGCGCTTGGCGGCGCCCCTTCGGTGTCCGCCGTCGCAACGGCGGCCGCCTGGTCAAGATCGTCGATTTGCACGCGTGCGGCGACCTGTGGGGCGGGTGCGTCCAAGGCGTACTCTGCCGCCTCGCGCATCTGCTGTATGAACTGGTCTTTAGCCTCTTGCAGCGCCGCCAGTACGTCGAGGGCTCGCCCCTCGTCCGCGGTGAGATCGACGAGGAATGCCTCATTGTTGCCCTTCACCCAGTCCAGTGGCATATCCCACCAGGCGAGCTGCAGCAATTTTTCGCGGATCTTCTCGGAGAAGCGAAAACGCACTAGACGCGCACGCGACCCGGCATAAATGCCGTACGGCTCGCTACGGAAATTGGGAGGAACGACCGCTCCTGCCCCGATCACGCAGCCGCTTTCGACGATGCCGCCGCCGAGGAACAATGTCTCATCCCCGATCCAGACGTCGTTGTGAATGATGGTGTCTGTATATTGCGGAATGGGGGCGCTCACCAGTCCGTTGCCGAATACGTCCAGCATGCTGGTCGAAATGGTCCGCATTTCGTGCTGGCCGTTCAGCACGAAGCGTAGCCGCTGCCCGCCAGCCACATACTTGCCGATGACGAGCTTCTGATGGCCTTGGTCGTACTTGACGATCGAGCCGGTCCCGATGCCGGAGCAGCGGCCGATATGAATCGATCCCGGATCGGTGACTTCACCAAGCCAATTCTGAAAAAGTGATTTTGGAATGCACGAGAAGGCCCCGTCTCGGTAGCCGATCACAGTGAAATGCGTCGACAAGGGGTGGCCGGCGAGTACCCCGATACAATCGTCCGAACTAACAATATTCATTGGCACCCGCCATGATGCTGTCAGGCCCGCCTCACGCTCGTGGATGACAGGTCGATGCTGGGCGCGAGCGGAAACGGGTTGATTCCCCTGCCGCGCAGAGCAGGGGCAGTATAAGAGACCCTAAGAGGCACCGTCTGAGGAAATAGACTAGTGTTTTGGCTTCTTTTCGCGGCACTGGCACCGGCCTCAGGGAGGAGGCCGGCTCGACCGGCGGCGGGCATTTCGCCCGCATTCGTCACGGTGGGCACCCGACATCGAACGGTCGTCATGAAGGGCTGGATGCCCGAGCCCCGGTGCCTGGCTCAACCGCGCAGCGGCACTCCGTAGGTCTTCTGAAGAGCCAGGGTTTGCCGGTCGCTGGCAATAAGCGCGGACAGGAACGCGAGCCGAGGCGCCGCGCGCTCGCGCACTTCCGCCTCGTCCGTAAGAATGCAGCGAAGCAGCGCTTGTTGACGTGCCTGCTGTGACGCGTCGAACGAGAAGCGGCCATGCACCGGCCGAAGCGTATCGACGACGGCGGAATATTTCTGTTGCAACGCGATGACGGCATCCCAGTCGTCTTGCCGTGCCGCCTTCAACATGTTGCCTGACAGGTGCGCGATGATCTCATAGCGCTGGAACAACTGATCAAGCGTGGCAGGTGCATCCATATTGCCGTCACCCCGCAGTCGACACGCGGGCCGGCGAGGCCGCACCGGTGACTTGATTTTGAATGCCGATCCACCCTTCCTCTATCGTGCCGAGCAGATTGTCGACTTCGTCGAGCAGCGCCGGGTCGTTGCGCAGATTGGCTTCGAGCAGACGACGCTTCATATATTCGTAGAGCCCGTCGAGGCGACGTGCGAGTTCACCGCCTTTCTCGAGATTGAGCCCTTGCTGCAGGCCGCCGCCAATGAGCATGATGGCATGCGATATCAACTTGCCTTTCTCGGCTACGTTGCCGCTTTGCATATGCATGCGGCTCATGCGGACCGCGCGACGCGCCCCTGCGAACAGCAGGGCGATGAGCTCATGCGGGCTCGCGCCGAGTACGCTGCTCTCGATGCCAATGCGCTCGTAGCTGCTAGCGCCGAATTTTCCGGTCGAATACACGAGTGCTCCCGTCCTTTATGCCCTTGCGCCCGCCGTCAGGCGGCCGACGTCGGGGGGTTGAATATCAGCTGCAGGAAGGTTGAAGTCGATTGCAGTTGCACTACCGTCGCGTTTAGCGTGGAGAACTGCGTGACATATTGCTGCCGCACCTGCGAGATATAGCTCTGCAAATTGGTTTCCTGGTTTTGCAGCGCGGAAACCTGTGTGTTCAACGTGTTCGTCGCATTGGCGATCGCGCCGCTCGTCGGGTTTGTCGCGCTTGTCACGATCGAGTTGATCAGCGATGCGTAGCCTTGCGAGTAACGGATGCTGCCGAGTGCGCCGGTGCCGGTGCCGGTCACCTGGATCTGCAGCCCGGCCGCCGGGCCGCTGTTGCCCATCGTCAGGACTTGGCCATTGCCGGTCGCCGCATAGCCGCCGATCGTTCCGGCCACATTGAACCCCGTGGCGGCGGTGGCCGAACTGCCGAACAGTTGCGCGGCGCCAGTACCGGATACCATGACCGACGAATTCGACCCGTAGCTCGCAGAGGCGATGGTGAGGATGCCGTTGGTTTGCGTCACATTCACCGACGCGCCAGCCTGCTGCAGTGTGCTGTTGGTGTTGACGGCAGTCTGCAATGCCGTCGCCAGTTGCGCCGATGTGTAGATGCCCGCGGGCACCGTGATGTTGGCCGGGGTCCCGTCCACCGTCACCGAGAGCGGTATCCCGCCCGCCGGAATCGTTGTCGAGTTGTTGCTTACGCTGCCGCCGAACAGCTGCGTTGCGCCGTTGCTCGTGCCGTTCGCGATCGAGATCGTCTGACCGGCAGGCGGCGTCACGCTCAGCACGCCGTTGTTCTGCGTAACGGTGGCAGTCACGCCGGCGCTGCTGAAGTCCGTTTGCAGTTGCGTCGCAAGGGCGGCCGGCGTGGTGTAGGTGTTGGCCGTCAGGTTGACGGTGGTCGGCGTGCCGTTGATCGTCACCGTCAAGCTGGTGCCGGGCGCAATGGTGGTTGAGCCGCTGAGCGCAATCGAACCGGTCGCCGTGTCGTAGGTCGGCGTCGACGAGCCTGCGAACGTGCCGTTCGTCGCGGCCTGCGTGATGTTGACGGCGTACGAGCCCGGCTGAGTGTTGGCGCCGCCGACCAGGTACGTGACGTTGCTGTTCGTCGCCGAGCCGGCCGTGCCGAACAGCGCGCTGAACTGGCTCGGGTTGCTCTTCAGGGCTTGCGACAGCGTCGTATCGTTGACCGACAGCGAGCCGTCGTTGTTGAGCGAGATCCCGACTGCAGCCAGTGACGAGTAGCCGTTCCCCGTGCCGGTCAAGCCGTTGGCAAGCGCCGATTGCAGTTGGTTCTGGATCTGCGTCGTGGTGGGGTCGCCGATCAGCGGGCCGTTCGTGCCGCCCGGATTGTAGGCGGTCAGTTGGCCGAGCGTGCCGTGCAGCGTGTTGTAGGCCGACACGAAGTTGTCGATGTCGGTCTGGACCGAACTCGTGTTGGCGGCTACCGTGACCGTCGACGTTCCGGTCTGCTGGAGGTTCAGCGTCAGGCCGGGCACCGCGGTGGCAACCGAATTCGTCGAACTGGTGAGCGAAAGTCCGTTGACGGTCAGGTTGGCATTCTGTGCCGCAACGGTCTGCGTGATGCTGCCGCCTGTACCCGGCGGGTAGGCAAGCACGGAAGCAATACCGGAATCGCCCTGCACCGAAATCTGCATGCTCTCGTTCGCACCGGTCTGGTTCGAGGTCAGCACAAGGTGGTATGGGGAGGTGCCGCCGTCGTTGACGATCGTCGCCGTGACGCCGAGGCTGGCATTGTTGATCGCGTCGCGCAGCCCGGCCAGTGTGTTGTTGCTGCTGTTGATCGTGATGCTGCCGCCCGGTTGCGCCGCGTTCGGCGTGAAGGTCCCGCCGCTTTGCGTGCCGAACGCGAAGGTGACCGTCGAGTTTCCGCTGCCCGACGCAAGGCTCGTGTTCAGGCTCGCCTGGCCGGCCGTGGCGAGCGATTGCGCCTGCGCCAGCTGCGTCGTGTTGACCGTGTAGGTGCCGGCCTGCACGCCGATGACTGCGCTCGCGGTCAGTGCAGCCGTATTGCTCGACGTGGCCGTGTACGAGCTGAACTCGGTCGGCTGCGTGAGCGTCCAGAGCGACTGTTGGAATGTCGAGAGTGCCGAGTTCAGCTGGCCGTACGCCGAGATCTCGGTTTGCACGCCGGTCACCTGGTTTTGCAGCTGAGTGAGCGGAATGCTCTCGACCTGCATCAGGCCCGTGAGCACTTGGCTGATCGGCACCGTGGTGCCCATGCCGAGCGCGGCCGACGAGATGATCGACGACGCGGACGGCGTCGAGGATGTGCTGCTCGTGGTCGAGGCGGTGCTGGTGCCCGTGGTGGCGGTCGTTGCCGTGCTGCCGGTCGCAGAAATCGGGGTGGACATGGGTAGCCTGTGCCTTTGGGGGTGGCGCGGCGCGCCGGTGGTGCGTCGGTTTTGGAGGCGGCGCGAATGCGTCGCGTGAGCGCCGCCTCCAAAACCGGCCGGCGCTCACGCGCCGGCCGTGTGCTACAGGGTTACTGCCGGACTGCCATTGTGCCTTACTGGAGCAGCTTCAGAACCTGCTGCGGCAACGCGTTCGCTTGCGCAACCATCGCCTGTGCGGCTTGCGACAGCACCTGGGCACGCGACAGCGCCGACGTTGCCGACGCGTAGTTCGTGTCCTCGATCGACGACTGCGTCGACGTAGCGTTCTGCACCGACGCCGTCAGGTTCGAGATGATCGACGTGAAACGGTTCTGCACCGCGCCGAGCTGGCCTTGCAGCGTGCTGATCTGGCTGAGTGCGGAATCGACGCTTTGGATCGTATGCTGCGCGTCCGCCACCGTCAGCACGTCGACGCTCGCCAGCGCGCCCGACTGGGCGGCCGTGTACGTCGTCGCGACGGTCGGCGTCTCGAACGTGCCAACCGGCGTCGCGTTCGCCGCCACAATGCCCGTGGCGAAGGCCGTCCCAGTGCCCGTTTGGGCGTCGGCGGGGGCCGTGATCGAATAGCCGGACGTGTTGATCAGTTCGAGGTCGCCGCCGTTGTTGACGGCCGTGATCCCAGCGACCTTCTGCGCGCCGTTGATATTGTTGACGAACGTAGCGATGGAATCGCCGCTCGTCGCCGTGAAGGTGACGTTCTGGCCGTTCAAGGTGAACGACAGCGTACCGCCGTTCGTGCCGTGGTTGAACGCGCTCGAGCTGGCCACGACTTGTGCATTGTCGATGCCGGATTTGAAGCCGTTGCCGGCGTTCGCAGGCGTGTCGGTGACGGCAAGCGATTGTCCCGAGGTATTGTTCACCACGAGATTGCCCTGAGCATTGACGCTCGCGGTGATGCCAGCTTGCTGGAGCAGGCCGTTCGTGTTGATCTTGTTTGCGATCGTGGTTGCCGTGTCAGTGCTGGTCGCCCCGATGTTGATCGCATTGGCCGTCGCGCCGACGTAGAAGCCGATCGTGCCGCCGCTCGTGCCGGCATTGAATGCGCTCGTCGACGTGATCGTCTGGGTGGACAGCAGCGAGTCTGCGCCGTTGGTGGAGTTCACCGACTGGCTGGCGATATCGGTTGCCGCCGCACCCGAGAGCTGGATCGAGCTGGCCGACGACAGCGTGACTTTGCCTTGCAGGACGTTCGACGTCGATTGGAAGTTACCGGCCGAGACGAGCGCCCCGAGCGAACCACTGCCATTTGCGGCGGAGGTGTTGTCAAGACCGCCGGCAAGCGTGTTCGCGGCAGCATTTGCAGCCGACGAACTTTGCGTGGCGAGGATGTTGCTGCCGTCAGCCGCGTTCAGCGTGATGGTCGTGCCGTTCGAGCCGAGCGACGCCGTGACGCCGGTCGTGGTCGATTGTGCGTTGATTGCGTTGACCAGCGTCGACGAGGTGATCGACTGACCGACGTTGAGCTGGTCGCCGGTCGTACCGAAGATGTTCGTGCCGTTGATGGTCAGATTGTAGTTCTGAGCCGTCGTCGTGCTCGAATTGGTGACCGTCGTGAACGTGAAGTTCTGCGTGTTATTGGCGGTCGCCGTCAGGCCCGAAATGTTCGAGGCGTTGACCGCGGCGGCGGCGGCATAGGCGCTGTTGGTGGCCTGCGCTTGCGTCGAACCCGCGACGGCGTTGCCGATCGTGACGGCTGCGGAGCCGCCCACCGAGATATTGAGCGCTTCCGTCGTCAGCACGCCGTTGGTGCCTTGCAGCGAGAACGTCGTGCTCGAGGTCTGGCCGATTTGCGACGTCTGCGCGCCTTGGCTCAGGTTCACCGCAATGGTCTGGCCGGCGTTGGCGCCGATCTGGAAGTTTTGCGCGCCGAACGCGCCGTCGAGGAGCGCCTGGCCGTTGAAGGTCGTCGTCGCAGCGATCGTGTTGATCTGCGCGAGCGACTGCTGGACTTCCTGGTTCAGCGACGCGCGGTTCGCAGGCGAGTTCGACGCGTTCGATGCCTGAACGGCGAGCTGACGGATCGTCTGCAGGTTGTTCGTAATTTGGGTCAGGGCACTTTCACCCGTTTGCGCGAGCGAGATGCCGTTGTTGGCGTTCTGCTGCGCAACGGTCTGGCCGTTGATCTGCGCTTGCAGCGTGGTGGCGATCGCCAGGCCGGCGGGGTTGTCCGCGGCGCTGTTGATTGCCAAGCCCGACGACAGCTGGGTGATCGCATTGGTCACCGCCTGTTGATTGGCTTGCAAGTAATTCTGCGCAATTTGCGACGCAATATTGGTATTGATAACCGTAGTCATTCAATTACTCCTTTATTCGATGGTTGGCGCAAGCCGGCAAATTCGCCGTAACGTACGGCCGTGCACCGCGATGTCCATTTGCCGTCGTTAGGTGGGTTATCGGATTGGCATCGGAAATCTTTAGACCAACAGTTTTTGCCGCACCACGCGCGCTCCCCCTTCCTCGGGAAGCGCGCGAGCCTCGCGCGCCGCCGGTCGGCGCAGCGGGCGGCCGGTCAGCATCACCGGCGTCCGCTCGCAGCGGCTCGCCGGCGGTGGCGAGGCCGCAGATCCGGAATCAGTCTGCCGCGCCATGCCGGCCGGTTGGCCGTCGAGCTTTCCTTCTCGCCTCGCCGGGCGAATCAGCCGTTTTTGCCGCATGCGATGGCTGCGTCAAGGCGCGGCAATGAATCGACTCGAAGGTTGACCGGTTTTTTGGCCGTTATTCCGCCCTTTGCTGCCTCACCATCTGATTCAGAATGACCGCGTCCATTTGCAAATGTCTTTCATTACGGTCATGTCGACCCTGCTTTTTCAAACCTGTCCCGGCGTTCCGGCCGGGCTGAATGGCGACGCCTGCGCCGAGGCCCGTGCAAGCGCGCCCGCATTGAGGCGGCTTGCGGCGGTTCTGGATGCGCAATGCCGCCATGCGGACGCCGCCACGCTTTTGAAGGCTGCGCTCATCGCCGCGCCCGCATTGCCCGGCCTGCGGGCGCGACTCGCGCTTTCGCTGTCGGCGGCCGGCGAGCACGGCGCGGCGCGTGCTCAGTTCGAAGCCGCGCTGGGAGCCGACGCGGCCGCCGATGCCCATGGCAACGACGATCTCCCGGCACGGCCGCGGCTCCATCTCGCCTTTTCGCGCACGCTTCTCGCGCTCGATGCGCCGCAGGAGGCGTTGGCGCAAGCAGAGGCCGCGATCGCGGGCGATGCCGGCGACGCGTGCACCCATGCCGCGCATGGCGACGCACTGGCCGCGCTGCGCCGCCTGCCTGACGCGCTCGCGGCGTATCAGCGCGCGGCCATGCTCGATCCGTCGCTCGCATGGGCGCACTACGGCATCGGCGTGATGTTCATCGAGCTCGGCCGTCCGATGGCCGCGTTGCAGAACTTGTCGCGGGCACTTGAACTGTCGGAGCGCAACGGGAAGGGCGTGGTCGCCGTGGAGCAGGGCGGGAATGCTGCGGCCCCGGCGGGCTGTTCGTGCCTGCCCGCTCACGCCGTTTCGATGTCGGCGATCTGCGAGTCGATCGGGCTGGCATTCGGCAAAGGAGGCCGGCCGGCGGACGCGCTGCCGTGGCTCGAGCGCGCGCTCGAGCTCCGGCCGGATAGCCCGGCGGCTCTGCGCTACATGGGGAATGCACTGGCGATGATGCGCGCGGACGACGCGGCGCTTGCCTGTCTTCAGGCGGCTCGCCGCGTCCGCACGGACTGGGACGAAGCCTGGCTCGACGAGGCAGGTGTGCTGTTGCGTCGCGGTGACTTTGCGGGCGGCTGGCGCGCCTACGGCAGGCGCGAGGGGCAGCGGCTGCTCGAAACGCTGCCGTCGTGCTGGTCCGGCGAAGAGCCGCTCGGCGGCAAGACCATCCTGCTGCTCGCCGAACAGGGCCTCGGCGACACGATCCAGTTCGCCCGCTATGCGCCGCAAGTGGCGGAGCTGGCGCAGCGGGTGATCGTCGAGGTTCAGGCTCCGTTGCGGCCGCTGTTCGAAGAGGTGGCCCGGGACTGGAATGTCGAGATCGTTGCGCGCGGCGACGCAAGGCCGGATGGCGACTATCAATGCCTGCTGCTGAGCCTGCCGCGCATCTTCCGTACGGCGCCCGACACCATTCCTCTGCAGACGAAGTACCTGCGCGCGCCCGATGCGCGACGGGCGCAGTGGCGCGAGCGCGTCGCGGCCCGATGCACGGCGGGGCATTTGCGGGTTGGCCTTGCGTGCGCCGGCAATCCGCATTTCAAGAACGATGCGCTGCGCTCGATACCGCTCGCGGCGTTCGAGGCCTGTTTCGACCTGCCGGGCATCGATTGGGTGATCCCGCAGCCGGAGATCCGCGAAGCGGACCGAGCGGCGCTCGAGCGGCACCCCCGCATCGTCTCCTTCGGCGCGCAACTGGCAGACTTTGCCGATACGGCGGCGCTGCTCGAGCAACTCGATCTCGTCATCTCCGTCGATACTTCCATCGCCCATCTGGCTGGTGCGCTGGCGCGGCCAGCGTGGATCCTGCTGCCGCACTATCCGGATTGGCGCTGGATGCATGACCGTGCCGACACACCCTGGTATCCGACTGCACGCCTTTTCCGTCAGGCTGTCGCACATGACTGGCCGGGGGTGATCGAGCAGGTGTGCGGCCAATTGCAAGCACGCGTCGCCGGGGAAGCGCAGACGCACAGGGGCTGATGCGCGGCGTTGTCTCCGACGACAGCGGGCGTCGGCGGCTGGCCCTCCCGGCTCGGCGTGCCGGCGTGGGGACATGGCGAATACGAATAGGCCCGCCAGCAGCATCCGCGCGTCGAGCGGTGTATCCTTCTTTGCCTGACATCGCGCATCGTGAGGAAAGCCGTGCACACGCGAAGAGTCGGCAGCTCGGATCTGCAAGTCGCGCCGCTGGTGTTCGGCGGCAACGTAATCGGCTGGACGGTCGATGAAGCCACGTCGTTCTCGATTCTCGATGCGTTCGCCGACGCCGGCCTGAACTTCATCGACACCGCCGACGTGTACTCCGCGTGGATGCCCGGCAACCAGGGCGGCGAATCGGAGACGATCATCGGCAAGTGGCTCGCGAAGCACGGCAAGCGCGACCGCCTCGTACTCTCGACCAAAGTGGGCAAGCATCCAAGGCGCAAGGGGCTGTCGGCAGGGAACATTCAGGCGGCTGTGGAAGATTCGTTGCGCAGATTGCAGACCGATTACATCGACGTTTACTTTTCGCACGAGGACGATCCGGACGTACCGCTCGCCGAAACGCTCGGCGCCTATCAGCAACTGATCGAGGCGGGCAAAGTGCGGGTGATCGGGGCGTCGAACTACAGCGGCGCGCGCGTGCTGGAAGCGCTCGACCTGGCGCAGCGCTACGACCTGCCTAAATATCTGTTGCTGCAGCCGGAGTACAACCTGTACGAGCGCGCGGTCTACGAGACGGACCTCGAGCCGGTCGCCGTGGCCGAGCGGCTGGGCGTCGTGCCTTACTACGGGCTCGCGAGCGGCTTTCTGACGGGTAAATACCGCTCGCGCGCGGATCTCGCGAACCGGGCGCGCGGCTCGCGCGTCGAGCGCTATCTGAACGAGCGCGGCTTTCTGATCCTGAACGCGCTCGACGAAGTCGCCCAGCGCCGCGACGCGACCCCGGCGGCGGTCGCGCTCGCGTGGCTGATCGCCCGGCCCAGCGTGACGGCGCCGATTGCGAGCGCGACCTCGGTCGAACAGGTCAAGAGCCTTGCCGCCGCGGTCCACCTGATGCTTACGGACGCCGATATCCGCACGCTCGATAACGCAAGTGCTTGAACGTAAATGTCAAAAGGCGGACGAAGGGGCTGGCGAAGGCAGCGTATAGCTGTTATGATCGCGGGCTGAATTGAGATTTCCGTCATTCCAGCCGCCGCGTACCCTTCTGTAATTTGTGTCGCGTGTCTTGGCTAGGGTCTGGCGGTCGCACGTGTCAAGCGCGAATCTGTTGCAAGCGCGCCGCGAAAGCGGCCCAAAACAACGGAAAAGCGCGCCAGCAAGCTTGCTGGGCGGGCGTTCGCGGGAAACTCCCCAACTCTCTTTTCCGGCCTCCGTGGCCGATTGCCTCTCGTTTCGCCAGTTTGGGGAACGACCGGAGTGCCGGCGCGTGAGTGGCTTGCCGCCACGCATTTTGACCGTATCAAGCGACTTAGGAATTACATGACCACGATTCTTTTGAAAGAAAACGAGCCGTTCGAAGTGGCGATCCGCCGCTTCCGCCGCGCAATCGAAAAAAATGGCCTGATCGCCGAGCTGCGTGAGCGCCAGTCCTACGAAAAGCCGACGACGGCCCGCAAGCGCAAGAAGGCAGCAGCCGTGAAGCGCCTGCACAAGCGTCTGCGCAGCCAAATGCTGCCGAAGAAGCTCCACTAAGCTTCCAGGCCGCGCGGCTCAAAGCTGCACGAAAAGCAGCAAGAACGGCGGTGTGTGCTTCGAAAGAAGCCACACCGCCGTTGCGTTTGGGGGGCGTGGCATTACGGGCGTGAGTTTGGGGCGTAGCTTTGGGTCTGCACATCGGATCGCGGTTCCCCGGCGCGACTTGCCCAGCCCGTGCCAGGTTGGATCTCAGGCGGCGTGCTGCTTGATGTGCTCGGCCGACAGGCCGAATTGACGAGCGATCGATGTCAGCCTTTCCTGCCACTCCCACGTGCCGAACGCGTCGTGGACGTTTTGCAGGCAACTGAGGAGGTCCACCGTCGCCGGGTCGAAGATATTGACGCGCGCCCTGAGCAGCGCCTTCTTGAGCGCGGCGACTCCGGCATCCATATACGCCGGCACTTCGCCAGGGCGCTTGCCGATGTAACGCACCGGCACGCCTTCCATCGCGGTCACGTAGTCCTGCGGCTTAATGAGACTGCCGACCGGGCAGCCGCCGCAATAGCCCCGATACGCTCCACCGCCTCGCGGAAGCAGCGCGGCGCGACCTTGGCCGAAAAGATGGTCCACGGCATGGTCGAACAACGCCTGGTGCGTCAGGAAATTCAGGTTTTTCATGGTTCTGGCGGCTTGCGCGAAAGTGCGGCGGCCGTTCGTTGTCTTATACGTGCGGGTATAACGCTTCGATCGGTAAAAACGAAGACATTTTCTAGACGAGTTCGCAATTTTGACCGCACTCGGCAACGCACCGCACCGGGCGAACCCGCGTTGAACCTTACCCGGCAAGGTTTGCCGCCGCCTTGAGCCCGGTGGGGCGGCTGCGTTTCAGGACTTTCCCTAGCGGCTGTGCTCGTCGCGGCGAGTGTTGCGAAAACGCAGACGAGTCGGGACGTCGCCGGTGGGCGGCGAGGGTGCGAGGACCACGCCGCGGCGCGAGCTTCGTGGACCCGCCAGCGCGGCTTACGCGCTGGTGCGCTTGCGCCCCTTTTTGCCGAGCGCCGCGCACCGGTCATGGCAGATGCAGTCGACTTCGTGATCGTTCACCATCCCCACCGCCTGCATGAACGCGTAGCAGATCGTCGAGCCGACGAACTTGCAGCCGTGCTTCTTGAGCGCCTTGCTGAGCGCGTCGGAGATTTCGGTCGAGGCCGGCGCGTCCTTATATGACGCATGACGGTTCTGAATCGGCACGCCGTCGACGAACGACCAGATGAAGTTCGCGAGCGAGCCGTGCTCGGCGCGAATCTGCTGGACCGCGCGCGCGTTGAGGATGGCGGCTTCGATCTTCGCCCGGTTGCGCACGATGCCCGTGTCCTGCATGAGTGCTTCGACCTTCTTCGGCGTGAAGCGGGCTACGGCATCGGCATCGAAGTTCGCGAAAGCGCGCCGGTACCCTTCCCGCTTGTTGAGAATCGTCGACCATGACAACCCGGCCTGCGCGCCTTCCAGCACGAGCATTTCGAACAGGTGCCGGTCATCGCGCGAGGGCAGGCCCCACTCGGTGTCGTGATACTGCTGGTCCGCTTCGCTTTTCACCCAGTGGCAGCGGTGTGTCTGCTCCGTCATTTGCGTGCCTCGTTTTGATTTCCGTTTTGGTTTGCGCCGAGAGTCTTGCGCCAAGGATAGCGTATCGGCTTTGCGCAACAACTAGGCCGTTCGGCCGATTGGCGCGCGGCGGCGAAGCAGATAACCTCGCACTCGAAGTTTTCTACAAACGGATGGACGATGGACAAGCATGAATTTCTGATCGGCGTCGACGGCGGCGGCACGGGTACGCGCGTCGTGCTGGCCGACGCGCGCGGCGTCGAACTGGCGCTGGGCACGGGAGGCTCGTCGGGGCTCGGCCTCGGGGTGGAGCGCGCGTGGCAATCGATCGAAGCCGCCGTTGCGCAGGCGTTCGAGCGCGCGGGCGTCGCGCTCGACTGGTCGCGCTGCGCGCTCGCCTGCGGGCTTGCCGGCGTGAACAATCGCGACTGGCTCGCGGCGTTCATCGCGCAAGCGCCCAAGCTGGCGGCGCTGGTGATCGAGAGCGATGCGTACACGACGCTGGTCGGCGCGCATGACGGCGCGCCCGGCGTCATCGTCGCGCTCGGCACCGGCAGCGTCGCGGCGGCGCTCGATGCGGCGGGCGTCTGCCGCATCGCCGGCGGCTATGGGTTTCCGTCGGGCGACGAGGCGAGCGGCGCCTGGCTCGGCATGCGCGCCGTCGTCCACGCTCAGCGCTCGCTCGATGGCCGAACGCAGCCGGACGCGTTCTCGCAGGCGTTGCTCGCCCGCACCGGCGCGCACGATCGCGACAGCCTCGTCGTCTGGCTCTGCGCCGCGAATCAAACCGCCTACGCTACCCTTGCGCCGCTCGTGCTCGAGCACCGGGCGCATCCTTTTGCCGCCGGTTTGCTCGCGCAGGCCGGCGCGGACATCGCGAATATGATCGACGCGCTCGATCCGGCCGCGCAGTTGCCCGTCGCGCTGTGCGGCGGGCTCGCCGGACCGTTGGCGCCGTTCGTGCCGCCGTCGCACCGGGCGCGGCTGCGGGCGCCGCTATCGGACTCGGCACATGGGGCGCTGCGGCTTGCCCAGCGCGAAGCGGCGCGCGCCGCGCGGGCCGCCAAGCCATAAGCGAACATGTGGGCAGGGTTGCGCGATGACAGGGTGTCATCCGGCCGTCGGACCAAGCGGCGATAAAATAGGACTTTTGCCGCAGCCACCCTCGCCTAGTCATGTACAAAGTCATCGCCACCGATCTCGACGGAACCCTGCTCAACAGCGATCATCAGCTCGACCCGTTCACAGTAGCGACGGTCCGCAAGCTCGCGGGCGACGGCGTGCATTTCGTGATCGCGACGGGGCGCCACTACTGCGACGTCGCCGGCATTCGCGACATCCTCGGCATTCGCCCGCATTTGATTACGTCGAACGGCGCACGTGTGCACGCGCCCGACGACACGATGATCCACGCGCAGGATCTCCCTCCTGCGACAGTGCGCCGACTGGTGCAGCCGGAGATCGCCGGCGCGCATGGCCGCATCATCGTCAATCTGTTTGCCGACAAGGCGTGGCTGATCGATCGCGACGCGCCCGAGCTACTGGCGTTTCACCAGGATTCGGGGTTCCGTTACGAGGTGATCGATACGCTGGCGCACGACGGTGCCGATATCGCCAAGGTGCTCTACATCGGCGAGCCGGACGATCTCGCGCACGTGGCGGCAAACCTCGAGCGCGAATTCGGCGATGCGCTCTACGTCACTTACTCGCTGCCCGATTGCCTCGAAGTGATGACGTCGAACGTCTCGAAGGGGCGCGCGCTGCAACTCGTGCTCGAGCGGCTCGGCGCCGATGCCTCGAAATGCGTCGCGTTCGGCGACAACATGAACGACATCGATCTGCTCGAAACCGCCGGCCACCCGTTCATGATGAATAACGCCAATCCGGATCTGATCGCGCGTTTGCCGCAAGTACCGCGCATCGGCAATAATTTCGAAGCCGGCGTTGCGCATCAGTTGCGCAAGCTGTTCTCGATGGAGGATGAGATCGCGTCGTAGCGCTTGGCGCCGGGCCATTCTTCGTTATTCGATGCCGGTTGTTGCATTAGCCCGCGTGTCGCAAGAGTCAATCGGAGCGACGCCAATTCCCAGCATCAATTCGACGCAGCCGCCGCCGGCGCCGCGGCCGCCCCCGCACTCGATGCCGCATCCGACGCCTCAGCAGGCAGCGCTGCGCACGGGCAGTCCGTAGAACGTCCGTCGAGCCCTTGCTGCTCGTGCTTGAAGCTCGCGTGGGGCGTGCCGTTCTGCCAGTCGAGCTTCACGATATAAATGCTGTCGAAATCGGCGCTTGCCCAATGCGGGACGTCGCTCGCGTTGCCGCCGTGGGCCGCCAGCACGTCGCGCACGAGTTTTTCGATCAGCTTGTGCTCCCACGCAATCACCACGAGCTTGCCGCGATAGGCGGGTACGACGAGCGTGCGTTCCAGCTTGTCGATCTGGGACAAGCCATACGGCGTCTGAACAGGCATGCCGAATTGAATCGCCGTAGGCTCGATGGTCGCGAGCGGACGAACGTAGTAATACAGGTGGCCGCCGTCTTTCTTTTTCTCGCTTGGGTCCGGCGCAAAAATCGCGTCCGGCTTGCCGAATTTCGCGGCGATCACCGCGGGCAATGCGAGCGCGCGGTTCAGGCCCTGGCAGTCGAGCTGTCCATAGCCTCCCGCGGGTTTCTCCCCGTGCCGCACGAATACGAGCGTTTCGATCTCGCTTCCGGCGGCCTCCTTGGCTGTCGCGGCCGGAGCGAGCGTGCCGGCGCACAAAGCGATGCCGGCGCATAGTAGACCCTTGATATATCGACGCGAGCGTTTCATTGGTAACCACCTTGGTGAGCCATGCGAAGTCGGACGATTCTAGCAGCGCGCCAAACCCGGCTCAAAACCGTGGTCGGCTAATCTCACCGATACGGTATCCTAATGAGTTGGCGGTGCATGCGAGTACAATTAGCGCCATTCGGCAATCCGCATTGACAGGTCGTTATCGCCATTTTGTCTGCGCGGCAGTCCGCGATTGTTAAATAACATTGAGATCGATCTGATAATTTCCCAATAAGGGGCTATCCGCAGTGCTGTAACGAAGTTTATTTATTATCAGATGAATTGTGGTAAGACTGGGTAAATTGCGCATTGCTTATTGCGTTCTTTACGACTAGTCTCGGGGCAAATGACGTGTACATAACAAGGAGGCCAACATGTCTCAATACGCGGATCTGAAGGCGCAAATCGCCAAGTTGCAGGCCCAGGCTGATGAAGCCCGGCGCACTGAAGTCGGAAACGTGATCGCTGAAATCCGCCAGAAGATCACCGAATATGGTCTTTCGGCGCATGATCTGGGCTTTGCCGAAGCCGCTCGCCGAGGCCGTCCGCCGAAGAAGGCGCCGTTGCCGCCGAAATACCAGGACCCGAAATCAGGGAATACCTGGAGCGGCCGGGGCAAGCCGCCTAAATGGATCGTCGGAAAGAATCGGGATCGCTTCCTGATTCAACAATGAGTCGATGGCTGAATCGAAAGCGAATTGAAGGTAGGCGGATCGCCGCGGCTAAAACCTAAATCGACTGGCGCATCGGGGCTATGCGCGCCGACACGAAAATAGGCGTTTATCGGCAATTGCTTGTCGACCCGAGTTAGCGCTTCAGCGCTTACTCGGGTCCCATGCAGAGCGGTCGACCCGAGTTAGCGCTTCAGCTGTCGGCTGGAGTCAGTGCTTCAGCACTGACTCCAGCCCCATGCAGCGCACTTACTCGGGTCCCATGCAACGCAGCCGGCGAATGAATTGCGGTTATCCGTGCTCGCGCTCGCGGGCTTGCCGACGGGTTTATCGACGGCGGCTCGCCGAGCCGCGCGACGCCTAAAATGCGACCGGCGGCGCTTCAAGACGAAGCGCCGCCGGCCATTTCCATTCTTCAGCAGATCGCTCAGCCTGCGGCCACTCGACGCAGGACGGGGCGCCGTGCGCGCTGGACGAGCGCCGTATAGCCGTCGATATAATTCTGCGCCATCGTCTTGGCGCTAAAGCGCCTCTCGAACTGCGCGCGGATCTCGCTGCGCGACAGTTCGTCGAGCCGCTGCAGCGCGGCGACGGCGCCCTGCACGTCTTCGACGATGTAGCCGGTCACGCCGTGGTCGATCACCTCGGGCACCGAGCCGCGGTTGAACGCGATGACGGGCGTCCCGCACGCCATCGATTCGATCATGACGAGGCCGAAGGGCTCGGACCAGTCGATCGGGAACAGCAGCGCCTTCGCGCCCGAAAGGAATTCGGGCTTTTGCGCTTCGTTGATTTCACCAATGAATTCGACGTGCGCCTGCGACAGCAGCGGCTCGATCTCGGTCTTGAAGTATTCCTGGTCGACTTTGTCCACCTTGGCGGCGATCTTCAGCGGCAGACCGCTCAGCGCGGCGATCCTGATGGCCGTATCGACGCGCTTTTCCGGACAGATGCGTCCCAGGAACGCGAGGTATTCGGGCTTTTTCTGCGGCTGCGGGGTCAAGAGCCCTTCCGGCAGGCCGTGATAAATCGTGTCGAGCCAATTGGCCTGCTGCAAAGGCAGGCGCTGCGAATCGGAGATCGACACGACCGGCGCATCGGTGAAGGTGTCGAACATCGGCTGCAGCTCGGGCAGGTCGAGCCGCCCGTGCAGCGTCGTGACGAACGGCGTGTCGAGCCCGGAAAAGAGCGAGAACGGCAGGTAGTCGAGGTGAAAGTGCAGCACGTCGAACTCGTGCGCGACGCGGCGCACCTTTTCGAGCAGCAGCATGTGCGGCGCGAGCAGGTCGCGGATCGACGGATCGAGCCGCAGCGCGCGCGGCCATGCCGCTTCGAGGTTTGCCGAGGTGACGGAGTCGCCGCTTGCGAAGAGCGTGACGTCGTGGCCGAGGTCGACGAGCGCTTCTGTGAGATAGGACACGACGCGCTCAGTGCCGCCGTAGAGCTTCGGGGGTACGGCCTCGTAAAGCGGCGCAATTTGGGCGATTCGCATGCGTAACTCTCCTTGTTCAAGAACTTCGCGGGCCGGGTGTTGCCCGCCTGGGGTGGCGGGGGCCCGGCCCGGCGAGCCGGATCGCGCTGGTTGCGCAGCCCGGCAGAGGATGGCCGACGATGGGTCTCGCGGTCCCTGGAAGACCATTATCGGGATCGAGCGCACGGATTCGAGCGATTTTTCAAACACTTGCCGCTTGTTACAGGCCGAAACACCGGCGCGTTCCTTGCGGTCGGCTTGACGCGCCCGTTTTTGCCGTGAAAAACGCAAGTTCGATCTCCGTGCCCGCTCGACTAAGCAGAAATCGGGCCGCATGGGTTTGGCGAGCGCCCCGGTCGAGCCGAATTCAATAAAGAAAGGAAAGGGAAGGTGTGCCGCCGGGGCATTTGTTGCGGCGTCGTGAAATCTCTCTATAATTTCGGCAAATACTTTACGTCTCCTTTTTCACGCCATTACCAGGCCGCTCAATACGACACGCATCAATCGCCGATGCGTCGTTCTTGTCAGAAAAATTCCTACACGTTTTATAGACTTTTCCGTCGAATAGACGGGGTGTCCGTCCGATTTCCGCTCCTTGCGCCTTCCGAGACAATGCAGGCAGGACCATAAACGGGCTTTCCGTGCGGCTTTTTTATGCGCGGTCGAGCAAACGTTTCCGTAAGCCTGACCAGCTAGTTAGATCGACCCGGGGGAATCATGAGCGCCAAAAGCGAAATGCTCAGCGAGATCAAAGAAGTCAACCTGTCCTATCTATTGCTCGCGCAGCGTCTGTTGCGCGAAGACAAGGCGATGGGCATGTTCCGCATGGGAATCAACAGCCAACTTGCGGACGTGCTCGCCAATCTCTCGCTCGCACAAACCGTCAAACTCGCCGCATCGAATCAAGTGCTGTGCCGTTTCCGGTTCGATGACCACGCCGTCCTGTCTTCTCTTGCCGACAAGGGCAAAACCAACGCCGTCGCACAGGCGCATTCTGCCATCCTGATGGCGAGCCAGCCGGCCGAAGCCATTGGCTGAAATGAAACGGCCCCCATGCTCACTGCTTGCTTTGCATGGGACCGGAGTAAGCGCTAAAGCGCTAACTCCGGATCGACACACTGCCCCCGAGGGGGCGTGTCAGTGCGCTTGGGGCGGCCCGGCGCGCACCGACAGCGCGCCAGTGCCCTAGCCATACAGCACGCATGCCGCTTGGCGGCCGTGCCGCTAAGGGGTAATGCCGCCACGGGGCAAAACAAGCAGTCAAGAACGCAGGACACAACGCGGATGGCTACAAAGAGCGTGGTGCTCGAAGTCAAGGAAATCACCTTGGCGATCGAGCTGATCGAGCTTGGCGCACGTTTGCAATTGCTCGAAGCAGAAACCAGCCTGTCGCGAGACCGGCTCATCAAGCTGTACAAGGAACTGAAAGGCGTTTCGCCGCCGAAGGGCATGCTGCCGTTCTCGACGGACTGGTTCATGACTTGGCAGCCGAACATCCATTCGTCCCTGTTTTACAACACGTACCGGTTCATGGTGGAGTACGGCGGCTGCGAGACGATCCAGTCGATCGTGAAGAGCTACCGGCTTTACCTGGAGCACGTTCGACTGCACGCCGAGGAGCCGCTTCTTAGCCTCACGCGCGCCTGGACGCTCGTGCGCTTCTTCGATTCGGGGATGCTGCAGATGACGGCCTGCACGCGCTGCGGCGGGCAGTTTGTCGCGCACGCGCACGACCCGCAGCACGGCTTCGTCTGCGGTTTGTGCCAGCCGCCGTCGCGGGCCGGCAAGACGAAGAAGGCCGGCACGCCGAAGGCCGACATGGTCGAGATGGCTGCTTGAGGGCTGCTTGATGGCACGATGACGTCGCTTCGCCGGCACCGTAAGGCGCCGTAAGCCGCGCGCTTGCCGGCGGCCCACGCCGTCCGTGCCGAGGCGATCGGGCGCCGTCGCCGAGCGCCCCCGCGCTCCGGGGGCCATGCCGCGCCCCGGCCCAATCCGGTGGCTCGTGGTTTACACGACCCGCGTGTCCGCTTTTCCCCTCAAAGTTTTTGTCCTGCGTGCCGTAAACCAATTAACGACGGTCTCCCCGTCGCTTTTTGTGAGGGCCCGGCAGTGCTGATTTTCGTTGGAACATTCGTGACGCTGTTGTCCGTCTTCGGCGGTTATGCGCTGGCAGGCGGCCATCTGGGTGCGCTGATTCAGCCGACCGAAATTCTGATGATCTGCGGAGCCGGCGTGGGCGCGTTCGTCCTGGGCAACGGGGTCAAGGTCATCAAGGCGACGGTGCGCGTGCTGCCGACCCTGTTCAAGGGCTCGAAGTACAACAAGGACGTCTATATGGAGCTGATGGCGCTCCTTTACGTTTTGCTTGCGAAGGCGCGCAAGGAAGGCACGCTCACGCTCGAAGCCGACATCGACGATCCCGAGAAGAGCCCGATCTTCACCCAGTATCCGAAGATCCTCGCCGACAAGCACATCGTCGAATTCCTGACCGACTATTTGCGCCTCATGGTCGGCGGCAACATGAACGCGTTCGAAATCGAAAGCCTCATGGACGAGGAGATCGAGACGCACCACGCCGAAGGCGAAGGCCCCGCGCACGCTTTGAGCCGCGTCGGCGACGCGATGCCGGCGTTCGGCATCGTCGCGGCGGTGATGGGCGTCGTGCACACGATGGCCTCCGCCGACAAGCCGCCCGCCGTGCTGGGCGCGATGATCGCGGAAGCGCTCGTCGGCACCTTCCTCGGCATTCTCCTTTCCTACGGTCTGATCGGTCCGCTCTCGAGCCTCGCCGAACAGCGCGTGGCCGAGTCGACCAAGATGTTCCAGTGCATCAAGGTCACGATTCTCGCGAGCCTGAACGGCTACGCGCCGGCGATCGCGGTCGAGTTCGGCCGCAAGGTGCTCTTCTCGACCGAGCGTCCGTCGTTCGCCGAGCTCGAAGAGCACGTGCGCCGCGTGAAGGCCAAGTAAGCGAGCGCGGCTATGAACTACCCCCACGCTCACTATTGTTCGCTGTCGACCGGAGTTGGCGCTTTAGCGCTTACTCCGGTCCCATGCAAAGCTCCCCCCGAGGGGGCTGACGCCTCCCTTGGGGCGGCCCGGCGGGAGGCGTCATGACAACGGGGAATCGGCCATGAACAAAGGAAAAGAGCGCGCCATCGTCGTCAAGCGGGTGATGGCCCCGAAGAAGGGGCACCACGGCGGCGCGTGGAAGCTCGCGTACGCGGACTTCATGACCGCGATGATGGCGTTCTTCCTGTTGATGTGGCTCCTGAGCTCGGTCACGCCCGTGCAGTTGAAGGGCATCGCCGAATACTTCCAGCAGCCGCTCAAGGCGGCGCTCTTCGGCGGCGACCGCAGCGCCGAGGATTCGAGCATCGTCAAGGGCGGCGGCCGCGACATCTCGACCGACAGGGACGGCGTCACGCGCCGCAGCGACGGCGACACCACCAACGCGACGCACACCGCTGCCAAGAGCGACGACGAGGCGATCAACCCGCAGCAAGGCTCGCTCGAACGCCGCGAGCAGGTGCGCCTGCACGATCTGCAGATCAAGCTGATGGCCGCGATCGAGGCGAACCCCGTGCTGCGCCAGTTCAAGCAGCAGATCCGCGTCGACTCGACGCTGACCGGCCTGCGCATCGAAATCGTCGATACGCAAAAGCGGCCGATGTTCGCGACCGCGAGCGACGACGTCGAACCCTACATGCGCGACATCCTGCGCGCGATCGGCCAGACGCTGAACGACGTGCCGAACCGCATCGTCGTGCAAGGCCACACCGACGCTGTGCCGTATGCCGGCGGCGAAAAGGGCTACAGCAACTGGGAGCTGTCGGCGGATCGCGCGAACGCCTCGCGCCGCGAGCTGATCGCGGGCGGCATGGACGAAGACAAAGTGCTGCGCGTGATCGGACTTGCCTCCTCGCAAAACCTGAACAAGGCCGATCCGCTCGATCCGGAGAACCGGCGTATCAGCATCATCGTGCTGAACAAGAAATCGGAAGACGCGCTGATGCGCGACGACACCTCCACGACGACGCTGTCGGACGACGCCGCGGGCGCCAAGGCCCTCGGCAGCACGCTCGCGCCGGCGCCCGCCGTGGCCCCTCGACCCGTGACCGTGCCGGCCAAGCCATGAGCGGCGTGCCGTTCGCGCCGGTCCAACGCGCCCGTCAGGCGCCGTGAGGAATTCATGATCAGGAACATTCTGGCGATCGACGATTCGGCCTCGATGCGCGAGATCCTTTCCGCGACGCTGACCGAGGCGGGCTACAGCGTGACGGTCGCCGCCGACGGCGAGGAAGGGCTCGAAAACGCGCTCGCGCACGCGTTCGATCTCGTGCTGACGGACCAATACATGCCCAAGCGCAGCGGGCTCGATGTGATCGCCGCGCTGCGCGCGAATCCGGCCTATGTGGAGACGCCGATCCTCTTGCTCACGACCGAGGACGGCGAGGCGTTCAAGGACGCGGCGCGCGCGGCGGGCGCGACGGGCTGGATCGAAAAGCCGCTCGACCCGGAGACGCTGACCGAGCTGGTCGCGACGCTCGGCGCGTAGCGGCAGCACGACAGGCAGGGCCCGACGTAAGGAACGGAACGTAAGCGAAAGTCAAGCCCGCGCATGGACGCGCGAAATTTGACGACCCAGCAGATTTGCAAAGCGCAGCAGCAGCCAAGGACACGACCCCTCGCGGTGACCCAGCATGACTCTTGACATCACACAGTTCTATCAGACGTTTTTCGATGAAGCGGACGAACTGCTCGCGCAAATGGAGCAGTTGCTGCTCAACCTGGATATCGGTGCGCCGGACCCCGAGGACCTCGCTGCGATTTTCCGCGCGGCGCACTCGATCAAGGGCGGCGCGGCGACCTTCGGCTTTACCGCGCTCACGGAAACGACGCACATCCTCGAATCGCTGCTCGACCGCGCGCGCAACAACGAGATCACGCTGCGCAAGGACATGGTCGACACGTTCCTCGAAACCAAGGACGTGCTCGCCGATCAGCTCACCGCGTACCGCGCGAGCGCCGAGCCCGATGCGGCGGCCGCCGCCGCGGTGTGCGCGAAGCTCGAACGCCTGAATGCGGAAAGCAGCGAAGCGGCGGCACCCGCAGCGCCTGCACCGGCACCTTCGGCGCGCACGGAAGCCGCGCCGGCACCGGCACCGGCGCCTGCTGCCGCGAGCGGCGGCGTGACGCCGCCCGAGCACGTCGTCGCGCAGGCCGAGCAGGAAGTCGGGCACACGCCGGCCAATCGCGCGAGCGCGTCGGCGCCGGCCGCGGCCGGAGCGGATGCAGCGGCTGCCGGAGCAGGACCTCACCTGAAAATTACGCTACGGGGGGTGGGGGAGAAGGACCAGGAACTGCTGACCGAAGAGTTGGGGAACCTGGGGCAGATCGTCGGAACGGTGAAGAGCGGCAGCGAGCTGACGCTGTATCTCGAGACCGATGTGTCCTCCGACGACATCACTGCCGTGTGCTGCTTCGTGATCGACGACAGCCAGATCGCGATCGGCCGCGGCACCGCGCCCTCCGGGGAGGAGGCGCAGCCGGAAGCAGGGAGCGCGGTGCCGGCCGCAGCGGCGAGCGCCGCTGCGCCGCCCGCGCCGCCGGTTCAAGCCGCAGCGCCTGCG
>NZ_JAFLRF010000038.1 GCF_017315705.1 Trinickia mobilis | reverse complement strand
GCCCGCAACTGGTCGCGCTGGTCGGCACGCAACTGGCGGGCGCGGCGATCGGCGTGAAGGGCAGCGTCGGCACGCGTTTCGGCGCCTACGCGTATGACCTGTTCGCGGGTACGCCGGTCTACCAACCATCGGGATTCGACACCGCGCGTGTCACGGTCGGGTTTCAGTTGACGGCGCAGTTCTAAACCCAGCAATTGAAGCACGATCCAGTAAGTCCGCTCTCGCGCGCATATGGGTGGTGTTTGACGAGCCACTGGGAGCGGTGAAGTAGTGAAGTTGTTTATTTCGACTCTTGAGGTTTTTACATGAAGAACAGTAGAACTAAAGTTTGCGGCGCCGTGATCGCCGCTGCCGTCGTCGCGATCGGAGTAGGCGGATGTGCGACGGAATCGTCGCGCACATTGCCCGTGCCCGTGGTCAGCAGTGCGCAAACGCCGATCGCGGGTAAGCCTATGGAAATTGCGGTAGGGAAATTCGACAATCGTTCGAGCTATATGCGCGGCATTTTCTCGGACGGAATCGACCGCCTCGGCGGACAGGCGAAGACGATTCTGATCACCCGTTTGCAGCAAAGCCGCCGTTTCAATGTACTGGATCGCGACAATCTGGAAGAGATCAAACAGGAAGCCGGCTTTCAGAAAAGAGCCCAGGCAGTAAAGGGCGCGAATTTCATCGTGACGGGCGACGTCACCGAATTCGGGCGCAAGGAAGTGGGCGACCACCAATTATTCGGCATCCTCGGGCGCGGCAAGCAGCAGGTGGCCTACGCAAAGGTCAATCTCAACATCGTCGACACGACGACCTCCGAAGTGGTGCTGTCGAGTCAAGGCGCGGGCGAATTCAGCCTGTCGAACCGGGAGATCATCGGCTTTGGCGGCACGGCTAGCTATGACTCCACGTTGAACGGCAAGGTGCTGGATCTGGCAATCCAGGAGGCGGTCAACCATCTCGTCGAGCAGGTCGACGCGGGCGCGCTGAATACGGCGAAGTGAATTCGACCGGACACGCTACCTCCCATCGTTCAATCACAAACAACATGAAGATCACGATTTCCAAGAAAGGCACCTGGCTGCCGCTCGTCGCCGCAGGCGCCTTGTTGACTGGATGCGCGGCCAACACGACTCCGCCGCTGTATCAATGGGATGGCTACCAACCCCAGGTCTATGAGTACTTCAAGGGGCAAACGGGGACGCAGCAGCAGATCGATGCGCTGGAAAAGGCCCTGCAGCAGATTCGCGCGAAGGGCAATCGGCCCCCGCCGGGTTTCCATGCGCATCTCGGGATGCTGTACGCGAGCGTCGGAAACGATCAGCAGGCCGTAGCGGAGTTTCAGGCCGAAAAGCAATCGTTCCCGGAATCGTCAACCTATATGGACTTCCTGCTGAAGAAGTCCAAACAACAATAAGAGCCTCGCCATGTTCAAACTTATTTCCCTGAAATCGCTGTCGGCCGTTGCCATGTCGGGGCTGCTCGCTGCGTGCGCCGGTCCGGCCCAGCGCCCCGACTACACGGCGTTCAAGAAGAGCCAGCCGCGTTCGATACTCGCGCTGCCGCCCGTGAACGAAACGTCGGACGTCAAGGCGACACATGGCGTGCTTTCACAGGTGACGCTGCCGCTCGCCGAATCCGGCTATTACGTGATTCCCGTCGGGCCCATGGAGGAGACGTTCAAGCAGAACGGCCTCACCACGCCGACCGACATTCAGGAGGTCGCGCCCGCCAAGCTTCATGACATCTTCGGCGCCGACGCGGCGTTGTACGTGAAGGTCACGCAGTACGGCTCGGTGTATGCGGTGCTCGATAGCACGACGGTCGTTGCCGTGTCGGCCAAGCTCGTCGATCTGAAAGCGGGCGACGTGCTCTGGCAGGGAACAGCGCGCGCGACAGGCAAGGAACTGGGCGGCAACTTCGACGCCAGTGGATTCGGACTCGTCGGCATGCTCGTGCAGGCGGCGGTCAAGCAGGTCGCGCAAACGTTGTCCGACGAGAGCGTCAAAGTAGCCGGGCTTGCGAGCCAGCGCTTGTTGTCCGGCGGACCGCCCAACGGGTTGCTGTATGGTCCGCATTCGCCGAAATATGGAACCGACTAAAAGGAAAGGGCGCGCGGGCGGTGAGTCCGCGCCGGCTCATTGCCCGGTATATCCGACAGGCCTCGTCACGTTCGCCTGCATCACCGACGCGTTCGCCGACACGACGTAGATCGGCGACTCCGTCAGCGTGAGCGCCACCTGGCCGTTGCTGTAGGGCAGCGTCGACGCGTTGCCCATCACGTCGAGCACGGTCACGGTTCCGGACGCGCCCGGCGAGTCGACCGTCAGCGTGTACGGCGCGCTATAGGTCGCGCTGTAGCCGCTGCTCTGGCTCCAGTTGGCGTTGTTGTGGGTCCATAGCGCGGTGACGATCTTGCCGCCGTTCAAGCGCTGGAACGCGTACGCGTAGACGCCGGTCGGCACGTTGTTGAGATAGCCCAGCGTGTGCGTGCCGTCGATGATGCGCGTCATCGCGGCGACTTCCATCGCGGCCGGCTTCGGGCTGATGTTGCTCGAGCCGTAGGCGCCCTGCGCATCGGCGAGGTCGAAGAAGATGCCGTAGCCGGGCGGCGAGACGGGCGGATCGGACGCGTAGAACACGTAAGTCATGTCGGCGCCTTCGCCGAGCAGGATCAGGTGCGTGCGCGCGACCACCGCGCCGTGCGCGAACAGCTCGTTCTGCGTCGGGTAGTTCGCGCCATACGACGTGCCGGAGTCGTAGCTGATGCCGGTTTCCGTCACGAACAGCTTCGCGCCCGGCTTCAGGTACGTGTTCATCGCGTTGCGCAGCTCGCGCATCGAGGCGGGCAGCGCGTTGGCGGCGTTGGCCGGGCTCGGGTCGGTGGCGAGGCGCTCGGGCGGATGCGACGGGTACGTGCCCGCGTCGTAGTAGCCGTGGATCGTCAGGCCGTCGAGGTACTCCGCGAGGCCGAGCGGCGCGTAGGTCTGCAGCCACTGCGTGTTGGTGCGCACGAGCGAGTCGGTCACGCCCATCACGACGGCGTTCGGGTCGGTCGAGTGAATGCCGTTGTAGACCGCCTGATACATCGCGACGAAATTGGCCTGCGTGTCGAGCCATTGGGTCGGTCCGCCGCCGTCCGGCTCCCAGGTCACCTGGTAGTAATTCTTCGACTGGTTCGGGAAGTAGGCCGCGCGGATTTGTGCGGAGTCCGTGCCGACGCGGCTCATGTAGTTCTGCATCGCGGCTTCGGAGGCCGGCGCGTAGCTCTCGGTCATCGAGCCCGTCGGGCTCGCCCAGCCCGGAATGCCGTCGAGCTGGATGAGGCGCATGATGTCGCCCTTCTGGAAGTACGACGCGAGCGTGTTGGTGCCCGGCACGAAGGTGTTCGGGCCGTTCGGCTCTTCCATGTACCAGTTGCGATTGTCGTTCGCCCACGACAGGCCGAGGTCCGTGTACAGCGGCCGGTAGCCGTCGGTGCCGCCGGCCGGCAGGAATGCCGTGCCCTGGCCGCCGAAGCGGTACTGGTCTTCGCGCGCGTAGGACACGGCGGGCAGCGTGCCGGACACGTCGGGCAGGATGCCGAAGGTCGCGATGCCTTGCGGGCGCGTGCCCATCGAATTGAGCTGGCCGCCTTCGTTGGCGAGCGTCGCGGAGATCGCGAAGTAGCCTGCAAGCGACGACGAGCACGAGAGCGTCACCGTATGCGCGCCGCTTTGCACCGGGAACGAGCCGCTCGCGCGCACGACGTTCCAGTTGTCGAGCACTTGCCAGTTGAGCGTATCGCTTTGCGTCGCCTGGGTCGTGAGCGCGATGTTGAAGGGGCTGTTGACCGCAAAGAGGCGCGTGCCGTCGCTGCCCGGGGTGTCGGCTTGAATCAGATTGCTCGAGCTTGCCGCGCTCGCTGCTGCGGACGGCGTCCCGCAGGTCATCGACTTCGGCGCCGACTGTCCGTTCGCGCTGTCGGCGGAGCCGCCGGCACCGCCGGCACCGCCAGAACCGCCGCCGCCGCCGCATGCGGCAAGCGTTGCCGCCGATGCGATCAGCAAGACCCCGGTGCCGCGCGCGCGAGCTGTGCGCGCAAGGTTTCTTGCGTTGAATGCCTTTAGAAATGGAGAAATTGTGTTCATCGCATGTTGTGTTTGAGCGCCAGGCAAAAGCTGGCGCTGCGCATCGCGACAACGACGATGCGCGCGTCGCCAAGCGGCGACGGTGAAAAGGGTTGGCGCGTGCTTGGACCGGGCAGCGAGGTCGCCCAAGGCCGGCATGCATCGTGGCGGGCGTTTAGCCGTAGCGCGATGCCAGGCGGTCGAGCCAAGCGAGATTTCCGGCGCGGCGGACCGTGGCCACGGCGCAACGGATCAGCAGAAAAGACGAGCGAAGGATAGGGCGTGCGCCTGCAAAACATCGGACGACACCCTGATTCCGGTCGAATCGCAGGCGAGAGACTACCGGGCTTCGGCAAAATCCGGGAGCATTCAATTTAGTATTTTGGCGCAATTTTTTTGGCGGATTCGAACAGGGTTCGCGCAAAGCCTGTGCCTGCCTGGGTTTGCGGCGATCGCATCCGCGCGGACCGGCTTTTTCCGCCAGCCGATTCTCGCCAACTTTTTCGGTAAGACCTGCGAACTTTCGCCGTTCGGGCCGTGATGCCTGTCTCGGAAGCCTGGTGGTGCTGGCCCCCATTGCCTCGCAGTGCTGACGTTTCCGTTTTGAAACGTTGCGGCGACGATTTGAATGACGAAAGCCGGTATTTTCCGGCATTGGGAAATTGCGATTCCGGTGCGGCGCACAATTAACGATAGTAAAAGAGATCGCACGATCTTGCTTATTGGCGGCCATTCATCATATTAATTCGCGAAAAAATGGCATTGATATTATAAAACGCTGAATCTTATTTATTAGGAAATATGCGTTAAGAGAAATGAGTCAATTCAGTAACACTGCTGCGCCATATGTCATCGCTTATCGTAATACAAAAGACAAATATCGGAATTCGATTCATATGGGGTCGGCGCAGATAGGCATTCGACCTGCGATTCAATGTGGGCTGAGCAACACTCGCTTTTTCAGTTCGGGTTTACCTTGCATTCAGCAACTGCTGTGTTTGGAATCAAACGAAAGCAGTTGACGGGCAAATGCCCGGCTGGAGGCGAGCGATGTCGTTCGAGGCGCGCAAAATGGCGCCGGCGCAGCGAAATTCGTCCCTCCGGTGCGCCGCTCGCGAGGTGGCAAATGCTGTACCCGGGGTCTCCTCGCGCTCTCAATATTTCGCGTCTTCGTTCGTTTTGCTTGAGCACGCGATATCGACAAACGAGCCGGCTCCAGTGAGCAGCCGGTTCTCGTATGAATAATAGGTGGTAATCAAAAAAAGGGGGTCGGCTGCCGTATTGGGTCGATCGGTCTTGGCATATTTTTTGCCAGGTTTGATTGGCGATTTTTAGCTAATTAATGCACGGTTTTTGCGTCATAGAACTGGAATTACCCGATTTGTCTGGCTTATGCGTCGTGCGAAATAAGTGTTTGCCAAAATCGACGCGGAATGTGCGGATTTATTCCGCCAACATCTCGCTGATTTCCGTCAGCGAGTCCGCAAAGGGTATTTAAGGTAACTATGATGCACTGCAAATAGATTGCTAGATCGGCCAATAGCGTTTCCAACAATTCGAGGGGAAGGCCATGCCTTATGCGAGTATCGAGCCCGCACTAATGGGCTGGTTACATGCTTCGAACAAAAGCACGAAGTGTGTGACGCGCCGGATCGCAATCCTGCTCTTCGACGGTTTCTCTCTCTTGGGAGCGGGGCTCGTCGCCGAAGTATTCCATGTCGCCAACGAACTCGCGTCGGCAGGCGCGAACGACGACTGGGTTTATGACGTGTGCTTTCTCTCCGCCGATGGCGGCAATGTGACCTGCTCGTCGTCGGTGCGGGTCTGGACCGATGGGCTCGACGCACGCCATTACATGGGGTTCGATGCTTTGTTCGTCGCCGGCGGCAAGGGTGCGCGCGCCGCGGCCAACGACGAACGGCTGATCGGCTGGCTGCGCCGCGTGCATACGAAGACGACCTCCGTGCGCTCGATCGCCGAAGGCTGCGTGCTGCTCGATGCCGCCGGCATCGGCAGCTACGAGATGCAGCGTCATTTCAGTTCTTACATGATCCACGCGGGCCACGAAGAACACGCGGCCGATACGGGCGATCGTCTCGAATCGATGAAAAGCGCCCTCACGATGGTCAAGCGCGACCTCGGCCTCGATGTCGCGCGCGGGGTGGCCGAACGGTTGATGCCGGGCTCGAGCGCGAGGCTCGTGCCGCTGCTCGGCGATGCCGGGGCGGCGAGCGCGGGCGACAAGATTCGCGCCGCGGCACGCTGGTTGCAGGACAACTGCGAACGGCCGATTTCGATTGCGGATGCGGCACAAGTCGCCGCGATGAGCGAGCGCAACTTCCTGCGCCGCTTCAAGCTCGAGCTGGGCATTACGCCCTCGGACTACCTGTTGCAGGCGCGTCTTGCGATTACCTGCAGTCTATTGACCGACTCCGAATTGCCCGTCGACAAGATCGCGCGACGCAGCGGCATGGGCAACGGCGACCGGCTCGCGAAGATCTTTCGCAAGCGGATGATGATCTCGCCGACCGAGTTCCGCATTCAAAGCCGCCGCGAAGCCGGCGGTTAGCGCCCGTCCCGTCTCTTTCGACGCGTTCGGCTCGAACGCGCTGCAGCGGTCCCGAACGAGGGCCGCGATACGTTGATTGCCGCTCGGCGCGAAGCCGGGCGCCGGCTCAGATCTACGAGATGCACGTATAGGGGAGTAACGATATGGCGTTTCACGAACAACAGCACGACAGCGGCGGCCATGGGCACGGAATCGCGCCCGCGGCCGCGCCGACCCAGGCTGCACCTGTCGTGTCGCCGCCGGATGCGTTGGCTCATTCGTCCGACATGGCCGATATGGCCGCGCTTGCCGCCACGCCTTGCACGCGGCTCTTGCCGGTCGTGCTCGCGGGCGGCTCCGGCACCCGGCTGTGGCCGATGTCGCGCGAGCACTATCCGAAGCAGTTGATCGACGTGATCGGCTCGGATTCGCTGTTGCAAGCCACCGTGCGGCGCATGGAAGGCTTTCCCGACGGCTGGCAGGTGGCGCCGTCGCCGATGATCGTGTGCGGCGACGAGCACCGTTTCGTCATCGTCGAGCAGTTGCGCGCGAGCGGTGTCGAAGCGCGCCTGATCGTCGAGCCTGCGCGGCGCGATACCGCGCCCGCGCTGACGCTGGCCGCCGCGCTCGCGTGCGCCGCGGGCGACGACGCGATTCTCGTCGCGATGCCCTCAGACCATTCGATCGCCGACGTGCCTGCGTTGCAGCGCGCGATCGAGATTGCCGCGCGCCATGCCGAGCGCGGCGCGATTGCGACGCTCGGCGTGCCGCCGACGCGCCCCGACACCGGCTTCGGCTATATCCGCATCGGCGCGGCGCTCGAAGACGGCGCGCACCTGATCGACCGCTTCGTCGAAAAGCCCGCCGCGGAGCTGGCGGCGCAATACGTCACCGCGGGCACGTACTGGTGGAACAGCGGGATCTTCATCGTGCGGGCGTCGGTGTGGCTCGACGCGTTGCAGCGCCTGCAGCCCGACATGCACGCCGCCTGTCTCGCCGCCATTGTGCAAGGCGAAGCGGACGGCAAGATTTTCAAGCCCGATGCCGAAGCGTTCACGCATGCGCCGTCAAATTCGATCGACTACGCGGTGATGGAACGCCTGGGCGGCGCCGAGGCGCCGTGCGAAGGCGTGGTCGTGCCGCTCGTCGCGGGCTGGTCCGATCTCGGCTCGTGGGACGCCGTGTGGGATGCGCTCGAAAAGGACGATTGCGGCAACGTCGCGCGCGGACGCGTCGTGTTCGAAGGCGCGACGTCGACCTACGCGCACTCGGACGGACGGCTCGTCGCCTGCGTTGGTACGACGAATGTCGTCGTCGTCGAGACGGCCGATGCCGTGCTCGTCGCGGACCGCTCGCATGTGCAGGACGTGAAGGGGCTGGTGGCGCGCATCAAGGCGCAGCACGCGCCCGAGGCGGATACGCATCGCAAGGTGCGCCGTCCGTGGGGTTTCTACGATTCGATCGATCGCGGCGAGCGCTTTCAGGTGAAGCGCATCGTCGTTACGCCCGGTGCGCGCCTCTCGCTGCAACTGCATCACCACCGCGCCGAACATTGGATCGTCGTGCGCGGCACGGCGCTCGTCACGCGTGGCGAGGAGCAGTTCTTGCTGAGTGAAAACGAGTCCACCTTCATTCCGCTCGGCACGCGTCACCGCCTCGAAAACCCGGGGAAGGTGCCGCTCGAAATCATCGAAGTCCAGTCGGGAGCGTATCTGGGTGAAGACGACATCGTGCGTTTCGACGACACGTATGGGCGTTGCGGCAAGGAAGCGGTCAAGTAGTCCGCCGCCGTACGAGTCAGAGGAAATCGACACCGGCTGCGCGCAAGCGCGCCGGTGGGCGCGGCTCGCAGCATCGCATCGATAACGTCGCGGCGGTCGTACCGCTCAAGCAGTGAAAGACGGAAAGTGCGGGGTAAGAATATGCGTGACTTGCAAAGTTTTTTGGCGAGGATGGTCGACGTAGCGCTCATCATCACGGGCGCGGCTGTGGCGTCGCAGATTCGCTTCGAGGATTGGGAGAAGAGCGGCTTTTACGCCGCGTTCGTGATTTTCTCGGCGGCGTTCGCACTGGTGCTGTTCCCGGTGTTCGGCGTCTACGAATCGTGGCGCGGCCGCTCGAAGCTCGTGCTCGCGGGACAGGTGTCGCTTGCGTTTCTGGTCGTGCAGGCGTGCGCGATGATGGCGATGTTCTCGGTGCGGCAGATCGACATGGTCTCGCGCCTGTGGTTCGCTTATTGGACCGCGATGGCGGCCGGCCTGTTGATTTCGTACCGGCTCGTCACGCATGGCGTGCTCGCGCGCTTGCGCAACGCCGGCTTGAATCTGCACCAGGTGGCGATCGTCGGGTGCGGCGCGCATTGCGATGCGATCCTGCGCCGCATCGAACGCGCACCGGGCACCGGCTTTCGCGCGACGGCGGTCTTCAACACGCATCCGGAACAGCACTTGCAGGGCAATCCGCGCGTGAACGCCTTCGACGAGCTCGAAGCCTTCGCGAGCTATATCCGCAGCAACGACGTGCACGAATTGTGGCTCGCGCTGCCGCTCTCCGAAGAACGCATCATCTTCAGGCTCGTCGGCGAGTTCCGCAACGACCTCGTCAACATCCGCTTCATGCCGGACGTGCGCAGCATCGCGTTGTTCGACAACAGCGGGGTCATCGACCTGATCGGCGTGCCGGCGATCAATCTCGTCGCGTCGCCGCTGTCGCCGTCCGCGCTCTTCAAGAAGGACCTGTTCGATCGCGTGTTCGCGCTGGCCGCGCTGCTCGGACTTGCGCCGCTGCTCCTTGCGATCGCGATCGCGGTGAAGCTCTCGTCGCCCGGGCCGGTGTTCTTCAAGCAGAAGCGCAAGGGCGCCGACGGCCGCGTCTTCACGATCTACAAGTTCCGTTCGATGCGCCTGCACATGGAACAAAAGGGCGTCGTCAAGCAGGCGACGCGCAACGATCCGCGCATCACGAAGCTCGGCGCGTTCCTGCGCCGCACGAGCCTCGACGAGCTGCCGCAGTTCTACAACGTGCTGCGCGGCGACATGTCGGTGGTGGGGCCGCGGCCTCACGCGCTCGAGCACGACGATCTCTACCAAAAGGTGGTTGCCGGGTACATCCACCGCTATCGCATCAAACCCGGCATTACGGGCTGGGCACAAATCAACGGGTATCGAGGCGAAACCGACCGCATCGAAAAGATGGAGCGGCGTGTCGCGCACGATTTGTACTACCTGGGGAACTGGTCGTTCGCACTCGACATGCGGATCATCGCGGCGACCATCGTCAAGGGTTTGGTGCACAGCAACGCGTATTGACGCGTGGACGTGAGCCAAATGAAGAACCTAACAAGAGCGGGCAGGAGGAACGGACCATGAGCTTCTTGAATATGCGCAATCGCCTGTTGATGTTGATCACGATTACCGGAGTCCTGTCGGCATGTTCGATCGTGCCAGGGCAGCGGATGATCACGCCGCCCACGGTCGCGCAAAGCGGCGGCGAATACAGCGCGGAGAAGGAGCAGGGCGTGCCGGTGCCGATCACCGACATCAATCTCAATTTGATCCATCAGATGAAGGCCTCGTCGATGCAGCAAGTCTCCACGGAAACGCAGAGCCTGTTCGGCAAGGCAGGCCCTTACCAGATCGGCCCGGGCGACGTGCTGCAGATCACCGTCTGGGATCACCCCGAGCTGGCGGCGGCGCTCGGGCAGCCGAACCAGTCGACGGCAACGAGCGATGCAGTGGCGGGCTTTCTCGTCGACGAGCAAGGCAACATCCAGTTCCCGTACGCGGGCTCGGTGCACGTGGCCGGGCAGAACGTCGAGCAGATCCGGCACGTGATCGTCTCGCGCATCAGCAAGGTTTACAAGAGCCCGGAAGTGACGGTGCGCGTGGCGTCGTTCCGCTCGGGCACGGTTTATGTGGACGGCGAAGTGCGTCTGCCCGGCTCGCTCACGATGAACGACATTCCGATGACGCTCACGCAGGCGGTCGGCCGCGCGGGCGGCTATACGGCCAATGCCGACCAGAGCCAGGTGGAGCTGGTGCGCGGCGACAAGACGTATCCGATCAACGTCGCCGAGTTGATCCGCACCGGTCATAGCCCGAACGACGTCGTGCTGAAGAGCGGCGACCTCGTGCGGGTGAGCTCGCGCGACGAGCACGGCGTCTACCTGATGGGCGAAGTGAACAAGCCGGCCACCATCATGCCGATGCGCAACGGCACGCTGACGCTTGCCGAAGCGCTGTCGCAGGCCGGCAGCCTGAACCCGAATACGGCGGAGGCGAAGCAGCTGTTCGTGATTCGCGATTCGACCGGCGAGAACCCGCAGATCTATCACCTGGACGCGACTTCGCCGGTTTCGATGGTGCTCGCGAACCAGTTCTATCTGCAGCCGAAGGATGTCGTCTACGTCGACAACGGCGCGCTCGTCAAATTCAACCGCGTGCTGAACCTGTTCCTGCCTGCGATCAACGCAGGGTTGACCGCGGCCATCGTGACGAAGTGAGCGCAACGGCGCGCATGACGTGACGAGACTGGAGTGAGTGACTGACATGGCAATGAACTTCGACAACCGCTACACGGACGTGGCGGCCGGCGACGAGCTACGACTTGCCGACTACCTGGCGGCAATCGTGACGAGCTGGCGCACGATCCTGTTCATCACGCTCGCGGTGCTGACGCTGGGGCTCGCCTACGCGTTCCTTGCGCCGGCGGTGTACCGCGCGGACGTGATGATCCAGGTCGAGGACGCGGGCAACGACAACAACAATAACAACAACCGGCAGCAGATCGAGCCGCTTGCCGGCATGTTCGCGACGAAGGCGACGACGGCCGCGGAAATCGAGCTGCTGAAGTCGCGGCTCGTCACCGAGGAAACGGTGAAGCGGCTCCATCTCGACATCTCGGCGTCGCCGAAGTATCTGCCCGTGGTGGGCGGGTTCGTCGGCAATCTCGTGAACGGCAGGTGGGGCTTCACGCTGCCGCCGTTCATGAACCTCGCGGGCTACGCGTGGGGCAACGAGACGATCGCCGTGTCGCGCTTCGATACGCCTGGCGACATGTACGGCAAGACGTTCACGGTGACGTCGGGGCCGAACGGCGCCTTTACGCTGAACAACCCCGACGGCATCGCGATCGCGAGCGGCAAGGTCGGCCAGGACGTGACCGGCATGACCTCCGCCGGGCCGGTGACGGTGCATATCGACCAGATCTCCGGCCGCCCGGGCACGCAGTTCGAATTGCAGCGGGCCTCCACGCTCGATACGGTCCAGCGGCTGCAAAAGTCGATGCTCGTGCAGGAGATGACGCTGCAGTCGGGCATCATCAGCGTGAGCCTCGATGGCCGCGATCCGAGGCTCACCGCGAACATCGTCAACAACGTCGCCCGCCAGTTCATCCAGCAGGACGTCGACCGGCGCTCGGCCGAAGCCGAGCACACGCTCGCGTTCCTCGATCAGCAGCTGCCGCAACTGCGCAAGGAGCTCGACAACGCGGAGCAGCGCTACAACACGTTCCGTAACAACCACGGCACGGTCGACCTCTCCGAAGAAAGCCGTCTGCTCCTGCAGCAGATCGTCGCCAACAAGACCAAGCTCGTCGACCTCCAGCAGCAGCGCGCGGACCTGTCGCAACGCTTCACGGCGAGTCACCCGGCGGTCGCGGCGCTCGATGCGCAGATCGCCGAGCTGCAAAGCGCGCAAGGCCAGATGACGAAGAACGTCGCGACGCTGCCCGATACCGAACAGACCGCGCTGCGTTTGTTGCGTGACGTGCGCGTCGATACCGAGCTCTACACGAACCTGCTCAACAGCGCGCAGCAGCTGCGCATCGTGAAGGCGGGGCAAGTGGGCAACGTGCGCGTCGTCGACTTCGCCGAAGCTCCCGATCAGCCGGTGTGGCCGAGGCGCTTCATGGTCGTGATCTTCAGTCTCGGCACGGGCCTGTTCGTCGGCATCGTGGTGGCGTTCGTCCGCAAGTCGCTCTACGGCGGCGTCGAGCGTCCGGACGAGATCGAAAGCGCGATCGGCGTGCCGGTGTTCGGGGTCGTGCCGAGGAGCGGCCAGCAACTGCGCCTGCAGCAGAACGTGATGATGCGCCGCCAGGGCCTGCACGTGCTCGCGGCGCAGGCGCCGCAGGACGTCGCGGTGGAAGGCGTGCGCAGCCTGCGCACCTCGCTGCAGCTCTCGCTCGACCATGCGCGCAACAACGTCGTGATGGTGACGGGCTCGCGTCCCGACGCCGGCAAGTCGTTCCTGTCGGTCAATCTCGCCGCGCTCGTCGCGTCGGCGGGCAAGCGCGTGCTCGTGATCGACGGCGACATGCGGCGCGGCGAAGTGCACTCGCACTTCGGCGTGCGCCATCAGCCGGGGCTTTCCGACGTGCTGCGCGGCGGCGATGCGGGGCCGGTGATCCAGCACGACGTGCTGCCGGGCCTCGACGTGCTCGCCAAGGGGGCGCTGCCGACGCATCCGTCCGAACTGCTGATGAGCGACCGCTTCCGCGAGATGCTCGACGACCTCTCGCGCAAGTACGACCTCGTGATCATCGATACGCCGCCGGTGCTCGCGGTGACGGACTCGACGGTGATCGGCAAGTACGCGGGCACGACGCTGCTCGCGGTGCGCTACGGCCGTCACCCGATCGGCGAGATCAGCGAAACGGTGAAGCGCCTGCAGACGGGCGGCGTGAACTTGAAGGGCGTGCTGTTGACCGACGTGCCGCAAGCGACGCCGCTGATCGGCGGCGCGTATCGCGGCGGCTACTACGGCTACGACAGCATCTCCGAGTAATGGATGAGCAGGACGTATAGGACGTATGGGACGTAATTGACGACGCCGAGGCTGCGGGCGGCGCAACCCGCACCCGGCTATCGGCTTACCTTGGGGGAAAGAACGATGGATCGAAAGGTCGCTTTGATCACCGGCATTACGGGGCAGGACGGCTCGTATCTCGCCGAACTGCTCTTGGACAAGGGCTACGAAGTGCACGGCATCAAGCGTCGCACGTCTCTTTTCAACACCGACCGGATCGATCACCTGTATCGCGATCCGCACGAGCCCGACCGGCGGCTCTTTTTGCATCATGGCGACATGACCGACTCGACGAGCATGCTGCGCATCGTCCAGCGCGTCGAGCCCGACGAGATCTACAACCTCGCCGCGCAAAGCCATGTGGCGGTATCGTTCGAGGAGCCCGAGTACACGGCCAATGCCGACGGTCTCGGCGCGCTGCGCATCCTCGAGTCGATCCGCATTCTCGGCCTGGAGAAGAAGACGCGCTTCTATCAGGCGTCGACCTCCGAGCTGTACGGTCTCGTGCAGGAAGTGCCGCAGCGCGAGACGACGCCGTTCTATCCGCGAAGCCCGTATGCGGTCGCGAAGCTCTTCGCGTACTGGATGACCGTCAACTATCGCGAGGCCTATGGGATCTACGCGTGCAACGGCATCTTGTTCAATCACGAATCGCCCGTGCGCGGGGAGACCTTCGTCACGCGCAAGATCACGCGTGCGGTCGCTCGCATGGCGGTGGGCCTGCAAGACGAGCTGTACCTCGGCAACCTGTCCGCGCTGCGCGACTGGGGACATGCGCGCGATTACGTCGAGATGCAATGGCTGATGCTTCAGCAGGAGAAGCCCGAGGACTACGTGATCGCCACGGGCGTGCAGTACAGCGTGCGCGAGTTCGTGCAGTACGCCGCGGCGGAACTGGGTGTGACGATTCGCTTCGAAGGCAGCGGCGTCGACGAAGTGGGCATCGTCGAGAAGGTGGAAAGCCGCGACACGCGCCTGATGCCGGGCCAGGTGATCGTGCGCGTCGATCCGCGCTACTTCCGCCCGACCGAAGTCGAGACGCTGCTCGGCGACCCGTCGAAGGCGCATGCGAAGCTCGGCTGGCAGCCGCGCACGCCGTTCATCTCGCTCGTCAAGGAGATGGTGCGCTCCGATTATCAGATCGCACGGCGCGACGCGCTCGTGACGCTCGCCGGCTTCACGGCGCTCGAACATCACGAGTGAGCGCCATGGACACGAACGCACGCATCTATGTAGCGGGCCATCGCGGCATGGTGGGCTCCGCGCTCGTGCGCCAGCTCGCGGCGCACGGCTATCGCAACCTCGTGACGCGCACGCACGCGGAGCTCGACCTCACGAATCAGGCCGCCGTGGAGCGCTTTTTCGACGAAGCGAAGGTCGACGTGGTGCTGCTCGCCGCGGCGCGCGTCGGCGGCATCTTCGCGAACGCGTCGCAGCCCGCTTCGTTCATCTACGAGAACCTCGCGATCGAAACCAACGTGATCCACGCGGCGTATCGCGCGGGCGTGCAGCGGCTCGTGTTTTTCGGCTCTTCGTGCATCTATCCGAAGGCCTGTCCGCAGCCGATTCGCGAGGAGTACCTGCTGACGTCCGCGCTCGAGCCGACCAACGACGCGTATGCGATCGCCAAGATCGCGGGCCTGAAGCTCTGCGAGTCGTACAACCGGCAGTACGGCACGAAGTACGTCGCGCTGATGCCGACCAACCTCTACGGCCCGAACGACAACTACGACTTGAAGAGCAGCCACGTGCTGCCGGCGCTGATCAGGAAGGCCCACGAGGCGAAGCTGAACCGCGACGAGACGCTCACGGTGTGGGGCACCGGCACGCCGCGCCGCGAGTTTCTGCACGTGGACGACCTCGCGGCCGCGACGCGCTTCATTCTCGAGCGCGACGTGACGGAGGGGCTTTTCAACGTCGGCGTGGGCGTGGATCTGTCGATACGCGAGCTCGCCGAATGCATTCAGCGCATCGTGGGCTATCGCGGCGAACTCGTCTTCGATACGGGCAAGCCGGACGGCACGCCGCAAAAACTGCTCGACGTGTCGCGGCTGACGGAAATGGGATGGTGCGCTCAGATCGGACTCGAGGACGGGATCCGGCAAACGTATCAGGAATTTGCGGCGGGCTACGGCGCGCAACCAATCCGCCAGCCTGCGCATGCATAAGGTTGTACCGACACACATAAGGGATGAACGGATATGACAGCTTCGGTCACGATTTTTCACAACGTCGTGTGGTCGCGTCACAAGGGGGTCGTGTTTTCGGCTTTGCACAACATCTCTGCCTCGGGTGCGATCAAGTACTCGATGGTGCAGATCGCCGATACCGAAATCTACCGGATAGGCTTTTCCGACGTCGATTATTCGTACCACCGCTATCCGATGCAAAAGCTCTTCGACGGTTGCTACGAAGACGTGCCCACCTGGAAGTTGATCACGCGCCTCACGTGGGAGGTGCTCAGGGCGAAGTCCGATCTCATCGTGCTGCCGGGCTATCACCGGCCCGAGTACTGGGCGATGCTCGCGGCTTGCATCGTGACCGGCAAGCGCCGCGCGGTGTTCTGCGATTCGACGGGCCGCGACCGGCCGCGCAAGCTCATGACGTCGATTCCGAAGCGCGTGTTCTTCGCGCTGTGCGACGGCTACTTCGGTTTTGGCGAGCGCAGCCGCGACTACCTGATGTCGCTCGGCGCGAAGAAGGAGAAGATCTTCATTCCGTGCCAGGCCGCCGCGATGCCGCGCTCGTTCTCGCCCGAGCGTGCGCTCGAAGAGCGCGTGCACTATCGCAGCGACCATAAGCCGGTGTTTCTGTACGTCGGCCGGCTCTCGGAAGAGAAGGGCATCGGCACGCTGCTCGATGCGTTCGCCGGCATTCGCGCCCGGCTGCCTGGAGCGACGCTGCGCATCGTCGGCACGGGACCGATGGGCGATGCCCTGCGGGCGAAAGTGACCGGCCTCGGCCTCGAAGAGGTCGTGTATTTCGTGGGCAGCCTGCAGGACGAGCCGCTGTCGCGCGAGTATTACGGCGCGACCTGCCTCGTGCTGCCGAGCTACAGCGAGCCGTGGGGACTCGTCGTGAACGAGGCGTTGAGCCATGGCTGCCCGGCGGTGGTCAGCGAGAGCTGCGGCTGCGTGCCCGAACTGGTCGTCGAAGGCGAGAGCGGCTACGCGTTCACCGCGGGCGACATCGCCGGCTTGCAGCGCACGCTCTTGAAGGCGACCGAGGCGTTCGTCGATGCGAGCGGCACGGCGAAGCGCTGCATGTCGGTCATCCAGCGCTTCGACCCGCCGTCGGCGGCGGCGAACATCGCACGCGGCTGCGCGATGATGCTCGTGGATTGAGGCAAGCACCGTCGACGACGATGAAGATCCTGATTTACGGGTTGAACTACGCGCCAGAACTCACGGGAATCGGCAAATACACCGCCGAGATGGCCGAGGCGCTGGTGCTGCTGGGCCATGACGTGCGCGTCGTGTGCGCGCCGCCTTACTACCCCGAGTGGCGCGTCGCGCAAGATTATTCGCCGTTGCGCTATCGCTGCGAAGTCGTGCGCGGCGTGCATGTCTGGCGCGCGCCGCTGTGGGTTCCGGCGCAGCCGAGCGGCGCGACGCGCATGATGCATCTGGCGTCGTTTGCGCTCTCCTCCCTGCCGCTGCTGTTGCGCCAGGCGTTCTGGTGCCCGGACGTGGTGATGACGATCGCGCCGGCGCTGATGTGCGCGCCGGCTGCCGCGGCGCTCGCCCGCCTGACCGGTGCGAAGAGCTGGCTCCACATCCAGGATTTCGAAGTCGACGCCGCGTTCAATCTCGGCTTGCTCAAAGGCGCGAAGGCGGCTCGCATCGCGCGTGCGGTCGAGCGCGCGCTGATGCGCCGCTTCGATGTGGTGTCGTCGATCTCGAACCGGATGGTCGAGCGTGCGCAGCGCCTCGGCGTCGACGCCGACAAGACGTTTTCGTTGCCGAACTGGGTCGATACGAAAGTGATTTATCCGCTCGGCCGCGCAAGCGGCTATCGGCAAGAGCTCGATATTCCGGCCGGCAACAAGGTCGTGCTGTATTCCGGGAACATGGGCGCGAAGCAGGGCATCGAGTTCCTGGCCGCGGCCGCGGCGCGTCTTGTCGAGCGGACCGACATCAGCTTCGTGTTCTGCGGCGACGGCGCGACGAAGGCCGAACTGATGAAGCGTTGCAATGGGCTGCCGAACTGCCGGTTCATCGCGCTGCAACCGGCCGAGCGCCTCAATGAACTGCTCAATCTCGCGGACATCCACGTGTTGCCGCAGCGCGGCGACGCGGCCGATCTCGTGATGCCGTCGAAGCTGACCGGCATGCTCGCAAGCGGCGGCGCGATCATCGCGATGGCGCGGCCGGAAACCGAGCTCTATGCCGCCGTGGCGCCGAGGGGGGTAGTGGTGCCGCCGGAGAACGTCGAGGCGCTGGCAGGGGCGATTACGGGGCTTGCCGACGATCCGCTGCGGCGCGTCAGGCTGGGCGCCGCGGCGCGCCGCTTCGCCGAAGAGACGCTCGCGCCGGCCGCCGTGCTGGGGCGGCTCGACGCGCGGCTGATCACCACGGCGAGCGGTAAATCTGCGGCTGTTTTTCGGGGTTGACCGGGTCGGCCGAGCCTCGATACACCGACTTCGCTGCGTTGTTCGGCGTGCGGGCCGCGCCCTGCGCTTCCTTCGGCACCGGTTTCACGGCGGGCGGATCGCCCGCGCCTGGCTTGCCCTTGCCGCCTGCGCCGCTGATCGGCACGCTTTCGGAGTTGATCAAGTCGCTCTGCCGCGTGCCGTTCGAATCGTTTTCGAATTGCGAGCGGTACGGGTCGCCGTAAGGCGCGGGTGCGCCTAGCAGGTTGTCTTGATGCGCGGCGCCGAGCATGCGGGCGGCGTCGGTGTCCATCGCAGCGCCGTGGTCCTGTTCGGTCGGGCCGAGCGCTTCGTTGTCGTCCGGGCGTGCTGCGGCAGCGTTGGCGTTGCCCGCATTGCCGGCCTGCGCAGCGTTCTGCTGTGCCAGCGCAGGCGCGCTGACCGCCAGCACGAGCGGCGTCAGCGCAAGCAGCAGCGCGACGCGTGTGCGCCGGAAATCAATCGTCATCTGATGCCTCCCGCTGGGGGGTGGTTCATGTTGCCTCCCGTGTGCCATGCACTCAGCCATGCTCCCGCAATCGAGCCGCCCATAGCCGCCAAAAGTCTTGCTCATGCGGCCATTGACGGCGAGGCCGCAGACGTTGTGAGAGGTGCCGAACCATAATCGACGCGTTGTCCACCTACATTCAGTTCTGCCACTGCGAAGACAACCGTATGTCTTCTCGAGCGAGCCAGAAACGTTCCTGGGGGGTGTGCAAATGGAGCGAACCATCGAACACGGAGAAACCGGTGCGCAGCACGAGAGCCCGGGGCACGCGCGTCCCGGGCCGGATGCCGGGCGCGGCCAGGCCGCGAAGGTCATCGATCTGAGCCTTGCGGGAAAAGGCAACTATGTCGCGAAGCGCGGCTTTCTGATCGAGGCCGTCTGGTTCTTCGTCGAAGCCTGCATCATCAACAACAAGCTCGTGCCGAGTACCGCGCTGCGCGTCGCGCTGTTGCGGCTGTTCGGCGCGAAGATCGGCGCCGGCTGCCGGTTTGCGCATCCGTTGCGGGTGAAGGCGCCGTGGAATCTCGAAGTCGGCGATCGCTGCTGGTTCGGCGTCGACGTCTGGATCTACAACCAGGCGCTGATCCGCATCGGCTCCGACGTCTGCATTTCACAAGGCACGTTTCTGAGCGCCGGTTCACACGACATGACGACGACGATGGATCTGCACGTCGAGCCGATCGTGATCGAAGACGGGGTCTGGATCACCTCGAAGTGCGTCGTGCAGATGGGCGTGACGATCGGGCGCTCGGCAGTGGTTACGCCGCTGTCGGTCGTGCATCGGTCGCTTGCGCCGGAAGGGGTGTACGGGGGGAATCCGTGCCGGTTCATACGGAAGCGGTTCGAGGGGTAATGCCGCCGCTTGCTTTCTTTGTCGAGGTTTTTGCGTAGCTGTGTCCGGCCTTGGATCAATTATGCTGATCGCGAGGTAGATGAACAGGCCTAATTTTTACCGTATGCTTGCCCCCTGCGAATAATTAGTACTCTCAATCAGGGGAATTTCATGCCGGAAAAGCATGGCGTCAGGAGCAAGCTCGACATTTGGCGCGATGGTATTGATCGCGCCGCAGATGATGCGTCGTGGGATATTCACGACTGCGAGATCCAGTTGGCCGTGAACGAATTCAATCGTCACCTCAGCGGCATCGCAGGCTACAGCAGAAAACGACCATTGCCATGTTACACGCGCTCAAGCTGGCCGGCGGCTGGTTGCTATGCGCACAAGCCGCGGGCGGCGTTCTGTTCAATGGGCAATTCGAAGTCGGCGCTGGCGACCGTTGCCAGGGAACGCTGATCGTGACGAATAAAGCCGTCGAGTGGCAAACGCCTTTCGGACACTGCAGATCCGGCTACGAACTGCTGAGTAAAACTGACGACGGGAAAGACCGGCATGTGGCTTATCGTTTGACCAAGACCGGCAAATGGTGCCGATACAGCATGTTGATGTTGGAGTACCTGCACGACTATCCCGACTACTGGACAGCATCGTGGTATCGCTCGCCTGAGCGCTACCGGCAGGGCGACGAGGCGCTGGTTTGCCCGATCGTGCGCTTCGATCGATAACAAAGAAAGAGGCCGGCGACTGCGGCGTCGATAAGCAGCGCCTGGCCCGATCGCAATCAAGCCTGGGCGTTAGCTCCTGAATCCGCGCAATTGCGTCAATTCGATTAGTGTGGGCCGATTGCAACAGTTGCGGTCGTATGCGTCCCCTTGAATAAATTACCCCCCGAAAACGTTCTATTGACGTTTAGCCCGGCACCACGTCACACACGTCCCACAGGACTTGCGCCGGGCTGTCACATGGTTTACCGCGCCCATACCACGCTTTTGCCGGATGTGCGCTGCCGCACGGGAACCCTCCTTGCTTGGCTGGCGTCGCCGGGATGTTGGCGGGCGACGACGCGACCGGCGTTCGAAGATGGCATACAAGCGTTTGCAGGGATACGGAAAGAACGCCGCAAGAAAGACGGGAGCCTGGGGATATGTTCATTGATACACGAGGTGTCGAGGAAGGCATAGAAGTCGAAACCACGGTCTGCATCATCGGGGCAGGTGTGGCCGGCATCACGCTCGCGCTGGAAATGGGTCGCCTCGGCATCGACACGTGCTTGCTCGAAAGCGGCGGCTACAAGGCAGACGACGACACCCGCGACCTCTACCGCGGCGAGAACGTCGGCTTGCCGTACTCGTTCGCCGACGGCAGCCGCAGCCGCTATTTGGGCGGCAGCAGCAATTGCTGGGGCGGCTGGTGCCGGCCCCTCGACCCATGGGACTTCGACAAGCGCGACTGGGTCGCGCATAGCGGCTGGCCATTCGGTCTCGACGAGCTCGCGCCGTACTACGTGCGCACGCACGGCCTTCTGAAACTCGGCCCGAACAATTTCGATCCGGCCTATTGGGAAGGCAAGATCGGCCGCGCCGACGTGCGGCGCGTGCCGCTCGTCACGGGCGACGTGCGCGACACCATTTCGCAGTTCAGCCCCCCTGCGCGTTTCGGCAAGCTCTACCGGGAGGATCTGGAGCGCTCGACCCACGTGCGCGTGTTCCTGAACGCGAACGCGGTGCATATCGATACCGACCGCGACGCGAAGACGGTCACGCGCATCCAGGTCGCCACGCTCTCCGGCCGTCATATGACGGTGACGGCGAAGCACTTCGTGCTCGCAACAGGCGGCATCGAGAATGCGCGGCTTCTGCTTGCATCGAACCAGGTGCAGGCGGCGGGGCTCGGCAACGGCAACGACGTCGTGGGCCGTTTCTTCATGGACCATCCGCGGCTCATGTCGGGCAGCGTGCGCTTTACCAAAGCGTGGGCGCGCAACAAGCTCTACGACATCAAGTATCACTATCAAAACGCTGCCGTGTCCGCACACGGCACGTTCATCTCGTCGCAGTTCGCGCTCACGCACGAGGTGCTCGAGCGCGAGCGTCTGCTCAACTCGCGCGTGTGGTTCTACTCGCTCTTCTACGGCGAAGGCAGCGCCGGCGCCGAAGCGCTGATCCGCTGCAAGCAGGCGCTCCTGCGCAAGGATCAGCCGGGCTGGAAGCTGCGCGACGATCTCGCGACGATGGCCGCACACCCGGTCGATACGGTCGGCTTCGGCTTGACGCGCCTGTTGCAGCCGCGCCCGCTCATCACCGACGTCAAGATGCAGGCGATCGTCGAAGCCGCGCCGAACCGCGACAGCCGCGTGACGTTGTCGGCGCTGCGCGACCGTCTCGGCATGCCGCGCGTGAAAGTCGACTGGCGGCTCGACGAATCGGTGCAGCGCACTTTCGATCGCACGTTCGCGCTGGTCGCCGACGCGCTGCGCGCGGGCGGCGTCGCCGAGGTGACGCTCGACGCCCCGCTGCAGGGCCGCGCCTGGCCCGAAGCGCTCGAAGGCACGTGGCATCACATGGGGACCACGCGGATGCACGATTCGCCGAAGGAGGGCGTCGTCGACCGCAATTGCAAGGTGCACGGCATCAGCAACCTGCATATCGCGGGCAGTTCGGTGTTTCCGACGGTCGGCGCCAACTTTCCGACGATCACCATCACCGCGCTCGCGCTGCGCCTGGCGGGGCATCTCGCGCAGACGCTCGGCAGCCCGGAGGCGGTCGTCACGACCCCCGGCGTGCTCGGCGGCGAGTGCCGTACGCCGGAATCGAAAGCGGTAGAGACGCTGCCGTTCGCGGCGGCGTCGCTCGCGCACGCGAGTGCGCAGGCCGTCAAGAAATAGTGTCCGGATTCGTCAGTCAGGGCTTCGAAGCGGAAACGGCGGCAAGCGGCGCGGCATCGGCAGCAGGCCACCCGGCCGCGTCCGCTTGCAGCACGTCGATCAGATCGCGCGACATCGCTTGCACCGTGAAGCGCGTCTTGAACGTCGCCGCGGCCTGCGCGCGCATCGTCTCGCGCGCGGCGGCATCGAGCGACAGCCAGCAGCGCAGCGTTTCCTCGGTGCCTTCGACCGTATCCGCCGCGACGAGCCCGGCACCGTCCTCGGCGACTTCGCGCCAGATGTTGACCTTGTCGGAGATCAGCACCGGCACTGAGCATCCGAGCGCTTCGGCGACCGCGATGCCGAAGTTCTCCTGATGCGACGGCAGCAGAAACGCGTCGCTCGCGTGGAACGCCCCCCATTTCAACTCGCCCTGCAGCATGCCCGGCCAGCTGATGCGCGAGGCGATGCCGAGTTCATCGGCGAGCGCTTTGAGCGCGGCGCTCCAGCCGACGCTGTCCGGACCGGCGATGACGAGGTGCGCGCCGGAATCGAGCGCGGCGGTCTTCGCGAACGCCCGGATCAGGAGATCGCAGCCTTTCTTCGGGTGGATTCGTCCGAGGAACAGCAGCAAGCGGCGCTGCCTGAGCGCCGGATACGCGGCCAAGAAGCGCTCGCGCAGGCGCGCGGCGTCGGTGGGCGGCGACGCGGTGCCGAACGAGACCACGCGCTCGTTGGCGCGATAGAGCCAGAACGATTGCCGCGCGAGAATGCGTTCCTCTTCGGCCGTAAAGAGCACGGCGCGCGCATCGCGCAGCACGCGATATTCGGCCCACGGCCAATACAGCCATTTCTTCAGATGCTTGAGCGGATACGTGCGCTTGAACCACGGGTCGAGCATGCCGTGCGGAAACACGTAGTAGCGCACATCGAGGTCGTGCAGCGCCTTCCACGCGCCGTAGCTCTGGTATTGCCAGAGGCCGTTGACGATCACGGCGTCGAAGCGTCGTGCTTCTTCGCGCAGCCAAGGCACGAGACGCGGCGTGTAGCCGTAGCTGCCGTTGGCGGGGCCCAGGGCGGTAACGGGCAACGGGAAGTCCGCGACGAACGGCGCATCGGGCGCGTCGAGCGACGCGGCTTCGACCTGATGCCCCATCGCGGCGAGTTCGAGGCCGCTTTGCCGCACGCCTTCCGTCGGGCCGCCGGCTTTCGGATCGAGCGTCGCAAGCAAGTGCAGGATTTTCATCGGCGTACGCTTCGTGTCGGTTGTCCGTCTGAGTGGCGCGTGCCGCACGGCGCGGCACGCGGCGTTCATACCGTCATACGGTGGGTTCGGTGCGCTCGCCGATACGCTCGACGCGTTCGAGCCGCCCTTGCGTGCCGGCGGTGGTTTCGCGCGTCGGCGCGAAGTGCGGCTCGCGCCGCGGCTGGGGTTTGCGCCGCCCCTCCGAGCGCGACGCGCGGTGCGGATGCGTGGCCGCGAGGCGCTTCAATTGGATGGTCATCGCGACCATCAGCCCGAGCGAGACGCCGAACACGAGGCCGGAAAAACGCGGGCCGAGCGGATTGCCGCCGATCGACGTCGCCGGCAGCGCCGCGGTCACGAGGATCGCGCGCCCGAGCACGGGCAGGTAGGGGGCGGCCGGCGCGGTTGCGCGCCAGCGCCGGTAGGTCGCGGTGCACTTGTAAAGCGCGTACAGCACGGCGAGCGGCATCGCAATGCCGAACAGCAGGCCGCCCGCGAAGAACTGATAGACCCAGAAGTTGTGTCCGGCCGCCCAGTCATGGATCGCGTAGAAGTCTTTCTTGCTGATTTGGCCGGCGAGGTCGGGCAGGAACTTCGGCGAGTAGTGATACATGTGCCCGTAGCCGACGCCGGTGAGGATGGTCGTCGGCGACTGCATCGTCTGGTCGTACTGATCTTGCATCTCGGCGAGGCGGGTGATCGTGGTCGGGTCCTTGCCGGTCTTCGTGTCTTCCGACGCGAAGAGGATCCGCTGCGTCCAGTGCGCGCCGACGCCGGGAAACAGCTGCATCCCCGCGAACGCCATCCCGGCGATGACGATGCCGGTGGCGAGCGCGCGCATCGCTGCGCGCATGAGATAGCGCGGGGACGGCGCGCTCATCCAGGTGGCGAGCGCGAACAAGAGCGCGGTGCCGATCAAGAGACTGCGCGTGACGCTCAGCAATTCGACGACGATGGTCCCCATGAAGAGCGCGAGCGTAAACGGCGTGAAGCGCTTGGCGATGACGAACTCGTGCAGCAGCACCGCTTGCAGCGCGAGAAACGTCGGCGACACGATCCGGTAGCGCACGTCCTCGAGCCCGCCGCCGGTGGCCATCCCGTAGACGAACGTGAAGACGAGGCAGATGACGTTCGCCCAGAACATGGACTTTTCGATCTGCTCGATGCGCGAGTCCTGCCACGGGCGGCAGCACGCGAGATAGCCGAGCATGAAAAGCGCGAACGGCAGCTGCACGCGCAGGTAGTTGCCGAAATCGTTCTCCTGGATCAGTTCCGTGATCAGGCTCGCAGGCACGCACAAGATCAGCGAGAACGTGACTAACGCGCGCAGCTTCGACTTGACCGCGAAGCGCGGCGCGATCAGCCAGAGCGCGAGGCCCGCGCCGAGCGTCGGCAACGCCAGGAGGACTTGCGCGAGGTGACTCGATTGATCGTCGACTGCCTTGTAGTCCATCGCGAGCGGACATATGAACAGCCATATCCAGAGGTTCGCGTAACTATTGCGCATGGCAGGTTCTCGTTCAACGGGGGGCTTTCCGGCAAACGCGTGCCGGTACGTGGTGTCTCCCATAGAAGCCGGTCCTCTCCCTGTGATTTTGAAGGCGCCTTGACGCGCGATGTTATCAACCGACTATAACGCGAGCACGTAGCGTTCCAGCCCGGCGCGGCGTGAAACGACTACGATTCGGCGTCCTGCGACAGATGCTTTTCCCACCCATGCAGGCACGCGCATTGCTAAATGTGCGCTGAATGTCGGCACCTGCCGTGATGTTGGCGGACGAAGGCGGACTGGCCGAACGAAGATGCGAATGCAGGGGATGTTTAAACAATGGGATCAAGCGAAGCACGCAATCCCGAAGGGGGAAGGCGAATGAATTTGTTCGGGGGCCCGAAAGCGATCGTGCGCGATCGGACGATCGAGCTGGACTTCATACGCGGCATTGCCATCATTGCCGTGATGGGCTATCACTTCCATACGATCGATACCGGCTACTGGTTCATCCCGGTCATCGAATATCCGCTGAAGAACTACGGCCGCGAAGGCGTGAATCTGTTCTTCACGCTGAGCGGCTTTCTCGTCGGCGGGCTGCTGTTGCGCCAATACGCCCAGACGGGCCGCGTCGACGCGCGCCGCTTCATCGTGCGGCGGATCTTCAAGATCTGGCCTGCGTACTACGTGCTGATCCTCTTTCACGTGCTCGTGAGGCGTCACCCGGCCAGCACCTTCCTGTGGCAAAACCTGACGCACATGCAGAATTACTTCGGCACGTCGCTTGACCAGACGTGGAGCCTCGCGGTCGAAGAGCACTTTTACCTGTTCCTGCCGGCCTTGCTGCTGCTGTTCGCGCACTGGCGCGTGCGAGCGAACACGATCCTCGGCGTGCTCGGCACGATCTGCGTGGCGGTGTTGATCGCGCGCTGCGTGGCCGTCGCAGAGGGCAATCTCGATGCGGCCTTCTACTACACGCAATACCGCATCGATAGCCTGCTCGCGGGCGTGATCCTCGCCGTGGTCTACTGGATGAAGCCCGAGGCCTACCGGCGTTTCGCGCAGCGCAAGGGCGTGTTGCTCGCGCTCCTGGCGATGCTCGTAGCGTGGCTCGCGCTCGCGACCAAGCACTTCGCGATCGACGAAAGCATCGGCTACACGATTCAGGCGATCGGCTACGTCGCGCTGATCGTGTTCATGCTCGAGTACTCGGCCAAGATCCGCCGATCGCTCGTGTTCCGCGCGATCGCGTGGATCGGCGTGTATTCGTACGGGATCTACCTCTGGCATTCGATCGCGCTTGCGCCCGGCGACATCCTGATCCACAAGACCGCCGCGCTCGGCGTGCCGCCGCTCGTCGCGTGGGCGATCGTGCTCTCCGGGCAGACCGCGATTGCGATCGTCGTCGGCTATGTGATGACGCGCGCCGTCGAGTTCCCGTTCCTGCTCTTGCGCAACAAGATGTTCCCGGCGCGGCAGCAAGTGCTTGCCGTGGAAGCGGCGAAGCCGGCGGCCGAACCGGAAAGCGCGCCGCAGAATCCGCCAAAGGTCGAGGAGGTGCCGGCCGTCAGCGGCGTCGGCGGCCAGCCTTCGTGAAGCTGTGCGTTAAGTGGGGTCTGAGGCTGGAAATCGAACCACAAACCATCGAACTCGAACGCCGAAGATGGAAACGCGAGCCCCCGACCGTGAAGTTCGAATGTTTGAAGGCGGAACGCGAGCCTCAAACGGGCGCATTCGACTGTTGGAGGGCCGAAGTCCGAGCCTCAGATCGACGACTTCGACGCTTTGAGGGCGGAACGTCAGCCTCCGACCTCGGAGTTCGACTCATTGAGGGCGGAACGCGGGCCTCAGACCGTGGAGTTGTCCACGCTTTGAGCGTGGAACGCGAGCTCAGACCTCGGCGTTCGACTGTTTGAGGCTGGACTCGGAGTTCGACTCATTGAGGGCGGAACGCGGGCCTCAGACCGTGGAGTTGTCCACGCTTTGAGCGTGGAACGCGAGCTCAGACCTCGGCGTTCGACTGTTTGAGGCTGGAGCGCGAGCCTCACACCATGAAATTCGAATGTTTGAGCGCGGAGCCCGCGCCCCACACCGCGCAATTCCGCTGTCTAGGGAAGGAACACGAGCTTCAGCACTGAGTCCGGCCCCATGCAAAGCCGTCACGGCGCCCAGCCGACTGCCTGCTGCAGCGTCAGCTTGAACTGCGAGAGCGTGTTTCTTTCGAGCAGATGCTCGCGGGCAGAATGGCCCGGGTTGCGCCCGTGATGCCGCGAGAACAGCACTTCCTCGATTGCAGACGCGATCGTGTCCGGCGCGAGGTTCTGCACCACGGGGCCTAATTCGCCTGTCTGGCAGAACCAGCCGATCAGGCCCTCGGCCGTCGCAATCACCGGCTTGCCGAAACGATAGGCCTGCACGAGCACGCCGCTCATTCCGTAGTGCCCCTTGTAACCGAGCCACACCGCGTCGCATGCCGAGAAGAGATCGAACTCCGTTTCGTTGCTGATGAACGAATCGAGCATCAGCGGCGTCGGGGTCATACGCGGCGCATTCTCCCGAAGAAACTCGCGGATCTCCATGTCCTGCTCGCCGGCGACGATGAGGGTCGGCGCTTCGTCCATCGCCATCAGCGCCTCGACAAGCTCGCGTATGCCCTTGCGCTCGGTGATCGCGCCGTACACCAGGAGGTAGTGCCCCGGGGCGAGCCCGAGCCGCGCTCGCGCCACCTGCGGGTCTTCGGCGGTCGCGTCGGGAAACGGGTCGGCGAGGTATTCGATCGCGGCGCCATGCTTGGGCTTGCCGCGGTGCGCGCACCACTCAAGCAGGGTCGGGTCGATCGACAGGAGCGTGCGCATGCCCGCCGATCTCACCGCGCGCTTGAAGAGCCGCGCCTTGACCAAGTTGACGAGCGGCCTGTCGGGCGCTTTCACGCCGACCTTGCGATGATGGAACGTCGCGCGCATCGTAATGCCGACCCACGGGGTCTTGCCGAACGGCGAACCGAGGAACGGCAGGGCGTAAAAAAAGTAGTCGACGTAAGGCACGACGACGAGCGCGAGCGGATGAATGCGGCTCAGGATCCGGTACGCGTGGTGGAAATAGCGGTGATAGCGCACGTAGCCGATGCGGTCGAGCCCGAGGCCGCGGTCGCGATCGGGCGGATCGACGAAGGCGATTTCGAGGTCGGGCCGGTTCGCGGCAAGAATCTTGCGTGCGAGGCGATGGTCCTCGTTGCTCGATTCGGTGACGACGATGCACGGGTGGCCGGCTTCGGTATACGCATCCGCGGCCCATTCGGCGTAGCGCCACCGGTGGCCGGTGAAGTTGGGTTCGACGATCAACACGAATTCGCGTGATGTCGCGGGTTGAGTCGCATGAGCCATCGCGTCGTTTCAACGTGAATGCCCGGGCGGAGCTGACGTTGTATGGAATCGGAGTCAGCACTCAAGCGCTCGCTCCGATCGACAATGTTGCAGTGCAAAGCGCCGGGCTTGGGGTCAAACCGGGGTTTGTCGATGCATAGAACGTGCACACGTTCTGCGCATAGCTAGACCCTAACATTCCCGGCACTGATCGAACCGCCAAATTCGCCGTTTTTCTGGCGAAAAAAGACAGTGCGCCCGCAAACAGCCGTGCGGATATTGCCTACTAGATGGCGCTCAAAGCTGCAGCGGACGGGTTACTTTTGCAATCATTGCCGGGCGGAGAGGCTGACGGACGAATTTATTGCGTGCGTCTTCGCAGGACCAGCGTCCGGCTGTTTTCGTATGTTCAATAACGTTGTCGGCCGGAGTTAGCGCTTCAGCGCTTACTCCGGCCCCATGCAACGCACTCGATGTCAATACGCGACGGGGGACTGAGTGAGATCTGTGAGGCTTCCGGCGTTTTCAATGCACGCGGGCTTCGGCGCGAGCGCCGCCACCTGGGTGCTGCTGCAGCAGGTGATCGTGCGCGGGCTCGTGGCCGTCAAGTTTCTCGCCATCGGCCGGATTCTCGGGCCGGCCGCGATCGGCAGCGTGAGCGTCGCGCTGCTGGCGGTCGCCATTGCCGAATCGTTGTCCGATACCGGGCTGGCGCAAGCCGTCATTCAAGGCCGCGAGACGCCTTCGCGCGCCGAGCTCGGCGCCGTCTGGACGACGCTCGCCGCGCGCGGCGTGTTCGTCGGGCTGCTGCTCATCGCCTTGGCGCCGCTCATGCAGAGCCAGTTCCATCTCGGCGGCTCGCTCCTGTTGCTGCAGCTCGCTGCCGCGCTGCCGCTCATTCGCGGCATTGCCTCGCCGACTTACTTCGTCGTGCAGCGCGAGCGGCGTTTCCAGCACATCGCAGGCGTGGAGATTTCGGCGGCGTTCGCCGATTGCTGCTTCGGCCTCATGCTCGCGTTCGCGGGGGCCGGTGCGTATTCGGTGCTGATCGGCATGGTGGTCGGCGAGAGCATCAAGAGCACGCTCACGTGGGCCACGATGCAGCCGCGTCCGCCGCTCAAGCTCTCGTGGTCGGGCATCGGCCACTATATCGGCTTTAGCCGCTGGATCTGGGCGAGCAGCGTCGTGAACCTAGTGCTCAATCAGTTCGACAAGATCGTCGTCGGCAAGCTGCTCGGCCCGACGCAACTCGGCGCCTATCAAATGTCGTCGCGTCTCGCGCAAATGCTGCTCGCCGATGCCGCGATCGCGATGTCGCAGTACCTGTTCCCGACGTTTTCCGCGCAGCACCGGCACGACGCGCACGCGGCCGCGCGCGTCTTCAAGCTCTATCTGATCGTTGCCGCCGCCGGGCTCGCGATGATCGTGGTCGTGCTGCGCATGCTCGCCGCGCCGCTCTTCTCGCTCGTGCTCGGGCCCGCATGGATGTCGGCCGTGCCGCTCTTCAAGATCTTTGTCGTCAACATGGCGATCGGCGCGCTGATCGCCGTGCTCGTCTCGTACCTGCGCGCGGTCGGCGATGCGCGTGCGACGACGCAGGCGTCGGTGATGCAGGTGATCGTGCTGTTCGCCGTGGTGCCGCCCGCCACGCACTACTGGGGCGTGACGGGGATCGCGTGGGGAATGACGGCCGGCCTCGGCACGGCCGCTCTGTGGATGCTCTATCGGACCGTGAGGGTGTCGTGATGCGGATTCTTCACCTCGTCCTCGCGCCGCGCTTGTCCGGCGCCGAGGTGCTCGCGAAGGACCTTGCCATCCATCAGCGGCGGCAGGGCAACCCCGTATGCGTCACGTCGCTCGCGCCCGAGCACAACGACTTCCAATCGCTGCGCGGCGATCTGCAGGAAAACGACGTGCCGTGCCGCTTTCCGCGCAAAGATCACGGGGTGGTCGGCAGGCTCTGGCATCTGTACCACGTGATTCGCCGCGAAAAGCCCGACGTGATCTTTGCGCACGCAACGATCCCCGCGTTCTATGCGCGGGCGTTGCCGATCGGCGTGCCGATCGTCTACGTGATGCATTCGGCGACCAACGATTTCGAGCGCCACTTGTTCCGCAGCGTCGAGCGCGTTCTGTCGCCGCGGGCGCGCGCGGTGATCGGTGTCTCCCAGGCGAACCTCGAGGACTACATCGCCGCGGTCGGCCGGCATCCGCTGATGACGGTGATTCCGAACGGCGTCGACATGGCGCGCTTCGCAAACCCGGCCGACTGCAACGACGTGATCCGTGCGCCCCGGATCGTGCAGATCGGACGCTATACGTCGGTCAAGAATCAGTTGCAGACGGTGCATGCGTTCGGCCGGGTCGTGCGCGAAGTGAGGGACGCGCGGCTCCTGCTGTTCGGCGTGGTCGAAGATCCCGCGTACCACGCGGCCGTGATCGACCTCGTCAACAAGCTCGGGCTCGCGGATCGCGTCGTCGTCGATGGGCCGCGCGCCGATGTGTCGAAGGTGCTCTTCGACGCGAGCGTCTTCGCGATGCCGTCGCGCTCGGAAGGACACAGCATTGCGTTTCTCGAAGCGCTGGCGTCGGGGATTCCGGTGGTCGGCAGCGAGATTGTGCCGTTCGCGTTCGCAAAGGACTTTCCGAACGTGCAACTGCTCGACACCGACGACACGACGGCCTACGCAAGCGCGCTCGTGACGGCGCTCGGCCAGCGCCGCGCCGAACGCACGCTGACCGGCCTCACGCTGCAGGATTCGGCCGAGCGCTACCTGGCGGTGGCGCGCCAGGTCACGCATGCAGGTTCGGCGTCCTGAGCACGAGACAAATAAGCCCGCGCCTCAGCCGATCACCAGCCTCACCCCGATCAGCGTCAACGTCGCCGCGAGCAGATTGCGCAGCAGCGCATCGGGGGCGCGCGCCGACAGATGACTGCCGATCGCAATCCCCGGCATCGACCCGACCAAAAGCGACAGCAGCAGCGACCAGTCGACCGATCCCAGCAGCCAATGTCCCATCCCGGCGATCAGCGTGAGCGGCACCGCATGCGCGATATCGGAGCCGACGATGCGCGACGTCGGCAGCGCCGGATAGAGCAGCAGCAGCACGGTCACGCCGATCGCCCCCGCGCCGACCGACGTCAGCGACACGAGCACGCCGAGCACCGCGCCCGTGAGCGCGGTGAGGAGCGCGGTGCGCAGCGGGGCGGGCGCGCTCGCATGGCGCGCGGCGAACGCGGCCAGTTGCGGCCGGAAGATGAGCGCGACCGAGGTGACCAGGAGCGCGACGCCGAGCACCGTCTGAATCAGCGTGGTCGCGCCGTGCGAGTTCATGCCGTAGCGATGCAGCATCCACAGCGTGACGGCCGCGGCCGGCACGCTGCCCGCGGCGAGGCGTCCCGTCACGCGCCAGTCCACGGAGCCCTTGAGGCCGTGCACGAGGGTGCCGGTGGCCTTGGTCGCGGCGGCGTACAAGAGATCGGTGCCGACCGCGGTGGCCGGATGCACGCCGAACAGCAGCACGAGTAGCGGCGTCATCAGCGAACCGCCGCCGACGCCGGTCAGGCCGACCAGAAACCCGACGCCGAGGCCGGAGACCGAATACATCAGATCAATATGAGGCATGCGCAAAAAGCGGCCGGCGAAAGCCGCGCTGAATAGGCCGAAACGGGAACAACGAGGGCCGGCAGCCGCGCGAGCGGTTCCTGCGTCGCGTCACATCCTCGCGCCGGCAAAGGTCGACATTGTCGCAAAAGCGCGGCCGTGCCGCAGCGCAACGTGGGGTGTCCCCAGGAATAACATCGTTTCCGTGCGCGTTCTTACGGTGCGACGACGCAAATTGTGTCGATTCGGCGACCTGATCATGACCGGCGCGGCACGCCGCGGCTGAGCGGCTGATTTGTACTATCAGATGGCGGGCGCCCTTTATGCAGGTGGCGTTACCTTAGAGAACCTGCTCACGCCGACAACAGGCTTGCTTGCTTGGCTGACCGGCGTGCCGTGCGAGCGGACGGGTTCGCACTGGCACTGCGCGTGCTTGAAGGAGATAAGTTGGAGGGCCCCGGGGACTCGTAATGCGAATTCTGCAGCTCGTTCTTGCGCCGCGGCTGTCCGGCGCGGAAATGCTTGCCAAAGGGATCGCGATCGGCCATCAGCGAAGCGGCCACAGTGTCTGTCTGGCGTCGCTGCTGCCGCCACATGGCGACTTCGATCCCGTCAGCCGCGAGCTTGCCGCGCAAGGGGTCACGTGCTTGTTTCCCGCCCGGACCCGCTCGCGGCTCGGCAGGCTGCTTTTTCTCTATCGCGCGATTCGCCAGTTCAAGCCGGACATCATCTTCGCGCACTCGACCATTCCCGCGCTCTATGTGCGCGTGCTGCCGCTCTCCGTGCCGATCGTCTGGGTCATGCATTCGGGCGTGAACGACTTCAAGGAGTCCAACGTGCTGCAGCGCGCCGAGCGGCTGCTGTCGTCGCGCGCGAAAGCGGTCATCGGCGTGTCGCAGAAGAACGTCGACGACTACCTGAAAGAGATCGGCGAGCATCCGTCGCTGATCGTCGTGCCCAATGGCGTCGACACGTCGCGCTTTGCCTCCGTCATGGGCCGCACGCCGGCGCGCAGCCCCGCGAGCGACAGCAAGCAGATCGTGCAGATCGGCCGCTACATCCGCGAGAAGAACCACCTCGATACGGTGCGCGCGTTCAAGCGCGTGCTCGACTTCGAGCCCGGCGCGCATCTCTTGCTGTGCGGCGTGATCGAGGACGTCGGCTACCACGCGGAGGTCGTGTCGCTCGTCGACGAGCTGGGGATCGGTTCGCGCGTCGAGGTGGCCGGGCCGCGTTCGAATGTCGCCGAGATTCTGTCCGCGTCGAGTGCGTTTGCGATGCCGTCGAGTTTCGAGGCGCACAGCGTCGGTTTTCTGGAGGCTTTGGCCTCGGGGATTCCGGTCGTCGCGAACCAAATTCCCGCGTTCAGCTTTGCGTGCAGTTTTCCGTGCGTGCGGCTCGTCGATACGACCGACGCCGAGCTGTACGGCCGCGCGCTCGCCGAAGCCTTGAAGCAGCCGCGCGCGGTGCGCCCGCTTACCGGGCTGACGCTGCAGGACACCGCCGACCGCTATCTCGCAATCGCGCGGCAAGTGCTCGGCTTGCGCGTCGGGTTGCGCTGACGCCGCCTCATTGCCGCAGGCGGTCGAGCCGCATCGTTTCCGTGAAGAGACCGGGCAGGCTGCCCCAGTCGCCGGCCGGGCCGAGCTTCGCATCGCGCGAGACCGGGTAGCCGATCAGGCCCGGTGCGCCGCCCGTGAAATACGTGTCGCCGATGACGGCGTTCGCGCGTTTGAAGAGCACGAGGGCCGGACCTTTCCCCGCGTCGCCGGCGTGCTCGACGAGCGCGGGAATCTCGTCGGCCCACGACACGTCGCCGAGCGTCGCGATACGCGCCGGTTCGCCGAAGCGCGGGCCGCCTTTCATGAACCAGACGTCGATATTGGCGCGATTCGCCGCGCTCGGGTTGCGCGCGGAGAGCACGATCAAATCGTCGACGCCGCCGCCGTCCACGTCGCCCGCGGCGACCTTCGCGAGCGATGCCGGAAAGCCGCTGAAGTGCTGCGTGCCGGCGTCGCCGGTGAACGCGCTGCCTGAGCTCGCGAGCTGCGTGAGCGCGAGGCCGGCAGCCGAGCGCTCGAGCGCCAGCAGACCCATGTGCGGCGAGCCGGCGATGCGTGCCGCGAGAAATTGCGTGCCGGTGGACAGGCCCGATGCCGCCATCCATAACGCGGGATCGCTGCCCGTCATGCCGTTGCCCGCCAGCACCCAAAGATCGAGCCCGGCGGCATGGCGTTGCGCGACCATCACGCCGGCACGGCCGTGGCCGCTGAAATCGGCCGCGACGTACTGCTGCGCGAGCGCGGGCATGAGCGCCGACGTGCTCTGATGCCAAAGACGCGGCGCCTCGAAGCCCTTGCCCGTGCTGCGCATGAGCCAGAACGCCGTGCCGCCGTTGCGCGGCGCGATCGCCATCAGGTCGGCGCGGCCGGTGCCTTCGAAGTCGGCGAGCAGGAAACGGGTGCTGTCGAAGCAAAGCGTGTCGCCGGCGCAGCTGGGCTGGATCGACGTGTAGTCGAACGGCACGCCGTTCGCGTACCAGCGATCGGCGTGCGCGCCCGGCGCGAGCTCCGCGACCCATACGTCGAAGCCCGGGCCGTCGCGGCGGCGCTCGACGAACACCGCGCTCGGCTTGCCGCTGCCCGTCACGTCCGCGTACATCGCGCCCGCGAGCCGCAGGTCGGTCCATTGCGAATGCGGCGTCGGCGCCCAGCGGTATTCGGTCGTGAGCGGCGCGCACGCGCCGACCGCGAGCTTGCCGTCTTGCTCGCCGAGACAGTGGCGCAAGGGCGTGTAGACGAGACCGAAGTCCCAAGGCGTCCAGCGTTGCGCGATCTGGGACGGGTCGCAGTGTTCTTCGACGAGACCGCCGCCGCGCTCGGCGACGCACCGCCACGACGATTCGCTCACGAGCGTCGCGTCGTGCGGATTGCCGGGGTAGCTGATGACGGGCTGCCAGCGCCAGTCCTGCGCGGGGCTTTCGTCGCAGGCGGCGAGATAGGGCGGCGCGCCTGCGCCGCCCGAGGTCAGGCATTGGCTCGTGTAGGCGTTGACGAGATTGAGCTTGCGCGGCACGAAGTCCGGCTCCGGACGATTGGTTTGTCCTCCGAACGAATAGCGGCGCGCGACCCAGTTGCCGTTCCATTGGTACTCGCCGAACACGTGCGTGCCCTGGTTGCCGTCGATCGTGAAGTAGCTCGCCACCTCGTCGCGCTTTTTCTGCACCTCGGCGGCGGGCACGTTCATCGGCAGGCCGCCCATCGGGTAGGTGAGGTGATAGCGGATCCGCACGTTCAGGCCGAGCGTCTGCGCGACGTGGCGCGTGATGCGCGCGGAGTAGATGTGGTCGGGGTGCTCGATGAACGGCACGGTGTCGGGGTTCAGCGTGTAGATCTCGGTCGCGGGCTTCAGCATCTCGCCGAGCGTCGCTATCAATTCGGCGCGGTCGTAGCGGGTGCCGCCGGAGCCGTCCGCGTTCATCGGGTAGCTCGCGATCGTGGCGCGTTCGTCCCACAAGAGGCCGAGCGGCACGCGGCCGCCGCGCACCCGGCCGCCCGGCAGGCGCATCTCGAGCAGCTTCACGCGCGGCAGCCGTTTCATGACCATCTGGTGCACCGGCTTGCCGGCGATCTCGACGGTCGATTCGTCCCACTCGTTCGGCACCCCCGTCATGCGCGCATACGCCTGCTGGATCGCTTTCTCGCGCGTGAGCACGTAGCTGAACGGGCCGCTGTCCGCGCCGCCGATCAGGTGCACGGTGACGATGCACCAGCCCGCTTCGAGGTGCTCGCTGATGCCGGGGTTCACGAAGAGGAGGTCGTCGTCGAGGTGGGCCACGACCGTGACGAGCGTGCCGGCGCGGCAGTCCTCGCCGGCGGCTTGCGCGGTGTGCGGGACGATAGCGGTGAGGCTCGCCAGCGCCCACAGCAGCAGCGCGACGAGTGAAGACTTCGTGAACCGCATGGGCTCCCCGGAGCGGCGATGGCCGTTCGGGCCATCGCTAACCGGGGGGGCGTCGACGCTGTAGGTGGGCGAGCGCACGGTCGTCACACGTGAGGGCCGACGGCCGTGCGCCCTTTCGGACTCAATGCGTATGCGCGTGCGACTGCTTGGCCGCCGAGCGCGGCTGAGTCACCGTGCTGACGACGACCAGCACGATCACGTTCAACGCGAGCGCGAGAAAGCCGATGTTGAGGTCCTTCAACCGGTCGGGCAGGAACGGGAACAATTGCCCGACGCTCGCCTTCGTGAGCGTCGTCACCGCGACGACCGCCACGCCCGCGACGATACCGGCGAACGCCCCTTGCTTCGTCACGCGGCTATGCGCAAAGAGGCTGCACACCACGGCAGGGAAGAGCTGGGTGACGAGGCTGTAGCCCATCAAGAGCAGCGCGACGATCGTCTCGCCGCCTTTCAACGTGAACCCGACCGCCACGAGCGCGATCACCGGCACGAGCACGCGCGCGAGCTTCGCGACCTGGCGGTCGTCGGCCTGGCGGTTGAGCGCGCCGCGATAGACGTCGTTGGCGATGAGCGTGGCCGCCGTGATGAGGATCATCGAGCCGGGCACGAGGGCGGTCAGCACGCCCGCCGCGCCGACCACGCCGACGAACCACGGGTCGAACGTCTGCAGCGACAAGCGAAAGAGCGACAAGTCGATATCGCCGCCCTTCAAGCCCGGCACCTTGAGCACCGCGGCAAAGCCGACGAAGAACACGAACAGCAGGATCAGCTGATAGACCGGCAGCACGGCCGCGTTGCGCCGGAAGATGCGCTCGTCCTTGGCGGTGAACACCGAGCCGAACGTATGCGGCCACATGAAGAAGCCGAGCGCGGTGAGCAGCACCGTCGACTGGAACCAGGTGACGCTCGTGCCCTTGTCGGGAAACGTCAGGAAGCCGGGCTTCGCGGTGTCGATCGCATGGAACATGTTGCCGAGGCCGCCGTAGTAGTGGATCGGCAGATAGATGCCGAGGAACAGCACGACCGCGAGGATCGTCAGGTCCTTCACGACCGAATTCCACGCCGAACCCCGCACGCCCGACACGATCACGTACGCCGTGACGACGATCGCGCCGATCCAGACCGCCACCGTCGACGGGATCGCGCCATACGAGGTCGTCGACACGATGATGCCGAGCCCCTTGAACTGCAGCACGAGATACGGAATCAGCGCGGCCACGTCGACGAGCGCGACGAGCACGCCGAGCGCGGGGCTCGTGTACTTGCTCGCGAGGAAGTGCGGCTGCGACACGAGCCGGTTCGCCTTCGCGTAGCGCCAGATCGGCGGCAGCAGCCAGTACGAGAGGATGTACGCGAGCGTCGCGTAAGGCAGGATGTAGAAGACGGCCGCGCCCTTGCCGTAGGCAAAGCCGCTGCCGCCGAGGAACGTGAAGGTCGTGTAGATCTCGCCTGCCATCAGCAGGAACACGAACACGGTGCCGAAGCTGCGTCCGCCCACCGACCACTGTTCGAGATTCATGTCGTGCCCGTGCCTGGCGCGCACGCCGAGGGCGAGCGCAAGGAGCGCGGTGGCCGCGATGATGATGAGTGCGCTGCTCATGAGCGGGCCTCCTCGGGTTGATCGGCGGCTATGCGGTTAGCCGGATCGAGCCGGTAGACGAGCGCCATGATGCACGCCGTCAGCACGACCCACAGCACGATCCAGGCAAGCACGAGCGGCATGCCGAGAACAAGAGGTTCGACTTGGTTGACGAACGGAACACCTAGCAGGATGCCGATGAACGGCAAGGCGGCGAGCAGCCGGAGCAACATGGTGGGGTCTCTCCTCGAACGTGTGATGACGTCTTGGGCGGCCGGTTTTTTCTTAGCCTCCTGAATGACTCTATGCCGGAAGTGTTCGGCGCGTAAAGGCTGTCAATAATCATGAAGGCGATTTGAAAGTGTTGCGTAGCACTATCGAATGAACATGGCGGATGATGCCCTCGCGCGACGAGGCCATATTTCGACGAAACGGATACCGGCTGGAAATGAACCCCGAACACTTGAAGCTGCTGGTCACAAGAGTCATGCCTTACGGCAAATACAAAGGACGGCTCATCGCCGACCTGCCCGGGCACTACCTGAATTGGTTTGCTCGCGAAGGCTTCCCGCGCGGCGAGCTGGGCAGCCTGCTTGCGTTGATGCACGAGCTCGATCACAACGGCCTGAAACCGCTCCTCGATCCGCTGCGGGAGAAGTGACGCGGGCCGGAAATGAATTTTGTTCAACGCAAGCGACGGATTTTTCCGCCTCGTCCGTTCAACGGACAACGAGGCTCTTACGGCAACCGGCTCCATCGGAGATCACGCATGAGACTGTCCCCCCTCACGCGGCTCATAGCCGCGGCCGTGACGTTGTTCGCGGCGTCCGGCGCGTTTGCGCAAGTCGTCATCGCGCCGACGGCGCCGCCGCCGCCGCGCGTCGAGGTCGCGCCGGCGCCGCGCGCGGGCTATGTCTGGGACCCCGGGCATTGGCGCTGGTCGCGCGGCCGCTACGTCTGGGTGTCGGGGCATTGGCGCGTGGTGCACCGGGGCGGGCGGTGGGTGCCGGGGCATTGGGCGCCGCGCGGCGGGACGTGGCGGTGGATACCCGGGCATTGGGCTTGACGCGAGGGACCCTCACGAGAACACGCCCGCCGGCCCCACAAGACGGCGACCCCGATGCGGAGCTGATCGCGCGAGTCGGCCGGGCGGACCCGGCAGCGGTGCGCACGCTCGTCGCGCGCAAGCTGCCGCGTGTGCTCGCGCTGGCGGCGCGCCTGCTCGGCGATCGCAACGAGGCAGAAGATGTCGCGCAGGAGGCCTTCATGCGGGCCTGGAAACAAGCGCCCCACTGGCGGGAGGGCGAAGCCCGTTTCGACACGTGGCTGCATCGTGTCGCGCTGAACCTTTGCTACGACCGGTTGCGCGCGCATCGCGAGACCCTGGTCGACGAGATCCCGGACCAAGCCGACCCCGGCGCGGCGCCCGATGCCGAGCTCGAAGCGCGCACGCGCGGCGAGCAAGTGCGCGCCGCGCTCGCGGCGCTGCCGGCGCGGCAGCGCGAGGCGCTCGTGCTCACCTACTACCAGGAACTTTCGAATCTCGAGGCGGCCGGGCTGATGGGCATTTCGGTCGACGCTCTCGAGAGCCTTTTGGCCCGCGCGCGCCGCAGCATGCGTGCGCAGTTGGGCGGCGCTGCCAGCAAGGAAATGTCATGACACCCGAGAGATTCCAAGCCATCGTCGAAGCCTACGGCGCCGATTCACGCCGCTGGCCTGCCGCCGAGCGCGAGAGCGCGCAGGCGTGGGCCGAGCGGCACCGGCAGGAGGCCGATGCGCTGCTGGCCGACTCGGCGTGGCTCGATGCGTGCCTCGCGAGCGACCCGGCCCCGCAGCCGAGCGACGCGCTCTTCGCCCGCGTCGTCGCGCTCGCGCCCGAGCCGGCCGGGCGCCGCAGCGCCGTGAAGAAGAGCCGCCGATGGGTCTGGTGGTCGGGCGCGGCGTTCGCGGGCGTCGGGCTTGCGGGCGGGCTGGCCGGTGCGCTCGCCGTGTCGTTCTTCGCGATGACGGGGCGCGTGCCGCCGCCTGAGCACGAGTCCTCGTATCCGGCGACGAGTTTCAGCGGCTCGGCCGCCGACTGGAGCGGCGAATGACTGGCCGCTCATGGAAAGCCGTGATGATCGGCTCGCTCGTCTTGAACGTGTTCTTGTTGGGCAGCGTGGCGGGCGGCGCGTATCAGTGGTTTGCCACGCATCGCGAGCAGAAGACGGCGGTTCAGCCGCCGCCGCGCGCGTTGCGCTTCGCAGCGGAAAACCTCGGCGACGATCGCGAGCAGCAGTTCGTCGACGCGCTGAAGGACGCCCGCCGCGACGGCCGCGACTCCGCGCGCGAGGGGCGCGAAGGACGCCGCGAGGTCCTGAGCGCGCTCGCCGCGCCGCAGTTCGACCGGGCTGCGCTCGACGCCGCGCTCGCCAAGACGCGCAACGCGGACATCGCGCTGCGCACGCGCGTCGAGCAGGGTGTCGCCGATTTCGCCGCGACGCTCACGCCGCAAGAGCGCGTGAAGTTCGCCGAGAGCCTGAAGGAAATCGGGCAATGGCGTCAGGCGCAGGCTCCGAAACCGGCGAGCCGGTAATACGCGATGAATCACGAAAAGCACCGTTGCCGGTGCTTTTCGTGTGCCGCAATCAGTAGTGGTACCGGCACTGCATGACGTAGATGATGCCGTCTTGAACGATATAGACCAGACGGTCGGATTTGGTGATGCGGCGCGACCAGAAGCCTGTCAAATCGCCCTTCAAGGGCTCGGGCTTGCCTGTGCCCTTGAACGGATCGCGCGCGATTTCCTCGATCAGGCCATTGATTTCCTCCACCATGGCCCGGTCGTGTTCTTGCCAGTACAGGTAGTCGTCCCACGCGTGCGAGGTCCAGGCGACCTTGCAGTTATTTACGGCTGCGGCTTTGTTTCTTGCTTTTTTCTGCTGCGTCATCGTTCAGCAAGTCCTTCGTGACGGTCTTGCCGGCCTTGAATTCGGCGATGGACTGGCGCAGCCGCTCGGCGTTCGCCGACGAGCCCAGCAGATGCAGGGTCTCCTGCATGCTGTTGTAGTCGTCGAGCGAAATCATGACGACATGCTCGCCACGCTGGCGCGTGATGATCGTCGGTTCATGATCGCGGCACACCGTATCCAGAGCCTGCTTGAAGCCGGCTCGCGCCTCACTGAAAGTCAGGATGTTCATTTCGATCTATCTCTCATGCCTGTCTACAGGCGTTCTATGTTCGCGCGCCCGACGAACGGACGATCGGGCTGCAACGTTTTTCGCCGAACCGGATTCGTGGGGGCTGCATTCGCAAGCGGCGCGTACGGCGAATTGTACCTAGTTCTGTACCACTTTGGCATCGAGCCAATGAGGAAGTTTTTTTCGATTCGTCGCGACGGAAATGGCATGCCCCCAGCGTTTAACGAAGGTATCCACGGCTCGCAGAGGGCAGCATGGCTAATTCACCCGGCCTGAATCCGGCCGCGATTGCGCTGAACCGTTTCGGTCTCGGCGCGCGCATCGACGACGTGCCGCCCGCCGATCCGAAAGCGTGGCTGCTCGCGCAATTCGAGGCCTATCAGCCGGCGCCGTCCGCGTGGACTGCGCAGCCCGGCTCGCTCGCGCTCGCGCAGCAATTCGGCCAGCAGCAGATGCAAGCGCGCGAGGCCGCCGATCAAACCGCAAAGCTCGCCGCACGAAAGGCGCTGCGCGGCGAAGTGCTCGAGACGTACCGCGCCGCAGTCAACGCGCGCGTCGACAGCGCGCTCACGACGCCAACGCCGTTCGTCGAACGGCTCGTCCACTTCTGGGCCAATCACTTCGCGGTATCGACCGAAAAGCCGCAGGTCGCCGCGCTCGCGGGCGCGTTCGAAGCAGAGGCGATCCGCCCGCATGTGCTCGGCCGCTTCGAGGAGATGCTCGTTGCGGTCGAGCGTCATCCGGCGATGCAGCTCTTTCTCGACCAGGCGCGCTCGATCGGCCCCGACAGCCCCGCCGCGCTGCGGGCCGCCGCGCGCAACCCCGATAACAAGCGCGGCCTCAACGAGAACCTCGCGCGCGAAATCATGGAGCTGCATACGCTCGGCGTGCGTACCGGCTACACGCAAAACGACGTGACCGAGTTTGCGCGCGCGCTCACGGGCTGGAGCATCGTGCCGCTGCAAGGCGGGCCCGCCGCGCAGCGCTTCGGCGCGCAAGGCGAGCCGGGCAGCTTCGTATTCCGCCCGCAGCTCCACGAGCCCGGCTTTCGCACGCTCTTGGGCCGCACCTACGCTCAGCCGGGCGAAGGACAGGCGCGCGCGATCCTGCACGACCTCGCTTCGTCGCCCGCCACGGCGCGGCACATCGCCGGCAAGCTCGCGCGCCACTTCGCCTCCGACAACCCGCCCGAGCCGATGGTCGACCGGCTCGCGGACGCGTTCCAGCAAAGCGGCGGCGACCTGCCGACGGTCTATCGCGCGCTCGTCGATTCGCAGGAGGCGTGGTCGCCGGTCGCCGCGAAGTTCAAGACGCCGTGGGACTGGGCGATCTCGTCGCTGCGCGGGCTCGGCCGTCAGGACATGGGCAATGCACAGGCGGCACCGATGCTCACGCAGCTCGGCCAGCCCGTGTGGCGTCCGGGCTCGCCCGCCGGCTACGACGACATCGCCGCGAGCTGGGCCGCGCCCGACGCGCTCGTGCGCCGCGTCGAGCTTGCGCAGCGGCTCGCCGCGCGCGTCGGCGACAACGCCGGCGGCCGCGTCGATCCGCGCTCGCTCGGCCAGAAGCTCATGGCCGGCTCGCTCTCCGAGCCGACCGAGCTCGCGGTCTCGCGCGCCGAGAGCGTGCCGGCCGCGGTCGCGCTCCTGCTCGTGTCGCCCGACTTTCAACGGAGATGACGATGACTTCCCGCCGCCAATTCCTGAGCCTCACGGCAGCCGGCGCCGGCGCGATGCTGGTGGCGCCGCAGATCGTGTTCGCGAGCGTCGAGACGGACCGGCGCTTCGTCTTCGTGATCCAGCGCGGCGCCGCGGACGGCCTCAACATCGTCGTCCCGTACGCCGACCCGGCTTACGCCGGGCTGCGCGGCGCGCTCGCCATCGACGCCGCCGCCGCGGCCAAGCTCGACGGCACGTTCGCGCTGCATCCGGCGCTTCTCGAGACCGCCAAGATGTATTCGCAGGGGCAGGCACTGTTCGTGCACGCCGTAGCTTCGCCGTACCGCGACCGCTCGCATTTCGACGGACAAAACGTGCTCGAGACGGGCGGCGCCGCGCCCTACCAGCTCAAGGACGGTTGGCTCAACCGCCTCGTCGGGCTCATGCCCGCGAGCCGCGCGCCAGCGATCGCGTTCGCGCCGACCGTGCCGATGGCGTTGCGCGGCAAGGTCGAAGTGGCGTCGTATGCGCCGTCGGCGCTGCCCGCAGCGCCCGACGATCTGCTCGCGCGCGTCTCGCAGCTCTACGAGCAGGACGCGCAACTGCGCCCGCTCTGGAAGGAGGCGATGATGGCGCGCGGCCTCGCCGGCGACGCCGGCGCGCGCCAGGACCCGGCGAGCCTCGGCAAGCTCGCGGCCAGCTTCCTCGCGAAGGACGACGGTCCGCGCATCGCGATGATCGAGACGGGCGGCTGGGACACGCACAGCGCGCAGAACGCGCGGCTTGCCGCGCAGCTGAAGTCGCTCGATGCGATGCTCGCGTCGCTGCGCGACAACCTCGGGCCGGTGTGGGACAAGACGACGGTGCTCGTCGCCACCGAGTTCGGCCGCATGGCCGCCGCGAACGGCACGGGGGGCACCGATCACGGCACGGGGGCGGCGGCGATGCTGATCGGCGGCGCGGTGAAGGGCGGCCGCGTCGTGGCGGACTGGCCGGGGCTGCGGCCGGGCGACCTGTACCAGGGACGCGACCTCAGGCCGACGATTGCGCTCGACACGGTGATCGCGAGCGCGGCGAGCGGGAGTCTCAGGCTCGATCCGGAACGCACGGCTTCGGCGCTGTTCGGACCCACGAGCGGCTTCAAGCCGATGGACGGTTTGATCAGGGGCTGACGGGGGCTCATACAAGATACCGCCGCTTTTATGACGGTGGTGAGAAGAACAGCGGTTATTGCCATTGCACCAATTCGTTCGCCGGCCGAACTCGAGGTTATGCCGGAGTTATACCCGGAATAAAGGCTTTTCACGTTTTAGCGGAAAGTCATTCCTTTGCGCAAACCTTTGCCGATAATTATTCGCCGCGCATTATCCAATGGCGTAAAAAAAGTGTACGCTCGTCGTTTTCTCGGCCTTCTGATTTCTTTCAAATGGCTTTTGTTTTGGGGTGTCGGCCTCGGTGGCGTGGTGACTTGGGCGCGGTGCTAATCCGCGCGTCGTTGCGAAGTATTACGGTGTAGCTGTATTGCAAGCCCCGCACGGGTAATTCCATTCCGCAGAACGATTTAAGCCGCCATCATTGCAGCGTCATAACCGGTCGGCTAACATCGGACAATACAAACAACGAATAACTATTGGCGAGCGCGAATAGCGCCTGATCGCAATGAGCCATTGCAATGTCAATTCCATCGGTTCTCTCGTTACTGCGTCCGGTAATTCCATTGACGGTGCGCACGGAAATGTCTGCCTGCGCGCGTCGATGGGAGCGGACCGGCATTTCCTGCACGCGGTCTACGCGAGCACGCGCACGGCCGAGTTCGCCGGCGCGGGCTGGAGCGCCGGCGAGATTCACACGCTGCTCGCCGGACAATTCACGACGCAGGACGCGTACTACCACCGTCACTACCCGCACGGGCGCTTCGACGTCGTGCTGCTTGGCGAGACGCCGGTCGGACGCCTCTATCACGACTGGAGCGGCAGCGACGCGCGCGTGATCGATATCGCGCTGTTGCCGGCGTATCGCCGCGCGGGCATCGGCACGCGGCTCATGCGCGCGCTCGTGGCCGAGGCGGCGCGCCGCGCGATGCCGATGTGTCTGTATGTCGAGTTCGATAACCCCGTGCGCGCGCTCTATCGCAGGCTCGGGTTTGTGCCGGTCGGCGAGAACGGCGTCTATGAGCAGATGCGCCGGGCCGCCGTGCCGTTCGATGAGAAAGCCGTACCGCTCGCCGGGCTGGAGGCGAGCGCGGCATAGCGTGGCAGATTTCCGCTTTGCTTCGTCGCCCGCCAATGCGGTTGGTCGCCGTTGCGGGCCGTTCGTCGCAACGCCGCCCGCGCGCCTCGCCTCGTCACTACAGTCGCCTCATCGAATCGGATGACGGAGGCGCCCGTGATTGCCGCCACCTTGAACGACGTGACGAAGATCTATGGCGACGGCGACGCCGCTGTTCCGGCTTTGCGCCATGCGTCGGTCGATATCTTCGGCAACCGTTTCACTGTGCTCTCGGGCCCCTCGGGCAGCGGCAAGACGACGGTGCTCAACCTGCTCGGCGGCATCGACCGCGCGTCGTACGGCAGCGTCGCCGTCGCCGGAGAGCCGCTCGCGGCCATGTCCGATAACGCGCTGTCCGATTTCCGCGCGCGCCACATCGGCTTCGTGTTCCAGTCTTTCAACCTGCTGCCGGTGCTCTCGGCCTATGAAAACGTCGAGTATCCGCTGACGCTGCTCGGCGTGCCGAAGACCGAGCGCCGCGAGGCGGTGCTCGCGCTGCTCGACGAAGTGGGCGTCGGCGACAAGGCGGCGCGTCTGCCCGCCGAGCTTTCCGGCGGACAGCAGCAGCGCGTCGCGATTGCGCGCGCGCTCGTCACGCAGCCCGCGCTCGTGCTCGCCGACGAGCCGACCGCCAATCTCGACAGCGCTACGGGCGCCGCGATCATCAGCCTGATGCGGCGCATGCAGCGCGAGCGCGCGACGTCGTTCGTGTTCTCGTCGCACGACCCGCAAGTGGTCGCCTCGGCTGACGATGTCGTCGTGATCCGCGACGGGCTCATCGTCGACGTTCGCCGCACTGCACGCATCGAGGCGGCAGCACCATGAAAAACTGGCTCCTGGCGTTCCGAAACCTGCTGCGCAACCGGCGGCGTTCGATGACGACGCTGTTTGCCATGGTGATCGGCCTCGCGTCCGTGCTCGTGTTCGGCGGCTACGCGGGCAACATCAACTACGGCTTGCAGACCAACTACGTGCAGCACGGCGGTCATCTGCAGATCCAGCACCGCAACTACTTTCTCTACGGCAGCGGCGATCCGGTGTCGTACGGCCTGACCAACTACGCGCACATCATCGACCTCGTGAAAAGCGACCCGGAGCTTTCGCGGCTCGTCACCGTCGTCACGCCCGTGCTCGCGGTCAACGGCATCGCAGGCAATTTCGCGGCGGGTGTGTCGCGCACCGTGTTCGGTTCCGGCATCGTCGTCGCGGATCAGAATCGCATGCGCTTGTGGAACGACTACGGTTTTCCGGACCACCCGAAACCGCTCGCGCTCACCGCGACGAGCGCGGACGCGGCGCTGATCGGCACGGGCGTCGCACGCGTGCTGCGGCTGTGCGGGCCGCTGAAGGTGCCCGACTGCCGCGAGCCGGAAGCCGCGCAGGCAGTCGACGCGCCAAGCGCCGCGACGCCTCCAGACCTCGCTCGACTGGCCGCGCTCGAAGCGAATGCGAAGGCGAGCGCGCCGCACGGCGCGCGCATCGAGCTCTTGACCTCGAACGCCTACGGTGCGCCGAACGTCGCCGAACTGAACATCGTCGAGGCGCAGAAGCAGGCCGTGAAGGACGTCGACGACATGTTCGTGCAGCTGCATCTCAAAGAGGCGCAGCAGCTCGTCTATGGCGGCGGCAAGCCGGAGGTCACGTCGATCGTCGTGCAGTTGAGACATACGTCGCAGCTCGCCGAAGCCCGCGCCCGTCTGAACGCGCTGTTGCACTCGACGCTTCAAGGCGAGCCGCTCGAAGTGCTCGACTTCGCGACGCTCAACCCGCAGTACGGCCAGATCACCGGCATGTTCGGCGCCGTGTTCGGCTTCATCGCGGCGATGATCGCGACGATCGTGATGTTCACGGTCGGCAACACGATGAACATGGCCGTGATGGAGCGCACGAAGGAAATCGGCACGCTGCGCGCGATCGGCGTGCGCGGCTCGGGCATTCGCAATATCTTCCTGTGCGAAGGCTTTCTGCTCGGCACGTGCGGCGCCGTGCTCGGCACGCTCTTCGCGCTGATTGCCGCCGCGCTCGTCAATCACGCCGGCCTCCATTGGACGCCGCCGGGGCAGACCGACCCGGTCGCGCTCACGGTCCGCGTGTGGGGCGAGACGGGAATGATCGTGCGCAACGCGCTCGGCGTGATCGTGGTCGCGACGTTCTCCGCGTGGTGGCCGGCGCGGCGCGCGGCGAGGATGCCGATCGTCGATGCGCTGCGCTTTGCGTGACGCTTCGGGGTGTCTTCTATCGAGAGCGGGAACAGCCATCATGAAATCGTATTCGTTCATCAAGGCGGCTGGCGCGTTGCTGTGCGCGTCGCTGGCCGCTCACGTCGCTCACGTTGCATACGCCGCACCGTCCGCGGTGCAATTGCTGGAGCAAAGCGACGCCGTTCGCAACCCCGCCCAGTCGTTCAGCCTGACCAACACGCTGATCGAATTCCGCAACGGCCAGCAGACGGGCGTCGACGTGCTGACCGTCTATTCGAAGCCCGATTCGAGCGACGGCCAATACCGCAACCTCGTGCAATTCGACGAGCCCGCGCGCGACGCCAACAAGCTGCTGCTGAAGAACGGCAACGACCTGTGGTTCTACGATCCGTCGAGCCAGGCGAGCGTGCGCATCTCGCCGCAACAGCGCCTTTTGGGGCAGGCGGCGAACGGCGATGTCGTCACCGTGAACTGGGCGAAAGACTATGTCCCGACGCTCGCAGGCGAGGAGGACGTGACCGACGGCGACCGTCAATCGCGGCACTGCTACAAGCTCGCGCTCACCGCGCGCGCGCCCGACGTGACCTATCACGCGATCGACCTGTGGCTCGACGCGAGCAACTCGCGTCCGGTCAAGGCGCGCTTCTATACGGAAAGCGGCGCGCTCTTGAAGGTGGCCTACTACCGCAAGTTCCAGCCGGAACTCGGTGCCGAGCGGCCGACCGAAACCGTCATCATCGACGGGCTCGATCCCAACTGGGTGACGGTGATGCGCTACTCGAACTTCGCGTGGCGCGACGTGCCGGACGCGTGGCTGCAACGAGCGTATCTCGCGCGCTTCAAACCCGAATGAAGCGGCGATGGGCAAGCGCTTGGCCGCCGTCATCGTCGCGGCAGGCATGGGGATCGGCGCGGCCGGCATCGGCATCGGCGCAGTCGGCCAGGCGTTTGCGGCCGGCGACGCGGATGGGCCGCAGATCGCCGCGAGCGATGAAGGCGCGTTGCAGCTCGCCGATACCGCGAACGCAGCGCCGTCAGCGCGCAGCAATTGGCAGCGTGCGTTCGAATTCGCGGCGGGCAATTACACGGCGGCGAGCCAGACCGGCAGCGTCTTGCTCGACGACACCCTGCGTGTCTCGTCGTCGCTCGCCTATGACGGCGCGTTCGCGCCCGGCTGGCGGGCCGTTTTCTCGAACCAGTTCGATGCCGGGTGGCGCGGCGGCACCGGTCGATATAACGCTGTCGATACGCTCAAAGAGGCGTATCTGAGCTGGCGTCCCAATACGTCGGCCATCGTCGACGCGGGCCGTATCAACTTGCGGGAGGGCGTCGCGCCGGGATTCAATCCGACCGATTTTTTCAAGGCAGGCGCGCTGCGCGCCGTCACGTCGATCGATCCGGAGAGCCTGCGCGAAAACCGCTTGGGCAGCGTGATGCTGCGCGGCCAGGCGCTCTGGAACGGCGGCTCGGTGACGGCGCTCGTGTCGCCGCCGCTCGCCTCGACGCCGAGCAGCGCGACGTTCAACCCCGATTTCGGCGCGACCAACCAGACGTGGCGCTACATGCTGAGCGGCACGCAACGGCTGTTCGGCGGCTTTGCGCCGCAATGGCTCATCTATGGCGGCGCGGGCATCTCGCCGCAATTCGGTGTGGACGCAACGACTTTGCTCGACAACGCCACCGTCGGCTTTCTCGAGTATTCGGGCGGGCGCAGCAGCGCGCTTGCCGGCGGACCGCAGGGCCCGGAAAGTTTTCACTCGAAACTCGCAACCGGTCTCACGCGAACGTTTCCGAACAAAGTTTCGGTGACGCTCGAATACGACTACGACGGCGCCAGCGCCAATCGCGCGACATGGGATGCGCTTGCCGCCCATCCCGCGAGTTTCGGCGAATATCTCGGAGCGGCCGCAAGCGCACAGGAATTGCCGACGCGGCAATCGCTCTTCACCTACGTCACGTGGCAGGACGCCTTCGTGGTCCATCTCGATCTGACGGCGTTGGGCCGCTACGATCTCGTCGACCACAGCTACTTCACGTGGCTCGAAGCGCGCTATCACTGGCCGCGCGTGGACCTCGCGGTGCAATGGCAAACCAATCACGGCGCGTCGCACAGCCCGTACGGGGACGCCCCGCAAAAGCAGGTGCTGCAGGGCGTGCTGACTTTTTTCTACTGAACCCGGCGTTAACCTAGAGATCGAGCACCAGAGACTCGCCCTTGCAACCCGAGACGCACACCGTCATCACCGCATTGCTCTCACGCTCGCTCGCGCTCAATACCGAGTCGCGATGATCCGGCTCGCCGGACAGCACGCGGGTCTTACATGCGCCGCACACCCCTTGCGTGCAGCTGTGCGGCACTTGGACGCCGGCGTCGAGCAAGGTCTGCAGCAGTGTCTTGCCCGGTGCGACTTCGAGGCTGCGTCCCGAGCGGCTCAATTCGACGCGGTAACGCTTCGTCGTTTCACCCGGCGCATCGCGGGCCACGAAACGCTCCAGATACACGTGCGCAAGTCCGAGTTCGCGGCCATGGCGCTCGAAATCGTCGAGCATCGGTGTCGGGCCGCACGCATAGAAATGCGCGTCGCGGCGACGTGTCGCGAGAAATTGCACGAGGTCCACGCGCTCACCCTGCTCGTCGTCGAAATGCCACGAGACCTCGTGTCCAAGCGCCTCGATCTCTTCGACGAACGCCGCCTCGCGACGCGAGCGCGCACAGTACAGCAATTCCACCGATCGTCCGAGCGCGCAAAGCCGTCGCGCCATCGACAGGATCGGCGTGATGCCGACCCCGCCGGCGATCAGCACCGTATGGACCGCGTTCTCGTGCAACGGAAAATTGCTGCGCGGACGGGAAATTTCGATCTGTGCGCCGACCCGCAACTGCTCGTGGACGTAACGCGATCCACCCCGACTTTCTTCGACATTGAGCACGCCGATCACATACCGATCCTTGTCGTCCGAGGAATTGCACAGCGAATAGCTGCGAATCATTCCGTTGGGGAGATGAAGATCGATGTGAGCCCCTGCGTCGAATGCGGGAAAGGTCGAGCCGGGCTGCGGCCGCAACTCCACGCTGACCACGCGTTGTGCCTCGTGGCGAATGGCGTGAACCGTCGCGCGCAGCTGCGTGGTTTCGGGCTTGTTGCGTGCGAGCGGCGGATGATAGACCACCAGCATTTCCAGCGCCGAATCGCCGAGATTGCGGAAGGAATGCGGCACGCCCGCCGAAATGGGACTGACCGAGCCAGCCGTCACCTCGGTGACCTCGTCGCCGACGGTCACTTCGCCGTGCCCTGAAAGGACATAAAACAGGTGAGCGTGCGGCTCGACATGTGTCGGAGAGGATCCGCCGGGGCCGACCGACGCCAGTTCGAGGCTGTACGCGTTGCCGGTGTACGTCGTGTCGGTAAGGGGCTTGTACCCGGACTTGTCGACAAACACGCCGGTTAGGGGAACCCAGGGCACTTCGTCCACATGCCATGTGACCGAGGCTTTGGCAGTCGCCGGATCAGACGACAGCGGCTCTCGCCGGATTGAATTCATTTCTACTCCTACAAAAACGATTTTCGATTTGTTTCAGCAGGGCTGAACACACGCTTGTATCGGGCTATTCCGGCTCAGCGAATAGCGACGCGAGGCTGTTTGTCCCTGCGGTAGTGCGCGAGCTTGTCACGATCCAGTTCCACACCGAGGCCAGGGCCGTTGGGAACACGGGCTTCGAACTGCTCGTACCGAACCGGCTCGACGGCCAGGTCGTCCGACAGCCAGGCGGGCCCGATCCACTCGCTGCCCCATGTCAGGTCGCCGAGAGCGGCGCCCAGTTGCAGGTTTGCCGCCGTTCCAATCGAAGACTCCAGGAAGCAGCCGCCGAATACGCCAATACCATGTGCGGACGCTATGGCTGCTATCTCCCGGCACGCGTTGAAACCGCCGGATTTCATCAATTTGAGGGCAAATACCTGGAACGCGTTTCCGGCAGATGCGATAGAAACGGCGTCACGCGTTGTCGCCAGGCTTTCATCGGCCATGAGAGGTGCATTCAGGCGTCTGGCCAGCCGCGCATGCCCCTCTACGTTCCATCTTTCGATCGGCTGCTCTATTAGGGAAATGCCCGCGTCTACAAGAGCAGGCAGATGGCGCTGCGCGACGGACTCTGTCCACGCCGCATTGAGATCCACGCGCAGCTCGGCCCGATCGTGCAGCTTTTGTGCGATCTCCACGGCACGGTGCATGTCTTGTTCGACCGGCAGCGATCCCATCTTGATCTTGAACGAACGACTGAACCCGGTCTCGATCCTCGCAATCGCCTCGTCGACTTCCTGCGCGGCATCTCCGCTGCCGAGCGGCCACGTAACGGGGACGCTACTGCGGGTTTGGCCGCCCAGCAGGACGTGGACCGGGCATGAAAGCGCCTTGCCTGCGATGTCGTAAAGCGCCATTTCGAGGCCGGCCTTCGCGAACCAGTTAAGCGCGGCTACCTTGTCGAGCTTTTGCATGGTGCGTACGACGTGGGTGGCCGACTCGCCAATCAGGGCTGGGCCGAGATACGAGTCAATCGTCGCCTTGACCGATTCGACACTGTCGCCGCTCCACCAAGGGCCTCCCGCCGTGGCTATTTCACCGATGCCTTCGATGCCGGCATCGGTCCTGACCTGCACGAGAAGATACGACTGCTGTCGCATGCCGATCTTGGCATGCTGATGCGGACGCTTGACAGGCATATCCACCAGTACACTGTCCACGTCGGTTACCCGAATATCCGGTAGAGAAACATCAGTAGAACTTATTGGCATGGGTTCGTCCTTTACTTGTGTTGACCGCGATGCAACTCGGGCTCCTACCGCCGCCTACACCTTGGCCGCTCCGATTGGGGGCATCGGAAAGACCGAATCCACCGACGTGAAATCCAGGTATCCCATTCGCGCAAGCGGCCGAATGGCAGGGATGTCGATGATTCCGTCCTTCAAAGCCCAGTCTGCGATGTGGATACCCACCACATCACCAAAGACGATCGTGTTCGGAGCCGAGGCCGGTCCGCTCGACGGCAACTCGATGACCAGCGATGTCTTGCACTCGAACTGCACGGGAGAATTCTTGACCCGCCTCGGACGCACGAGCTTCGATGGCAGCGTCTCTACATTCAACGCCTCAAACTCGCTGACGCCCCGATCGAACGACGCTGACGATTCGTTGCACGCTTGACGCGCGTCCCACGTGGCCATGTTGTAGACGAACTCGCCTGTGGTGCGGGCATTGACAACGCTGTCCTTGATTCCCCCGTCTCCATGTCGACCGTTTGCTGAAAACATGACAACTGGAGGGTCATAGCGCACGAGGTTGAAAAGGCTGAACGGAGCAAGATTGGAGACCCCTTGAGTGTCCAACGTCGAAATCCAGCCGATGGGTCTCGGCACAACGCACGATATGAGTGGGTTGTGCGGGAGCCCGTGCGGCTCTCCTGGCTTGTAGAACATAGTCGTGCCCTCTGATCGATGTTGCGTGGCGTCGGAGGCTGTCAAGCCGGATCGAGCACAAAGTCCTTCTTGAGCAGCTTGGCGTCTCCGCGAATTCCCGGGGCGTGCACGAGGGGGGAACGGACACCCTCGACGCTGTCGCTGTCAAGCCACTTGTCACCGGCGAAGTAGGCTTGCGTAGTCAACTCGATAAAGCCCGGCGCGCGCACTTTGAAGTGCACGTGGGCGGGTCTCCAGGGATGGCGCCCCATGAAGCCAAGAAGCTCGCCGCTTGGCCCGTCGTGCGGGATCGTATATGGGGCAGGCATCGTGGTACGGACGCTGAACTCGCCAGTCGGGCCGATGATTTTCTTGCCGCGGTAAAGGTCGACCGGATAATCGTCGCTGTAGCCGCTGTAATACCCTTGCGGATCAGCGTGCCAGATGTACAGCTGTGCGCCTTCGACCGGCTTCCCCGACAAGTCCGTCACCCGCCCCTCGATGATCAGCGCCTCGCCCTGCTCATCACGCGTCTTGATGCGGTCCGTGATCGTCGGCGCGGATTCGAGGAAATAGGGCCCTTCGAGATTACTGACCGAACCTTTCCGATGCGTCATCTCGATGTCCGCGACGGTTGCGTTGAACAGCATGTCGCAAGTCAGCGGGATTTCGAACTCCGGGGCTTTTGCATATTTCATCAGGAAGCCCACAGCGGCGCGGTACTCCTCGAATGTCACGTCGTGATGCCGCAGTACCTCGCGGACAGACTTCACTAGATCGCGGATCACGACTTCGGAACGGTTTGACATGTCAGTCTCCTCTGATAGATCTGGGGCGAGCGCTTGATGGCCCGTCGCTGCATAACGCACCTCGACTTTAGGGAAAGCCGGTGCTATCTTCCAATACTGTTTTCGCAACTGTGAAGACCTAAAAGGTATCGCCCATCTCGAGGTCAAGGATCCCAATTGGAACTCCGGCATCTCCGCTACTTCGTGGCCGTCGCGGAAGAACATAGCTTTCGGCGCGCCTCAATGCGTCTTCATATTTCGCAGCCCCCTCTTTCAAGGATGATCGGCCAACTAGAAGAGGAGGTAGGCGTGCAGCTATTCGAGCGAACGCCCAGAGGCGTGGAACTGACAGACGCGGGGGCAACGTTCCTGGAAGAAGCGCGAAGGGCGTTGCGGGTCGTGAACGATGCGGTGGAGCGTTCCCGCAAGGCGGCTCGGGGCGAGTTCGGCCACCTGGAAATCGCGTACTACGGTTCGGCGATCTTCCGCGTGCTGCCGCAATTGGTCACTGAATTTGGAAAGCAGGAGCCGCCCGTCACCGTGGATCTTCACAATCTGCCGAAGGACCGTCAGATTCGCGCCCTGCGCGATGGATGGCTCGACATTGGATTCGCAAGACACTACCGCAACGAACCGGACATCGCTTGCGAAGAGGTGTATCGCGAGCCGGTCGTTCTCGCGGTGGCTTCATCGGATCCAATTGCCAAGCGGACCCTGTTGCCGATGGCTGCGTTGCGCGATGAACCATTGGTGGTCTTCCCCAGTACGTCGAGACCGAGCTTCGCCGACGAGGTGCTACGGTTTTGCGAACAGGCGGGCTTCACCCCCTATATCATTAAGGAAACCGAAGACTTGATGGCTTGCCTGACCCTTGTCTCCGCCGGGATCGGCTTGGCACTGGTACCGGTCTCAGCCATGAGCATTCATCTGCCTCAGGTGTCTTTCGTGAAGATCGTCAAGCCGAAACCCACCAGCAGTCTGTATTGTGTGTACCGAAGGGATGAGCACAATCCGAGTCTGTCGCGCTTCCTAAACCTAATTCGATCGTTCCGCTTGACCGGGCGTTGACGGCGGCACAAATCCGACATGGCTACGGCTGTAGTGCCAAGCAAAAAGCGCGCGACGTCCGACGCGATCCGGAACACGAGCGTAGACTTGAACGCCTTGTCTCTCGTGGAGTCCGTCGTGGACTTTTCGTAAGTCAGCGCAAGGAGAATGTTCGATGGAATACAGGTATCTGGGTGCATCGGGATTTCAAGTTCCGGTTCTGAGCTTCGGCACGGGAACGTTTGGGGGCAAGGGCGAGTTTTTCGAGGCGTGGGGCGCGACCGACGTCGCGCAAGCGCGGCGTCTCATCGACATCTGCTTCGATGCGGGCGTCACGATGTTCGACACCGCGGACATCTATTCGAGCGGCGCGTCGGAAGCCGTGCTCGGCGAGGCGCTGAAGGGCAAGCGCGAGCGCGCGATCATCTCGACGAAGGCCACTTTCCGGTTGGATGACGAATCGCCTAACAACGTCGGCTCGTCGCGGTTCCATTTGATTCAAGCGGTCGATGCGTCGTTGAAGCGTCTGCAGACGGACTACATCGACATTTTTCAACTGCACGGCTTCGACGCCAAGACGCCGGTCGCGGAAGTCCTCTCGACGCTCGACGATCTCGTGCGTGCGGGCAAGATCCGTTACACGGGCGTGTCGAATTTCTCCGGCTGGCATCTGATGAAATCGCTCGACGTCGCGGACCGTTACGGCTATCCGCGCTATGTGGCGAACCAGACTTACTACTCGCTGATCGGCCGCGACTACGAGTGGGAGTTGATGCCGCTCGGGCTCGATCAGGGCTTGGGCGCCATCGTGTGGAGTCCGCTCGGCTGGGGGCGTCTGACCGGCAAGCTCAAGCGCGGACAGCCGCTGCCTGCGACGAGCCGCTTGCACAAGACGGCCGACATGGGGCCGCCGGTGCCGGACGATTATCTGTTCCGCGTCCTCGATGCGATTGAAGAAGTGGCGGCCGAAACCGGCAAGACCGTGCCGCAGGTCGCGCTCAATTGGCTGCTGCACCGGCCCACCGTGTCGACGGTGCTGATCGGCGCGCGCAATGAAGAGCAACTGCGCCAGAATCTCGGCGCAGCCGGCTGGAACCTGACGGCCGAGCAGGTCGCGAAGCTCGATGCAGCGAGCGCGTTGGTGCCCGCCTATCCGTATTGGCACCAGCGCGGGTTCACCGAGCGCAACCCGTTGCCGGTGTGACCGGGCTCCCGGGCCTGTTCTCAGCGTGAGCAGGCTCTAGCCTTCGAGCTGCCCCTTGATCCACCGGTAGAACTGCAGGATTGCCGCTTCGCGCGGATGGCCTTCGCGCCATGTGAAGAAGTAGTCGAGCGAGGCGGGGATGCGCACGTGGCCGAGCTGCACCAGTTCGCCTCGCTCCAGATACGCGCGCGCGAGCTGCAGCCGCGCGGTAGCGAATCCTTGTCCGTTGACGGTTGCTTGCAGCAGCAAGCCGGCGTCGTCGAAGACCGGTCCGCGAACGGGCTCGTCGGCCTGCACGCCGGCGGCCTCGAAGAAGTCGCGCCAGGAGCGGCGCGCAAAATGCAGAAGGGGCATGTGCGGCAGGTCCTCGATGCGGAAATCCGGATAGCGCGCGAGCAACGCCGGACTGCAGACGGCGATCACCTGATCGTCGAGCAGCTTGCGGATCTGGAAGCCGGGCTCGTCGACGCGCCGGTGCCAGATGCCGATGTCGACCGAGTAAGGGTCGGGCGGCACGACACCTGCGTGCATGTGCAGCGATAAATCGATGAGCGGGTTCTGATCGTAAAACCCGCCTAGCCGCGGAATCAGCCAGAACGACAGGAAGTCCGACATCGCGCTCAATTCGAGCCGCGTCGCGCCGCTCACGCCGCTTGCGCCGCGGCGGGCGGCATCGAGCGCATCGCGCAGGTCGTCGAGGCTGTGCCGCACGCGCTCGGCCAGTTGTGCGCCCGTGGCCGTCGGGATCATGCGCGTGCCGGAGCGGCGGAACAGCTCGACGCCGAGCTGTTCTTCCAGCCCGCGCAGATGGTGGCTGACCGCGCTGTGCGTCAAATGCAATTCTTCCGCGGCGCGGCTGAAGCTGCGCCGGCGCGCCGCTGCTTCGAGCGCGCGCAGAGCCTGAAGGGGAGGGAGTGAGATCGGCATGACGTCAAATTCTACTCACATTACAGTTCGATATCTCTCGTTGGCCTGCGCGCGCGTCATCGCCAATAATCGGGGCTCGACTGATTCATTCCACAGGGTTCCGGTTTCCTCATGACTTCCACCAGATGGCGCGTGCTCGCCGTTTTCTCGCTCGGGTATTTCGTGTCGTATCTGTTTCGCGGCGTGAATCTCGGGTTTGCGCCGTTCCTGACGCACGATCTCGGCTTGTCGGCCGCGGACCTGGGCACGCTGACGAGTCTGTACTTTCTCGGCTTCGCAGGCGCGCAGATTCCAGGCGGGGTGCTGCTCGATCACTTCGGCGCGCGGCGCGTCACCGCGTGCGTGATGCTGATCGCCGCGGTCGGCGTGTGGCTGTTCGGCGCCGCGCACGATCTCGGCACGATGATGATCGGCCGATTTCTGATCGGCGTCGGGGTGTCGGTCTGTCTTGGCGGCGCGTTCAAGGCGACGGCGCAGCATTTTCCGGTGGGGCAGCTCACGCTCGTCAATGGCCTCGTGATGGCGGCGGGCGGACTGGGCGGCGTCGCGGTCGGCACGCCGCTCTCGTGGCTGCTGTCGCTGACCGGCTGGCGCACGCTCTCATTCGCTCTCGCGATGTTTACGGCGGCGGTTGCCGTGGCGGTCTGGTGTTTCGCGCCGTCCGTGCGCGACACGCACCGGCAGGCCAGCGTGCTCGAGCAATTCAAGGGCACGTGGCATGTGTTGAACAGCCGCGCGTTCTGGAAGGCGGCGACTTTCTCGGGGCTCACGCAAAGCGTGTTCTACGCGATGCAGTCGCTGTGGGTGGGCGCTTTTCTGCGCGATGTCGTGCTCGCGGATGCAAGCCATGGCGCGGCGTGGGCCGCATCGCTCGTGTCGGTGCTGGGTGCCGCGTTCATCGCGGGCAATATCGGCTTCGGCGCGTTGGCGCGCGAGCTGGAGCGGCGAGGCGTGACCGTGTCCTTGTTCTCCGGCGTGACGATGGCGCTTTTCGTCGTCGTGCAAGCGCTGATCGCTGCTCGCGTGCCGCTGCCCGAGCCTGTGCTGTGGGCCGCGTACGGCGCGCTGGGCGGCACGGGCATCCTGACCTATTCGGTGCTGGCCGAGAATTTTCCCGCGCGGATGATCGGGCGCGTGAACACGACATTCACGCTCGTGATTTTTCTTGCGATCTTTGCGTTGCAGGTTGCGATCGGTGCTGCGCTCGGTCTCTGGCCGATGCACGAAGGGCACTATCCGGCGTTCGCGCACCAGAGCGTATGGGCGGTGCTGATCGCGATGCAGATTGCGGGGGCGGTGTGGTATTTCATGCCGGCGCGGCGGGCGCAAGAGGCGGCGAACGGTTCCGCTAAGCCGTCGCTGTGAGCGAACATTCCTCGCTTTCGGCTGCGGTAGATTAAAAAAATAGCCAATAAGTGGTATCTGGCAAATACAGGCAAGGAAGATTTCGCGCGGGTCGAATTCTGATGGCGCGCGTTACCTGAGTTTCCAGAGGCCCCAGATCGCAATCAGGAGCGCGAGGCCGAAGCCGATGGCAAGCAAGACGTAGGTTTCCAATTCGATGACTCGCAATCGTGCAGTTGCATGAGCGGGCCATCGTCGAAACGAAAGCCGGCGGGTTGCGACATGCTACCGGCCCATCCTTTCAAATGAGGAACGCCTTCGCATCCGTCGGCAACCGGCTGGCGACGCCTTGCTTGCGGCCGGACCGCGTCACTGCACGCTGGCGCGCCGCTCGACGAAGCGCCGCACGTATTCGTCGGCGGGACGGTGGACGATGTCGTCGGGC
>NZ_JAFLRF010000037.1:58387-58769 GCF_017315705.1 Trinickia mobilis | reverse complement strand
GACGCGCCTCAAGGAGATCCACGAAGAGCTGATCTCACTAAACAAGCTCGACGATGGGCTTGTTTATCTGCAGGTGACCCGAGGGGTTCAAGACAGGAATTTCCTGTTCCCGAGCACGGATACTCCACTTACTCTTGTGCTCTTTACGCAAGACCAGTATTCGCAAAGAGACGTAGTCGTCCCTGGATTTTCCGTTATGACTGTGCCAGATTTGCGGTGGGGGAGGTGCGACGTCAAGTCGACACAGTTGCTCTACGCCTGCATGGCTAAAAACCTTGCCCAGCGAGAGGGCTACCAGGATGCGTGGTTCGTCAGGGATGGCCTGGTTACCGAAGCGGCGTCAAGCAACGTTTTCATCGTGACCAAGGACAAGGTAGTCGTC
>NZ_JAFLRF010000037.1:0-58377 GCF_017315705.1 Trinickia mobilis | reverse complement strand
TTGCCCAGCGAGAGGGCTACCAGGATGCGTGGTTCGTCAGGGATGGCCTGGTTACCGAAGCGGCGTCAAGCAACGTCTTCATCGTGACCAAGGACAAGGTAGTCGTTACCAGGGAGCTTTCGACCGCTCTTTTACCCGGTGTCCTGCGTGCCAGGATTTTGGATTTCATTCGCGCCAGTGGGTTTCGATTGGAAGAACGAGCTTTTTCGGTTGATGAGGCCAAAGCGGCGGCCGAGGCTTTCATCACAAACTCGGTCCAATTCGTCTACCCGGTAGTAGCAATCGATGGGGTGCCGATAAGCGGCGGTGTTCCCGGTGAGTTCACTCTGGCACTTCGCCAGGCATATATCGAATCTGCGTTGAAGCAGACCAGCCCGCCGGTCAACTGAGGACTCTTGCTGGTAGGGAATGCTCTCAACGTCGATCCGCGAGCCTACCGGAGCGATCATCCACACGACAGGTGTAATTCGCAAGACTCACGTTGGGTTTCGTTCGACCGTTATGTCAGAATGTCTGGTGCATGCTGCGTTAGCCGAACGTTCGTAGCTGAGCAGCGAAGGGCGGCAACGGGGAGCGATTACGGCAATTCGTCGTGGGATCGCGTGCCGGCAATAAGCGACACTCGACGGACGCATCAAAATTGACGACAATCCACAACTGAGCGGGCACGTCGGTTAACAGCACCGCGTCAAAAACGGCATGGACAATGCATGCGTGGTGAGCAAGCGCGTACCGATCGGTTGTCAACGACCGACCTCAGGCTGACTAGAATCTCAGCCTTGTCGGCTCCACTGTTCCGCTCGTAACTCACTTCCGGCTGACTGACTAATGCTCGCCTGACCGGCACGCCACCCGTGACCGTCGAGGCGTTTAATCTAAAGCACGTGGCTATGTTCCAATAACTGCGGGGTTTCGACTGAGATACCCGCATGGACCAAGGTTAAAGAATCATAGGAGGTGTCATGGAGCCGTCAAACGCTGGAGCAGCCGGCGCATCAGTAGAAATCGAATCCGACGAATATCTCAGCAACGTTGTATGGGCGTCTCTGTCGGAGGCGCGCCCGGACCACGTCGAACGCAACAAGGACGGCGCAAGATATCGACCTGAGTTCGCACCTTTCGGGGCAGCGCAAGATTACAGTGAAGAGAGCGTCGCCCAGATTGCATCCATGTTGCAACCAGCGCAGCGTCTTGCGCTTTTCACGATGGGAAAACCTGAGATTCCTCCGGGCTATGACGTCGTACGGGAGGCTACTGCCTACCAGATGATCGCTGAGGAAAAGTTCGTGAAGTCCTCCGATGCGAGGATTGTCCGGCTGGGGACAAATGATGTTCCTGAGATGTTGCGACTCGTCAAGTTGACAGCGCCGGGTCCGTTCAACACACGTACGAACGAACTGGGCTATTTTATCGGCGTACGCGAAGAAGGCCAGCTTGTGGCCATGGCAGGGGAGCGCATGACTGCCGGAAAGTACGTCGAAGTCAGCGCTGTATGCACCCACCCAAACTGGCGTGGGAAAAGGTTGGGGCGTCTCATGATGGAGCATCTGTCGGCAACGATTCAGCAACGCGACCGCGTGCCGTTCCTTCACGTCTTTGAGACCAATACCTCGGCCGTTCGTCTGTACCGGGAGTTAGGCTTCCGGGTGGCTCGGACTTTGCTGCTAACGGCGATGGTACGCTCGCCAGCAGGCGGAATTTGAACCACTACAATCTTAAGCCCCACCGAGCCGCTCAATCGCCGCCCGGGAGGGACAGCGTTTAAGTCATCTCGGCCACGCTTGCGCGAGGCCGGTCCAGCCGCGCCAGACTCGCGGTAACGATCCACCAGACGCTGGACCTGATGCGTCGTCAGCTCGAGCCGCTGTGCGGCGCGCCACGGCTTGAGCAAGCCGTCGGCCACCGACTGGATTTGCTGGCGGCCGGAACTTCGCAGCCTCGATCGGACTGGTCCCGCGGCAGCACAGCACGGGCGGGCGAAGCGTCCTGTGCGGAATCAGCGTGGCGACAAGCACCTGCGCCATCTGCTCGTGCAAGGCCGCCTCGACCATCGTCACCAGCAACCTCGATCTAACCGAATGGGACCAGGCGTTCCCATCCAACCGCTTGCTCGCCTCGGCCACCCTGGACCGCCTGCGTCACAACGCTTACTGCCTCGTGCTCGATGGTCACTCCTATCGCAGCCCTCGGCACCTTCCCGAGCACCATTTGAACCTTGCAAACGGCAGCTAAACGACACATTCTTGAACCCACCGAGATGCTCGTTTCCACCCACTTCTGCTGGCGCCTATATGCCGGAAATACCCGGCTCCTTTATGCCGGAAGGTGACAATGCCCAGGCCAAACCTCACCGACCAGCGTCGAACCGTCTCGTAGGTCAGGTCAATGCCGCGTGCAGCCAGTAACTCCTCGACCATGCTCAGGCTCAACGGAAGACGGTAATACAGCCACACCGCGTAGCTGATTACGTAGGGCGGGAAGCGGTATCCCGAATAGGCGATCGCGTCATTGGCAGCTGCCCTTTGCCGTAAGCTGGTTCGTTTTATACCCCCAATTGTCGTTGCATTTCCCGCAACATGCCAACAACGTGGCAGTAGCGCGGAAAGATACAAACAGTTAAGACCTTTCAGGCTCCGGCGGTCGCCTCAAGCAGTTTTTGCAAGCACTCAGGCCCGGCTGCAATCGCATGAAGGTACATAGTGATCGAGAAGTGAACCATCGGATCAACAGCGACGCGCACATCCGACCTTGGCACGCGACTGCTGAGGATGAGCGTCGCAAGCCCGTGCTCCATCGCCCACGCGCCGTGACTCACAAAAGGCAGCGATTCCGCAGTCCACCCGCATTCCTCGGCATAAGCTGCGATAGCCCCGGCGAAGTCGGAAAACGACTCGTTACCTGCCTGCAATAGGTCAGGGTAGGCGTCGCGATCGATGATGCGTGGGCCAGCCATCAGAGCGAATACACCCTTGTGCGCATCGGCGAACTCCACGTAAGCGTTCATCATCCGATAGGCAACGGTGAGGGAATCGCCTCCCGCGCTGACTATCGTGCGGCGGATGCCGGCGAGTTCTCGAAACCCGTCAGTCGCGAGGGCAGCGAGAAATTCAGCCTTGTCGGAAAAGTGACGGACCGACGCGGCCGAGGATACGCCCACCGCTTTGGCCAGGCGACGAAGACTTAACTCATTGGGTCCGAGCGTTTCGAGTTCGGATCGACCTTGCGCAATTAGGGCGTTGCGCAGATCACCGTGATGATAGGCACTGCTAGTGGCGCGTGATGTTTCTGAAGACATTCAATGGGTATCTCGAAGAAGTCTCAATTGCTAAGGCATGAGCCTAGTCTCGTGATCGATTTGGCGAGCACTCTTTCCCAATTTTACCAAACCGGACAATGGCGTAGCCCGGTCGTTCGTTCGTGTCAGTTCCGCGGGGAAACCCTAATACCAGGAACCGCTTCCGATGTTACCATTGAGCACATGAATGTTAGCGCTGCAAACACGGCGACACGAACGGAGCTGAAATGTGCAATGAGATTCTCGCGGTGGAGGTTAGGGGGAAGGTTAGTGTCCTTACGATGACCCATCGTCCGCACAACCTCATGGGGCCCACGATGTATCGATCTCTTCTTGCTGGCTTTGCTGAGGCAGTGGAGCGCGGTTCAAGAGCAATCCTCCTGCGCAGTGCACTGCGTCACTTCTCGGCGGGCGCCGAGGTCAGCTTGTTCCCTGAGCGCATCGAAAGGGAGGGTAAGGGCGTAATCGACCCGGTCGAAATATTGCGCGCCTTCGAGACGCTGCCCATTCCGATCGTCGCGGCTGTCAACGGCGTTTGCCTGGGTGGCGGTTTCGAGGTCGTGCTGGCGTGCGACTACAGTGTAGTTGCAGAGTCGGCAAAGATCGGTTCAGTGGAGGTTGCACTTGGGCTGCATCCGCTGCTTGGCGGTATCCAGCGGCAGGTCATGCGTGCGGGACCGGCTCGGGCCAAGGAACTTGCGATGCTCGGACGTCGCTACGACGCGGCCACGCTAGAGCGTTGGGGGCTGGTGAATCTGGTCGTGCCTGACGACAAACTCGACGAAGTTTCGTTCTCGATAGCCGAAGAACTGGCGAACGGTCCGACGGTCGCCCATGCTGCAACGAAACGGCTCGTGTCGATTGCGCTCAATGACGGCGTCGAGGCTGCGGACAAGGCCATGTTTGAAGTACAGAAACCCTTCTGGGCATCGGCAGACTTGAAGCGGGGACTCGACTCGTTCTTCAAGGACGGTCCCGGCCTTGCCGTCTACGAGGGGAACTGATTATGCCGGGTCCTCTTTCAGGTATCAAAGTTGTTGATTTTTCCCGAGTGCTCGCTGGGCCGCTCTGTGCGCGCACGCTTGCCGACCTCGGCGCCGAAGTCGTGAAGATCGAGCCACCTCGCCCCGACGTTACGCGTCTGTCATACCCCTTCGTGGACGGCATGTCCGGGTACTACGCACAGCAAAACAGCGGCAAGCGCAACGTGAGCATTGACCTCAATGTGGCGAACGCGCGTGAGCTGGCGTTGCGGTTATGCGACGGCGCCGACATAGTCGTGGAGAACTTCCGGGCCGGCACGCTCAAGTCGTTCGGGCTGGATTATGAGACGCTTAGCAAGCGCAACCCTCGCCTGATTTATGTCTCGATCACCGGTTATGGGCAATTCGGGCCATGGGCTTCACGGATGGCCTATGCTGCGACCGTGCAGGCCGAAGCCGGCTTCACTCATCGAATGCTGACGCACTTCGATAACTACGATGGACGTTCACGCACCGATGCGCTGTCTCATGCCGACGTGTACGCAGGTCTGCAGGCCTCGATTGGTGTTCTCGCGGCACTGCGCAAACGGGAAGTAACGGGGCGAGGGCAGCACATTGATGTCGCGATGGCGGCAGTGCTGCTTTCTGTCAACGAGCGCGCGCATCTCGACATTGAGGAAGTTGATACAGGGGCAGAGCCGGGCGCCTTAGGTGCGGCAGACGGTCCACACTTTGTCGGTCCCGGCGGAGAAGAAATCGTAGCGGCGCAAAGCATTATCGGCAGCAGGTCGTTCCTGAACTATCTGCGCGCGATGCGTCGGCCCGATCTGATTCACGATCCGCGCTTCAATACGGCGGAGGGGCGTCTGCAAAACTACGACGCGCTGCACTCGATCATCCAGACGTGGATCCTGTCGTTCAGAGACCTCAAGTTGCTGGATGCCCAGTTGGATGAAGCGAAGATCGCGATTGGCGAAATTCGGACACTTAAGGAACTCGCCAATACCGAATGGGCACAGCAGTGGGGCGCGGTACACGAAGTGTCGGACCGGCGCGGCGGAACGTACAAGATTCAGGGCTATCCGTGGCTCTTTTCCGACGAGACGCTTGAGCCTCGAACCGCGCCCGCGTTTCGCGGCGAACATAACGTCGAAGTGTTTCGCGAAGTGGGTCTTTCGGAGCAGGAAATCCAGGATGCGATTTCCAGCGGCATGTTGCTAAGCGCCGTGCCGGCGACCGAGAACCTCGCCGTCGCCGCTTCGTGTATCGGGTCGAACTGAAGCCACTTGCGACGTTTCCATCTTCATCGAGCGCCCGATGTGCGCGGTCATTGTGTCACTTAGTGCTGGAATCCTCGTTTGTCGCGTGATGTCGCCGCTGTTCGAGGCACGTAATCTCGCAAGGCAAGTATCGCAGAACGAGTCAACGCCATCCTCTGGCTCACGGGCCGAGCAAGAGACGATATCGGAGTCCTGATTATAAAAATCGTGGGGAAGCGTATCCCGGAGCTTGCCTGCGAGAGCGGCAAGTCCTTAAACACCGATTTCTTCGGCTATCGAAGAGACTCGACCCAGGCGTTTTTCACGGAGAACCTCATGCCGTACAACACTGTCAGTCCTGCTACAGGCGAGCTACTCGCCACCTACGATGACATATCCGACCAGTTGCTCGAGGCGAAGCTCGCTGCAGCGCATCGTGCTTTTGAAACCGACTGGCGCCGCCGTCCGGTCAGCGACCGGGCGCGAGTTGTGTCGCGCGCGGCGGCGCTGCTGCGGGAAAAGGCCGGCGAATACGCGGGCTACCTGACGTTGGAAATGGGCAAACGCAGCGGTGAAGCACGCAAGGAAGTGGAATCGTCGGCAAGCATTCTCGAGTACTACGCCAAGCACGCAGACGCGTATCTGCAACCTCGCCCACTCACAGAAGCGCCCGGCGCGGCCGTACACATCGAGCCGATCGGCGTACTCTTCGCCATCGAGCCATGGAATTTTCCCTACTATCAGATTGCGCGAGTAGCCGGGCCGCAACTGATGGTGGGTAATGTCCTGCTGCTCAAGCACGCCGAAAGCGTGCCTCAATCGGCGCTGGCTTTCGCGCGACTGTTTGAGGAAGCGGGTGCACCAGAAGGTGTATATACGAATCTGTTCATCTCGATCGAGCAGGCTGGCCGCGTCATTGACGACCCGCGCGTCCAGGGCGTGACACTGACGGGCAGCGAGCGCGCCGGCGCCGCCGTCGCCGAGCGTGCCGGGCGCAACCTGAAGAAGGTCGTGCTCGAACTGGGCGGCAGCGATCCGTTCATCGTGCTCGAGGATGCACCGCTCGACTGGGCTATCCAGAGCGCGGTCGCGGGCCGCATGCTCAATGCGGGTCAATGCTGCGTTGGTTCGAAGCGCATCATCGTGGTCGGCAAGGCACGCGGCGACGCGTTTCTCGAAGGTTTCGCGACGCGGATGGCAGCGCTCGAGACTGGTGATCCGGCCGACCCGGCGACCGCCGTCGCACCGCTTTCGTCCGAGCGCGCGCTGAATCTGCTGCTTGAGCAGATCGATCGCGCGGTATCGCACGGCGCGCGCGTCGTGTGTGGCGGCAAGCGCGTCGAAGGGCCGGGCTTCTATTTGCAACCGACTGTTCTGACCGGCATCACAACGCAAAATCCGGTCTTCGCCGAAGAACTGTTCGGCCCGGTCGCCGCGTTCCACGTTGTCGAGGACGAAGCCGCCGCGGTTGCGCTCGCTAATGGCACGCCGTACGGTCTCGGCGCGTCGGTGTTCACCGCGGATACCGAACGCGGCGAGCGCGTCGCCGCGCAGATCGACAGCGGCATGGTGTTCGTCAATCAGCCGTTCGGCACGTCGGCGGAACTGCCGTTCGGCGGCGTCAAGCGTTCAGGCTTTGGCCGCGAGCTTTCTCAGTTGGGCTTCGACGAGTTCGTCAACAAGAAGCTGATCAAGGTTGCCCCCGTCGGAGCGGCGCCATTCGGCCCCGCGCGGGCCGCCTGAACGTCCCGCGGCGCGCCGCCCGCTCACTGTCATTTCCATCATCGAGAAGACACATCATGCCACTCTGGAACATCCGAAACTGCCCGGACCAGACGACCGAGAGGACTGGATGCGGCGGCCACTCAAGTCCGAGCCCCTATTCGATGGATGCCACGACGGGCGCCTGACGCCGGTCACATGGCGAGGCGCTCGATTGTGGCGCTTCATTCTTATTTCCTTTGAACGAACACTATGACAAGCAAGACGATTATCAGTTGTGCACTCACTGGAGGCGGCGATACGCCGCGGCTGAGCCCTGCAGTGCCCGTTACGCCCAAGCAAATCGCCGATGAGGCCATTGCTGCATGTGAAGCCGGTGCGAGCATCGCTCACATTCACGTTCGTGACCCCAAGACTGGCGTTCCAAGCACTGAGCTGTCGCTTTACAGAGAAGTCGTTTCGCGTATCCGCGATAGTGGGTGCCCGATCTTGATCAATCTGACAACGGGCCCGGGTTCACGTTTCGTTCCCAGCGACGAAGACCCGAACCGGGGAAGTGAATTGAGTATGATGATGACGCCTGACGCCCGCGTCCGGCACGTGCTCGAGTTGCGCCCGGAAATCTGCAGCCTCGACGTGGCGACCATGAACTTCGGCAATCGCGCATTCGTCAACGTGTCTGACCATCTGGTCAAGATGGCAACCTTGATCGAGGAAGCAGGCGTGAAGCCGGAAATCGAGGTATTCGATCTCGGGCACGTGCGTCTGGCGCGCCACCTGATCGAAACGCAGGGGATTCTGCAGGCTCCTCTGTTTCAGTTGTGTCTTGGTGTGCCATGGGGAGCGTCCGCCGACACCGAGAGCCTTCTGCAGATGAAGCGATATCTGCCCGAGAAAGCGCGTTGGTCGGCGTTCGGCATCTCGCGCGCCCAATTTCCGATCGTGGCGCAAAGCGTGATTCTTGGCGGCCACGTCCGCGTGGGCCTCGAGGACAATCTTTATCTTGCCAAAGGGGAACTGGCGCCAAGCAACGCAGCGCTGGTCATACGTGCGGTCAATATCATCAAAAGCATCGGCGCAGACGTGGCAACGCCTGACGAGGCTCGCAGCCTACTCGGCCTTCCCCGTCGCCAATAGAACGGGTTGAGAGCGTGCGACGGTACCGATCATCGGTACGGTTCACGGGAGATGCCGTCGGTGTTGGAACGACGATGTGGCTGCGTACTTCTGCCCGAAGGGGCGCAATTGATCGTTGTGAATCTGGCCTTGGTTCTAAAGGAAGCGGATGGGCAGCGGGATCGCCTTTCCTAAGAACGCTGCGTTGCGAAGAACATTGGTTTTAACCGGTAGCCTATCCCTGGGCTACCGATACCGCCGCCTCACTAATGTCAAGTTCATTATTTCTTGCAAGAGACTTAGATGTACTGACATACGAAACGCGGCATCTATTGTGATGCATGGAGACAAAAATGCCTTTGTGGAATATCTATCATCCAGTCGGCGCGTACACGGCAGAGGAAAAGCAGGAGATGGCCAGGCGCATCGTCGACATTTACGTCGCCATTCCTCGCTTCTACGTAGGCGTGCTGTTTCATGAACAGCCGAAAGACTCCTTCTTCATGGGAGGCGAGTCACGAGGCGACTTTGTAAGAATCAGATTAGACCAATTCGCCAGGCACATCTCTAAGGACGTCGAGTGGAGGGAGTCTTGGCTGCGCAAAGCGAACGCCGCGATAGCGCCATTTGTCCAGGATCGAGGCTACCACTACGAGTTGCATGTCGGCGAAACGCCGCGAGAACTGTGGTTGATCGACGGCCATCGACCACCTCGGCCTGATACGGACGCTGAGAAGAAATGGAAGCTTGAAAACCGCGCGTCGCCATATGATCCGAGCGAAGGTTGAATGGGTCAGTTTCGTCTGAAGCAATTCGGACGAGAAACTTAACAGCCCGCGGTGAAGGGCTAGCCGTCACCGCAGTCTCTCTCAACCTTCTGGCTGCTCGCCTCTCTCAAGTATCGTTTTATACCAAGACGGAGGCGTGGCCGGCATTCGCGACGGTATTAACGCCGATAACAGAATGCGCGTAACAGCGTTAGCACTGTTTTCGTTTCGTCGAGTTTTATTTTCACCCACCATATTAGAACCTGCTCACATGACTATCGAGCTCGCGTTGCCCAGCAAAGGGGCAATGGCAAGGAATGTGCCACAGCGAATATTGGGAATCTTCGCAGGGCGCATGGCGCAGCGATCGCCCCTTTGGTCGGGCAACCTCTTGAACGATTTTTAGATTTGGGGAACGCACTCTGCCGGCCATCTGGCCGCGTTTCCGGCTGCTTGCTTGGAGCGACAGAGCGGTGCAGCGTGCGCCTTGCCAGCCGACCGGCAGATACGTTCTCGAGTTCGATAGTCATGTGCACAGGACCCAGCGCGGCTCCCCCGGGGTGTATTTGCCTTTCCCGGACACTGAGGATACGGCTGCATCAGGAATCAAGAAACCAGGAAATATGAGGAGATAGATATGGAAGCTACAACAGTACTCGAAGAAATCGAGCCGCCTGACAGGCTGTATCGGAAGATCACGTTGAGGATCATTCCGTTTCTGTTCATCGCATATGTCGTTTCGTTTCTGGACCGGATCAACATCGGATTCGCCCAGTTGCAGATGAAGCAGGATCTGGCCTTCAACGATTCCATCTATGGCCTCGGCGCGGGCATGTTCTTCATTGGTTACTTGCTCTTTGAAGTGCCGAGCAATCTGCTGCTGGAGAGAATCGGAGCACGGCGAGCCTTCGCGCGAATCATGATTTTATGGGGCCTTGTGTCGGCCGGCATGCTTTTCATCAGTTCGCCATGGCAATTCTATTTGTTGCGCTTTTTGCTGGGCGTGTCTGAGGCGGGATTCTTTCCTGGCATCGTGCTTTATCTGACTTACTGGTACGCGTCCAAACGGCGCGCCACAGTGGTCTCATGGTTCTTCGCGGGCGTCGGCATCGCGGGTCTGGTCGGCGGACTGCTGTCAGGATGGATCATGAAAGACATGACGGGTGTCGCCGGGATGCAAGGCTGGCAATGGCTGTTTTTGCTTGAAGGTGCGCCCGCGTGCATCCTGGGCGTGATTGCCTATTTTCGCCTCGTCGATGGCCCGCAACAGGTGTCGTGGCTGTCCGACGAGGAGAAGCGGAACCTGATACAGGCGATTAACGCCGATCATCTCGAGAAGCATGACGCGAAACCTCAGTCGTTTGGCAACGCACTGAAAAACCCCAAAGTCTATCTCTTCTCGTTTGTCTATTTCACGGCCGTTTGCGGTGTGTTTGCCTTCAGTTTTTGGCTGCCGACGCTCATCAAGGAGTCCGGCGTCAAGGACGTGATGCTGGTTGGCCTGTACAGCGCGATTCCTTATGGCATCGGGGCGATCGCCATCGTAATGATCTCACGCCATTCGGACAAGACGCGGGAACGTCGGCGTCATTTTGCGGTTTGTGCGGTCGGCGGTGCCCTTGCGCTGTCGCTGCTCACGTTGCATACCGGTCTGCCTGTGATGCTTGGCATTGCGAGCGTCGCGACGCTCGCGTTGGCTGCGCTACCGATTTTCTGGGTCATGCCGCCAGCCTATCTCGGCAGTAGCGCAGCAGCCGGCGGGATCGCCCTCATCAGCAGCATCGGGCAGATCGGCGGCTTTGTCAGCCCCTTTCTCGTCGGCTTGATCAAAACGCGTACAGGCCACATCGACTATGGCCTGTACCTGATCTCGGTGCTGTTATGCCTAGGCGCTGCCGTGTGGTTGTTCAGCGTGCGCGACGAACTCAAAGGGCGTGCGCTGTAACCGGCGTTTGCCGTCAAATTCGAAATATCAAAGATACGTAAAGAGGTTGCATCGCTCGTTCGGACAGTCGGATAAGTGGGTCGGCCGCGGCCTTTGCCAGCGATAACGCTGGCAAAGGTACCGAGGATACGACGACGAGAACCCGACGAGCCCACTCAGCGGTCACCTCTTAAACCATGGAGACGGAAACATGAGGCGATACGGAGTATTCGGAGTATTGGCGTTCGCGGCGATGTCGGCCTCGGGCTTGGCAGTCGCGCAAAGCAGCGTGACGATCTATGGTCTCATTTCGGAGGGGGTCGCCTGGACCAACAACGAAGGCGGTGCGTCAAACGTCAAGCTGATGAGCGGAATCCAACAGAACAACCGCCTCGGCTTTAAGATCAGTGAGGATCTGGGCGGAGGCAATCGCGCGGTCGCGCAACTGGAAAACGGTTTTAACATTACCAACGGCAACTTCGGGCAGGGCGGGCGGATGTTCGGACGCCAGGCGTTCGTTGGGCTAAGCAGCAATACCCTGGGGACAGTGACCGTAGGCCGCCAGTACGACGCGTTCTGGGACTATATCGCGCCGATCTCCGCAGGGGTGGCGACCAATGGCCTCGCGGCTCACCCTGGCGATGCCGACAATCTATATGGCAGCTGGCGCTACAACAACTCGATCAAATACGTGTCTCCCACGATAGCCGGCTTCAATGCGCAGGCACTGTACGCGCTCAGCAATGCCGCCGGTGCATTTGGCCTCAACCGGGCATACAGCGCCGGCGTCAACTATGCGCAGGGCGGTTTCAAGTTTGCGGTGGCATACGTGCAACTGGATAGCCCGGGGACGGTGAACCCCACCGGTGCGGTGACCGACGATTATCAGGGCGCGCCGTTTTTTCTGTTCCGCACCAGTCCGCTCAACTCGGCGGCCGGCGTAGTGAGACAGCATAATTTCGGCGCCGGCGGACGCTACGACTTTGGGAACGGCGTGCGCTGGAACTTCATGGTCGACAATATCCATTATTCGTATCGCGACGGCACGGGGCTGTCGTTGACCAATTACGACACTTCGGTTACCTACGATCTCACGCCCGCACTCATGTTGGGAGCCGGGTACGTGTATACGCAAGGAAGTTATGGAGGTTTGAGCGCCAACCCGCATTGGCACACGATGCAGGTGAGTTTGAATTATCGTCTTTCCAAGCGTACCGATGTTTACATCTACAACGACTTGCAGATGGTATCCGGGCCGCAAGCTGTCGCCGACATTTACATGAACGCGCCTTCGAAAACGCGCAATCAGAATCTGCTGGTCGTTGGCATCCGCCACGTCTTCTAACCGAGTATCCGCAGAGACGCCGCCGCGCCCGGATCAAATACGCAAGATCTGCCCGGTGCGGCTGCATCGACTCTTCTTCCTCATCTTCACATGGAGATTGGCATGTCCGATACCCGACCCACTTGCAATACCTACACCCTTTGGGGTGGGGCACTGTCCTTGTTCACCGGCAAGGTGCGCTCTTATCTGATCAAGAAGGGTATCCCATATCGCGAGTTCTATGCCGGGCACCCCGATTTCCAATCGCGAATCCGGCCCATCGTCCGCCTCGGCGTCGCACCCGTCCTGGAAACGCCACAGGGCGAAGTGCTACAGGACTCGACGGAGATCATCGACTTCATGGAGCGGCGTCTGCCAGAGCCGGCAATGATCCCGGCGAGTCCGGTGCAACGCGTCGTCGCCTGGCTGCTCGCCGCCTACGGCACCGAGCATCTGAGGCTGCCAGCGATGCACTACCGCTGGGCCGAACCGTATCTGTCCGAGCAGCGGTCCTTCCTCGACGCCGAGTTCGGCCGTGTCTCCTATCTGGGCAACGACCGCCAGGCGCGCAACGCTGCCGGCGCCAGGATGATCGACTATTTCAGCGGCCGGTATCGGACAATCGGCGGTTCGCCCGAGGCCGCCCCGGCCATCGAAGGCGTGTATCTGGAACTGCTGGAACTGCTCGACATCCACTTCCAGCACGTGCCCTACCTGCTCGGCGGCCATCCCAGCATCGCCGATTTCGGCCTGATGGCGCCGCTGTTCGCTCACCTTGGGCGTGACCCGGCGCCGGCGCGGATCATGGCGCTGCGGGCGCCTAACGTCTTACGCTGGGTCGAGCGCATGAACCTGGCGGTGATTCCCGATGCGGAGTACCCCGACATCGCCCCCGCTTTCCCCGCCGACGACGCACTGCCGAGGACGCTGGAGCCGGTGCTGGAGATGTTGTTCCGCGACTGGACGGCCGAACTACTGGCCAATGCTGCCTGCTACCACGCCTGGCTCGCCGCCTATCCAGACCTACCGGCCGGGCAATTCGTCACTACCGATACCAAGCGGCGCGTACATCCGACGCTGGGCCCAATCGAATTCAAATTGCGTGGCGTAACGATACGGCGCAGCAGCGCACCACAGATGCTGTGGCACTTCGACAAGGCGGCCGCGCTGGCGCGTGATCTCGACGGCGAAGCACGCACACGCTTTACGGCACTGCTGCGCCGCGTCGGTGGCGAGGAAGCGATGGCGATCAGCCTCGCCCGGCCAATCGTGCGCAACGATTATCTGCTCGCCGTCGGCTGAACACGGTTCAAAGAATCTGCAGGGCCGACGCACGAGGCCGAGATCCTCGGCGCCGAGCATATCGCCGAACGCATGCGCGACTTCGCCGCCCGGCACGGCGACCGCCACGGTGATTGGACACGCCGGCCCGCCGCTTCGCCGCGTGCACCAATGTCGACTAAAACACAGCGCATTTGCTGAAAGGTTCTTCACCATGAAAACGCGCATCACCCAACTCTTTGGCATCCGCCCCCCGATCAACCCCCTTCGGAGAACTCCATGAGCACGGACATCCTGTATTCGGTCGAGCAACGCGTCGCGACCATCACGTTCAACCGGCCGGAGAAGATGAACGCTATCAGCCCCGCGATGCTGGAGCGCTTCTTCGCCCGCGTGGCCGATGCCGCCGCCGACACCGAGGTGCGCGCGATCGTGGTGACGGGCGCCAAACGTGCCTTTTGCGCCGGTGTCGACTTGGGTGGGGCCACGAACCGGGACCCCAACGCGCCGACCGTCCCCGGCACGCTTACGCCGGCTGCCGACCAGCCGCCGCCGCAGTGGGACGACGGTGTCGGCCCCGCGCTCGCGCGCCAATTCGCCGCCGGATGGAGTGGCCTGATCCGCGCTCGCAAGCCCACCATTGCCGCCGTCAACGGCGCGGCCTACGGCTGGGGCGCAATCTTCGCGCTGCATTGCGACCTGCGCTTCGCCGCGCGCTCGGCGGTGATGAATTTCACCTTCGCGCGCCTGGGCGTGCCCGCCGAGAAGGCCAGTGCCTGGCTGCTGACGCGTCTCGTCGGCCCGGCGCGCAGCGCCGACCTGCTGTATACCGCGCGCCGCATTGAGATGGCCGAGGCCGAGCGCATCGGCCTCATCAACAGCGTGCACGACGACGACGTGCTGCTCGCGCACACCATGGCCTACGCGCACCAGCTCGCCGAGCATTCGGCGCCACGTTCGCTGGCAGCAATGAAGGCCCAGATCTGGATGGCGCTGGACGAGTCCTACGACGACGCCTACCTGAAGGCCGACGAAGAGCAGGCGCGCTGCATGCGCACGCTAGATTACAAGGAGGGCTTCACGAGCTACATGGAAAAGCGCCCGCCCTCCTTCACGGGACATTGATGCAGGAGCTGAGATGAGCGACTACCATGCGCCCCGGCGCGACCAGCAGTTCGTCCTCGAGACGCTCGCTGGCCTTGACGAAGTACTGGCCTTGCCCGCGAACGCGGGTGAGACAACGAGTGAAGTCATGCTCATGATTCACTGGCAAGGCGGCCAGCACTCCCCAGTTGCGGATCCGCAAGCCCAAAACGGTCGAGCATGGATGCAGCACGTCGGACGAAGCGCTCGCAATCGTCCGCAGCATGCCAACCCGATGGTCTGATCAGGTTACACGATCTCGAACGATCTCGAGGTGCGGTTAAAGGTCCTGAAGCGTACGCGGTCGGTTCGCGCCGCGACTCTCCCGGACGATCGTCAAGCGCGCGACGGGCCGGATGGCACGGCATTGCGAGCGCATAACATGCCGCGTTTGCCCGGTGATGGTGCCGATGTTGAAGCCTTTCATGTCACAGGCGCCGCGCCCGTACAGGCGACCGTCCTTGACCTCCGGTCTGAAGGGGGCCGTGTCCCATGACTGACTTTCAATGGGGAACACGTCTGTGTGGCCAGCCATTACAATTCCGCCTCGAGTTCGACCGTCATGTGCCGGGACCGTGGCTACGAGAAAAGCTTTTCTGCCGCCACTACAATGCGTGAGGGCAACAGGAAGACCACGCCGAACGAAGTGGTCTCTCATGATTTCCATGAGCCCCAGATTCCATATGCGCGTTGTCGTGTCCATCGACATAATCCGCCGAACCCACTCGAGTGAATCCACTTCGGCCGGCACTGCAACCTGAACGGTATCTGACAACATTCACCTCGCACACAAACGTGCTGCCCTCAACTGGGAATGGCGAAATTGACCGGTCGATGCCGCCACTGAGACAGACCGGGTTAATGCTGCACGCCCAAGCTTTCGCGTTTGCCATCCTTGAACGTATAGAGCGTCAAGGTTGCGTCCATAACGTCGCCCTTGTTGTCAAACTGCGTCTCGCCGATGACGCCCTTGTAGTCTGTCTTTTTGAGGTACGGCAGATACTTCGCCGGGTCCGAAGAGTTCGCCCGCTTCATCGCGTCGACCAGAATCATTACCGCGTCATAGGCGTACGGTGCATAGATGACCACCTCCTCACCATACTTTTTTACTAACCGAAAGCGTGCGGTTCACGTTCTTGTTCTGTTTACTAGAACGTTGGAAGCATCCCGAAAACCGGACTGTAGGCGCCAGACAACCGAGCCTGTAGGCGAAGCCGAGATGTCTCCTGGCCAAGATGCTCAGCGCTTATCGGTCCTCCCGTCGGGCTGCCTCCGCCCTGGCAAGCGCTACGGGCGAGGTGACGCTCTCGCTGACGTCGCGGCGATTTCGAATTCCTTCCTCCGGCCGCAGTGCCTCAACGCACACATAACGGCTCCCATTAGGGCGTGTGCGACTGAATCGGGTTACCGGGACCGGCGTCGCCGAATTGGGCATCGGCCAGTTTTCCAACAAGAAAGCGCAAGGACTTTTCTGCGCTCATCCGCTTCTCCTTCAACCTCTTTTCCATTGGGTCGGCCGCGCCGTGTTGCACTCGACAAGACGCAGATTCGGCCACAAGGAGATTGGTCACTTCGTGAAATAGTGAACGCAACCCGACGAAGCATGCCTGCGAATTTCTAACTCAGTGCTGAAATGAATTCCGCTGACTGATCCACGTTTCCTCGATACCATATATGCAATATTTTCTGCCATCGCCGACTTGACCGCCCTTGGACGAACGGCGCTTCGCCCCCTCAGTGGCCCGCTGCCGTGCGGATCCCTTTCGTCGGTGGTGAGCAGCTGAGAACCTGCGCGAGTGGGCCGAAAAGTACATTTCCGCGTAGCAAGACGGCAGGGGGCTCGGCCAGAAGCGGAGTGCCCTCTGCCCAAGGGACATCAGTTCTTCGCGACGAGCACAAGCTTCTGGTTCACAAACTCCTTAATGCCGAGTTCAGAGAGTTCAAGGCCGTAGCCAGAGCGCTTGACGCCACCAAACGGAAGCTCCGGCGCAGTGCTCGAAAACGTGTTGATCCAAACGGCACCGGTCTCGATCCTCGAGGCTAGGGACTTGGCGCGCTCGACGTTCTTAGAAAACACGACGCCAGCTAGCCCATATCGCGAGTCGTTGGCCAGATCGACGATCTCGTCGTCCGTCCGGACTACGTACACCTGGGCCACTGGACTGAAGAACTCTTCGAAGTACGCAGGGTTGTCACGGCTCACGTTGGTCAGGATCGTCGGCTCGAAGAAGTTGCCCGCTCGATCGGCCGCTTTGCCGCCATAGTGCAACGTCGCGCCGTGGGCCACGGCCGCCTTGACCTGCAGCGCCAGGTTGTCACGGGCCGACTGGGACGACAAAGGCCCCAGCGTCGTGGAACCGCCTTTAGCTGCTCGATAGGCCAGACCTTTCCTGCCCCTAAGTTATGCGTGTTTTCCAGGCATAGCAGTTTCACGGGCGCCGGAACTGTGCTCGGAAAGAACTTGTGCGACACCCCCAATGCATTCGATACGTCCTCCGGCGTAAACACGCCACGTACCCCAGGCCGAAGACGAGGTAACACGCCAGAGATGGCGGCGGGCGCACCCCCTTCGAAAAGATATACATGCGCATTCTGGTCGAACATGACCGCGTCGCCGGGCTCCGTGTGCGCACGAATCCCCAGCAATCCGAACCTCCGCCTGATCACGACGATGACCCGATTGAACGCATCTCATCGTCGCTGGCAGGGTGAAACCGGAGTGATCGACACGGCCAAGATCAAGCTGGCAAGCGCCGGCTTGACGGAACCGATTTTCTATCTGGCCGGACCGCCCGCCATGGTCGAGTCCATGAGAGGCGTGCTCAATGACATGGAAGTCGATGACGACGATATTCGCGGCGAGGAATTCTTCGGATACTAAATTGGACATCCGCGAGATCGAACAGGCTTACGTTTCGGTATCGCCGCACTCGCCAGGAGCGCCATTCCAAGATCACCCGACGGAGCGCCGCAAATGCTGAGTCTTTTGAACATGCGCCAGCTCGACCGCGATGCACAGCATTATTCAACGCAGGCCGACATCACGATCGTTCCGCCCTTATGCCCGCTTGATGTCTCGGATCGACTTTTGGTTTGGGTAGTTGTATGCAATCTAAATTTCCTGAGGCGGCGTAGCAGTAATGCTCGCGGGTGTCAAAAATGGGAGGGACCATAGATTTAATACGGTCTACGCTAGAACGAATGCCGGACGCCGAGCATCGCTGCAGCCTGACCTTGACCAAATGGCGGGGTGGACGCGCCGCCTGCGCTGACCGAATAGGCCGCCTTCTTGCTGTTGAACAAGTAGGCGCCTTCCGCGTACACCGCGGTTCGTTTCGACAGCAGGTAGGTCGCACGGAGAGCTACCTTTGTCGCACGAGCGTCCTGGTCTTGGTTGATGATCCGCTGCACCTCGGCATCGAGCAGCACGGCAGGGGTAAGCAGGTACGAGGCGTCCAGGAAATAGAGGTTGGAGGTGATATTCGACGATGGGGTCGTGACGTGGCGGCCGACCCAGCCGGAGCCGACTTTGAGCGCGCTGCCGATCTTGACGTAGGCATCGACTACCGCAAGCGCATCCTTGTCGACGCGGCTTGTGATGGGGAAGGGCGTTGCACCGTCGTAGAAATTGACCGCCGCCGTCGCGCCGCCGCGCTGCTCGTCGTATGAAGCCGCTACGCCGAAGTACGCGGAGTCGTATTTCAGAAGTGCAGTCCATTGGCGGCACTGTACCGGATCTCCCGGCACGGAGCCGACGCACGTCCCTTGTCCTGGCGAGTTTCCGGTTCCCGCCGAGTCTCTTCCGAATGAATACGTTGCCCCGATCGTCAGTCCGTGGAATGTGCCCTTGTATGCAACCGTATTGTCGCTGCGTGCATTGGCGAGGTACGCATCAAATGAAGGAATGCCGTAAATTGTAGGATAGAAGACGTCGGCATCGGATAGAGCGTAATAGGTCATGACGTACTGTCGCCCAAATGACAATAAGCCATACGGTGAATTGATGCCCACCCAAGCCTGTCGGCCGAATTCCCTGCCGCCCTGATTCAATGCGCCACTACTGACGTTGAAGCCACTCTCAAGTACGAACTGCGCCTGCAATCCGCCGCCCAAATCTTCCGTGCCTGCAATCCCCCAGCGGGAGGGAAGTTCCCCCGTGTTGCCTGGCATGCGAATCACCTTGTCGCCAGCCGGGTCGGCGTGGGAGATGTATTCGATTCCCGTGTCTAGTATTCCATACAGCGTTACGCTGCTTTGAGCGTGGGCGGTGCCGCTCGCGCACGCTGCGGCGCACAGCATTGATATAATCCGAAGCCGGCCATCCACCGTTTGTCTCCTCTGTTTGTCAACTTAAAAACCGCATTCGCGTCCTGATAGCCATTAGCTGCTGCGTCGGACTTGGTTTAACTAAAGGTCATCTATCGTCAGATGACCTCGTTAATGAGCGAATCTATACTTCGTACTACAAAATATCTAATTTGAGCGTCGAAGTTGAAAGATAGTCATTTTCACCGGCCTGTGGGGAGTGCGCTCGCACTTGATGCCGCGAAATCCGGTGCGTCAGGCTTCAGCGGGCCAAAGCCTGACGTAAGGGCTCATTCCTGCGGGCTATACCGTCACGCTTCAGGACTCGACGACCGGCTCAAGAACGAGATCGCACGTAATCGTGTGGAAGGGAACCTCCATTTTCGTCCCATCCGGTGCCTTGCCAGCCGGGTGCTTCAAGAAGCGGCCAATACAATTTGAGCGCACGCCGAACACGGTGTCGGAGTCGAGATACGGGTCACCGTCTGAGAAGATATGTGTGATGAGCGTGTCGTAGCCGGGTTTCTTCACCATGAAATGAATGTGCGCCGGGCGCATCGGGTGCCGGTGCATCGCTTCGAGCATTTGGCCCACCGTCCCATCAGTCGGAATCGGGTAGTTCTTGGGATTGACCGTGCGAATCGATAAGGTTCCCGATTCGTCGGTGATGAAGCGGGCACGCAACGACATGTTGTCGCTCGACCACTGAGTGTCCTGAACGTCATAGTATCCTTCTGAATCCGCTTGCCAGACGTCAACCTCCGCACCGGGGAGCGGCTCCCCATTCGTCGTCATGACCCGCGCGGAAATAAAGCACGGGTCGCCTGGCGCACCGTTGGTGATATCGGCGCCGCGAGGCGGCAAGAGTGGTGAATTAGGCACGTGGAACGGGCCGAACACCGTCTGCTCCGTGGCGTTGCTCGAGCGCTGATGGTTTTGCGCTACCACCAGTTGCGACAGGCCGATCGTGTCGCTCAGGAGAATGAACTCCTGTCGCGTGTCAGTGCATTTGTGCCCGGTCGCCGTCAGGAAATCGATGCCTTGTTTCCACTCTTCCTCGGTCAGCTTCGTTTCGCGGGCGAAGGCATGCAAGTGTTGGATCAGGTTGACGACGATCGTTTTCAGACGATTGTCCGGCATATCCACGAGCCGGGCCAGAACGGCTTGGGTAATGTTGTCTTCATTCAGGTTGCGCATTATCGCCTCCTTCACGCTGTGGCTTGGAAATAATGAATGTGGCAAATTGATTGTCGAATGTGCGCGCGCCGGCGCGAGGTAGCGGACGCACATGCAAGCAAAAACGACGGCACGCTATTTAGCGCGGTCGTTATGCTTGCCGTGCTTCCAGCGCTCGACGATGACAGTCGCAAACAGGCCCGCTTGCGTGAACGGATCGCTCTTGACGAATTCGTCAACCTCGTTCCAATCGGAAGCTTCATAAATCAAGAAGCTTCCCGTCATGTCTTCGTCGGCGGCGCCGGCTCCGGCGCCCAGGGTGGGGCCACCCACGTGAATCTTGCCCGTCAGGGGAGCAAGATATTCGAGATGACGCGCATAGTTTTCGAGCCGGACGTGCAAATGTCCCGGTTTGTCTTTGCGATAAATCAGAAACAGCATGGTCGCTCCTATCTTCGTCAAAGTGAAATGAATCGTGCGAGCGCGCGATGAGTGAAGGTTAGTTTGGTGCTGCGCCTTCGTAAGCGCGCTCGAGCAGTTTCCGTATCCGTTGTTCTTCCAGCGGTTGAGGATTCGGATAAGGGCTTTTTACTGCCAGGTTGGCTGCCAGGTCGATGCCCTCCCTTGGCATGCCGAGTTCAGCCAACGAGACCGGCAGTTCGTATCGTTGAAGCAGCTCATACAGTCGGGCGGGTGCGTCTTGCACGCCCAGCGCACGCGCAATGCGAGCGAGTGCTTGCGGCGCACCCGGGCTGTTATAGGCGAGCGCGTGCGGGAGAATCACCGCATGCAATTCCGAGTGCGGCAAGTTAAAGGCGCCACCGAGGGTATGGCACAACTTATGGTGAAGCCCTATCGACACCGCGCCAAGGACCGTGCCGCACAGCCAGGATCCGTAAAGGGCATCGCTGCGGGCCGTGATGTCGGATGGGTCTTCGCGCAATGGATCGAGGGCCGCCGCAATCGCCCGAATTCCTTCCTCTGCCATCAACGCCATGATCGGATTGCCGTCGTGCGCATACAGACCTTCGGCCGCGTGCGCGATTGCATTGAGTCCGCTCGAAACGGTCATGTTCAGCGGCAGCGACAACGTCAGTTCGGGATCGTAGATCACCGTGTGTGGTAGCACGCGCGTATCACGCCCGGTCTTTTTGATACCGGCTTCGGTCAGTCCATAGATGGAGGTCATCTCGCTGCCGGCGTAGGTGGTGGGAATCGCGAGGATCGGCAGACCGCCTTCGAGCGCGATCGCCTTGCCGAGGCCGATCGTCGAGCCGCCGCCAATGGCCACCATGCAGTCCGCACCGAGGCGGTCCGCCTCGCTTCGCGCTTCCCGCGCGAGTTCGAGCGGAACGTGCATCACTGCCTTGGGAAAGATTCCCACTGTGCGATCGCCAAGAATCTGCGCGACCCGCTCGGCTTGGTCCGCCTGCGCCGGCGTGGAGAGGACCAGCGCGCGGCGTGCCTGCATCGCATCGATTTCTCGCGTCAGAGACCGCAACGAACCCGCGCCGAACACGACGCGCGGAATCTTCGGTTCAAAGATGAAAGGGTTCAAAATGGCATCCGGCACTGGAAAAGAATTCAAAAGGGAACGCTTTCGGTTGGATTCGAGCTCTGTACAAAATGCGCCCGAACGGAGTCTCAATCCTTGGCGTAATCGACTTGATGACGCGCGATTCGCAGGCCTTCCAGATCCTGCTTGACCCGCAAATGTGCGGGATGGGTCGCGTAGTGCTCAAGCGCCTCTCGTGATTCGAACTCGGAATAAAGCACGACATCGCATGCGTAATCGGTCGTGCTGATATTGTTCCCGATCTCCAGCGCCGTCATGCCAGGAATCGAATCCTGCAGCCCCTCGAAAGCAGCTTTCAGCTTACGAACGTTGTCTGACTTTTCGTCAGAAGTGTCGCCTTTTACATTCCACATGACGATGTGTTTGATCATCGCGTTTATACCCTTGGTTAAGTGAGGCGCTCCGGCGCTTCGCCGCCAAAGCGAGTCGACGGGACAAGTGTAGGTATTCGCCAGTTGGGTGACCATGCCGATGCTGAAAATGAGTTTCCCGCTGGGCGGGACCTACTTGCGCTCGAGGGCGGGAGAGGCCGAGGCCCGAGGGTAGGCCGCCGTAGGGCAGTTCGGCAACTGGACCCGCCGTTCGGTGCGCGCCTTACTGTCTGATACCTTCGGCCTGAATGTGAAGCGTGGTTTTCATGTTGAAGCCATAAGCCTTGCCGAAGTCGATGCCGAATTCGTCGCGATTGAAGGTGGCCGTCGATTCCGTGCCGCACACTTCCTTTTTAATCAGGGGGTTCTGGTAGCACTTGAACGACTCGATCTGCAGGTTCAGCGGCTTCGTCACGCCATGCATGGTCAGTGTCCCGATTACCTCCACCGGCTTGTCGCCGTCAAATTTGACGGCGGTGCCCTCGTACACCGCAGTGGGGTATTTGCTGACGTCGAAGAAGCCGCCTTCTCGCAACACACCGTCAAGCTTGTCGTTGCCGATATCTACCGATGCTAGGTCGATAACGACCTCAGCCGTTCCCGACTTGGCCACGGGGTCGAGTTTGACAGTGCCGCTGCTCTTCTTGAATTTACCTCGCCAAATGGACGCACCGCCGAAGTGGTCGGTTTCAAAGCTCGGGTACGTATGGCTCGGATCGAGTTGATACGTAGTTTCGGCGGCCATCGCGCTGAACGATAGGCCCATAGCGATCGCACAGGCCGCATATGCAAAGGTTTTGCTCAACTTCTATCTCCTCCTACGTTATGTCGCCTATTTCTTGGCGACGATGACATGAAACTTGATGACGACCTCGTCGGCGACGATTGACGTGTCTTTCCATTCGCCCGTTCCGATATCAAACTGGGTGCGCTTGATCGGGAAAGCGCCGTCGAAAATTTGCGTCGCGCCTTGCTGCGTCACGGTGACAGGCACTGTTACGCTCTGCGACTTGTCTTTTATGGTGAGCTTGCCGGTCACCTTCAGTTGGTTGTTTCCGGTCGGTATGATTGCGCTTGAGACGAAGGTCGCATTGGGGTAGGTCGAACTGTCGAACCATGCCTTGCCGCGCGCTTGTTCGTTGTAGCTTGTGTCCCCGAGATCGAAACTGCTGGTTTCCACAGAAAGACTCGCGCTACCGTTTGTCGGCTTGCCGGGATCGAAGGTGACTTGCGCCGAGAACCGGGTGAACTTACCGTCGATGGGGACGTTCATTTGCCGGGAGGTGGCTATCACGGTGCTCCTGCCCGCATCACTCTGAGCAAAGGAAGAGGCCATCGGACCCAGGGTCGCGGAGACGACACCTGCGAGCATCCAATTGAAGAAATTCAATTTCATATCTGATCCATTGAGGCGTTGAAACGAGATCTAAAGCAACCTTAAGATTTGCGAGAGCCGTAAGCCGGCTCTTGTGTTTTTCGGTTCCTGCGCAGAAAGGGCATCATCCGCGCGAGCGTGTCGTCTCGGTCGAAAAACTGATGCTTGAGCACTGCAAGGACGTGCAAGGTGACCAGCGCGAGAAGCGTGTAAGTCAACGCCATGTGAATCAAACGCAGGGTGCCCTTGATCGCGTCATTCGGGTCGATAAGCGGCGGTAGCGGAACCAGCCCGAGGTACACAACCTGAACACCTGCAGCGGAGCTGTAGAAATAGCCGGAGATGGGGATCAGAACCATCAACGTATACAGCAGGAAGTGGGCGAGGTGCGCAGCGCCCCGTTGCCAGCCTGCGATGCCATGTGACAGCGCGGGCGCGCGATGCGTCACACGCCAGGTGACACGTACCATGACGAGTACGAATACGGTTACCCCGATCCATTTATGCCAGGAGAAGTACTCGAGCTTCCTGGGGGTGAAACCCGGGATGTCGGTCATGATCCAGCCGAGATAGAAACCGCCACCGATTAAAAGTGCGATCAGCCAGTGTAGGCCGATAGCGACTCCGCTGTAGTAAAGATCCTGGGTTCTTTCCATAACTAGTTACATAGGATAACGAAGTGTTAGGGTAAGAGGGGTATCCAAGCATCAATGGCTCGAAACCCGCCATCTGTGACTTTCATGCGAAAACGAGCTCGGCACGTGGATGCATCATAGACGCGGTGTGCCACGCGGACTCCGTCAAATCCGGGAAGGTGTCTTCCGGTTAGCGCAAGGCACCTAGGGCTCGACAGTCGCGACGACGGGCCGATATCGGCGCATTTGCATTTAGCTGTTATGCGTCTCCTGTGACTCGAATTCGGCCCGCATCGACTCCATGCTCAGAGCGACGTGCTCCATGAATGCATGGACGCGGCCCATCTGGCGCAGATTGGGGTGTGTCAGCAGCCAGACGTCAATCGAGAACACTCGGGGCACCTCTTCCAACAACACCAACCCCGACCGACGCGCTACGAAACAAGGGAGCAGCGCTGCGCCCAGGCCCAGCTCGGCTAAGTGGCGCATCACAAGAAAGGAATCGAGCTGCGCAGCGATCGTGGCGTGCCCGATGCGTGACTGTAGCCAGTCGGTCAGCCGTCTAAACGAAGGCGACAGATCCGGCAAGAGCCAGTCGAGCGACTCAAGCCCACCCCTGCGGTGGGCGGCGAGCCAATCAGACTTCGCGTAGAGGCCAAAGTCGCACCGCACCATACGCCTGCCAACCCACGAAGGAGGAGGGGCGGCGGTCGGACGTAGGTTTATGTCAGCCTCCCGCGTCTCAAGGTTGAGGCGGACGTTTGTGATGCGCATGTCTACCTTGATCCCGGGATATCGTTTCCGAAAGCTCGCCAGGATCTCGGGCATCACGAGATTTGCGAATGCATCGGTGGTGGAAAAGCGGATCGTCCCGATGAGATCGGCGGTCTGCCCCTCGACTTCGCGTTGAGTGCCGGTCAATGTGCGTTCGAAAGCGTCGCCAACCTCGATAAAACGCTGTCCTGCTGCTGTCGGTACATATCCCGTGTGCAGACGGTCGAATAACGGTGTGCCTACCCCATCTTCCAGTGCTTGTATTCGTCGCAGCACGGTGGCATGCGACACACCTAGCACGCGCGCGGCGCCGGCGGCCGAGCCGCTACGCGCCACGGCGAGCAGGAATCGCAGATCGTTCCAGTCGACATTGTTCATTTTTGATAAGTCTGTGCGCAGAGATGTCTATTCTTAGACGAACCAACGGCTGGCACCATAGGGAACTTGTAGCCCATTACCACGGGATGACTCAGTATCCGCCGCGCAACGTGACCCGTATCCGTCGCAATCCTGCACTTCGGCAAGCGATCACGATCGGTGTCAAGTCTACAATATGATGAATCCATCTACGAATACGCAGACTACCATTTCGACGCACCCGGAAGCCTTAACTGGCTCAACGCCGAGCGGTTGGCAAATCGACCCGGCGCATGCGCACCTCTGTTTCGAAGTCGATCATCTCGGCTTGACGAAAACCCCCGGTTTTTTCCGCAGCTTCGAGACAACGCTGCATCTCGACGACGAAAACATTGAGGCGTCCCGTGTCGCCATCGTTATCGACGCGGCCTCGGTGGATACCGGATTTGAACTTCGCGACGAAAGTCTTCGCGGCCCCGAATGGTTTGATGTCAAAACGCATGCGAAATTAACCTTCGAATCGACGTCCGTGCAACGGGTTGGTGCCAACCAATACCTCATCCTCGGCGATCTCAACGTGCGCGGCAACACCGCCCCGGTCAGCTTCCATACGACGCTCACGAACCGTGCCTTTAATCCATGGCTTAACTCCCACGCGATTGGCTTCGTTGGATTTGCGCGGGTCAATCGTTCTAGTTTCGGAATGGCCGGTTACCCGCTGGCAATCTCGGACGTCATTGAATTGAAGATCTCGGTAGAAGCCCTCAAGAAAATTTGAATCGCTTTCTTCGCCAAAAGCGACGATCACGGCGTCGACTTCCGGAAGGCTTATGCCTTCAACATGAAGATCACACCTCATATTCAGGTAGAAGGTATCGGACAGCAATATGCAGATTAAGTGCCGGGCACAGGTTCGCAATCCGTCCAGGTACGCGTCTCGACACGCCGGCCGCCGTCCTGGCTGTCAAGTTCGCCGTGGCGGGCCGAGTTTCTAATTGAACAGAATGCGCGCGAGAATCCGTACCGAATATGAGAGTCGTACGCGTCGCCGGACATCAAGCCTACTTACAGGAGGGCAGAAATGGAGAAGACCGTTCTTGCGAGGATCGGCGCTGTGTTCTTCGTCATCTGGGGATTGGCGCACTTCTTTGCCGCATACCAGGTTTATCAAACTGGACTCGCCGGGTCACCAAGCCTGGTGCAGGGGAGACTTTTCCAGGAGGCTTTCTACATCTTCGCCTTTGCAACCACGGGTATCGTGTTGGCAATCAAATTGAATTGGCGCAACAGCCGCGCGGGATTTTGGGTGAACGCACTGATAATCGGCATAGGCGATGTCCCATTTATTCTGTTTGTGCTAATCCCAGGCTACGCACCCTTTTGGCCAGGGATATTGGGGCCGGTGCTTTGGATCGCCGGGATGATTTTTACTGGCCTTGGCCAGAAACGACCGATCCGGCTCATGCAGGGCTCGCAGTAAATTGCACTTTTTGGGGCCCCAGCCAGATTTGACCTTCCCGCTGTTTTTCGCTTTCCCTAGCCCTCCGGTTATGGAGCCATATCCGCCAGCCCTCGTCGGTCCAGGCATGGCTCAGATGGCCCAAGAAATTGGGGCATCTCGAGTCGCGCATTCGTCACAGGAATTGCCCCAAAGCTTTTGAAGCCATGGACCGCCTGACTGAAATCGAACTCTTCGTGCGCACAGCGGAGCTGGGGAGCGTGACCAAGGCCGCTGAAAAGCTGGACTTGTCCCTATCCTCGGCGAGCCGCTACCTGATCGATCTCGAAACACGTCTCGGCGCAAGACTGCTCGACCGCAGCACGCGACGAATTCAATTGACGCAAATCGGACAGGAGCACTTCAAGCGCTGTAAGCATTTACTGATCGAACTTCAGGAGGCGGAATCGTTGGTGAGCGCGAGTGCATCGAGCCCGACTGGCGTCTTGCGCATCACCTCGTCCGCGTCCTTCGCCATGAACCATATTGGCCCGCTGTTACCTGAATATATGCGGCGCTTTCCGGATGTGCGTGTCGAGGTCGAGGCGAGCAACCGATACGCGAGTCTGCTCGACGGCGATGTCGATCTCGCCGTGCGTACGCGAGAATACGAGCCAGACTCCAACATAACAATCAGACGTCTGGCGACGACGCGTCGCGTGTTGGCAGCCGCACCCAGCTATCTTTCGCAGCACGGCATCCCTCGAGTGCCCGATGATTTGCAGCGCCACCAGCTCTTGCTTTACAGCTATGCGAACCGCCCGGACGAACTGCATCTTACGCGTGAGGGCGTGACCACCGTGCTGTCGGTAAGCGGAGCGATGAAGAGCAACGAAGGCCAGGTGATTCGGGCGGCTGCGCTGCAAGGCCTCGGCATTCTGGCGCAACCAAAGTACATCATCTATGAGGATATCGTCAGCGGACGCCTTGTGCCCGTGCTGGACGCATGGGACCTACCGCGGTTGACCATTAATCTGGCTTACGCGAATCGGAAGTTCGTTGCCGCAAAGGTGAGAACCTTCATCGATTTTCTGGTGGAGCATTTCCAGACGATGGGCTTTGAGCGCAAATGGACGCAATGACACAACGCGAGCCCAGGGGACCGCTTTCCTCCCCGCTTCCCGCGTCGGCAGCGCACTTGTTTGGTACGTCGCCCGTCTGGTCTCCGATTGCAAGTGGGTCTCGCTCGGCGGGACATTCATTCTCAAAACCGGCATGGTCACTCACTTAGCGAATAGCAAGACTCGACCTGTCGTAGCGCCACGATTATCGAGTTGACGGGCGCGCATTTCATCGCCGCTGGCGCCGCGGCTCACTTCGTTCTGGCGTCGCACTACAAGCGCGTCGCACGGCACGTAGTTTCCGATTGAGGACACCACCAATGGAAATACTCACCCTGGATCTGGCCGGCCGGATCGTTTCCGAGGCACTCGTCATTGCGCGGCGACAAGGTCTGCGTCCAATGGCGCTCGTCGTGGTGGACGAGGCGGGCAATCTGAAGCACATGGCTGGTGAGGATGGCGCGACGCCATTGCACTCTCGTATCGGTAGGCAACCACGACGACGATGTGCACGCCGAATTTCTGCTTCATTTCACGCGGGAATCATTGTCCATCCGATTTTCACGCATCGGCCGAGACAGCGTGGAATGTGACGCATCCGGGTCAAGATCCGGTCAATGACGCTAGCGAGCAGAAATCGTCGCATCCAGGATGAAGTCAGTGACGTCGAGATATTGCGTGCTAAATCAGCTCGGCTGCATCTCGACGATCGTAAGACTCGGTGCGAAGAACGGCAGATGGCGAGTACAGGGGTAACCCCGATACTCGCAGCAATCCACGTCTGTGAAGCGGATGAATGCCATCACCCTGTTGTCGGGACCGGCGAGCGTTGGGCGCCTTGCGCTGGTCGGGAAACACCTTCCCGAAGTTGACGGATTCCGGGGAGAAAGTCGCGGCTATGATGGGAGCACGTGCCGGACCACTAAAAACCGGTGGTCCATGCCGGCACGGTTAGCATTTTCAAATTTGATGGGCAACAGGTCGGCATCCTAAATTGTGAATGCGTGCCGCGTTGGATCCCTTTGTTTCAAGGAATACAGGCGATGTCAAACAACGAATTTCTCTCGACCATTTTTGGTAACGCTCGCAGCCAGAACGGTTGGCTGAACAAACCCGTTTCCGATACCCAGCTGCTCGAAATCTACGAGCAGATGAAATGGGGGCCGACGTCATTGAATTGCCAGCCGGCGCGCATCGTCTTCGTGCGCAGCCAGGAGGCCAAGCTGAAGCTGAAGGAGGCGCTCGCCCCCGGCAACGTCGACAAGGCGATGAACGCACCCGTGGTAGCCATTGTCGGCTACGACTCGCGCTTCTATGAGCACCTGCCGGAACAGTTCCCGCACAACCCCGGCGTCAAGAGTTGGTTTGAGGGCGAAGAGAAAGCGGCGTTTGCCGAAACGACCGCATTTCGCAACGGTACCTTGCAGGGCGGCTATCTGATTCTGGCGGCGCGCGCGATCGGCCTCGATTGTGGCCCGATGTCCGGCTTCAATAACGCGCTCGTCGACGCCGCTTTCTTCACCGGCACTTCGGTAAAGTCGAACTTCATCTGTGGCCTCGGCTACGGCGACCTGTCTAAGGTGTTCGCCCGTAGTCCGCGCCTGTCGTTCGAGCAAGCGTGCACGCTCGCCTGACGCGACTCGTGCATTCATTGCGGTTTGCCTTCAGGATGCCGGGATCTTTCCATGAGTGGATACGACTTTGACCTGTTCGTTATAGGCGGTGGATCCGGCGGCGTCCGGGCGGGCCGCATCGCTGCGGGTTACGGCGCGAAGGTCGCCGTCGCAGAGGAATACAGACTCGGCGGCACGTGTGTGATTCGCGGGTGTGTACCCAAAAAGCTCTTGGTGTACGCATCCCAATTCGGCCCCGCGCTCGAGGACAGTAAGGGATTCGGCTGGCGTGTGACAGAAGCGTCGCACGACTGGGAAAGGCTGATCGAAGCAAAGAATGAGGAGGTCGGCCGTCTGGAACGGGTGTATGAGGACTTACTCGGCAAGGCCGGTGTCGAGGTATTGAAGGGAAGAGCTACCCTTGTTGGGGCACACGAGGTTCGCGTAAACAATGTGAGCTTTACCGCAGATCGCATCCTGATTGCCACTGGAGCAACGCCGGAGGTACCGGCGATTCGCGGCGCCGAACTGATGGTGACCTCCAACGACGTGTTCAACATGGAACGTGCTCCACAAAGCGTCGCGATCCTGGGCGGTGGATATATCGCTTGCGAATTTGCGGGCATTTTTAGCGGGCTCGGGTCACGAGTGTGGTTGGTCCATCGTGGCGCAAAACTGCTGCGCGGATTTGACGAACAGGTTCGGGAGCACATTGGGAGCGAACTGGCTGCAAACGGAATTCAGATGCGGCTTTCCAGTACGGTCACAGCAATTGAGCGAAGGCTTAACGCGTATCTGGTTTACCTCAGCTCTGGTGACGTTCTGGAAGTGGATGTCGTGATGGCCGCGACGGGACGCAGACCGAACACGCGCGGTATCGGGCTCGAGAGCGTCGATATTCAGGTCGATGCGAACGGCGCAATTCCCGTGGACAGCTACTCGCGCACGTCATCCGACCACGTCTACGCGGTGGGGGACGTTACAAACCGTCTGAATCTGACACCTGTGGCGATCCACGAAGGCCATGCTTTCGCGGACACGGTCTTCGGGGACAAGCCACGGCAATCAGACCATGAAGGTGTTCCGTTTGCCGTATTCAGTCAACCACAGGTCGCGGCGGTAGGGCTGAGTGAGGAAGAAGCCTGTGCAAGACATGGTGCGGTTCGGGTGTACAGCAGCGCTTTTCGGCCCATGCGAGCGGCACTCTCTCGCCGAAATGAGCGCGTCCTGGTGAAACTCGTTGCGGAGGCGTCGACGGAACGAATCCTGGGTGCTCACATTGTGGCACCCGACGCGGCTGAAATCATTCAAGGCCTTGCTGTCGCACTCAAAGCGGGCGCCACTAAGGCGGACTTTGACGCCACACTGGGTGTGCACCCGAGCGTGGCGGAGGAGTTTGTGACGCTGCGAAACGGCAGATATTCAACGCAACTGTCGTCTCGGCCAAGTACCGACGCCGTCGAAACCGCCGCACGAGAACTGCATCGCAGGAGCGAAAGAAGATGATTGATCTGTATACATGGGGAACACCGAACGGAAGGAAGATTTCGATTGCCCTGGAAGAACTGGGGATGCCCTTCAGAGTGCACCCGATAGATATCACGAAGGGCGAGCAGTTCGAGATTGGTTTCCTCGCCTTGAATCCGAATAACAAGATCCCGGTGATGGTCGACTCGGAAGGCCCGCAAGGCCAGAAAATCACCCTGTTCGAATCCGGGGCGATTTTGATTTACCTGGCAGACAAGACAGGAAAATTACTGCCGTCTTCCGGGCTCGAGCGTTATCAGACGCTACAGTGGCTGATGTTTCAGATGGGCGGCATCGGCCCGATGTTCGGGCAGACGCATCATTTCCGGCGATACGCACCAGGCCACACATACGGCGTGGAGCGTTACACGTCGGAGACGCATCGGCTGTACAGGGTGTTGGATGGACGCCTTGGCGGGTCGGAATTTGTCGCCGGAAGTCAATATTCCATTGCCGATATTGCAATCTATCCTTGGGTAGCGCGTTTCGAACTGCATCGACTCCAATGGAGCGACGTTCCGAACGTCAAACGATGGTACGACGCGATCGGTTCAAGGCCGGCCGTCAAGCGAGGAATGGAGGTCTTGGCATGACGAGCGGCCAACCCTTGACGGTTCTCGGCAGGAGCAACTCCTCGAACGTGCAGAAGGTCATGTGGCTACTCGGCGAACTCGAGCAGCCATGCACGCGCGTCGATTTCGGGGGCGAGTTCGGTGGTAACAATGATGCAGACTATCTCGCGAAGAATCCGAATGGCGTCGTTCCTACGCTGATTCACGGCGATATCGTGGTGTGGGAATCCAACACGATTCTGCGGTATCTAGCCAACCATCTTCGTGCGGATTCTTTGTATGGGGATGACCCTGTTTCGCGCTCTTACGTCGAGCGCTGGATGGACTGGCAATTGTCGACCTTGGGGCCGGCGAACAGGGTTCTCTTCCAGAGCATTGTCCGAACGCCGCCTGAGCAGCGCCGTCAGAAGGTAATCGCTGAGGCTAGTGATCAAAATGCAAGATTGTTTGCTTTGCTGGACCATTTTTTGGCGCAGTCGGAATACCTTGCTGGCGCTTCTTTCTCGATTGCGGATATTGCGGTTGGCCCATTGGCTCACCGCTGGTTCGCGCTCCCTGTGGAGCGCCCGCTCCATCACAACGTGGAACGATGGTACGGATTGCTTTGTAAGCGTGAGGCATTTGAGAAGCACGTCATGCAGATAGGATTGAGTTGACATATTAAAGGAGGTAGGTGTCGATGAAAATGTAATAATTCGATATCCTAAATATACGGGATGTTGTAGAAAGCGAATCGTGCACGGCTAAGCGTGACATGACCGGGCGTGGCAGCAGTTTATTGGCGGATGGAGACGAAACCCTCATGAATAGCAATTTAGACCGTGATTCAAACTCCGCGTACGAGTGGAAGATCGTTGCATTGATGTCGCTGGGGTTCGGCCTGGTTGGCATTGACCGATTCATGATCATGCCTCTTTTCCCGGTAATGATGAAGGACCTCCGTCTTGATTATCAGGACCTTGGCCACATTACGAGTGCGCTGGCCGTAGCGTGGGGCGTCTCGGCGCTGTTTACGGGTCGTCTCTCCGATCGATTCGGGCATCGAAAAGTCATCATCCCCGCGATGATCGTCTTTTCGCTGCTTGTCGGTGCTTCCGGGGTGGCCGGCAGTGTCGGCGCGTTGATCATGATTCGGGCGCTCATGGGCTTCGCCGAGGGCGCCTTTACACCGGCAAGCATTACGGCCACCCTCGATGGGTCCAAGCCGACGAGGCACGGCCTCAACATCGGAATCCAGCAGAGCGCCATGCCCTTGTTCGGATTGGGGGTAACACCGATTCTCGCGACCCAGTTGCTCAAGGTGGTGCCGTGGCACTGGATCTTTGGAATCGTGGCCATTCCCGGACTCATCCTCTCCTATTTGACGTACAAAGTGCTGTGCAATACCAGCGCATCGGTCGCAGCGGATCACACACAGACGCATGATCAGGCGGATCACAAGTGGCACGACGTGCTCCGCTACAGGAATGTGTGGTTGAGTGTGATAGGAATGTTGTGCTGGCTCACCTGCTTGATCGTCCTGAGCGCGCTATTTCCCAATTATCTGGTCGACTACTTGCATCTGAGTCTCGAGCAAATGGGCTTTGTGCTGTCGGCAATCGGTGCGGGAGGCGCACTCGGGACGTGGATCATGCCTGCGCTGTCCGATCGCATTGGACGCAAGCCCGTCATGGTCATCTCGGTTGCCGGCGCGCTCGCCGCTTCCCTGACGCTGTCGCAAACCGGCCCGCATCCCGCGCTCCTTTTCGTGTTCCTGATGGCAACGATCTTCTTCATCTTCACGATGATCACGCTAACCGTGGGCCCCATCAGTGTCGAGGCCGTTCCGGCCAAATTGATGACCACCGCATCCGGATTGGTCATCGGAGTCGGGGAGATCTTTGGCGGGGGCGTCGCACCGGAGGTGGCCGGTTATGTGGCGCAGCACTTTGGCATTCAGTACATCTTGCACCTAGGCACCGGAGCGTTAGTCTTGGGTCTTGCGGTCGTCCTCTTCCTGCGGGAAACCGCGCCAGTGAAACTGAAGAGCGCGGTCGCCCTCGCTGGCGCACATTACGTCCCGCCTGAACAATTGAACAAGCTTTGACAGCCGGCGATCATCTGGACCGAGCGCGCCCTGAATCTCCGAGGAACCATGGATGAGAGAGGTGATTCGGTGTCTTTGCAAATAGACTGAAAACATCCATCGCATGATTTCGCTGTAGCTGCACGGGGTTAAATGTTCAATCCAAGTGGAGATCCAACAATGCTTCGAATTCGTATCGGTGTGGTCGCGGTAGTCGTATCGATTGGGATGGCGTCGATCGGCGCGCAGCCGGCATTGGCGCAGACATCCGACGCGATGGTGTCCACCCCGGCGTCTTCCTCCACGCCAAAGGAGACGCTCAAGGCACAGCGCAAAGCACAGCGCAAAGCCGCGCGCGCCAAGAGAAACGCGGAACTGAAAGAACTCGAGAAGAACGGATTCAACCCGACAAGTGATCAGGATAACTACCCGCAGAACATCCAAAATTCCGAGCGCAAGACGGCGAAATCGAAAGCTGCGGAGGGCGCGTCGGCTTCTGGGAAGTAGCGGCCGTTGCGCAGGGCGCCGGGGCTAGAGGGGAGGAGCCAAATCGGGCACGAGCGCCGAATGCCTATCCGGAATAGCGCCTATTCCCGATCAGGGCTTGTGCGCGGCCTCGCGTGTGCCTAGTGTTCCGCCATTCCCACCCGTTTGCATATCCAGCCGAGAATTCGTCGAAGGAATTGCGCTAGAGCTTCCGAGGCCATGGACCGCCTGACTGAAATCGAACTTTTCGTGCGCACCGCGGAGTTGGGCAGCGTGACCAAGGCCGCCGAAAAGATGGACTTGTCCTTGTCCTCGGCTAGCCGTTACCTGATCGATCTCGAAACGCGCCTCGGCGCAAGACTGCTTGACCGCAGCACGCGACGCATTCAACTGACACCGGTCGGGCAGGAACACCTCAAACGTTGTAAGCATTTGCTGATCGAACTTCAGGAGGCGGAATCGTTGGTGAGCGCGAGTGCATCGAGCCCGACTGGCGTCTTGCGCATCACCTCGTCCGCGTCCTTCGCCATGAACCATATTGGCCCGCTGTTACCTGAATATATGCGGCGCTTTCCGGATGTGCGTGTCGAGGTCGAGGCGAGCAACCGATACGCCAGTCTGCTCGACAGCGCTATTGATCTCGCCGTGCGTACGCAGGAATTCGAGGTCGACTCCAACATCACGATCAGGCGTCTGGCGACGACGCGTCGCGTGTTGGCTGCCGCGCCCAGTTATCTTTCGCAGCACGGCATCCCCCGAGTGCCCGATGATTTGCAGCGCCACCAGCTCTTGCTTTACAGCTATGCGAACCGCCCTGACGAACTGCATCTTACGCGTGACGACGTGACCACGGTGCTGTCGGTGAACGGCGCGATGAAGTGCAATGAAAGCCAGGTGATTCGGGCGGCTGCACTCCAAGGCCTCGGCATTCTGGTTCAACCAAAGTACATCATCTACGACGATATCGTCAGCGGTCGTCTTATACCCGTGCTGGACGCATGGGAGTTGCCTCGGTTGACCATCAATCTGGCTTATGCGAATCGGAAGTTCGTTACCGCAAAGGTGCGAACCTTCATCGACTTTCTGGTGGAGCATTTCGAGACGATGGGTTTTGAGCGGAAATGGACGCAATGACGTGACTCGAACGTGACGGGTGGCCTGGGAGCCACTCATTCAAACTCCGACACAAAGAAGCCGGATCGTTCAATTCTTCGAGTTGTTTAGCAGGTTCAGACGCGGGATTGCCTATCCATAGACGCAACTACGGACATGTTTGTCAAAAATGAATCATGTCGACTGGAACGATTTGAGATTTCTGCTTGCCGTAGCGCGTGGCGGCTCCGCCGCGAGCGCCGCGCGCGTGCTCGGTGTGTCGTATGCGACCGTGCTGCGACGAATACAGGCGCTTGAAGAGGGGGTAGGCACACCGCTATTCGACCGATTGCAGACCGGCTATGTAACGACAGAGGCCGGCTTACGATTCGTCGAGGTTGGTGATGCGTTCGAGCGTACATTGACCGGAGCGCAGCGGGAGGTCGAGGGGCAGTCGGCCGACCTCGCCGGCACGATCCGGTTCACGACCACCGATTCAATTTGGATATGAATTGATGCCGGAGATCCTGGTGAGCTTTCGGACGCGATATCCGGGTATAGCAGTCGTGATGCGCGTCACGAACGTCCGCCTCGATCTGGAAAAGCGGGAGACTGACGTCACCCTGCGACCGACTGCCGAGCCCTGCGTCACATGGGGCGCGTCCGTGCCTTCATGGATCATGTGGCCCTAAGCTTAAAGGCGACGCAGAGCTGATCACGGTGATGTAGTCAATTTTGCAAGTTTGACTCGCAAGGTTGTGTCTTCCTGGCATGTGTGGACCGGTCTAGCATCCAGACGTTGCCAACTCCGATTCATTCTCAGAATATTCAGGGAGACGAAATCATGGAACTGACGCGCCGACAATTGCTGCTCACCGGCGTAGCTACCGCTGCAAGTTCGGTGCTTGCGGCATACGGCAGTTCTGCCGCTGCTGCCGCGCCTACCCCTTTTCCTTCAATTTCCGACAACCACACGGCGACGCCGGAGTTGGTGAAGTTCCTCACAGCGTTCTTCACGGCCAAGACGAACCGGGATTTGAATGGGACGATGTCGTTCTTTTCACAGCAGTTGGTGACCTACTTCGATGCCACTCTGGGGCTCGACATGAACTTTGACGTTCTGAAGAGCACGTTTAGTCAATTCATGCCCAAATGGCCACCTGGATCCGCGTCGTACCCCACGCGCATCATCGGCAACATGAGTGGGGCGCTTGTCGCGTTCACTGACACGCCGGAGTTGTTTGGGGGGAGATCCGCAGTCTCGCGTCGATCGATATCGAAAATGACCTGATTGTCCGCTGGGTCGATCATTGGGATTCGCGGAGCTGGCCGAATCTTTTCGGTCTGGCTAAGAGTGGCGACACGGCGACTCACGCAACTGTCGTCGGTGAGCACGCCTCAACTACCTTGCGGTCCGTCGCTGGCGCGTTGATGAAGACCCTCGGAAATCAGGATGCAACGTCCGCCGCCGCAATGTTTTCATACGACGGTGTCTACGAAGATTTGACGCTACGGACTCAAGTCAGTGGTCGTGCAGCGATTCAGAGGTACTTCGCAAGATCACTATCCGCTCTCCCGCTCGGTTCCGGTGTGTTATTGCAACATGTGGTCGGGAGCGACTTGGGTGGTGGGATTGAATGGGCTGGCGGGATTGCGACCGCGGTAAAGTTGGGCGTGTCGGCCATCGTTCTGGATAGTTCAGGCCTCATCACGCGCATGACGAATGTGTACGACGGCGCGCTGATCGGGAGCGGTATCGGCACCCTCGCGGCCATGAGCGTCGATCCCTAAGCCGACGCGCCATCCGCACGATGTCGGGATTCGATTGCCTCGCGGCAATCGCCCTTTCATCGCTCAGCTCTGCCCAAAGAGAAGATGAACTTGCGCACGCAGCCATTGGGACGCCGGGTCATGGCGAAAGCGTTCGTGCCAGTATTGCGCGACGACAAATCCTGGGAGATCCAGCGCGAAGGGCAGGCTGACGAGATCAAATTCGGTGGCGAGTGTATTGGCCGCTATCGAAGGGATGGTGAGAACGTGATCGGTATTGCGCAGAAGCATCGCGCCGAGCACGAAACTAGGAACCTTTATCGCGACCTTGAGTGGAGGAATCTCGTGGAGCAGCATGGCCTCCGCGCGTGCGTGAGCATGCCCTGATTTCCCGGCGGAAATGACGATATGCGTTTGTTGAAGGAAGCGTTCGATGTCGATGGTACCGACTCCGCAAAGTGGGTGATCCGAGCGCACGAGGCAGATGTATTTTTCGGTGAACAGTCGCTGCTGGTAGATGCCGCTCTCATGGAGGTTCGGGAAAGCGCCGATCGAGAGATCGATCTCTCCATTTGCAAGCCCATCGACAACTTCCCTCTGGCCTCCCAAAACCACGTTCATACGCGCATGCGGCGCCGTGGTCTTCAGATGACGTGCAAGCACCGGAACCAAGGCGGAAATGCCAAGATCCGAGGCGTGGATCGTAAACATGCGATCCGAGTTGGCAGGGTCGAAGTGAGGGGCGATTGCGATCCGATCGCGATACGTGCGCAGCATCTCGGCGATCGGCGCTACCAACTCGATGGCGCGCGGCGTCGGCTCCATGCCGTTCTGGGTACGCACGAACAGTGCGTCGCCCAATTCGTGACGCAAGCGCTGCAACGATTTGCTGATGGCGGACTGGGTAATGCCGAGGCTGTCCGCTGCGAGCGTCAGATTACGATGCTTGACTATCTCGTCGAATATGGCAAGGAGCCGCAGGTCGAGGTTCGGTAGTTTATGAAAATCCATCGGAGCATCACATTTTGGGTTGCGCCGTACACATCAAAGTAAAACAGGTTGAAGGTGCGAACACCATTGGGATTAACCGCACCGAGTGTTCGGGCAATCAGGCGGTTCGATAATATTGCTCGCTTGATTACGAAAAAGAGGAGCTGCGGATCAGACTAGCGACGATGACGCCGCAGTGTGTGATCTCCTTGGCACAACACAGAAGTCTTGGAATGAGATCGTCGACTTGTCCTCGGTTGCGGTAGCCTCTTCATGCGCGCAAGGAACCCCATATACCAGCGTTGTGGAGAGAGACAGAAGATGCGTATCGTTAATTTGTGTGCCGCGCTCGCGAGCGCGGCGATCGTGACCCAGGCCTATTCCGCCGACATTCAGTCCATTTCCCGAATTGCATTTGGACCGAGCGACGTGTTGTTCGTGGCCGACTGGAAGGCGTCCACGATCGATGCCATTCGGTTGCCTGCCGCCCCCGCTTCAGCAGCCAGCCCCTACAACATATACGACCTCGCGACGCTCCTCTCCCGGGTGTCTGGGGGCGCGGCGGTGCACGTCAAGGACATGAAGGCGCGTCCGGGAACGGGAATGGTCTACGTCGCCTATGAATACGGGCCCAATGCCTTGCCCGCGCTTGCCGAGGTCACGCCACAGGGCATGGTCCAACCCGTCGATCTGAAGGCGGCAAGCGCCACGGAAATCGTTCTTAAGAACGCGACTACGGCGAATATCTCCTTTTGGGGAAAATTTCCCGAGCGCAGCCTCACGGTCACGGACATGAAATGGAATGGCAGCGAGCTGTTCGTCGCCGGGCTGTCGAATCTGAGCTTCGCCTCTTCGTTGTGGCGAGTGCGCTATCCCTTCGACGGAACGTCGAACCTCACGACACTCGAGATCTTTCATACCACGCATAACCAGATTGAAACACGCGCGCCAATCCGGGCGATGACGTTTGCCGAACTCAATGGCATGCCTTACCTCGTCGCCGCCTACCTGTGTACACCGCTCGTGACGATTCCGCTGGATGCGTTGAAAGACGGCGCCCACTTGCGCGGCCAGACGATCGCAGAACTCGGGTACGGCAATACGCCTTCGGACATGATCAGTTACAGCAGCACCTCGCAGGGAACGACAACGTCGAATATTCTGCTCACCAATTTCGAGCGCAGCGCCGACCTGATGCCCGTGAGCGCTGTCGCTTCGGCAGCGGCGGGGCCAGGACTCAATCAGTGGGTTCCGTTCGGGCAAATACAAGGCATTCAGCCTGAGGCTTTGCCGCTGTCGGGGGTCGTGCGGGTCGACAACCTGGACGATAAATTTATCGTTGCATTGCGCAACGATATTGAATCGGGCAAGACCCAGTTGGTGACCTACGACAAGTCATATTTCATTCGGGTGTCGGATTATGTTCAAGAGTATGCATTTCCGGGCTACACGTATCCCCCTGGATTCGAGACCAACGTGATTGCGCCGATCGAGGCAACGCTGAGGCAGGAAGAGGGCTATACCAGCCCATACACTACGTACGTGCCGCGATGAAAGCTGCGCAATTCGTCATAGCTTTGGCATTGGCCTGTGCGGCGGCAGATTGCATCGCCGCAGCGCAGGCTGTCCTGGCCGTACGGCCGTCCGGCGCGGCCGTACCTGAGAACCTGCTGCGCCTTTCGATCGTGTTTGCGAAGCGGCCGGAGCGTCCTGTGATCCCGCAATTGCGGCTCCTGCGCGATGACGGCTCTGAAGTCTACGAGCCGTTTGACACGCAGGAACTATGGTCGCCGGACGGACACGTATTGACCGTACTTTTTCAACCGGGCCGGGTGAAGACGGGACTTGTCGCTCACGACACGTTGGGACGGGCACTGGTTGCCGGCGAGCATGTCCGGCTTATGTTGAATGAGCGGGAGATCGCGTCGTGGAGAGTGACAAATGGCAACACAGAGTCGCCTGACCCCGACCGCTGGAAAATCGTGCCGCCGCACGCGGGTACGCGTAAGCCACTTTCTGTGGAGCTTGACAATCCCGTCGATGCCATGGACCGCGATTTCATCGCTGTTGCCGACCCGGGCGGCGAACGTGTGCCCGGTTCAGCAACTCTGTCGCGGGGCGAAACGCGCTGGTCTTTTGTGCCCAGCAAGCCGTGGCGCGACGGTGCCTATACGCTCATGATCAATGGCGAGCTGGAAGATTCATCCGGCAACCGCGTGGGACAACAATTCGAACACGGGGAAGCTTCGACGGGCGAGAGACCACGTGACAGTTCGATACCCTTTCGAATTTGGTGAAGCAGTATCGGCGTTCAAGCTTGTCGGAGCACAGAAGGGGGACAGGGCGGGTTCCCCCATAGTCGTCAAGTTCTGTCGGTCTCCAGCGCGCGCGGCGTTTGAACGTCTCCTAGATTCACCGCATCTTCGAAATTGGACTGCAGAAAGTCGATAAATGCCCGAGTTTTGGACGATAAATTGCGTCGCGTCGGATAGATCGCATACAAAGACGTACCGCACTTCTTGCAATCCGGCAGTATAGGAACGAGTCGCTTCGCGTCAAGATCGCCACGTATGATGAAATCGGGAAGGACCGTTATCCCACAGCTCGCGATTGCCAACTCCCGAAGCGCGTCCCCGCTGTTGGACCACATGCAGGTACGGACGGGTGCTATCGATTCCTCGCCCGTCGTCACGTTTTGCAGCCTCCAAAATTGTCGCTCCTCGACGTTGCTATAGGTCAATGCCCGGTGACCAGCGAGCTCATCGATGGAGCAGGGGTGTCCAAACACGCCAAGGTACGCCGGGCTGGCGCAAAGCGTGCGATTGACCGTCGCGATCTTGCTTGCAACCAGATTGGAGTCTTTTAACGCGGCCACGCGGATGGCCACATCGAATCCCTCTCCGATGATATCGACTAGGCGGTCATCCAGGACAAGATCGATAGTCAGTTGCGGATAGTGCTTCGAAAATTCGCCCAAGATGGGCGCGAGACATATCGTACCGAAGGACATGGGCGCGTTGACCCGAAGATGGCCGACTAGCTGATTGTCTTTTTTGCGTGCGACGGATTCCGCCTCATCAAGGTCCGCCAGCAGGGCGACGGCCCGTTCATAGAATTCAAATCCTACGCTTGTGACGCCGATGGTTCGCGTGGACCGGTTCAGGAGCTGAATGCCCAGGCGCGACTCAAGCTCATCGATGCGACGACTCACGGCCGACCGTACTACTCCAACGCGTATTGCGGCAGCTGCGAAACTACGGCGTTCAACCACGGCCACAAAGGTCCGCATATCTTCGAAACGATCTTGCATGATGCTCTGGACGGGCTCTGATTTGACGGTGTGCTACGGCGATACGGGTCCGATCGATTCCTTTTGCCGTTTCGGTGCCGCATCCTGAAAGGACAGGGCGACCTGCTCCGCAAGCCCGGATAGCACTGGGTTGCACATCGGCAACGCGCGGTTGACGTCGAGTTGACGGAGCTCATGCACCAAATGCTCGATGCGATGGGCGACAAATACAACGCGGCAAAGCAGCAGTGCGTACACGAACGAACTTTTCGGCATCGTTGTATCGCATCCGATTGAATCGGTGAGCCACCATAGACACGCCCTTCCAACTTAGCGCACTCATGCAGTTATTGAACAGTCCGAATTGGTCATTCGCACTATGCCGATTCGGCATAGTGCCTACTGCAGGCACAGCAGATGGTGGCGCTGACCGGGGCGACCGCCGCGAAGTTCTTCGAGCGTGTTAGGCGAGGGCGGGGCGGATGAGGCTTAAGGGTTCCAGGGCACGTTGAGAACATTGCCGTAAGGCCTTCTGGCAGGATCGCGCGGCGCGCCGGCGAGACGTGCATCGCCAAGCCGCGCTTTCAGTCTCGATACTTGCAACCGCCTCGGTTTTCTTAACCTGCTTTGACCATTTCCCGAGACGTTGGGCGGCTATACATGGCGGAGATTTGTTCAAATTAGTTCCCGCATGGGGAGCGTTGGGTACCGGAAGCGATAGCGGTGATAATTCGCTCCTTATCACCGCAATCCGTTCACATGGTTGCGACTCATGCGGAGAGCCTGGCTCGATGGTTCATCCCTGTAGGTGTTCCGCGACAGGCGGACTGCTCGGAGCGTTGATTTCAGATGGTGCCGGCACCGTCACGTCGGTTATACCCGACACGCCACGATTCGAGTGCCTCGTTGAGTTGGCTGATAGCTGATTGCGCCTTGAACGTCTGCTGGTTGAAGAGCTCCTTCAGCGAGAGGATGCATTGATGGATTGCGGGCATGAGGGTGATTGCTTTATCCAGATACGCCGTAGCCGGCTTCTGAAAATTGGCGCGCGCAGTTACCAGTACGTGCTGCAACCGCGAGTTATCGGTGATCAACGCATCTGGCGACGAGTTTGCTGCTGCAAGATTGCATAGCATCTGGTGCTCCCATCCGTGCGTGGAATCGGCGACCAGTTGAATGCACAGGCATCGCGATCGGGGAATCTCGAGCACGAACAGCATTTCTGCTTCGGGCACGACTGCACATATGCCTGGCCACTAGGTGACAAACCATGCCCGGCTGTCATTGCGGAGAGTAGAAGAGTCCCATTGCCGCAGCAGATTATTGGACATATCGTTCTCCGGAGACTGATCCTGCTGCACCGCGCAATTGCCGCGGGCCAAGAAAAGGTTTGGGGAGGCGTCCTGGCACCTTTCTCACATGTTAGTAAATTGCCCTCGCCGCCGACGAAATGCTGCTAGTTGCCGACGTTGATTTGCCCGAAAGGATGGGGCCACGGTGACGGCATAATCGCAACGCCGATTGTACGGCGGCGAAGGCCGTTTGTCGGCCTTATGGAAAGCTTCGCATAAGGCCGATTGAACTAAACCGCTGACGCGGTAGCAAGTGGTTGGCCGGTCGTGTCGGCTACGGCGCGGTTTGCGGTGCGCATTCCTTCGAATGCGACGATGGCAGTGCAGTTTCTGCCTCGTCCTTTCCAAGGAGTCAGCCATGACGGCATTACGTCGACGCATGATCGAGGATATGCGCGTGCGCAACCTCGCGGCCAACACCCAGCGCACGTACCTGCAGCAGGTGAGTAATTTCGCCCAGTACTTCGGCCGCTCGCCTGCACTGCTGGGCCCGGAGGAGATCCGCGCATACCAGTTGCATCTCGTCGAGGTCCAACGGCGTTCCCGAAGCACGCTGGTCGTAGCCACCGCGGCGCTGCGTTTTCTGTACACCATCACGCTCAAACGCGACTGGTCGATCGATGAGATCCCCATGTCGAGGGTACCTCGCAAGCTGCCAGTCATCCTCAGCCCCGACGAGGTGACGCGGTTTCTCGAATCGATCAGAAGTGTCAAGCATCGCAGCGTGCTGATGGTGGCGTACGCGGCTGGCCTGCGCATCTCGGAGGCCACCCGCCTGAAGGTCAGCGACATCGACAGCCAGCGCATGGTACTGCGTGTCGAACAGGGCAAGGGCGACATCGACCGCTACGTCATGCTTTCGCCGCGACTGCTGGAGATCCTGCGCAGCTACTGGCGTATCGGCCAGCCACAGAACTGGCTGTTTCCGGGGCGGTTTCCTGAGCAGCCCATCGACCCGGCAACGATACGACTGGCGTGCCAGCAGGCACGTCGCCGATCCGGGATCAGCAAGCCCATCACGCCACATGCCTTGCGTCACGCGTTCGCGACGCACCTGCTCGAATCCGGTACCGATGTGCGCACTATCCAGTTGCTGCTCGGTCATCGCAGCCTCGCCACCACCTCGCGCTATCTGAAGGTCGCAACCAGCACCATCTGCGCGACGACCAGTCCGTTCGACCGACTGCCTCAACAATCTCCTACGTCGATCTACCCCGAGCCACCGCCCACCAATGGCTGAGTGCGATCGTGCGCGCCGCGCTAGAACTGGCGGACGTTCTGCGTCGCCACGGGCCAGCCTATCGTGAAGTGCATGCCGACTCGCTCAGCCGCGAGCAGCGTCGCGTCATGGCCGCGATCGAGCAATGTCGTACAGCAGCACTGGGTGGCCACGTCGAGCAGTGCGACACCTGCGGACATCAGCGCATCGCCTATAACTCCTGCGTTATGGGGAGTCGTTTCGTATGGGGAGTAGATGTGTCAAGCGAGCGCGGACTGTGGAACCCGCGCTCCTGCAACTCTCCATTAAAGCTTTGCCCTGAGCATGGCGATGACCTTGTCGGACGGTCTGAACGAACCCCTGCGCAGTTCCGGGGGAACGATTGCGTTCAGTGCTTCAAGCTTCTCGGTAGGATCGGCGCGAGTATAGATTTCGGTAGTAGCCAAATCGCTATGTCCGAGCCACAGAGACACTTTTCGGATATCGTTCGTGCTCTGCAGTACTATCATTGCGCACGTATGCCTCAAGACATGCGGCGAAACACGTTTCTGTAACAACGAAGGGCACTTCTGGCTCGCCGCCTCAGCATGATGTTTGAGGACGTACGCAAAGCCCCAGCGGCTCATCGCTTCACCCCGAACATTGACGAACAACTCCGGTACGCGAGCCGTTCCCCGTACCGCCATCCACGCACGCAACGCATTGGCGGTCACCTTCCAGAGGGGAAGCGTACGCTCACGCCGCCCCTTGCCGTGAATGCGGATGCTCATCGACGGCAATGCAACATCTGTCATCTGCAATCCCGTCAACTCTGAAACGCGCAGCCCACCGCAGATAGCCAGATGCAGCATTGCCCGATCCCGGATTCCCTCACGTGTTGTCGGGTCTGGCGCATCAAGCAGGGCCCGGACTTCCCTTTCTAACAGATACGGTACCAGGCGCGAATCAGTCTTCTTGTATGGAATGCCGAGGACGCGCCGCACCTGCTCGAGCACGACGGGCTCGCGATGTTCGAGGAAGTGGAAGAAGGACCTGATTGCGGCCAGTCGTACATTGCGGGTCTCAGGCGAGTTATTCCGTTCGTCTTCAAGATACTCCAGGAACGCACAGATCATTTCAGCGTCAAGCTGCTCCAGCGCAAGCGCCGATGGTGTCACCTTGAGTCGTTCAGCGGCATACTCGAACAGGAGCTGGAAGCTGCAGGCATAGGAATCGCAAGTGTGCTGACTGGCGCCTCTCTGATGTGCGAGGTTCTGGCGAAGGAATGCCACAACGTGGGGTGCGAGCGGTATCATTTCTGCTCTCCGACGAGGAAACCTTCAGCGGCGACCGCTATATCACGCAGGAGCTCCGGAGTGGCCTCGAGATACCAGTAGGTGGCATTGATGTTAGCGTGCCCCAGGTACGTCGCGAGGGCCAGCATGTGCTGCCCGACGCGGTCCCGCCCCTCAGGGCTCGCCTCGAGTGCACGAATGGCGAACGTATGCCTGAGCTCATGCAAACGAGGGCTGCGGCCGTTGGCTGCGGGCCTATGCCGGCGAACTTCAGCAGCTTCCGGAACATCCAGTAAACAATCGTGTACCTGAGTGGGTGGCCGTCGTCATCAACAAACGCATGATCATCGTCCGGATGTGCCAGTCGCCGCAGCGTCAGATACTTATGCAGACCCTTCGTCGCCGTATCGTGCAGAGGAACCAGACGGCTCTTCTGGAATTTGCTTTTTCGAATGACGAGTGCATCGGGCGTAATGTCGGCAAACCGCAGGTTCAGGGCTTCCGAGACGCGTAGACCCGTGGCGGACAGCAGCGCGATCAACGCAGCATATGTGTGTGGTTGCAGTGCATTGGAGGGCCCGAGTTTCAGGGCAGCGTCGATCAGGCGTTCGATGTCGGTCCGTGTGTAAATGTACGGAGTCCGCCGAGTCTTTCGGCAGGCAAAGTACCGTACCGGCGGCAGCTCATGGTTCTGATCCTCGATGGACAGATACCGGGCGAACCGGCATACGGTCCTCAACCGCGCGTCACGCTGGGCTACCGACGCAGCCTCGGCTGCCCAGTCGATCGCGGTCTGCGCGCGGACGTGCATTTCACCACGATTGACGGCAAAGCGTGCGAAGCTGCGCAGCAGGTATTCCGCGTTCGACAGCTTGAATCCCGCGGCACGACGCGCAGCGAGATAGGACTCCACGGCGGGCATCATTTCTTCACCTCCGGCCACGGCTGTGCGATTCGCCTGAGCAGCGCAAAGTCAACCTTGGCGTAATAGGCTGTGGTGTCGATGCCGCGATGCCTGAGGACCATGCCAATCTGGTCGAGGGGAAGACCGTGACGCAACATCTCAGTCGCCGCTGTGTGTCGCAGCAGATGTGCACCCTTGGCGGGTGAGCTCACCTTGGCCCGTTTGAGCGCGCGTTTCACTACCGACGAGATACCATCGCCTGAAACAAGCGGTCTGAACGGAGCAATGTTGCGTACGAAGACGCGGTCATCTCCGGTCACTCGAGGTCGGGATTCGAGATAGCGCAGGAGTGCCTCACCGGCGTCCTGCGGCAGCGGGAGTCGAACTTCATAACGGCCCTTACCTGAGACCCGCAGCGTCCCGGTTTCCCACTCGATGTCTTTCATGCGAAGGTTTGCGAGGTCGCCCGCACGCACCCCGAGTCGCACAAGCAACAGAACGATCGCGCGGTCGCGAAGGGTTCGAAGTGAATGGCCATCGCAAGCGGCAATCAGACGGTCAACGTCGTCAGTTGCAAGACACTGCGGGAATGTCGACAGGCGCCAATGCGCCAGGGTGGGGACCGCTTGATCGAGACCGGCCCGACACAGGCCGTGAACACCCAGATAACGCAGGAAGGCCCGCACACTGGTGACCCGCTTTTCGGCCGTACTGACGCCGCACTTGCGAGCACTATCCAGGAGGAACGTGCGCACGCCCTTCGGATCCCATCCACTGACATCATGCCCAAGCGACTCAAGCATTACCGTGACATCGCGACAGTACAGCCGAAGTGTCGCCGGCTTAGCACCCCGGTGCTTTCGCATCCACTGCCGGAAACCGCTCACGATGGCGGGTTCGCAAATCGTGGCAGGGGAAGGATTCCGGGCTTCACAGACACCGATCCCCATCAGGTATTCAAGAAAGCGCTTCGCGCCGAAGTAGACGTGGTGGTTTGCCGTACCTCCCTTTGCATCCGGGCAGTTGCACATTGGAAGATGTCGACGGAAGACTTCCAAAGTCTGTGGCCCCACCTCGGTCAGGGGGTTGCCACTCATCAGCATGAAGCGGCCCAGATGATCCGCGGCCCGTATGTACCGCACGACGCTGGCCGCTGAGTATCCATCCCGATTGAGCGCATCGGCAAAGCCGTCAATAAAAGCGCTGGCCGGTCCCGTACGCAGGCGCCTCAATGTCTTGGGCGCCACCAGGTATGTGTCTAGCATCACGTCCTCCTGTGATGATTGCTCGTGGAAGCCAGACCACGATAGCAACGGAGGAGCGCGATTTAATGGGGAGGGGAAATGCGTCTCGTGCGGCAGCAGACTAGCAGTGTTCGGTCGGAGTCGCGCCGAACATCGTCTCGAACTCTCTGTTAGCCAGAACTCCCCATAACGCAGGTAATGGGGCGCACTCCATTACCTGCGGCAACCGGCATTGTCCGAAGTGCCAGTCGCTTGCCCGCGCACAATGGATCGAGGACCGCCAGGCCGACCTGCTGCCCGTGCCGTACTTCCACGTTGTCTTCACCATCCCCGAACAGATCGCGTCGATCGCCTTCCAGAACAAGCGGGTGGTCTACGACATTCTGTTCCAGGCCACGGCCGAAACGCTGCACACGATCGCGGCCGAGCCACGCCATCTCGGTGCAACGATCGGTTTCATCGCGATCCTGCACACGTGGGGGCAGAATCTTGTGCATCATCCCCATCTGCACTGCGTGGTCCCGGGCGGTGGCCTCACTCCCGACGGCAACCGCTGGGTAGCCTGCAGGCCCGGTTTCTTCCTGCCCGTGCGGGTGCTTTCGCGTCTGTTCCGGCGACTGTTCCTCGAACGGTTGCAGCATGCCTTCGACGTGGGCGAGTTGCGGTTCTTCTCCTCGCTCGCACACCTAGCCGAACGACGCGAATTTGCTCGCTACTTGGCCGGTTCGCGGCAGACCGAGTGGGTGGTCTATGCAAAGGAGCCGTTCGGCGGCCCGCAGCAGGTTCTCGACTATCTCGGCCGCTACACACACCGCGTCGCGATCTCCAACAACCGCCTCGTCGGCCTGAGCGGCGAGCACGTCACGTTCCGCTGGAAGGACTATCGTCATCCGGGTAGGCCGCGCGTGATGCACCTGGACGCCCACGAATTCATCCGGCGCTTCCTGCTGCATGTGTTGCCGCGCGGGCTACAACGTATCCGTCACTACGGGCTGCTCAGCAATCGCCTGCGTGAGCCCCGGCTGACCGTATGCCGTCATCTGCTCAATGTCGAGCTCATCAGGGAAACCTGCAGCGCGCCCGAACCTGACTATCGCGACCGTTACGCGAAACTCACAGGCCGCTCGCTCCACGACTGTCCTGTCTGCTCACGCGGGCGCATGCTGTGCATCGACCGCCTGTTGCCCAGTGCGCCGCCGCGCGCGCCACCGGTGAATCCCCGATGAATCCCGATCCGCTCACCTGCAACACCGGTTCCAGCGCATCCCGCCGGCGCTGCTGGACACGCTCGGCCACACGTCGCCCACCACCGCCTGAGGCACCCCGCGTCGTCTGTTCATCACATACGTCGTGCGGGTATTCCTTCCACAAACCTGGCCCCGAACCGTTCATCCCGGGCGCTGCAAGTACTGTCGTCGAGAACATCGTACGCAGGCACCTCGATTCAACGCCCATAGCCGCAACCGTCAGCGGACCGGTTTAGCTCAAAGAATTTTTAGCGAAGCGCAGACGACCCGTACGTCGTGCCAATGCGGGCCAGTTGCGCCGTCTGCGCTTCGCTAAAAATCCTCTGCCTTATCACAATAGAACGATGCGTGGTCTCAAATTCATCACTCTGCGTTGCGCAGCATTGATCGGCGACAGTTTGAAGCGCCGCAACGACACGCGTACTGAGCGCGAATATCGTCAGTGATCTCGCCGTCGACCGCGAGGCCGTAGTCGATGAAAAGCTCGTCGCCGGGCTTGATGGCGGCGAGTGCATGGATGAACACCCGGTCGCCCACTTCAATTGCCTCGCAGTTGGGCGAACACGCGTGATTCAGAAAGCGGGCACTGTTGCCACCACGGCTACCGTCAATCACGCGTCCGTTGGACAGGCCAAACGCAAACGTGTGACCAACGTCGGATCGTTGACGGGCGGCGGCGCGTCGCCAGCTGGTCACTTTACCCTTGTACTCGATGAGCCGATCGCCTGCTGCGATCGGCTGCAATGCGAAAAGTCCCTTGCCATGCACCGATGAGCGCCGTGCTGTCATGCGTCGCAGTCGCATTGTGTCGTGTCCCGCCTGTAACGTGTGTGTGACTGTAATTGCCGCTGAGGTGCGAAGCATATCGCTGCCGCTGCGCAAATTCAACGAGCGCCATAGCGTATTGTGTGCAACTAACCGTCAGCCGCGCATTGATCCAAACCCAGCTTCGCCAAAAACCAGCCGGCAGGAACCGGGGCACCGGTCGCCTACTTCATGGATGGGGGCATGGATGGACGTGATGCATAGACTGCGATGCCTGTTCCACGGCCTCGCGGGTTGCCTTATCTGGCTATGCAGCTTGACCCGGAGGATGGTTGCCTGACGGTGCGCGGGGAGAGCGATGACGAATCGTTGACCGCATTGACTCCGGCCGGTGTTGAGCCGCTAATCGAACTGATCGACAACGTGAAATCCCGATAGGGTGGCCTCATCGATCGAGCCGTGCGCTCTGCGTTGACGGATGCAAGAAGGCCGGAGTACCTGGGTGGTGGTTTGAGCTCGTCACGGCCTGAACAGGGTGAAGCCGATTGCCTGTCATCAGCCTCGAAGTGATGCACCAGCGCGACGGCAGCAGCATGTCGATCGAACCTCCTGTTTCGCACACTGCCGGATGCCGTCATCGTCGGGCGGAACGTGCTGCGACGAGCGGAACGCCGCGAGAGGCGTAAGGCGGCGATCGACGCCGGCAGAGGGGCTACCAGTCGATGCGGTGTTTTTCTTCGGTTTCGCGGTGCCGTTGCTCGTCGGACGTGTGCAGGTACGGATTGGTGCTCGTGAGCGATGCGTGACGCAGGTTGTCGCGCACGGTGCGCAGATCGACGCTGCCGTCGGCCATGTGCGAACCTGCGGTGTGGCGTAACCAGTGCGCGGAGGCCTGCTCGAGCAACGCCGCCTGTCCCGCGAACCCTTCACCGCGCAGGCGAAGCCGCCCGGCCGCGCCGGCAAAGATGCCCTTGACGATCGTGTGCAGCGCGGCGCGCGTGAGCGGCTTCATGGATTTGCCCAGCGGCAGCACGAGCGGCGTGTCCTCGTGCCGCGAGGGCAGTGCGGACAGACCCCGTTCGCGCCGGTAGCGTCCGAGTTCGACCATCATTTCCGCCGACGCCGGCACGAGCCCTTCCTTGTCGCCCTTGCCGAGCACTTCGAGCCACCAGCGCTCGTGGCCGTCGGCATCGCGCCGGCAAAAGAAGCGGCCCATCGTGTTGCCGCTCACTTCCGAGATCCGCAGGCCACCCAGGTAGAAGAGGGTGAACAGCCAGCGCGCCCGCAGGTAGCGCTCGCGCTCGCGAGGCGTGTCCTTGGGCAGACTGTCGATATAGACCTTCACTTCCTGCCACAGCTCGCGCTCGAGATAGCGGGTAATGCGCGGCTTCGCTCGGCGGGTGCGCTGGCGCGACAGCGGGTTGCCCGCCAAGTAGCCGGCTTCGACCAGCCACGCAAACAGCACGTTGAGGATCACCATCGCCTGATACTGGCTGCTTGGCCGGAGCGTCTTGTAGAACGGTCGCCAGCGCGGGTCATGGCGCGGGTACTTGCGACCGCCGTCGGCGACCCAGCGGGAGTGCGGCTGTGGGTCCTTCAGAAATTGCCGGAACATCAGCAGGTCCTCGTGCGTGAGCGACGAGAGCGGCTTGCCCAGCTGGACGATCGCCCACAGCAGGAGACGCTCGGCTTCCTTTCGGTAGTTCTCGAAAGTGGTCTTCTTGTCGGCGACGCGGGCGAGCCATGCGCGCACCGCATGGAGGTCGTCGCGAGCGGAGATCTGCGAGTGTCCGTGCGCCCGGTTGGTGCCATCACGGCCATCCAGATCGGCGGGCAGTTCGAGCACGTCAAGGGGCCGCGGGGCGATCAGGGCTGTTTTCATGATGTCTGGTCTGGCGTTGCGGGGCGCGCCGCGAGGGGCTGAACAAGGTCACGGACCTTGCTCAGCCTCCCTACGATCGATCAACGTCCGGCGAGCCATCCCACTTATCCGCGAGCGGTCGGACACGGCGGTCGATGACTTTGACCACTCTCAGGCAGTGCTGTATCGCCGGCATGCGCAATGTCTGTCTTCTTTAATGATCACGCAGAAACGCCTGCTTCGGCCGGCGCGTGCTGGACGTGAGGCGTACCTTTCTGGCGCGCCTGCCAGAGGTCATAGGCGGCCTGACCGGCCATCCATACATCGGCCCGGCCGCCGCGCGCGACACCCAGCCACGCCTCGATACGCAGCGCCATTTCGGGGGAAATTGCGGCGTGCTCATTGAGCACGCGCGAGAGTGCGGAACGCGTGACGCCGAGTTGCTGCGCGGCCTGCGTGACGGTCAGGCCGAGCGCTGGTAGCACGTCCTCGCGCAGCGTCGCGCCGGGGTGCGGCGGATTGAACATACGACTCATGAAAGACTCCTAATGATAGTCGTGGTAGTTGACCAGTACAGCATCTGTGCCTTCGAAGCGAAAGGTCAGTCGCCAGTTGCCATTGACCCACACCGAAAAATGGCCCTCCAGATCGTCGTGCAGCGGATGCAGCCTCCAACCAGGCACGTTCATGTCGTCGGGGCCCGACGCGTCGTCGAGTTGCCGTAGCTGGCGCGCAAGCCTGGCAGCATGATGCGGCTGGATGCCCGCCTTGCTGCCCTTTTCAAAGAAGTCGCGCAGGCCTTTGTGCAGGAACGTTTTGATCATGGCGTATTGTATTGTGTAACGTCACGCTACACAAGCACTGCCGCGGAAGAACCGAACTCGGGGGGGCAGGCGGCAATTGTCGCGCTCCAGCTATAGAATTTCAACATTATAGGATTAATGTCAAATTACCGGTCTTTAAGGTTAGATATATAGCGTTTTACGTTGTATTATTAACTGACTGAAACGATCTTCCGCCTCCATGTCCGACGATCTGCACGTTGTTTCGTCCAATGTCCCGTCCGATGACACCCGTCTTGCGGCCGAGATCGAGCGGCTCAAGGCCGAGTTCCCGAAAACGCGCGAGCTGTACCGCGAAGTCTGTGCACTGCTGTTCTTCCGCTTCGGCCAGACGCCGACCGCGAACCGTCTGTACCAGCTGGTCAGGCGCGGCAGCATGGGCACACCCGCGGCGGTGCTCGGCGAGTTCTGGGCGGAACTGCGCGAGAAGAGCCGCGTGCGCATCGACCATCCAGATTTGCCGGCGGACTTGCGGGACGCGGCCGGGGAACTGGTCGCCACGCTGTGGACGCGTGCCACGGCCTCGGCGCGGGCGGAGCTCGACGCGCTGCGCACGGAAGTGGAGGGTGAGCGCTCGGCAGCGGAGCAGCGCGTTGCCGCGGCCCGCGGCGAGTTGGGCCGCACCGAGACGGCGCTCGAGCAGCGCACCGCGGCGCTGCTTGCCGCCCAGGTGGAGGTCCGCGAACTCGAGAAGGCGCAGGCCGAGGGGCACGCGGCACGGCAGGCGCTCGAAGCCGAGGTCAACCGGCTGAAGGCCGAAGCGGCAGCACGCGACCGTGAACTGGCGACCGTACGCGAAGGCTTCTCGCGGGATCTCGACAAGCTGCGCGAGACGGCGGAGCGGGCCGAAGAGCGCCTGCGCGCCACCGAAAAGCGGGCATTGCTCGAGATCGATCGCGAGCGCGGCGCGCTCGCGAGGCTGCAGAAGGAAGTTGACGAGACGACAAAGCGCGCCGACCGGCGCGAGGCGGACCATCGCCGCGCGGTCGAGGCATTGCAGGCGCAGCTCGGTGACGCGCGCCACCAGGCAGGCGTGCTGCAGGGGCGGCTGGATGCCGCACAGGCTACGAATGAGGCGCTGCAGCAACAACTGGCGGCGTTGCGCGAGGCGCGCATGAACGAGGCGCGACCCGATCGCGCGAAGGCCGCCCCGGCACGCCCGGCAGTCACACGCCCGTCCCGTCCTCCGGGTCCGTCGCGCAAGACAGCGTCGGCACCGGCGACGGCGGCCAAACCGGCGATACGCCGGAAGCGGGGGTAGGCGCGATGGACCAGAAGACCCGCCCGCGGAAAGGGCAAACCGGGCGCACCGGGCGCAAGGCCCCGGTCTGTCCGCCGATCGGCGTGCTGCTGCGCTATGGCGAGCGCACCGTGCGCGTGATCGCCGAAGCGAGCGGCCAGCGCGTGATCATCGAGTCGGTCGACGAGGACGGCCGCACCTTCCGGAGCACCGTGAAGTGGGCTAATCTGGTCCGTCTTGAAGGGCAACTTTTCTGAGCGCGATGACGTGCGGCACCGGCGAGCGTGACGCGATCAGCGACCGGGATCATCGCTAGCGCGGTTGTCGCATTGTGCAGTCGGGCGAGCGCGGAGGTGACATGACATTGAAGGCACAGTGGTACCGCGATAGGCTCGCGAAAAAAGCGCTCAAGGGTTTTTGTGGCTACCCTGTGGCAACGGTTGCTTTCTATGGGCCCGACGACACGCGGGCGACGAAGGTGTCGGTCGGCATCGTCGCGCACGAAGATGCGGAGGCCGATCCCGTTGAGCGATGGTTCTGTGAAACCTCCGATGCGAGGATCGATCCGGGAATCAGCGAAGCAGTCGTGCGCTTCATCGAACAGCACGGTGCCCGATCGGTCGCAACCGTCGATCGCATCTTCGGGTGTCCGCATGAGGAAGGCATCGACTATCCCGAAGGCGAAGCCTGTCCGCTGTGTCCGTTCTGGCGCGACCGTGACCGGTGGAGCGGCGAGATCATCGGGTAAGTGCGGTATGCAGTTTCCGCAACCGATGCACGGGGTCACCGGCATAAGCCAGGGTAACGGGATCGGGTGCGGAAGATAGGAGCGGTGCGGCGCCGCAACCGCCTGTCAATGAGGCCTCGCGGACTCAATCTTCCGTGACAGTCCGTGACGCTTCCGTTCTCTTCGCGCACCCCGTCTGACGAGATATTCCATGTCCAACCTCACATGCTCGGCTCTGTCCTCGCTCTCCAGAAATTCTGGCGTTTCCATGGAGAAAATGGAGTTCGCCATCGAACTGCTCATCGTATGTTTTGTGGCGATGAAAGAATCCGGTCTCGCATGGCCCGTAATCACGGAGGACGACCAGGAGCTGCAATTGCAGCTTTACACGACCACCGTCCGGCTTGGCGAAGACCTGAGTCCCTCACGACGAGATCGACTGATGCAGCAGTATGTCGAGAACCATCCCGAGAAGAATCTGTGTGCCTATGTATGGTCAGAAACCGCAAATTGGCTGAGAGGGATTGTCCCGGAAGACAGTGACAGGTATGTCATGCTGGTGGTCATCAACCTTGTAAATTGCATTGCGTACGTACCCATGCCCGACCCTGGAAAGCCGGTTCGTCGGCGGGAGGAATCTGCATGACTCAGGAAAGATGCGAGCAGTGCGCACAGCCCATGGCAGCTTACGATGCGATCCATTACGGCTCCATGGAAACCGGACACCGACTGCTCTGCACCCAATGCTTCAATGTCGAGGTAGCACGGCGATATGGCATGACCGATCTCGAAAACGTGCGCCTGGAACCGATCGACATGGTCGATTCCGCAGGCGACTCCCATCGGTTTCATTTCCAGATGCGTTTGCTTGGCCCAAACATGATCGTTCTCGACGCTTTCGAACTTCGCGAAGACGTCCGTGCCGGGTACGAATTCCGGACCGTGGGCGAACCTGACGATGATGTGCTGACATTGCTTGGCCGTCTGGTCGAAAAGTTGAGGTGAGCTCTGTCGGTCCGATTTCTCGGCACCGAAAACCATCGACTGCGAATCAGCGATCAAACCGTGCAAGGGAGAATCTCATCGGATATGTCTGGGATCGAGAATATGCCTGTCGTTGTTGTCGACGGAAAAGAAATCAGGTGGGACGACTTCGGCCGGATGCTGATGGCGTTCGAAGGCTGGCAATTCAAGCTGGACATCGCCGATCCGGCCGACGAGCTTTGAGCCGCGCCCAGACGGATGGCCGCGCCGCGCTACCGAACAGTCGGACTTGATGTCGCGTGGCCGCTCGTCGCAGAACTGGCCCGCCTATAGCGGCGCACGCCGTCATTTCGCGAAAACTTGGTAAATTCCCTGGCGCACGCCCACCCGTCAGGCTGTCCGACCATGCACCTAGCAACGCGACGACATCAAGGGTAGGCCTGCAAGTGGGGGCAATTTTTGACAGAGGCGGTTCACAGCAAGGTTCGATTTCCTGCTCGACGCGATCAAGCCGGCGATCATTGTCGTGCACGGCACGGATACTGTTTCGCACATTCTGCAAAAGAGTCTCTCGGTCCCAATCATCGACGTTGGCCACTTTTCGCGTGGAAAGGATCAGTGGTGGGCAGCCGCCATCGCGAAAGCGGGTCTGTCTGCCGTCGCGAATTAGGATGCTGCGACGGAGGTTGCGCTCGGAATCGCCAGGACGGTTCGCGAACAGCTCGATCAGATTGCCTCCATTCGCGACGCGCAGATCGATCCGATGTGCGCCACTCTCCGGGACTTTTCTGTGGATGTCAGCAGGCTCGCAGTCCAGTTCGACGTGTCGATGCCGGAATTGGACGCTGCCCGAGCCGATCAAAGCCTACGAAGACAAGAAGGAGCGCATCGCCAAGTACCGGTAGTGCACTTCGTGGGTTTTGGGGTTTGGCCACGCCATCGGCACGTCGACCTGTCATGTTTTGGTGTAATCGTACTTTTCATGCAAATTCTGGCGGTTTGCATGAAAAATTGCCGACAGATCAATACCTTGCGATGACTCCCGATCACGCGCCATTCACCGGGTCGCAAACCCTCGCTGGGGGAGCATCGGCGCCCTTCTGCCGCCAGATTCGGCATGAAAAGTACGATTACCCCTTCATAGCCTCAACGAGTTCGGCGGTGGTGAGAATCTCGTGTGCGTAGGTCGGACCGTCGATATTCATCGCGGCGTGCAACGCTTCGTGCGACCGCGCGGACGTTGCATCACGCACCAGCGTGACGTGATAGCCCAACTCCATGCCGATGCGTCCCGTCGCCTCGAGGCAGGTGTTCGCGAGAAGGCCGATCAGAATGATCTTCTCCTTGCCGTGACGTTTGAGCTGATGGTCGAGATCCGTATTCGGGAAACCGCTCGAAGCCCAATGTTCAGTTGCAACAATGTCGCCGGGCTGCACCTGAAAATCGTCATGGAACGTACCGCCCCACGTGTCTTTCGCAAACGCCTGCCGTTCGGCCGCACCCAGTTGATAGGGTGACGGGTACTTCCAGTTCACGTAGTCGCCCGACTCCCAACGGTGATGCGGAACGTGAAAGATCGCTATCCCCACTTCGCGCGCAGTCCGCACGATGGAGCGAAGGTTGTCGTGCATGTTGTTCTCGCGCGCGATGTCCTTGACCCAGGGGAAAAGCTTGCCTCCCTCGCTCAGGAAATCGTTGTACAGATCCACGCACAGCACGGCAGTGATTTGAGGTTCGTAAGTGGCCATTGAAGACTCCTTGTCGACTCAGGACGCTTCGCCGATCACGACGGCGCGTCGCTCGCGTAAAATAAAGGTTGAACATAATCTATTCTATGCGCGAGTCACGCGGCCTCGCAAGGTGCGAATTGATCTTTTCGACTATCGGCCCTTTTGGCACAACATATCGGAGCATGGCCGCTAAAATAGTGGTCGATCAACATTTAACGCCGTCAGGCGGCCAACTGGGGTTTGTCAGCTCTTCGACGTAACAGGAGATGTTCCAATGGGACGTTCAAACCGGAAGCAGGCGGAACAAAACCGGCAGCGCATCGTGGAGCAGGCAGACGCAGCCGTGCGCGGCGGTGGCGTAGCCGCTGTGAGCATCGCTGAGATCATGGCGGCAGTGGGAATGACGCAAGGCGGGTTCTACAACCACTTCGAATCGAAAGACGCCTTGATTGCTGAGGCCTGCTCATCTGGCTTCGCGCGCTCCGTGCAGAACTGGAAAGCGAAGGCGATGTCAGCGCGGCATCCGGTTGCGGGCGCATTGAAACGCCTGATTTCGTATTACTTCGCCAAGAAGCCGGTCGAGCAGGGCTGCCCGATGGTGGCGCTGGGACAGGATCCAATCGCCGCACATTGGGGGCGCGCCAACCTGGCATCGTCGGACATGATGTCGCTGGAAACGGCTCGTACAGTGTGGCAAGCGCGGGTAGACCCGCGTCGACGCACTAAATCGATCGGCATGTACACGCATGTCCGCGATCGCCGGGGCATCTTCTACGATCAACCCATTATCCTCAATGAGCGGCAGGCCGGGGCAGCGATCGAAGGTGTGATACGTCAAAGCAGTGCCGACGATGTTGCCCAGCTTGCCGTCGATACACATGGATTTACAGACTACGCAATGGGTCTCGCACGCATCCTGGGTTTTGACCTGTGCCCGCGGCTCTCGCATCTTCGCGACCGGCGTTTGCATGTTCCGCAGCACCATACCGTCCCTGCGGAACTGATTGCCGTTACCGATCGCGATGTCAGGATGAACTTGATCGAGAGCATCTGGGACGAGCTTGTCCGAGTCGCCGCTTCAGTGCAGACGGGCCAATGCACCGCCGTCCAGGCGTTATCGCGCTTCGGTTCAGCCGCACGCGGACAGCCGGTATACGATGGCGGCACGCATATCGGACGGTTATTCCGGACCATATACCTGATCGATTACTTCACCAATTCAGCGTTCCGCGCCGAGTTGCAGCATGTGCTCAATCGTGGCGAAGCTGTCCATACCGTACAGCGGGCGATCCACATCGGCAAGATTCCGCTAGAACTGACCAGGCACAATGACTCGCTCGCAGCGGTGTCCTCAGCACTGGCGCTGCTCTCCAATGCCGTGATGGCATGGAACACGATCCACATGCAGCGCGCGGTCGACCAGATAGAGGCGACGAGTAGAGAGACCGTTCAGGCGGACGACTTGCGGCACATCGCGCCCACGCATCTTGAAAGTATCAATCTGCGCGGAACGTTCGATTTCCCGATCGAACGCTATGCACATCATTTGCTGCCGAGCGTGGCCGACCGTAAGCGCGAATTTAAGCGCACATAGATTGTCGATGGTCGAGAGCGCAGCATGTGTGTCCACAGTTTTTTCTGC
>NZ_JAFLRF010000036.1:38332-59596 GCF_017315705.1 Trinickia mobilis | reverse complement strand
CCATGCTGCGCGACGGCACCTTCTATCAACCGAAATCCGCCCCTAATGCTTGACGAATCACATAGGGGCACCCCCCAACCCCACACCACTTTCGATCGATCATGCGCGTTCCCGTGTTGAAAGCGGTTGTCGTCATCAACCTGATGACAGGCTTGCTCGCCATCGCCGCCTACGGCTACACCCGGCTCGCGGCGCGTTACGGCTCAACGACCGCTCCCGCCATGGCGAACACCGCCGATCAGGCCGACGCCATCCTCGTGCTCAAATCGGAAAAGCGCCTGCAACTGTTGCGCGACGGCGTCGTGCTGCGGGAATACCGCATCTCGCTGGGCGGCAATCCCCACGGCCACAAGCAAAAAGAAGGCGACAAGAAAACCCCCGAAGGACGCTACGTCATCGACTGGCGCAACGCCAACTCCGCCTACCACCTCAGCCTGCACATCTCCTACCCCAGCCCGGACGACATGGCACGGGCCTTGAACGCCGGCGTCCCGCCCGGCGGCAACGTGATGATTCACGGCTTGCCCAACGGCTGGGGCTTCATCGGGAACCTGCAGCGGCGCTGGAACTGGACGAACGGCTGCATCGCCCTCACCGACGACGACATGCGCGAGATCTGGTCGCTCGTGCCCAACAGCACGCCGATCGACATCAAAGGCTGACCGCCGGCGCGTCAGACCGCGCTCGCGCGCCGCACCACCGACTCCAAGTAGTCGCCGATCACCTCCGGCAGCGCCGGATCGCCACAATTGGCGACATTGAAGCGCATCCACGTAGTGGGCGACTGTTGCGGCGAAAACAGGCTTCCCGGTGTCAGCAGGAAGCCCTTTTCGTGCGCCGCGGCAGCAAGCGCGTCGGAATCGACGCCGGTATCGGCCCACAGGAACATGCCCGCGGCCGGCATCGTGAAGAGGCGCAGCCCCGCCTTTTCGAGCATGCGCGCGGTCTTGTCGCGCACACCGTCGAGCCGCACGCGCAGGCGCTCGACATGGCGCCGGTAGTGGCCTTCGGTCAGCACCTTGTACAGCACGCGCTCGTTCAGTTCGGGCGTCGTCATGCCGACCAGCATCTTCTGATCCGTGATCGCCTTCGCCACCTCGGGCCCGCACGCGACGAATCCCACGCGCAGGTTCGCAGACAGCGTCTTCGAGAAGCTGCCCAGATAGATCACGCGCTTCAACTGGTCGAGGCCCGCGAGCCGCGTCGCCGGATGGCCCGGCGGGCAGAGGTCGCCATAGATATCGTCTTCGACGACGATGAAATCGTAGGCTTCGGCGAGCCGCAGGATGCGAAACGCCTGCGCGGCGGTGAGCGACGTGCCCGTCGGGTTCTGCAGCAGCGAGTTGATGACGAGCATCTTCGGGCGCCACATCTCGACCAGGTGCTCGAGCGCATCGAGATCCGGCCCCTCCGGCGTGTACGGCATGCCGACCAACTGCGCCCCTTGCGACGCGAAACGCCCGAACATCTGGAACCACGCCGGATCGCCGACGATCACTGCGTCGCCCGGCTGCACGTAGATGCGCGCGATCAGGTCGATCGCGTGCGTGATGCCCGACACGAGCACGATCTGATCGGGCGCCGCGCCGATCTCGAACTCCTCGAGGCGCGTCTGCAATTGCTGGCGCAGCGGCAGGAAGCCTTGCGCGGTGCCGAAGCCGAGCATCTGCGCGCCGCTTTGCCGTCCGAGCGCGCGCAGCGCGCCGGTGATCAGCTCGCCGTCGAGCCAGCGGCTCGGCAAGTAGCCGAGGCCCGGCCCTTTCTCCGGGCTCGTCGACGTCTGCAGCATGTTGCGCAATAGCCAGACGACGTCGATCGTGTTGTGCACCGGCTGGCGTCCGGCCGATGCGCGCCGTTCAGCAGGCACGCCGCCGCACGCTCGCTCGCGCACGTAAAAGCCGGAACCGCGGCGCGAATCGAGGAAGCCCTGCGCGACGAGCCGCTCGTACGCCTCGACGACGGTAAAGCGCGACACGCCCTTCTCGAGCGCGAGCTTGCGGATCGACGGCATGCGCATGCCCGGACGAAACACGCGCTCTTCCATGCGGCGCCGCGCCCACTGCACGAGCTGATCGACGAGCGTGAGCGGCGATGCGTCGTGCGGGGCGGGAATCAGATTCAGCGGGACGGACATGACGGCTCCAACTGTACCGAAAAGTATCGCCCCGATTGTACCGTTACTGTGCTGGTGCGAGCGATTACAGTTTCCAGACAATGCCGTCTGGCAAGCGGAAAGGAGAACAAGGCGTGCGGCAGAACGTGCGCGCCGTCGGGCTCCGCGCGGAGGGGAAGCGGCGCGGGCGGTATGCTATTGGCCCGGTGCGCGCCCTGAGGAACCCTGAGGGACATGAACGCGTACCGGCATTCCGTCCGATTCCTGTCCTAACCGCAATAACTGCAAGCCAGTACGCCATGAACGCCCGAACGCTTTCGCTCGATCACCTCGTAGTCGCCGCCCGCACGCTCGATGAAGGTGCGCAATTCGTCGCCGATACCCTCGGCGCCGAACTGGTCCCCGGCGGCGCGCACCCGCTGATGCGCACGCACAACCGGCTCCTCGATCTGGGGGGCGGCGCCTATCTCGAAGTGATCGCGATCGATCCGGAAGCCGAAGCCGCTGCGGGCGCGGCCTCGGCTTCGAGCAGCGGCGCAGCCACGCCGCCTCGCGCGCGCCTCTTCGCGCTCGACGATCCCGCGACGCACGCGCGGCTGGCCCGCGGCCCGTACCTCGCGCATTGGGTCGTGCGCGTCGAGCGGCCGAAGAGCCTCGTGCGCTGGCAGTCGCAGTATCCCGAGCGGATCGCGCCCGTCGTGCCGATGACGCGCGGTGGCTTCGCCTGGAGCCTGTCGGTGCCGGACGACGGGGCGTTCCCGAGCCGGCAAGGCGCGGGCGACGGCATCGTGCCGACGCTGATCCAGTGGGACACGCCGCTTTATCCCGCGGCCCGTCTGCCGGAAACCGGGCTGAGGCTCAAGTCGCTCACGGGCTGCCATCCGTGCGCGGACGACGTGCAAGCCCAGCTCGACTGGCTCGGCGTGTCGCACCTGATCCGGCTGGAAGCCACGGCAGGCGAGCCCGCGCTCGCCGCCGAAATCGAAATCGGCCTGTCCGGCGAAACCCGCACGCTCAAATAGGCGGTATCAGCGCCGAGCCGTCGTTTAGCGCGGGGTTCGCGGTTATAACAAGCCATCGCAACCGCGCGGCCCGGCAGGACGCGAGCCGCACCACAACATGGAGAGACGAACCGTATGAACACCCCCCACGCCCACCTTCGTTCGCTGCCCCCTCCCCCAATCCCCCAATCCCCCACGGGGACTTCCCACGGGGCGGGGGACTTCCTGCGCCCCGAAGGAAGTGGCCTTGGGCCGCGGGGCGGGGGACGGGAGGCGTCATGAACCCGCGCGAATCCCAAGGCATGCTGCTCGGCCTGATCGGCGTGATGATCTTCAGCCTGACCCTGCCGATGACCCGCATCGTCGTGCACGAATGGAGCCCGCTTCTGAACGGCCTCGGCCGGGCGCTCGCCGCCGCCGTGCCCGCCGCCCTGCTCCTCGCGTACCGGCGCGAAGCCTGGCCGACCTGGCGGCAGGTCAAGAGCCTCGCCGTGGTCGCGCTCGGCGTGATCATCGCGTTTCCCGTCTTCTCCGCGTGGGCGATGAAGAGCGTGCCCGCATCGCATGGCGCCGTCGTCAACGGCCTGCAGCCGCTGTTCGTCGCGCTCTACGCGGCGTGGCTGTCGCACGAGCGGCCGTCGAAGGCGTTCTGGGCCAGCGCCGTTGCCGGCAGCGCGATCGTCGTCGCGTACGCGCTGCAGCAGGGCGGCGGCTCGCTGCAGGCCGGCGACGCGCTGATGCTCGTCGCGGTCGGCATCGGCGCGCTCGGCTACGCCGAAGGCGCGCGCCTCGCGAAGCAGATCGGCGGCTGGCAGGTGATCTGCTGGGCGCTCGTCCTCTCGGCGCCGTTTCTCGTGCTGCCGGTCGGCTGGCTCGCCTGGGCGCAGCACGTGCAGCATCCCGGCCCGGCGTCGCTTTCGACCTGGCTCGCGTTCGGCTACGTGACGATCTTTTCGCAATTCATCGGCTTTTTCGCCTGGTACGCGGGGCTCGCGACGGGCGGCACGGCGCGCGTCGGCCAGGTCCAGCTGCTGCAGATCTTCTTCACCATGGCGTTCTCGGCGCTGTTTTTCGGCGAAACCGTCGCGCCGTCGACCTGGCTTTTCGCCGCCGCCGTGATCGCCACCGTCGTGATCGGCCGCAAGGCCGCGGTTCGCACGGCGCCGCAGCCCGCCCGTGCGGCTTGAACTAGGCGCGCGCATGAAAGGTAGATAGACAACCCGTATCTCAGGCGATAATTCCGCTTCTCAGCCGCCCCACTCACAAAATCTGGAGACTTCATGGACCACAGCGACCTGCCGCAGAACAACTGGCAACTTTCCGAACGCGCACGCAAGCTCACGAGCTCGGCGATCCGCGAAATTCTGAAAGTCACCGAACGGCCTGAAGTCATTTCGTTCGCGGGCGGCCTGCCGTCGCCCGTCACGTTCCCCGCCGAGCGCATGCGCGAAGCGTCGGACCGCATCCTGCGCGATTCGCCCGCCGCCGCGCTCCAATACAGTGCGACCGAAGGCTATCTTCCGCTGCGCGAATGGGTCGCCAAGCGCTACTCGGTCAACGGCGCTTCGATCCGCACCTCGCAAGTGCTGATCACGACCGGCTCGCAACAGGCGCTCGATCTGCTCGGCAAGGTCCTGATCGATCCGGCGAGCCCGGTGCTCGTCGAAACGCCGACCTACCTCGGCGCGCTGCAGTCGTTCTCGATGTACGAGCCGCGCTACGTGCAGGTGCCGACCGACGACCAAGGCCTGATCCCCGCCGGCCTCGCGCCCGCGCTGACGGCCGGCGCGCGCCTGCTGTACGCGCAGCCGAACTTCCAGAACCCGACGGGCCGGCGCCTGCCCATCGAGCGCCGCCGCGCGCTCGCCGCGTTCGCGAAGACGAGCGCGTTCCCGGTCATCGAGGACGACCCCTACGGCGCGCTCGACTATGCGGGCAATCCGCTGCCGACGCTCCTTTCGATGGCGCCGGACCACATCGTCCACCTGGGCTCGTTCTCGAAGGTGCTCGCGCCGGGGCTGCGCGTGGGCTACCTCATCGCGCCCGAGGAACTACACTTCAAACTCGTGCAGGCCAAGCAGGCCACCGATCTCCACACCCCGAGCTTCACGCAGCGCGTCGTGCACGAAGTCGTCAAGGACGGTTTTCTCGACACGCACGTGCCGACCATCCGCGCGCTCTACCGCGACCAGTGCCAGGCGATGCTCGCGGCGCTCGAGCGCTACATGCCCGAAGGCGTGAGCTGGAACCGGCCCGAAGGCGGGATGTTCGTGTGGGTCGATCTGCCGGCCGGCATCGACAGCATGAAGCTGCTCGAAGCCGCGGTCGCGCAGAACGTCGCGTTCGTGCCGGGCGGGCCGTTCTTCGCGAACGAGGCGCAGAGCAACACGCTGCGCCTGTCGTTCGTGACCGTGCCGCCCGCCAAGATCGACGAAGGCGTGGCGCGCCTGGCCGCACTGATTCGCGAGCGCGTCTAAATCCGACCCTGTCTCTACCCTCACCGACCAAAGGACATGTCATGGCTCAAAGAAACGTGTACGACAAGCTGAAGGAACTCAACATCGAACTGCCCGCGGCGGGCGCGCCCGCCGCCGCCTACGTGATGAGCGCGCAAAGCGGCAACACGGTGTATCTGTCCGGCCACATCGCGAAGAAGGACGGCAAGGTGTGGGCCGGCAAGCTTGGCGCGACGATGCAGACCGAAGAAGGCAAACAAGCCGCGCGCTCGATCGCGATCGACCTGCTCGCCACGCTGCACGCGCATACCGGCGACCTGAACCGCGTCAAGCGCATCGTCAAGGTGATGAGCCTCGTGAACTCGACGCTCGAATTCACCGAGCAGCATCTCGTGACGAACGGCGCGTCCGAGCTGATCGCCGACGTGTTCGGCGACGCCGGCAAGCACGCGCGCTCGGCGTTCGGCGTCGCGCAGATTCCGCTTGGCGCATGCGTCGAGATCGAGCTGATCGCCGAAGTCGATTAATCCGCCATCGCCGGGCTTTTGAAGAGCCAGGGTCTGCGCCCGGGCTCACACTACGTCGCCCGCCAGGGCACGATGCTTCAGCGCGACGGCCGCGGCGTGCACGTCGACTATGGCGGCGCCGCCGGCCGCATCTGGATCGGCGGCCAATCCATGACGATTGTCGACGGCACGTTTCTGCCGGGCTGACAGTGCCCGCCGCGGCACCCCGCACGACCAGCCAACACCGAGCGACGTCAAACGAGATTCCGGTGCCGGCTCCGGCATGGGAAAGCCGGCCAGCGCCTAAATGCGCCATCGCGCGTATTTACGGATTGCATTCCGCGCAAGGCTAAAGCACCTTAGATCGATAATTCAAATGACGTCGCGAAAATCCATTGCCTCTCCATTCTTTCAATCTTTGCAAGGACTTGCGTCCGCCGGCCAGGTCAGCGCCACGGCCTGACAGGATTTCATGCCAACAAAAACAAACGTTTACCCGATAAACGGACGCTATCTTAATTTTTAGTCATTCAGTAAGATCGGAATAATCACGTTTCACGGAAAAATAGCGTCCGCGAAACGTATTACTTTTTGACTCTGCGCGGCAGTCTCGGCAACGATGCTAATCATGCAGTCCAATACGAACCTGGCGCAGTCGACGAATACCGGCCAGACGTCCCGACGCCCATGGACTGGGTCGGCTCGATGAATCTCGCCCGGCACTATTCCGCGCGCGACACACGTTTGAAGCGCCACTCCGGCGGCTCGCATCCCCGCGCGCTGCTCGCTATTCCGCTGCTCGGCGTACTGGTGCTGATCCTGTTGTGGACCGTGATCTACGCGCGGCTGTCGGTCGAGAAAGAAACGACTTATCGCGAAGCGATGGCGTCGGCCGCGATCCTGTCGGCGGCGCTCGAGCAGCACACGATCAAGGCCATCCATCAGGTCGACCAGATCACCCGCTTCGTCAAGTACGAGTTCGAGAAAAACCCGAGTCACTTCGATCTCGCGACCACCGTCCGCAAAGGCGTCGTGCAAAGCGACACGCTCGTGCAGGTCTCGCTGATCGACGAGCACGGCACGCTCGTCGCGAACACGGCCGAAGAGAATCCGAAGCGCATCGACCTGTCGGACCGCGAGCACTTCAAGGTTCACGAGCACGAGAACGACGACAGTCTCTATATCAGCAAGCCGGTGCTCGGCCGCGTGTCGCGCCAGTGGACGCTGCAGATGACGCGCCGGCTCAATCACCCCGACGGCTCGTTCGCGGGGGTCGTGGTCGTGTCGGAAGATCCGAACTACTTCACGAGCGACTTCTACAACAACGCGGCGATCGGCAAGTACGGCGTGATCGCGGTGATTTCGGACAACGGCGCGGTGCTCGCGCGCCACACCGGCAGCGTGAAGGACGTGCCGGGCGCGTTTTCGGCGACGGGCGCGTATCCGGTTTCCGAACACGTGTCGGGCACCTACGTCGATCCGATCGACAGCATCACGCGCATCGTGTCGTACCGGCATATCGACGGCTATCCGATGGGCGTGCTCGTCGGCCTGTCGCAAACCGAGGAGTTCGCCGACTACAACCACACGCGCAACGTCTACCTGCTGATGGCGGGCTTCATCTCGCTCGCGATGCTCGGCTTCTTCGCGGTGGCGACCGGCCTGATCGGCAAGCTCCTCGGGCGCGAGCGCGAGATGACGCATCTCGTCGAGTACGACTTGCTGACCGGCCTGCGCAACCGCTACGCGACGCTGCAGTCGCTGCGCCACGACGTGGGGCAGCCCGCAAACGTCGGCCGCCTCGCGCTCCTCTTCATCGATCTCGACAACTTCAAGACGGTGAACGACACGCTCGGCCACAACGCCGGCGACATCGTGCTGCAGATGACCTCGGCGCGCTTGTCCGATGCGGTCGGCGACGCGGGCACGCTCTCGCGCATCGGCGGCGACGAGTTCGTCGTCGTGCTGAAGGGCTCCGACGTCGAGCGGCACGCGGTGGACCTCGCGGAAAGAGTGAGCGCCTCGTTCGAGCGTCCGTTCGACGTGCGCGGCACGTCGTTCGTGCTGCACGCGAGCATCGGCATCGCGCTCTATTCGGTCGCGAACGAAAGCGAAATCGACCTCTTGAAGAAGGCCGATCTCGCGATGTACAGCGCGAAGGACGCCGGCAAGAACTGCTACCAGTTCTACTCGCCGCATCTGTCGCATCGCGCGGACCATCTCATGAAGTGGGAGCAGCAGTTGCGCGTCGCGCTCGCCGAGGAGCAGCTCTTTCTCGTCTATCAGCCGATGGTCGATCTCTCGCGCCGCTGCATCACGGGCTTCGAAGCGCTCGCGCGCTGGAACCATCCGCAGCACGGCATCATCTCCGCGAACGAGTTCATCCCGATCGCCGAATCGACCGGTCTGATCGTGCCGATAGGCGACTTCGTCGTGCACAGCGCGTGCCGCCAGCTCGCTGCCTGGCAGAACGACGGCTACGATTCGCTGTCGATGTCCGTGAACATTTCGGCGGTGCAGTTCTGGCGCGGCGACCTCTATGAGACCGTATCGCGCGCGATCGAGGAAACCGGCATTCCCGCGCACCGGCTCGAGCTCGAAATCACCGAGACGGCGATGATGGAGTATCCCGAGCTCGTGTCGGAAAAGATCATTGCGTTGAAGCGCCTCGGCGTGCGCGTCGCGCTCGACGATTTCGGCACGGGCTACTCGTCGCTGTCCTACCTGAACCGCTTTTCGGTCGATACGCTCAAGGTCGACCGCTCGTTCGTGCAGGCGATTCCCGGCGACCGCAGCGTGTGCGTGATGGTGTCGGCGATCGTCAATCTGGCCCGCTCGCTCGGGCTCAAGGTGGTCGTCGAAGGCACCGAGACAGAAGAGCAGATCGCGTGGCTCTCGGCGCTCGGACGCATCGAGGCGCAAGGGTTCCTGTTCTCGCGTCCGGTGCCGGCCGACGGCATCGGGGCGCTGCTCGAACGCTTCGGCGTGTGCAGCGCGCGCGAAGTGCACGGCGCACAGGTTCACGGCCAGAGCCGGGGCCAGACGAGCACCAGCGGCTTGTCCGCGTAGGGCCCGGCATGACCGATTGGCGCGCGCCGTCCCGCCATGCCGGCTTGCCCCACGCGTCGAGCTTCGTCATCCGTTCGAAGACCGATAGCGACGCCGCCCCGCCAGCCGAACCCGAACGCTCCACCTCCCGCGACATGCCCGAGCCGCGCGAGCCGGAACCGCTCTGGACGCTGTTTTGGGTCATGTTCGGCTTGTCGTCGCTGTCGTGGGGCGGCCTCGCGCTGATGGCGCAGCTCGAACACCATTACGTCGAACGCGAGCGGCGCTTCACGCGGCTCGCGTTTTCCGACTGGATCGCGCTCGCGTGGATGGTGCCGGGGCCGGTCGGCTGCAACGTCGCCGTGCAGACCGGCCATGCGCTGCGCGGACGCGCAGGCGCCTGGGTATCGGGCGCGGCCAGCGTGCTCCCCTTCTTCGCGCTGATGACGGTGTTCGCGAGCTTCTATCACACGCGGCTCGTGCGCGCGATGGCCTCGCAGATGCTGCTCAATCATTTCAGCGTGGTGCTGGCGGCGCTGATCGGCGTCACCTGGTGCAAGCAGGCGCGCACGATCGTGCGCGGGCGGCTCGGCTGGACGGTCGCGGCGCTCGCCTGCATCGCGCTCGCCTTCGCGCACAGCGCGGCCACCTATGTCGTGCTGCTCACCAGCGCGTTCGCGGCAGGCTGGTTCGCGAGCCCGGCGCGCGACGGGCGTCTCGAAATCACGCTGCGCCGGGGCGATTGGCGATTGCTCTGCGCGCTGCTGGTACTCATCTTGTTGTTTGCCGTGCCGCTGCCGCTGCCGCATCGCTTCGAAACCGCGTTTCTCTGGCCGCGGCTCGCCGGCGCCGGCATGACGCTTTTCGGCGGCGGCTTCTCGGCGCTGCCCGTGTTGAAGACGCTGTTCGTGACACCCGCAGCCGGCGTAACGGACAGCGATTTCACGCTGGCCTTCGCGCTCTCCCCCGTCTCGCCCGGACCGCTTCTGAACGTCGTGCCGTTTCTCGGCTATCTGACCGACGGCTGGCTCGGCGCCGTCGCGGCGACGCTTGCGCTCTTCGTGCCGTCCGGCTGCTTGATCGTGCTCGCGCAGCGGCATCTGAAGCAGCTCGAAACGTACCCGCGCTTCGAGCACGGCATGCGGGCGCTGCGCGCGGCGACCACCGCGTTCCTGGTTGCGGCCGTCGTGCGCATCGCCGTGCGCGTGCCGCTCGAACCCGCCTATCTGCTGACTGCGGCGTTCGCCTGCCTGTGCTTCGGCAAGCTCAAGGTGCCCGTGTATGCCGTGTATGGGACGGTGGCTGTCGCGTGTGCGGTCTGGATCGTGTTCGGGCACGCGTAGCGCCCCGGCCGATACAGACTCAGCCCCCGGCACCCGGCGCCTGCCTCAAACCAAGCCCGACAGCCCCAGCCCAGCCCCTGCCGCGATCAGCCACAACGGATTCCATCGGGTCTTGAGGCCGACCGCGATCGTGACCAGCGTCAATAGAATCGTGCCGATCGAATGATCCGCGCCCTGCGCGCTTTGACGCGCCGACTGCTAATCGCAGAATATATCTTTAACTTGCCGTGCCACTTCACTATCAACCACTTCAATTTCCGGAACGCGAAAACGCATTGCAGCGGTGAGCCGGTGTCTTCCGTCTGCCGTTCGCAGCCGAATAGCGTCCTCCTTGGTAACGAAGACTTTTTCTATGCAAATCGGCTCCAATGGTTCGCCTGAGCGAATCTTGTCCATGTGATATTTAAGCGATCTCTCACGGATGTTTTCGTTCTTCTGAGACTCTTGCCAGTTATCGAACAACGTAGACGTCCGCAATCGCAACGTGATGGGCAAATCGCGGTCTGCTTGCACGTCTAGCGGCGCAGAAAGCGGGCCGCTCATAGAGGAAGATGTGGACACTGTCAGGACGTTGGCAGACGATCCGATCGGCCCCTTCTCACTGCTCCAAGGTGAAGCGACGGTTGATGGCTGTCCACTGTTCAATCGGTCAATCTTCATGGCGTTTTCTCTCGACACTTCCCGGTTTATCTCACGTCCTTTCACCATAGGGCGATACGCGCCGATCGACCTGGCACGCATCGCCCCGCCCCCTACTCCCCCTTCACCTCGATCCGGACATCGACACGCCGATTCGGCGCGAGGCACGCAATCAGCGCGGCGCGGTTCTTCTGTGCGCAGTCGACAACCGGTTCCCGCTTGCCCCTTCCCCGCGTCGCGATCGGCACGTTCACACCCTGCTCCAGCAAATACGCCTTGACCCTCTGGGCGCGGCGCGCCGACAGCGCGTCGTTGTCCGCGTCGCGACCGATGCGGTCGGTATGCCCGTCGATGTCGATCCGAATCACGCTAGCCTGCTCATCCCGCAGCGCGGTAACTAGCTGCGCCAGCTCGCGCATGCCGGCACTCGACGCCTTGAGCAAATCGGCCGAGCCGAACCGGAACAGCCCATCGGTCTTGAATCGCAGATGCTTCGGCACGCCTGCCGGCGCAGGGCTTGCGGCAACCGGCGCGGCTACGGGCGCAGCCTGCGCCCTGCACGCATCCAACTCGCCTGACGCCCGCTGCAGCCCCGTTTCGACACCGTCGACGCGCGCCTTCGCCGCGATGAAATCGCGCGTCCACGCCTCGTAGCCCGCGTGGATCAACGCCACCTCCGAACACGCAAGCGTCGCCTGCGCCGGCAAGCAGTGAAGAAACGCAGGATCGCGCTGCAGGTTGCGAACGCTCGCCCAAAGATCGGGGCGCACCTCCACCGACGTGCGCAATTGCGCATTGCGCACATCCGGCATGTTGCCCTTTTGCATCGAGTCCACGATGCGGTTCGCCTCGCCCAGCGCTTCGGGCACGAATCCCCACTGGCTGCGCTGGTCGCGTTCCGTTGTGACCGCGTCGATCCAGCATTGCGCCTTCGCGGAAAAATAACCTCGCTCCGGATGCGCCGCCTTTAGCGCGTCCAGCCGGCCCTGTGCGTCGGCAATCGCGTCGTCGCCGAGCGGCTCGCCGTACTTGTCCAGCCACGCCTGCGTCGGCGCGCCGGCCGCCGTGTCCTGGGTCGCGCCGAACCCGGTCTTCAAGACCGTCCTGTCCTGGATGGCGAGCGTGTCCCGAGCCGCGTGGTCCGCGCACGCCGACACCGCGATCGCGCACGAGAGAGAAATAAGCGTTCGTTTAGTCATCGTGTCGAATAAGAAGGGAAGGCCCGGCGGCGGCTGCCGCCGGGCAATGCTTGACCCGCCGGGCGAGCGCTCAGCCGCCGAACACCATCCCGACCCCGGCGCGCACGATCACGCTGCCGCCGCCGCCATAGGACGCACCCGCGTTCCAGTTGAACGTGCCCTTCCCATTCCAGCTCGACACGCCGACAGCAAGCGCCTGTTCGCCGCGATAACTGGCGACCCCGGCATTGAGGCTCGTGCGGCCCGGCAGATACGGCGCCGTGCTTTGCAACGCGGCAGCGGCGGCGATGCCCCGGCGGGTCGACTTGTCGAGTTCGCTGATGCTCCGGTTGACCGCGTTGAAACCCTGTTGCGTCTCCTTGCCCAGCGCGTTGAGCTGCCCGACGTTGACGGCATCCGTGTCGCGCGTACCTGCCGCGAGGTTGGTGATCTGCCGCTCCTTGCCTGCCGAGCCGACCGATACCACGTTCGACGCATCGGCGATCGAGCCCTTGCCGAGCGCAACCGAATTCGAACCGCTCGCGAGCGCCCCGTCGCCGATTGCGACCGCGCCAGTGCCCGCCGTGACGGACGCGGGAGTGCCTGGTCCAACGACATCGGCGGCGAAGGTTCCAGCGGCGACGTTGCCGCCATTGCCCCCATTGCCGCCGTTACCCCCATTGCCGCCCCCGCCGGAATTGCCGGTCTGACTTTCCACTTGGGTCACGCGGCCATCGATCGACGAGATCTGGCCCTGCAGGTTGTCGCGGACCGACGCGAGCATCCCGGCGTTCGCGGCATCCTTGCTGCCGATCACGATCGGCGCGTCGGCCAGGTTCGTGAGCAGCACCGGCGCATGGGCAATACCGCCGAGCGTCACCCGGTTCTTGTCGACGCCGTCGTACAGGATCGCCAGATCCTTGAAGTTGCCGCCGACCACCGCCTCGACCTGCTTCTGCACCACGTCGAGCTGGCCCGCGTTGACCGCCTGGTTCGCCGACTTGCCGTCCGCCACGCCGCCCAGCACCACCGGCTTGCCCTCCGTGGACGCCAGCGTCGCACTCGTCCTCGCGGCGTTGTCGTACGTCACCGCCGCGACCGTCTGGTAGCCGCCGCCCGGGTTGTTCGGATCGTTCGGCTTGAGCAGCCCGGTCGCCTTCAACTGCTGCATGTTGACCGCGTCCCGATCGTCCACGCCGTCCTTCAGGTTGCCCAGCGTGACCGGCGACTTGCCGTCCTTCCCGGTCAGCGTCACCTTGGCCTTGGCCTCGCTGTCGTAGCGAACCGCCAGCGCGTCCGTCCCATCACCTCCGGTTCCGGGCTTGATCGCCGCGACCTTGTCCGACAGCGTCTTCAACTGGTTGTAGTTCACCGCGTCGAGGTCGGTCTCGCCGGCCTTGACGTTGGTCAGCGTGACCGGCGACTTGCCGTCTTTGCCGGCCAGCGTCACCTTGATTTTCGCGTCGCTGTCGTAGTGAACCGCCAGCGCGTCCGTCCCATCGCCTCCGGTTCCGGGCTTGATCGCCGCGACCTTGTCCGACAGCGTCTTCAACTGGTTGTAGTTCACCGCGTCGAGGTCGGTCTCGCCGGCCTTGACGTTGGTCAGCGTGACCGGCTCATGGGCGATGCCGCCGAGCGTCACCCGGCTCTTCGTGCCCGGGTTGTCGTACAGCACCGCGAGATCTTTGGAGTTGCCGCCGACCACCGCCTCGACCTGCTTCTGCACCACGTCGAGCTGCCCCGCATTGACCGCGTCGTACTTGCTCTTGCCGTCCGCGATGTTGTGCAGCCCGACCTGGGATTTGCCGTCCTTCGCGGTGAACGTCACGTCCTTGTAGTCGTCGACCGTCTTGTCGTCGTACGTCACCGCCCTAAGCGTCTTGAGCGCTTGATGTTCGGGAACGTCGGGCGTCGCGGCAACGGTGACTTCCTTGACGATGCCCGCGTCGGCCATCGTGCTGATCGTGCTGCCGGCAAGGCTGCGAAGCTGCCCGAAGCTGGCGGCGTCCGTATCGCCGACGCCCGCCGCGACGTTCGACAGCCGCACCGGCACTGCCGGCTTGTTCTTCGGGTCGTTGGGGTCGCCCGTATCGCCGAAGGTCACGACCTTGCGATCGGGGCCGTCATAGGTGACCGCCCGGTTCGAATACTTGCTGGTCTGCGAGTTGGGGTCGTCGGCCACCAGCACGCCGGCATCGACCAGTTGCTTGATATTGACTGCGTCGGTGTCCGAAATGCCGGCGGCGACGTGGGTCACCCGCCGCTGCAAAGACTGCGACCCGACCGACACCGTGTTGTCGCTGTCGGCGACCGAGTTGGCGCCGAGCGCCACGGCATGGTGCGGGTCCTCGCCCGCGTCTTTCTTCTTCTCGACCCGCGCGCCGCTGCCGATCGCGATACTGTCCAGGCCGCCCACGCTGGCGTTGTTGCCGAGCGCAAGCGCGCCCTGCGCCCGTGCTCGGCTGTTACTGCCGATGGCGACAGCGCTGTCGCTCTCCGCTTTCGCGCCGGCGCCCATCGCCATCGACGCGAGCCCCAACGCCTTGGCGCCTTCGCCCAATGCCGTCGCATAGTCCGCCGACGCCACGGACGACCGCCCCGCCGCCACGGCGCCGGCCCCCGGCGCCGATGCGCCCTTGCCCACGGCCGCCGCACCCACACCGGAAGCGCCGGCGGACGGGCCCATCGCGACGGCATCCGTGCCCGGCGCCTGCGCATTGTCGGTACCGTCGGCAAGACCGTTCGCCTTGAAATAGGCCGCGTTGCCCGTGCCGATGCCGGCGCTGTCGATCGCGTCCTTCATTTGCTTGACGTTGACGGCGTCCGTGTCCCGCTCCCCCGCGCCGACGTTGCGCAAGAGCGAGGTCTTCGTCGCGCCGGGGCCGCCCAGCGTGACTTTCCGTTTGGTTTCGTCGTCGTAGGTGAGGGCAAGCGGGTCATTGCCGCCGTTCGACACAAGCCGGTCGATTCTGTTGTTGACCTCGGAAAGCTGGCTCATGTTGATGGCGTCGGTATCCTTCGAGCCACGCGCAACGTTGGCGATGGTCCGCTCGATCGCTGTCTGTCCATCCTTGGCCGCGCGACCCACCGACACCGTGTTGTCGCGGTCCGCGACCGAGTTCTCGCCGAGCGCAACCGACCCGCGGCCGTTGGCCGCGGCGCGATAGCCGATTGCCACCGCGCCGTCGGTGGATGCGCTCGAATAGGAGCCGAGCGCGGTTCCATGGAACGTCGCATAGGTGTTCGAGCCAAGCGCGATGGCGTCGGACTGCCAGTCGGCGCCGGCGGTCTTGTCTCTATCAGGTCCGGTCGACGCCGCATCGCCGATGGCAACCGACGAATGGCCCGTCGCTTTCGACGCGATGCCCAGTGCGACCGCGCTCGTTCCCGCGACCGTATCCTGCCCCAACGCAACGCCCCCCGTTCCGACGATCGGCTTCGCGCCCGTCAGCGCGCCGGTAGCCGACCCGCCGGTAAAGCCGCCGTTTGCGGCGACATAGCGCAACTGGTTGTCGACCTCTTGGAACGCCGATGCGACATCGCGGTAGCGGTTGTCGTCGATGTTGAAGGCCGGCTTCGTGACGATGCCCGACGAACTCATCGCGGCGCCGCCGCCCACCGTCGTCAAGCCGTTGTTCACAGCGCTGTACACGTCGCTCTCGCTGACGCCTTGCGTGATGTAGTTATTCTCGACATTGGTGTCGCCGCACGAAAACCATCCGAGGAACCCGCAGCCGTTGCCCCAAAAGGCGTTCGCATCGGCCGACACCAGAGCCGCGCCGGTTCCCAGCAGCAGCGAGGCCGCATGATAGACAGGCCTGAGTTTGAATTTCGGCTTGACTTGGCTCCCGACGGCCGGCGATTCCATTGTTTTGCTCTTGAACATTCGACACCCCCTGCTTCCGAATTCATGGATTGATACCTTGCGTGCGCAACCGATTACCGCCTCAAGCGACATTCATTCGTCAGGCCTCCCTATCAATCGTTTCGTCATGTCATGCGTGCCGTAGCCGCGGTACTTCTCCAGCACCCTTCGCACGTAGTCCCTTGTCTCCGGATAGTCCGGAACGCTCATCCGATACCTCAGCACCGCCCCCTCCCCCGCGTTATAAGCAGCCACCGACAGCGCAACGTCGTTTCCAAACCGGTCGAGCAATCGCTTCAAATGCCGCGTGCCCGTCATCAGGTTCTGCACCGGATCGAACGGATCGCGCAGTCCGTACATCCTTCCCGTAGCCGGCATCACTTGCATCAGCCCCTGCGCACCCTTCGGCGACACCGCCAGCGGGTCGAAGCCCGACTCGACATCCGCTATCGCGGCAACCAGCAACGGATCGACCGCGTTCACGTCAGCCGCATGCCGGATCAACGGCGCATACAGCGCCCGTTTGGCCGACGAGGCCGCGCCCGCCGTCGGCAGCGGCAGCCCGACGTATGGCCGCGCACGAGGCTGCCCGCCATCGTCTTGCAGAGGCGCAACACGCCCCGTGATGAACTCGACCGGTGCCCCGGTCCGCGCAGCGGCATCGACGCAGCACACGGCCAGCGCAACGCCGGCGAGCAGCCACTCAACGCGTGACATCGCGCGCCCTAACCCGCCGGAGCGTCCAGCCGAAACGGCGTCTGCATCCGGACCGTGGCCTCCGAGGTCAGCGGAAAGCGCCATTGGCCCGTCGGCTTTGCATGCGCCACGCACCGGTTTTCAGAGCGGCCGTCCAGCAAGCGCACAGCCTGATAAAAAACCTGGTTGATTGCCGGTACAACCATGTCGTAGCAATAAGTGACGCGAATCTTCAGCAAGTTCGCATCCTGGATCGACATGCCCGAGCGCGAACCCGGCCTCGGGTCCCGATACATCAGCGTGTCGTTCGGAATCTCAAGCGTCGTCTTGCCGACGTAGTCATCCCTGCGGGCAAAATCCCTGAATGCATCCTCGGTCGGGTTGACGATCGACACGCTCGTCAACGCGCTGTCGCCGACCTCGATGGCTGCGGCGTCAAGCGCCCGTTGCGCTGCGGCTTGCCCGGTCTTCGTCGCGAACATCGGCGCAAGGCCGCGCGCGAGCCCGTCGCGCAGGCTGGCGTACGCGCCGTGCGCAACCGCGCCCGCGCGCGCCGCGCGCAGCGTCGCGTTGTCCAGCGTCGCTTGCGCGTGGTACAGCAGGCCGGCCTGCACGATGCCCGCCGCGAGCAGGATCAGCACCGGGAACACGACAATGCACTCGACCATCGCCTGCCCGCGCATCCTCATAGCAGCCCCTCGCCCACGAACTTCATCGCGATAGGAAACGCGAGAACGATGAACGTCACCGGAAAAATGAACAGCACGAGCGGGAAGATCAGCTTGACCGGCGCTTCCATCGCCTGCTTCTCCGCGCGCTGGAAACGTTGCGTCAATTGCTGGCGAGCCTGGAAGCGCAGCGTTTGCGCGAGGCCGCTGCCCATGCGTTCGGCCAGCACCACCGCGCTCGCGAATTTGCCGATCTCGCGCATCCGCGTGCGCTCGGCCATCCGCTGCAACGCCTCGGCGCGCGAGATCCCGGAACGCACGTCGCGCAGCACGTGTTCGAATTCGCGTTGCAGCGGTCCAGGCGGCCCTTTCCTGACCGCAGTCTCCAGCGCACCGCTGATGTTCGAGCCGGCCTCGACCGCCATCGTCAACAGGCTCAGGTAGATCGGCAGGTGCTTGAGCAGCAGCCGCTGGTTGCGCTTCGCGATATCCCTCAGCCAGACAAGCGGGTAGAACGCGGCGAGCGCACCGGCGAACAGCAGCGCCGGCAACCAAACCACGTCCAGCAGCAGTCCCGGCACCAGACCCGCGCAGAAGGTCACGAGCGACGAGCTGACGCACAGCGAAACAAACTGGCTTTCGCTCATCATGAACGCCACCTTCGTTTCGTCGAGCCGCCCGCGGACATCGCGCAGCACGACCTTCGGAAAGCTGCGCGAAATATGAAAATCGACGAAGCGCACGAGAGGCCAGAGCGTCGCGACGACAGGCGGCAGCGGGTCGCGAAACGCGCGGTTCTCGCGCGGCACGCCGCGCGCAAGCTTGTGCACGGTGGCGACAAAGAGCGCGGCGACCAGCACGACGCCAACGGCGATGGAGGATGAAATCAGCATGTCCATGATGGGTATCAGACGTCGATTCGCGTGATCTTCCTGATCGACGCGTAGCCCAGGGTTTCCATCACCGCGACGACGCAAAGCGTGCCCCAGCCGATGGGCGAGGTGAACAGCGGCTCCATCGCCTGCGGGTCGATGAATTGCAGGACGACGATCAGGAACAGCGGCAGACAGGTCATCACGATGCCCTGCATCTTTCCCTGTGACGTGAGCGCTAGGATGCGTCCTTCCATCTGGCGCTTCTCCTGCATGATGTTCGCCGCCGCCTCGAGCGATTCGGCCAGGTTGCCGCCGACTTCGCGGGCAATCGAAATGCCGGCCGAGACCATCGCGAAATCCTGCGACGGCACGCGCTCCGCCATGTTCTTCAGCGCGTCGTCGAGATCGACGCCAAGCCGCAGTTCGCGCATCAGCATGTCGAGTTCCTGCGAGAGCGGCGCGGGCGTGTCGTCGATCACGCCCGCGAGCGCCACGGGAAAACTCACGCCCGCGCGCAACGCGCCGGACATCATCAACAGCGCATCGGGCAAGCATTCATCGATCTTCTTCAAGCGTTCCCGGTCGCGCCGGTTCTTCAGCTGCCGCGGCAAGACGAGCGCGAGAGGCAGCGCAAACAGCGCAACGTTGAAACTGCCCGACACGAAATAAGCCGCAAGGACCGCGCCGGCGGTGACGAGCAGCACTTGCGCGTGCAAGCCGGCGGTGTCCGCCACACGACGCGCGCGCGGCTTGGCTTGGCTCGCACGCCGGCGCGAGCGTGCGAGGCGGATGCCCGCGGCGCCGGCGCCGCACAGCGCGACGAAGGCAGCACCGGCGACGACGAGCGGGCTCACCGCGCGCCGCCCACCCGGTCGCGAACGCTTCCGGAGAAAATCGAAATGTCGACCGGGATGCCGCGCCGCGACAGGCCCTGGTACAGATCGGGAATGTGTGACGTCGGCGCAAAGTGGCCGTTGATCTTGCCGTGCGCGCCGTAGCCGTTTTCGCGGAACAGGAAGATGTCCTGCAACTGCACCGTGCCGCTCTCGATGCCGGAGATTTCGGTGATGTGCGTGATGCGGCGCGAGCCGCACGCGAAGCGCGTCTGCTGGACGATGAGATTCACCGCCGAGCAGATCTGGTCGCGGATCGCCTGCAGCGGCAGCTCGAGCCCGGCCATCATCGTCATCACCTCGAGCCGCGCGAGACAGTCGCGCGGCGTGTTCGCGTGCGCGGTCGTGAGCGAGCCGTCGTGGCCGGTGTTCATCGCCTGCAGCATGTCGAGCGCCTCGCCGCCGCGGCATTCGCCGACGACGATCCGGTCCGGCCGCATCCGCAGGCAGTTCTTCACCAGCTCGCGGATCGGCACGGCGCCTTTGCCTTCCATGTTCGCGGGACGCGCTTCGAGCGACACGAGATTCGGCTGCGCGAGCTGCAGCTCGGCCGCGTCCTCGACGGTGACGATGCGCTCGCTGGCGGGGATGAAGCTCGACAGCACGTTGAGCAGCGTGGTTTTCCCCGAGCCTGTTCCGCCTGAAATGACGATGTTCGCGCGCTGCTCGACCGCCACGCGCAGGAATTCGAGCATCTCGGCCGACAGCGTGCCGAAGTCGACCAGGTCCTCGCCGGTGAGCTTTTTCGCGCTGAACTTGCGGATCGTGAGGCTCGCGCCTTTCAGCGACAGCGGCGCAATCACCGCATTCACGCGCGAACCGTCCTTGAGCCGCGCATCGACCATCGGCGAGCTTTCGTCGATGCGACGGCCGAGCGGCGCGACGATGCGCTCGATCGTGCCGACCACCGCCCGGTCGTCGGTGAAGATCACGGGCGCGCGCTGGATCCGGCCCGCCCGCTCGACGAAGATTTCGTCGTAGCGGTTGACCATGATTTCGCTGACGGTGTCGTCGGCAAGCAGCGCCTCCAGCGGGCCGAGGCCGATTGCTTCGTCGAACACGCTCTTCTTGAGCAACGCGCGCGGCATCACGTCCGTGTTGAAGCGAGGATCGGCATCGAGGATTTCGTCGAGCATCTCGCCGACGGTCAGCCGCAATTCAGCGTCGTCCATGCGGCTGACGTTCAGGCGGCGCATGTCGATCGCCGCGACCAATTGCTGATGCGCCGCCTTGCGGATCTCGATGCCGAGCCGGCTGTTGATTGCGCTGTCCGCTTGCGTCGATGGAGCCGGCTCGACATGCACCCGCGCCTGACGCGCGGCCGCAGGCGAACGCAGCGGCGCGGCAGCGCTCGCCGATACGCCGGCCAGCGCGTGCGCGGCCGGCAGCACATGAACGTTGCCCTCTCGCAGCGCGGGCACGTCCGCCGCCGGCTGGGCCCCGAGCATTGCGGGCGGCGCGTAGTCGTCGATCGTCAGCACGAATCCCGCGATCTCGATCGTGTCGCCCGCGAGCAGCGGCCCATAGGCATTCACCGCGTTGCCGTTCACCAGCGTGGCGGCAAAGCCGCCGCGATCGTTCAGGTAATAGCGGCCGGCGCGGTTCTCGATCGTCGCGTGCAGCTTGCCGACCAGCATGCCCGTCAGGACGATCGAACAGGCCGGGCCGCGGCCGATCGTGCAGTCGCCGCCGATCTCGACGATCTGCGCGCTGCCGTCGCGTTGATGGATGGAAATCTTCAGCATGGCGTCACCTTATTTTTGACCGGACGGCGCGGTATCGATCTCGCGGAACTGGTCAGCCAGCGTGCCCAGCCAGCGCGCGTCGGTTTCCGGCAACGTGTCGGCGTCGACCTGCGCCGCTTGCCGCGTCGCCTTCGCGATCGCCCGCGGGGCGGGTTGGGCCGGCGCAGGCACCGCGGCGGGTGCGGGCGCACGTACCTCGGCCTGCTGCGCCGTCGGCGCGGGCATCGCGGCAGCCGGC
>NZ_JAFLRF010000036.1:0-38322 GCF_017315705.1 Trinickia mobilis | reverse complement strand
GTGCTGGTGCTGGTGCTGGTGCTGGTGCTGGTGCTGGTGCTGGTGCTGGTGCTGGTGCTGGTGCTGGTGCTGGTGCCGGTGCCGGTGCCGGTGCTGGTGCCGGTGCTGGTGCCGGCGCGGCCTGTCTCTCGGGCGCAGGAACGTCGGCCGGCGCGCTCACAGCGCGCGCGAGCAGATCCGGATCGCCGTTCGACGCGCGATAGCGGTTCTCGATTTCACGTCCCTTGTCGATCAGCGCGGCATTCATGCCGGTCGCCGGATCGGCGATCTCCGGCGTGACGAAGATGACGAGGCTGCTTTTGTTGTTGCGGAAATCGTCCGACCGGAACAGGCGGCCGAGAATCGGCAGGCTGCCGAGCAACGGCAGCTTGTCCGCGGCCTTGCTGGCCTCGGCGTTGACCAGCCCGGAAATCGCAACGGTCTGGCCCGGCTTCATCGATTGCTCCGACGTGGCGCGTCGCGTAAGGAACGCCGGGTAGCCGCCGAACGACACGGTCGGATCGATCTGGCTCACCTCGGTTTCGAGCTTCGCCGTGATGATGTTGTCGGAATCGACGACCGGATTGATGTTCAGCCGTATCCCGTAGGGGCGATATTCGACGTCGGTCGTGCCGAGCGCGCCGGCCTTCGGGATCGGAATCTCGCCGCCCGCGAGGAACGTCGCGACCCCGCCGCTCGTACTGCTCAACTCGGGCGCGGCCAGCAGGAACGCATCCCCTTCCTTGACCATCAGATTGAGGCGCGACGTGATCGACCCGGCCATGTCGAGCGCCGCGCCCCCCACGGTCGCACGGCTCGCAAGCGCGCCGGTCGCGAAAGCCGAACCCTGGAACGATGCGGCCGGGCCGCTGATGCTCTGCTCCCACTGGATGCCCAGTTTTTCCTGGGCGCGCTTCGTCAACTCGACGATCTGCACCTTGAAATGCACGGTCTTCTTCTGCGCCGGGCCGTCCTCGGTCCTGATCAGGTTGACGACGTTCTTGTAGCCGCCGATGGCGGCGGCGACGAGCGGCAGCGTCTCCGCATGAACCGAGCCGGTCAAGACGACGTTGCCGCCCTGCAAGTGGACTTGCACGCCGGGCAGGCCGGCGAGGCGCGCGCCGAGGTGACGATACACTTCCTCCATGTTTTCGGACGCGATATTGAGCTGCGCCTGCAGCACGACGCCCCGGTCGGTCCAGACGATCAGCGTCGTCGAGCCGGGCTTCTGCGCGAGCAGCAACAGGTTGCGGTCCACGACCGTCGCGCTCGCGAGATCGCCGTTGCCGAGCGCGACGCGCTTGATCACGCCGCTGACCGGCAGCGGTCTCGCCTCGCCGACGAACAGGTTGAGGGTCTGCATCATGGCCGGGGCGTCGTTCGCCTGAGCGGCAACGCGAGCCTGGTCGGCGGCGGCCGCGATGACAGGCGCCCCGGTCTGCAAGGCGATGGCGAAAACCACCGCGCCGCGATTCTTTTTCATTGTTGGCGTTTTCAAGTGATTGGATGGCGCAACGCGTGCGGCGTTACTCGCTCTTCTTCGGTTTTTCAAATGCGTCGGCGAGTTGCGCAAGCCGCTTCTGTTGCGCCTCGGTGAAACTCGACGGCGCGGAAGAGGCGACCGCCGGCGCAGGCGGCGTCTGGCGAGCGGGCTCCGGCATGGGCAGCGTCGAAATCGGGTTTTGCTGACCGCCGACGATGTATTCGATCGCCCGCGCGCGCTCCGCCGCATTCGGCATCGCGTCCGGCTGCGCCACGATTTGCGTGCCCTCGGCCTCCTTGCCCTCGTCGCGCGAGTTGCGCAGCAAAGTCCGCAAGGTGCCGCCCGCCTGCGCGAGCACGATCCGGCGTGCCTCGGCCGGCGTCACTTCGAGCGTGATCGTGTGGTAGTTGCCGCTTGCGCCGTCGCCGGCCGCATCCTGCGCGAGCAGGTCGCCGTCCTGCGCGGTGCGCACGTCGCGCCCCGTCGCCAGCACCCGCAGGTTCGCAAACAGCAGCCTCACCACCTTCGACGGGTCGGCCCACGGGCCCGCGAGCTTCGTTTCCCCGGCGAGGTAGAGATCGATGCGGTTGCCGGGCCGCACCATGCCGGCCGTCGAATCGACGTCGTCGGTACGGATCGTCAACGCGCGCATGCCGGGCGTCAGCAGATCGGAAAAATCTTTCGCGGCGAGTCCGTCGATATCGCCGCGCCGTAGCGGCCGGCCTTGCTTCATCGCGTGCAGCAGCGGCTTCTTCATCACCGCGTCGAACTCGCCGACCGGGACCATGTCGTCATAGACCAGATCGACCGGGATGTCGCGCGCCGCGAAGCTCGCCGCCGACACCGGCGTGCCGGCCGCCACGTCCCGGACCGGTACGATCACGCCGGCCGTCGCGACCGGGTTCGGGCCTGCCCCGGCCTGTTGAGCGCGGCGCAACGCGGCGTCGCGCGTGTCGAGCACCTTGTAGATGGCGTACGAGAGGCCGGCCGCCGCGACCACCGCGATGCCGAGCAGCACCCACGGATTGCCCAGCACGACATTCAGTTTCGATTTCTGCTTCTTGCGCATGTCGATCCAAAGCTGTCCAAAAGCGGAGTCGTCACGGCAGCGACAGCACGTAGCTGTACGCGTCGAAGAACGACTTCAGGTTGTTGATCAACGTGGTCACCACGCCGGCGTCGCCGCTGGTGCCCAGAATCAGCGCGGCGGCGATCGCGACCGCGACCACCAGGGCCTCCGTCATCGCCTGGCCGGCTTGGCCGCGCATGCCTAGCGCCCCTTCGAGTAGCCGACGACGGCATACGTGGCGCCCCGGCCGGAAAACACCACGCCGTCCACCTTTGCCCCGCGCCGTTGCGCGGCAAAGCCCATCCCCTTCACGCGGCTGCCCTCGCCACCGGCAGGCGCAAGATAGGTCACGCGCCAGCCCATCTGCTTGAGGCGCTCGACATACTGTCTGGCAGCCGCATCGGGCGTGCCGTCCACCGCGTACACGACGGTTCGCGCGCGGCTCGCCGCGTCGTCGCTATGGGTCGTCGACAACTCGCGGCCCGGTGCCGGGGCGTCCGGCTCGACGCCACGCACCGGCGCGCCGTCAAGCCGGGCGATGCTCAGCACTACTGAGGTGAGCCCCGACGAATCGGCGCCGGGCGGGATCCGGGCTATGTAGTGGCACTCGCCTGCGATCGCGGTCAACGTCCAGCCGTCGCGGCCCTTGAATCCTTTCGCCGGTTTGCCGGCCTCCTTCCAGTAGTGCTCGAATTCGGCCTGGAGCACCTCGGGCGTCTTCGCGAACGTCAAGCGGGCGATCGACATCCGCAGCCCGCCTGCCGTCACGTCGCGCGCCACCCATTCCGATCGCGTGGCCAACGTCAACGGCATTTCGGTGCAGCCCACATCCGCGCGAGCAACCGGCGCGATGCAACCCGGCACGATCAGCAGTGCGAACCACCACGGACGCAATCGATGCTTCATTCCATCGCTCCCTTACGGTCGGCAGGCACGACATCCGGCTTGATCCTGCCGAAATCCAGCACGGTGCCTTTTGGGGTGCCGTCGCCGATTTCGTCGGCGACGCCATATAGCTTCAGGTCGTAGGTCGCGGCGCGCGGCACGAGCTCGTCACCGCCCGCCCTTGCCTTCGCAGTCGGCACCGCCTGCGCAACCATCCTCGCTACGCCGGACGACGCCTCGGCGTTCCATGCGCCGGTCAGCAGCGATGTCGATTGCACTATCACGAAGCCTCTTTCCGCTCGGCCCGGCCACAGCCAGTCGAGCGCCGGATTGAGCAGGCCCACCGCCAGCGATGCACGCCCGCTCGTCACGCCGCCGGCTGCGGCGAAGCTTGCTTGCAGCGGCACTCCGCCTGCGCTGCGCATCTCTGGGCCGAACGCTTGCGCGGCCTTCGGCAGGAATCCTCTTGCGTCGGGGTACGCCGTCGTCAATCGCGCGTCGTCGTACTGCGCGAGCAAGGGTTTGCCGGCGTGATCGATCCACAAGGCCGGCAGGTCCTTCGGCAACCCGTTGCCGGTGGTGGCGTCCGTGCTCTTGAAGCCGCCGGTACGTGTCAGCAGCAACCGCTGGAGCGCTTCGTGCCGCGCCGCGTCGTCGGTCTTCTCGACTTGCCGCCCGTAATAGGGCGAATCCGCCGACCCATCGCGCCACACGATCCGCTCCCAGGCGAGATAGCGCGACATGTCCTGGGCGCGCTTGCGGACGTCGTTGAGCTTGCCGAGCGTGCCCGCGGCGACGAGCAGCAGGACCAGCGAACCTGTCGCCAGCACGAGAAACTCGACCATCGCCTGCCCGCGCTGGCGGGATTTGAAGCGGCTCATCGTTTGCCCGGCGCCGCGGCCAGCGACGCTTGCCAATACGGGCTGAACAAACTGGGGTATTCCCAGTAGTATTCGCCGCGCTCGCTCGGCGTCCAGCCCACGCCCCCCCGCAAGCCGCCCTTCATGCTCCCGCCGCCAACCGGCCGAATGAAATGCGCCCGGCCGCTTGCCTGCACCCGCATCGAGCGACTGTCCGCGGTGTCCTTGCCCATCACGTCAAGCGTCGCAACCGTGCCGTTCGCGCGCTCGACCTCGACCGTGATCACCGGCGCGTCGCCGTTGCCCGCGCCGAGCGCCGCCAGATCGCGGTATGGCTGCAAGCCACTGCTCGATCGCCCGTCGGCCCGCTTCGCGCGCCTATCGAGCGGCGCACCGCCCGGGCCTGCGAGGTGCTCGGCACGCCCCGCGAGACCCGCCTGCGAACCCGCGTCGAGCAACCCGCCGTAGCCGCAGTAGTTGCCGTATCCGCACACGCCCGTGTAAGCGCTCGTGGCCGCCGTGACCGCGCCGTCGCGCGCGATCCCCCGATCCCACCGCTGAGACGCGAACGGCGCGTGGCACAGGTATTCGCCGTGGGCATCCGCCGCATCGATCGCTTCCCAGCGCGTGCGCAACGCGCCTTGCGCCGCGTCGGACACGAGAACCGTGCCGCCCGCATGATCGATGTACAGGTTCACTCGCCCGTTCGCGCACACGGACCCGTGCGTCGCCGACGAGCGCACGCCGATCAGCCGCGCGCCGCCGCCGAATCGCTCGCCGCGACGGATCACGAAATCGTCGAGCGTCTCGCTGTCGGTCACGATGTCGGCCAACCTGTCCTTCGCGCCTTTCGCCGGGTCGTTCTCCACGCTGAAGCGCCCCCATTCGACGAGCCGCTGGCCGCCGGCTCCCGCCTCCTCGAACCAGCCGGCGGCAATGTCGGTCGCCCCGTCGTTGCTGCGCGCAACCGCTCTTGCAAGACCGGGCGTGCCGGCAATCGACGCATCGTGATAGAGGCGCTGTGCATCGCTCAGCGCGACGGTGATCGCGTCGAGGTCGGTGACCCAACTCGACGCCGATCGGTCGACGATTGCCCGGGCCTTGTCCGCGAGCCTGAAGCCCTTCGATTTCGGCGTCGCCCATTGCTCGTCGCCGAGCGTCGCCTTCGCCGCCAGCGCGTCGAAAACCGCCGACGGCGCATAGCTCTGCTGCAACTCGCCGAGCCACGATTTCAGGCTGACGATCTGCGCGACAGCCACCTGGTTCGCGACCATCGCCCGGTTCGTGTACGCCGTGTAGTTGAAGTCGCGCGCCTGCAGCACGGCCACGCTGTAGGCGACGGCGTCGGCGGTGTCCTGCAGCTTGCTGTTCGCCTGCGTGAGTTGCGCCGAATTGACCATCAGCGCCAGCGCGACGACGCACACGGACAGGCACAGCAGCCCGGGCACCGAGGCCTGTCCCGCGGCGCGCGTCTTGTGGAAACGGCGATTCATGGGGCCGGCGCCGCTTATTGACCGGCGCCCTGGGCGCCATAGGTCGCGAGGCTCGAATTCTTCGCGGCGTTGGCCGTCGCTTCACCGGCGGCGCCGATCGCCGATATGTTCTCGCTCGTGGCTTTGCTCGTCTGCCCCGCGAGCGACTGCGCAAGCGAAGCGGTCTGGTGCTGGACAGTGCGGCCGAAGAACGTGTACACGCCGATTGCCGATGCCGCGATCAGCGCAACGATGATGATGTATTCGGTCATGCCCTGGCCGAGTTGTTTTTGCTTACCGGTCTGTAATTTCATGGTCTTCGCGAGTCGGTATGAGAGGGAGCGGCATTGCTGTTTCAGTGCGGGTTCCCAAGTGCGGGGCAAGCTCCGCCCCGCGCCTGGCGAGCCCGTTCAGAATTGAATCTCGTTGGCGGCCTTGTGGCCGGCGTTAGTCGCTTTGCTCGCGCTGTCCATTTGGCCCTGGCTGATCGAATTGACGGCATCCGTCATCTGCTTGCGCATGTTCGCCATCCCCTGCATGACAGTCGTCGCCGCGGACATCTGGTCCTGCATCTGCATCATCGCCATCGAAGCGGCTAGTGAAGCACCACCCATTTCCATCTCCTTGCGGTTAGCTGCCGGCCGGGCGGCCGGCACAGGTTTCGCGGCTTTCGCCACTGGCCGCCAAATAGCCGGATCAGAATGAAATCGAATTGCTTCGCTGTCCCTGGGTCATCGAAACGGCTGCAGCCGTAATCTGGTTGCCCCCGCCCGACGCGCCGCTGCCGCCGAAATCGAAGCCCGCGCGTTGGCCGCGTTGGCCGCCTTGGACTTGTTTCATCATGTCGCCGAGCCCGTCCATCATCGCCCCCATCCCACCTCCGCCTGAATTCCCCTTGCCGCCGAAATCGATCGGCGAACCGCCCCCCGAGCCTTGTCCGCCCTGGGCGCCCTGGCCGCCTGTTGCCTGCTTCATCAGCTCGGCGAGCATTTTCACGACCTGCTGCATCGGATCCGCACCCGAGGCGCCTTGCCCGCCCATCACGCTGCTGGCACCGCCAGTCACAGCCGACATCAAACCATTCATGACTCTCTCCTTTCGGCTCTTGCTAAGAGCCCGTTGAGCGGCCCCCGCCGCAGGTGGCGTCGAGAACGAGCTGGGCAGCTCGCCCATGACGGTTTCTTCGTCCACGCTGCCCTACCCGACGACAGCGTCTCCCATCGCGCTCAGAAACGAATCGGAAGACCCGAGCGCACGTCGTTCAAAAGGCTGCGCAAGTCCGCCATCTGATCGCCGAGGCCCGACATTCCTTTTCCGCCGAAATCGATCGGCGCGTTGCTCCTCGTCTGTCCGCCGAGGTTGCTGAAAAATCGCTCGAACATGTCGTTGGAACGATTGGCCATCTGTCCGATGACTTCGATCATCCTTGCGTCGTTTGCGATCTCTGCAGGGCTTCTCTGGTAGCTGCTTGCCATGGGATACTCCTCATATCGATTCAACACATTTCGTCATCCGTATTATCTGAGTGACGAAACTTTCTGCATTGTTCCAAAGAACCCGAGATTTAATTGCGTCCAGGGAGCGCGCGCGGTGTCGTCACGGTGCGGCTCGGAATGCGCGCGACGTCCTTTGCCGCGCGCTGATTCGGCGACAGGTCGATGGCTTCAAGGGCGACATCGCCGACAAAGCGAATCAACGTATCGAGCAACGCGCGTCCCGATGCGGTGTCGTCCAGTGCGTACCCGAACGAGTAGAAGAGGCGCTGGGTCTTGGGGTGCAGGCTGATGATGCCCCGGTTGCCGATGCCTAGCTCGAAATTGATCTTCAGCACGGTTTCATAAGCGTGCTCCCGATCGCCGGAAGGTGCGCCCATGTCGACATAGACGAGCAGGTTTGCAGGATCGTAGTGCGGGTTGTAAATGAACGAGACCAGATAGTCGTCGATCCGCAACTTCCCGCCTTTCAACAAGATGTCGTGGTCTTTGAAGCCGATCAATCCGCATAGATCCTCGATGACGCGCCGATGGTTCGATGAATGCATCGCAATGCTCCGTGGAATCGGGGTTTCAGATGCTGCTGCGCCGTTGCTCCAGACCTAAGAGGCTGGTGTGCCGGCCGGCTTGGCTATTTAACCGGTGCGGTCGAAGAGGTTCGGCGAAGCCGGATTGCGCCGCCGGCTCGTCGATATGCGGTTTCAGCAATTGCATGCTGAAGTCCTTGCCGAAGCCGGATTTCAAGACCAGCACGTCTTCACGCCCCAGCAGCGCCTTGGCCGAGACGTCGACGTTGTCGCCGGTGGTGACCACGATCGGCGACGTGTCGCTGCGGCGAGAGGAACGATCGACCGTATCGCTCGAATTCAAATGGTCGATGATCAGCTCGGCCTGATGCTCCATCGGGTCGATCACCTCGATGTCGAGGCCGCGGCTTTTTATGGCGTCCTCGATACGGTCTTTCAGCGCCGGGTAATGCGTGCAGCACAACCAGACGGAGGTGGCCTCTTCCGGGATCTGCGCGACGTATTTATCGACCATCCTGTTCACGTTGTCCTGTTCCTTCTTGTCGTAGCTGAGATGCTCGAGTCCGTTGATCAGCGGCGCCCATTCCTTTGCGCCTATGCGCGCGAGCAGCTCGACTTTTCCGTCCGAGGCTTCAAGCACTTTTTGCGGATAAAGCGGATCCTTCGCGGTAGCCGGCGTCGACAGGATGACGGGCCTGTCGCCGCCTAGCTTCGCGATGGCCTTGGCCGTCACGTCGATCAAGTCGAGCACCTTGGTTTTCTTGAGTTCGGTTGCAGCCTCCGGAAATGCGGTGCAAGCGGTGTTGCAAGCCATGGCGATGACATCGACGCCGATTTCCTCCGCCGTCTTCATCCCGTTGCCGACAAGCTTGACCAGCTCGTCGCGCGTTTTCTCCCCATAAGGCGCATTGCCGTGATCGACCACGATGGCGAAGCGCGCATGGTGCGGGGAGCGGGTTTCGATGAAGCTCGCCAGGTTCTTTGCCGCAATCAGGCCGCCGTTGCTGGAGTCGAACGCGCCGATCAGGAACGGCTTGTCGTCGCGCGGTGCTTTGTTCGCAACCATGCCGATATCCATGCCCTGCACGACATTCCTCAGCATCTCCAGCATGCCCGCATGAACCGCCGGCGTGAAGCCGTCGACGCCGGTCCGGCTCCGGCCGTCGTCCGACGGCGCGCCCGCTTCGGTTTTTCGCGTGACGCCGTCGACCGCCCCCGCTGCGAGCGTGGCCTCGATCATTGCGGATTGCTGTTTCGGCGTGTGCAGCTTGTCCAATGCGCCGCCCTGCGCCAACGCCATCGCGCCGATCGCCTCTGCGCCCAGATTCGAATTCCATGCGGTGACGGGATAGCCGGCCCGCACAGCCGACGCCATCTCCGATCCGTCGAGTGCTTTGGGGATGCCCGCCAAGCCGCCCATGCCCGCTTCGTTGCCGCCGTCGCCGACGCCCACGGTGGTGATGCCCTTCGCGCTCGCCGCAAGCAACAAGCCGTCGACCGGCGGATTGAAGCCGTTGATGTCGATGCCGCGCATATTGCGTCGCGGCCCGCCGTTCGTGGTGCGCGCAGGCAACTCGATTGCCACGACCGCATCCGGCTTGTATTTGTCGATCACTTCCGCAGCTTGCCGATCCCCTTCGACGCCGTGCGGGGCATCGAACGAAACGAACCGGCCATATTGGGCGAAGTTCGGATCCACCACGTTCACTGCCGCCTTGAGGACGGGCCTGTTGGTGCTGTCGGTCACATAGGTGACGACCTTGCCCAGCTCGGTGAGCGCATGGCCGAGCGCGGCGGCGCCAGGCGGCCCATCGGTTTCCGGCTTGCCTTCGGCGACCGAGAATCCGGTCAGCACCATCACGTGCTTGGCCGCGCCGAGCGCTTGCGCCGCATCGGCGGCACCGCCATTCCGAAAGAAACTCATCACATGGCGGTTGTTATATGAGCCGAGTAGGAGGTCGAGATTGGACTTGCCCGGCGTCGCCTCGGCGCCGGACCAAGCGCGAGCGCGCTCGGGCAGTATTGGCTGGCTGGCTTGGCTGTGCGTGATTGCATTGAACATGGGAACCTCCGTGAACGTCGTGACCCGATCCGCTGAATGGGCTGGCTCGACTGCGACAGACCCATCCGCTAGACGAACCATGAGTGATTCACTGGGCGAGGGCGGTTCCAGCACAGATTCCTCTCGGTGATTTCCCTGATCCGCGTCGCACGGGCAGCGCTGCGCACCCGCGCGAAGATCGGCTTCCCACTTGACACCGCGGCTACGTTAAGCATTTCTAAACACCCAATCGAAGAAAAACTCGTTGGCCGTTTATTCCTTTTTCGCTTTTAATCCGCAGGATAAATTTTTCCAACGGGAGACATAACCATGCCGAACGAATTCAGAGCACGAGTCCGTACCAGGGACTTCAGCGGCCCGACGGCCGGTCAATGCGGCGATTACGCACAGGCCAACCTGGCCATCATTCCCAAGCAATATGCAGACGACTTCCTGCGCTTCTGCTATCTCAATCCGAAGCCGTGCCCGTTGCTCGCGGTAGGCGATGCGGGCCGGTGGGACTTGCCTGCGCTCGGCGAGAACATCGACGTGCGCTCGGACGTGCCCGCCTACTACGTCTATCGCGACGGCAAGCGCGCGGAAGAGGTGCGCACGCTGCATGCGTTGTGGCGCGACGACCTCGTCGTCTTCGCGATCGGCTGCTCGTTCTCGTTCGAGGGTGTGCTGAGTCACGAGCACATCCCGCTTCGCCATATCGACCGGGGCGTGAATGTGCCGATGTATCGCACCAGCCTCGCGAGCCGGCGCGCGGGGCTGTTCGGCGGCGAGGTCGTCGTCTCGATGCGCCCCATGAAGGCGCGCGACGCGATCCGCGCGATCCAGGTCACGAGCCGCTTCCCCGCCGTTCACGGCGCGCCGGTCCACATCGGCTCGCCTGCCCTGATCGGCATTGCCGATCTCGCGAAACCCGATTTCGGCGACCCGGTCGAGGTGTTCGACGACGAACTGCCCGTGTTCTGGGCCTGCGGGGTCACGCCGCAAGTTGCGCTGGAGAATGCGCGATTGCCGTTCGCGATCGCGCACAGGCCCGGCTACATGCTCGTCACCGACATTCTCAATTCGACGTTGTCCGTTATTTGACCCGTCACGATCGCCCGCGTATCGATACGGCAGTCCTCACCCAGATGGAGCAGTTATGGAATCAGATGCACAAGTTGGCACGAGCCGGGACGTAGAACGCACCGGCCTGTTCTCGTGGTATCGGCCGCTCACGGCCAACGAACGGCGAGCCTTTTGGGGCTGCAAGATCGGTTACGTGCTCGACGCGATGGATACGCAGTTCCTGAGCTTCGTGATTCCGGCGCTGATCGCAAGCTTGCATATTTCGCGAGGGGATGCCGGCCTGATCGGCACCGCAACGCTCTTGAGTTCGGCGCTGGGCGGCTGGCTCGCGGGCATCCTGTCGGACCGGATCGGGCGGGTCAAGACGTTGCAGCTCACCGTCCTCTGGTTCGCGTCGTTCACGCTGCTGTGCGCCGCCGCGCAGAACTTCGAGCAGTTGCTGGTGGCCCGCAGCCTGATGGGCCTCGGCTTCGGCGGCGAGTGGACGGCCGGCGCCGTGTTGATCGGCGAAGTCATCCGCGCACGCGACCGGGGCAAGGCGGTCGGCATCGTGCAAGCGGGCTGGGCGATCGGCTGGGGACTGTCGGCGATCCTCTTTACCGTGGTGTTCTCGCTGCTTCCGGAAACCTATGCGTGGCGGGTGCTGTTTGCCATCGGCATCTTGCCCGCGCCGTTCGTGATCTGGATCCGGCGTCACATCAAGGAACCGGACGTTCACCTGGCACAGAAGAAGCGGGACGCCGCGCGCGATCAGAAATCGTCGATCCTGGAAATTTTCTCGGCGCGCACGCTGTCGGTCACGCTGCGCGCCTCCCTGCTCTCCATGGGCATGCAGGGCGGCTATTACGCGATCACCACCTGGTTGCCGACCTACCTCAAGACGGAGCAGAACCTCTCCGTGATCGACACCGGCCTGTATCTCGCGGTCGTCATCGCCGGGTCGTATTGCGGCTATCTGACCGGCTCCTACGCGAGCGACAGGTTCGGCCGCAAACGCACGTTCATTGCGTTTGCGCTGATGTCGTGCGCCATCGCGCTGATCTACACGCACGTCCCGATCACGGGCGGACTCATGCTTGCGCTGGGGTTTCCGCTCGGCTTCTTCGCGTCCGGTATTTTCTCAGGCATGGGTGCGTTCCTGACCGAGCTGTACCCCACGCGCATCCGAGGGTCGGGACAAGGCTTCTGCTACAACTTCGGCCGCGCGATCGGCGCAACCTTCCCGTTCCTGATCGGCTACGTGTCCCAGACGATGTCGCTCGGGCATACGATCGGCGTCTTCGCCGCGCTCGCCTATGGGGTTGTGATCCTCGCCGCCTGGAGCTTGCCTGAAACGCAAGGCCGCGAACTCGAAGCCGACGATACGCCCGCCTAGATCGCCGACGCCGGCCACAGGGCCTGTTCACCCTTGAAACAGGCCCTGGCACGAGACAACGTCGACCGATTTGCGGTATTTTTGGCAACCTAAGCATAGCCAATTAACATGACGGGCACAGTCTTGGGATCGCCAATGAATACTCGCTTCGTTGAAACCTTTGTCACTCTCGCGCGGTTGCGCAGTTTTCGCGCCACCGCGCGAGCGCTGCATGCCACCCCCGCTGCGATCTCATTGCGCGTCAAGAAACTTGAAGCCGAACTGCAAACACAACTGATCGATCGCAGCACCGGCGATTTTCAGTTGACCGCGAACGGCGAATATCTGCTCGGTCATGCAAAGGCGCTGCTGGAGGCGTCGCGCCGCCTGCACTCCGCCGCCCTCGCCCACAACGACGTACGCGGCCGCCTGCGGCTTGGCGTGATCGAGTCGGTGGTCCATAGCTGGCTCGCCGACTATATTCGCCAATTGAACGCCGTCTATCCGCAGCTGGAAATCGACCTGACGGTCGATATGAGCTCGGTCCTGCAAGAACGGCTGCTCGCAAGAGAGCTCGATTTGATCGTGCGTGTCGACGGTATCGACAGCGACAACGCAGTCTCCGAGGCGCTTGCGTACTATCCGGTACGCTGGATCGCACAGCCGGGCCTCATTACCGCGAGCAATCCGGGGGCGAGGCTCGTGAAACGGGTGCTCGGCTTGCCGCTCTTGACGTTCGCACGCGGCACCGCGCCGCATCGGGCACTGGAGGACATCGTCGCCACGTTGGCGGCCGAGCATGGCATGCCGGTCGGGCAAACGCGCATCACCTGTTCACCGTCCGTTGCCGCGATCGTGCGGCTCGTCAAGGACGGCTATGGGGTCGCCGCGATCCCCAGCCTCTTTGTCGCGCAGGAACTGGAGGCGAATACGCTCGTCGAGCTGCAGATCGATCCGCAGCCCGCGTCCATCGTCGTGTCGCTGTCGCGGCATCGCGATTGCGGGATGATGGTTCATGCGGCGGCGAAAGCCGCGCGTGTCGTGTGCGCGGCCTATTGCTCGACGATGAATGGGCGGCTGATTCGGACGCTGGCGGAATGACGAGCAGCCGGATCAACGCGACGGAAGCGGCGTCAAGCACGTCCTCCCGGAAGGAAATCGGTCACGGGCACGCCTTCTTTCCCCTGGCCGGCACGGTTGCGCAGCGCTTGTTGAAGTCGCGGCTGCAGATGAGGATCGTTCGTTTCGAGCAAACGAATGCGCTCAACCGGTACGTTCGACTCGACATGCGTCTCCGCAAATTCGCCTGCGCCCTCGGCGAGGTCGATCGGACGCAGACCCGCAACACTCTCACGTCGGAGCAGACGGCCAAGCTGTATCGGTTCGTATCGCTGGTTATCGAGCAATGACACGGCCTTCAAGCCGTCCGCGTCGAACGCATACAGGTAGTAATGCCCTCTATCGCTATCGGAGTACAGCGACGAGACCACCTTGTCCGCACCCGCCCTGGTCTCGCTCGTGATCAGCGGCGCACCATCAAGCATCGGCGGAACGCCTTGGAAATCGGTCGACGGAAAAAATCCGTCTACCGCGATCTCGTCGGGTGGGCTTGCATCGACGCGGTAGAGAATGGGGAAATCCGTGTGCTCGATGAGCCCTTTCGAATTGATCGTCGCCCTGGCGTTCGCGCGGCCGTCCGCTGTCCCGGCACCGGTCGGATGGTCCTGCCCGCTGGGACGCTCTACGGGTGCTTCGCTCTCCGTCAGGCGCAACCGTTGCTCGATGTCTTCGGAAGATGGTCTCCGGTGTTCCCAATGCCCGCTCCCCTCGACCGGCGGCTCCTCCGGAAGTCTAGGCGGGTCGATCGGGCTCGACAGATACCCAATCTGGCCGTTGACCCGCCGCGGCGGCTTGAAAAACGGTGCGCCGGGTTCAGCTTCTTTCGCTACCGAGCCGGCCCCGGCCGTGTCCCCGCCGATTTTCGGGACGCCGAAGTTCGTGAGCGCATCGAGGGCCGCCCAGGCGGCTTGGATGCGGCCGTCCCCGCGGTCTTCTGCGGTATCGCCCTCGACCGCCTTTTCGGTGGCCAACGCGAGTCGCGCGGCGGTGAGCCCTGCCATTATCAGCCTCAAGGGCGGGGATTGCACGGCAATCGGGGCAAGAATGCCGGTCGCCGTGGTCGCGATATCCAACGCGTCGTCCCGTATGCGCTCCCAATTCGATGTGGTGACAGTGTCGGCGTGAGCAAGCGAGCGTTGTTTTTGCGCGGCCGCGACGTAGGCGAACGGATCGCCCTTGATCCTGTACACCTCGGCACCGCCTAAGGCGGACGGCGCGAAATTGATCGCGAGCGGCGACAAAGTGCCGTCGCGCAACTGCTTCAGCGACGAATCGACGCCGTCACTCGGCGAGAAGTGCGAGGCGAGCTGGCTTCGCCGCTGGTCGTTGCCGGCTTGCGCGCGCAGCCAGTCATAGCGCTCGGGCAGATTAGAAAATTCATGGAAGGGCGGCTCAAAGCCGGGCACATAAAGCAGCTTTTTTCCGCCGCGCTCGATTTGCAGGATATCGGTGGCGGTGGAGCCGTCGATATCGAGCGGACTGATCTTGATCGCCGGATCGCGTGGAGGCGCCGCCGCCTGCAGGTCGGCAAGCGACGGGTTGGCCGCATCCTGCGACCTCATGCCGGCAGCGTCGACGGCGAGCTGGAAACCCTCGTCGGACAATTGCTTGCCGTCGTGCTGCTTCACGGTCGAGACCAGATAGCTACCCTTGACCGCCGCCCGATAGCGATCCAGGTTCTTGTCCCAGAAATCCTCGAACCTCCGTTGGGCCATGGTGCTGAAGTCGCTTTTCCAGACGATGTCCCTGATTGTCGTCGGCAAGATCTTGACTTCGTTGTGGGCGCCGAAATTCCTGGCGGACGGGCCTTCTGAATACACGCCGGCCTGCCCGTCCAGGACGTAAGAATGATCCGCGTTCAGCTTGCCGAAGTGATTCGACAGCACGGTCTCGGTCAAGGTCAGCGATCTCCTGGGCACCCCAGCGTGCCTGAAGCCGGTAAATGCTTGTCCATCGTATTTGCCATCACTGCCGAAACGGTGCAGGTAGGTTTTATCGGGATCGACATCGATGCCCGTGCGCGACTTGATTTCGCCCTTGATATAGTTCGACGCCATCTGGTGCACATTGGGAAAATCGCGCGTCAGTTCTTCCGCTAGCGATCGAACCGCCGAGTCGGCGCCGGGCGGCTCGCGCTCGGCCTCCGGCGTTTGCACATCCCGAGGCGGGCTGAACGCGAGAGGGGGCGCGACGCGCCGCTTGCGCCTGAGCGCCGGGCCGGCGACGGGTTGCTCGGCCGAACTTGTGTCCGGCTTGCGGGGCGCGGCGGCGGGAGCGGGCCCGGCGTAATCGGTCCCGGCCCGCTCCCCGGCCGGACGATCGAAGCGTATGGCGTCGTCACGCGAACGGGGAGCCGCGTCGGGCTGATTGGCGGCTTTCCTTGGGGGGCTCGTCGTTCGCCTGGCTAGTGAACAACGGCTCGACGATCCTGCGCTTGCGTATTTCCATGATGTCTCCCGCTCGTTTTGCCATGCCGGGGTGGCCCGGCCGTACCGAATGAGTGGAAGCCGCGCTCGCACCGGTTCCACGCGTTTCGTGTGAACAGGCTCTAACAGGATGTTCTTTCACCAATCGGTCGCGCGTGGCGTCGCGCGATTCAAACAACTGCGCGTCGCGATAGGCCGCAAAGGCCTGCTGATAAGCCGCATCGGTCGAGTAGATCGCCACGCGCGACCAAGCTCGCCTTGCTTGGGCATGCCTTTCTTATTGCGAGTATTCCTAACCGTCTCTCGGATCCAGTCGACTCAAGCGAATCTGCAAAAGAAGAAGAACCCTGCGGCAAGGCCGTAGTGTTTGGCGCAATATTTGACGAACGCGTCCAGATCTTTGAGCTTACTGACCGGTTGCATGCTGGTCACGGCGCGCGGGGTGTTCAGAGACGGCTTTTCACCAAGGCCCGGCCTGAAGGCGTGGAATGTTCCGCCCATTCCGGGGTCACCGGCGCGGTTCGCGTCGGTATGCGTGAGCGACTTGCCGGAAAACTTTGCATAGTGAAACTTCCCGGTTTGAACATTCACGTAAGCAACTCCTTGGGCGTTAGCCGGGATTTTCGCTTTCCGGAAGGTGGCGGCATCCAGGCCATGATCCCGGTTAAAGCCAAAGGGCGTGCGAATCTCAGGACTCTGATCCACGCCTCCTTTTGGGTCAACCGATCCAACCCGGTATGGCCCGCCGACGTCTCCCGCGGCATGTTGGCCGCAGTCGGCATGGCCCCCCGAGATCTTGCCGAATCCCCGTAGTTTGGCTGTACTCCATGTTTCATTCACGTACGGGCCCAACACGCTCATGGTGTTGTCGTGCGGGAGCACGGGTCGTTCCCCACGCCCGCTCCCGTCGTCCGCCTCCATCCTCGGACGTTTAGGCGGGTGGTCCTGCCCGCCGGGACGCTCTACTGGTGGTTCCTGCGGCTGGTAGCGATTGAAATCGCTTAAGAAATCGTCCGCGTCGAAGTGCTCGTGCCCGGCGTTTGCGTCCGCCTGGGTTGGGTTTGGTTGGGGGTTGCGATGTGGGCCGTCCGCTGTCTCGACTCCGCTCATGTCATGACCGCGTGCTTCGGTCTCCGGCAGGTGCAACTCGCGCTCGACGTCGTCGGAAGAGAGTATCGGCAGTTCCCAATGCCCGCTCCTGTCGCCCGCCTCCATCCTCGGAAGTTTCGGCGCGCTGTCCGGCCCGAGTGGATACCCATAACGGCCGTTGACCTGTTTCGGCGGGTTGAAACTCGGTGGGCCGGTTTCAGCTTCTTTCGCGACCGAGCGCACCCCGTCCGCGTCGCCGCCTGCCCTCGCGGCGTCGAAGAGCGTGGCCGCATCGATGGCCCCCCAGGCGGCATGGGCGAGGCCGTCCTTGCGTTCTTCTGCGGTATCGCCGTTGATCGCCTGGTCGATGCCCAACCCGGTGCGCGCGAGGCCGAGCGCCGCTGTCGCGCCTCCCACGATCGGCGAGAGCGGGGCCATCAGGCCGAAAGTACGACTAAACGCCGACAGGTCGGACAACCAGCTTTCCCGGGTCACCTCGCTATCCGATTTGATGCTCGTGTCCGCGTCGGACAGCGAGCGTGCCCTTTGTGCGGCGGCGACTTGGGTGAACGGATCGACACCGAGATTGAGGGGCGGCGCGAGAATCCGGCTCCGCGACAAGGTGCCGTCGCCCAGTTGCTTGAGTGATGAATCGACGCCGCTCGTGAAGCCGTCCTGCCGGTCGTACAAGGAAAAATGCGACGCGAGCTCCCGGCGGCGTAGATCGTCGCCCCCTTGCGCGGCCACCCAGTTATTGCGCACTTGCAGACTTGCAAATTCATGAAACGGTTGGTCGCTGCCCGGCACATAAAGCAGCTTTTTTCCGCCGCGCTCGATTTGCAGGATGTCGCTCGCGGTGGAGCCGTTGATATTGAGCGCGCTGATCCTGATATCCGAACGAAGCGGCGGCGATGCATGCAGATCGGCGAGCGGCGCGTAGGCCGGGTTCGCCGAGCCCGTCCCAGAAGCTTCGAGGGCGAGCTGGAACCCTTCGTCGGAGAGTTTCCTGTCGTTTCGCTGCTTCACCGCCGATGCGAGATAGGCGCCCTTGACCGCCGCGCGGTAGCGATCCTGGTTCTTGCCCCAGAAGGTGTCGAGCGAGCGTCGGGCCGTGCGGCTGAAGTCGCCATCCCAGACGATATCCATGATTTCCGACGGCCGGATCCTGACCTCGTTATGGACGCCGAAATGCTTGGCGGACGGGCCTTCTGAATACACGCCGGCCAACGCGTTCAGGTCGCCGGGTTGTCGCCGGTTGTGCGGGCCGAAATTCGACAGCACGGTATCGGTCAAGGTCTGCGATCTCGTGGGCGGCCCATCGTGTGTCCAACCGGTCAATGCGCGCCCATCGCTTTCGGCATTGATGAACCGGTGCAGATAGGTTTTATCGGGATCGAGATCGATGCCCGCGCGCGACTTGATTTCGCCCTTGATGTAGCTCGACGCCATCTGGCGCAGATCGGGGAAATCGCGCTTCAGCTCCTGCGCGAGCGACTGTGCCGCCGGGGCGGCGCCGGGCGACTCGCGCACGGCCTGCGGCGTTTGCGTGCCTCGAGACACGAGAAGGCGCACGAAGCGCCGCTTGCGCGTGGGCGCCGGGCCGGCGACGGGCTGCCCGGCCGAACTCGCGTTGGGCTTGCGGGGCGCGGCGGCGGGAGCGGGCCCGGAGTAATCGGTCCCGGCTCGCTCCCCGGCTGCGCGATCGAATCGTATGGCGTCGTCACGCGAACGAGGGGCTGCGCCGGAATGCTTGCGAGCATCGTCCGAAATCGGCTCAGACCAGCGAGCATCGTCTGGCTGTTCGATGTATTTGGGGAGAGCGCGTATTTCCACAATGGTGTTCCCGTGGTCTGGATCGTGCCTCGGCTATCGCTCAGCACGCGGAGCCGGTTGGCCCGCGCGCCGTTGTCGTAGGTAATCGATTGCGTGCCGCCGCCATTGACGCCGTCGGAACCGATGAGGCGCGGTGTGCCGTCGCTGTCGAACCCGTCGACAAGCGGATTTCGCAACGAACCCTTCAATTGAATGACCGATTGGCGTCGCCGGTTCCGCACCAGCCGAACTCACCCCAGCGCCCCTTCGCGCGACGCAAGCCACATTCCGCACGCGATCCCAAGCGCTGCACACGCGCCCGAAGCAAGCTCCAGCGTGCTCGCCGCGCGCCAGTGCATCCGCAGCGTCGCGGGCGGCACGTGCGGATGCACGGCCAGCACATATCCGCGGCGGTCGAGGAACACCACATCGATCGGCCACTCCATCCCGAACGTGTGGATCGCACGGCACGGCCGGATCAATAGCCCCTCATGCGGCCTCAAGCGCGGGCGGCCGAGCAGCCCCCGCATGCGCTCGCCCCATCGCGCCGCCACCCTCGCGCGCAGCACGACACCGGCACGGCCCCACACCAGCGTAGTCATTTTCACGGCGACTCCTTGCGCATGCACGCGGAGTCCATGGCCAAGCTTTTGTCGATGCCCAGCTTGCGCATCCGGTAGTACAGGGTTTTCTGGGGCAGCTTCAGCAAGTTGCTTGCGCGTTGAGTCGCCCCTTCGGTCGCTTCGAGCGCGCGCTCGATCAGGCGCTTCTCGAATGCGTGCACGAGTTCGCGCAGCGACAGCGAAATCGTGTCGTCCGGCGGCCCGTCCTCGTCGTCGAACAGCGAAAGCCCCAGCACGTAGCGGCAGGCCGCAGCATGCAGTTCACGGATGTTGCCGGGCCAATGGTGAGCGAGCAGTTGGGATTCGACCGCGAGCGAAATGGGCGCAGGCGTCTTGCCGAGCTGTCGTGCATATTGATCACACAGCTTCACGAACAGCGGACATATCTCCTGCATCCGCTCGCGCAGCGACGGAATGTGCAATTGCACGACGCGCAGCCGATAGTAGAGGTCGCTGCGAAACCTCCCGGCCTCGACGAGCTTGTCAAGCGGCACCTTCGTAGAGGTGATCACCCGGAACTCGCTCTTGATGAATTGCGTCGACCCGAGGCGCTCGCACCCGCGCTCCTGCAACGCGCGCAGCATCTTCGCCTGCAGCGCCAGCGGCATGCTGTCGATCTCGTCGAGATACAGCGTGCCGCCGTGCGCCACCTCGATGCGGCCCGCGCGGCGTTGTCTCGCGTCGGTGAACGCGCCCGCCTCCGCGCCGAACAGTTCGGCCTCGGCGAGATGTTCGGGCAGCGCGGCGCAGTTGATGGCGACGAATGGCCCCGTCCGGGCAGACGCCTCGTGCAGCAGTTTGGCGAGCGTGTCCTTGCCGACGCCGGTCTCCCCCTCGATCACGATGTCGATCGGCAACCCAGCCAATTCCTCCAGTTTGTCCGCGGCGAGCCCGCAGCGAGCCGCCCACTCGGCTAGCGGAGTCGCCGCCGGCGGCTTTGCGCTCGACATGCGAGCGCCGCCGATCCGGCGCGGCGCGGCTATCGTTTCCGCGGCCTCGCCCTGCATGACGCGCGGCTCGACGATCTGCCCCTGCCGCACGAACAGCCCGTTTTCGCGCAGAGACGAACTGACTATGTCGTCGATGCCGGCCATCAGCTCGCCGTTGCTCGACCAGCTGCTCAATATCTCCAGGACAAAAGGATCAGGCACCCATGCGCCGCCGAGTCCGCCGCCGATGAACGCACGGCACGCGGCCGAATCGCAGATCACGTCGCTCGTGGTCGCGGAGTCGAGGTCGAACCAGGTCTTGACAAGATACAGACGCAACGACGTGGAGAGCTCTTCCGGCGTGGTGTTGGCCCTGTCCCACTCCCCATGTTTGATCAGGAGTGCATTCAGCGTGGGCCAGGGAACGATTTTCCTCATTTCCTCCAAGAATTTTCTGCGGCGCGTACGCGGCGCCGACACAGGTCCATTTGATAGCTGCATCGAATCCACCTCGAATAATTCATCGCTTCCAGTGCGACTCGCCAACCCGCTGTTTGCATTTTTATCAATGCGATTGGCGTCGCCCTCTCCCCCCTGCCCGACAGCGGGTGACGAGACCGCCCGCGCCCTATCGCCATTGACGCCCGGCCGCCCCCTCCCCCCATTCCTCTCCCGCCAACGGAAGAGGCGGCTTGTAATTGCGTCCCGGCGCAAACGTGTCCGCCGCGCCGTTCTCCGCCATCGAGAATGCTTTGCCGTTCAGGTAAGCGGCCAGGCGGCCGTGCATCGAAGTCCTGGCCGGCGGCGCAAAGCGCAAGCCGCGTGTCGCGAACAGCCACGCGGATGACTCTTCCGAAGCCATGAAGCGCGTGCTCCCCAGCATGTCGTGAGCCTTGTCGGCGGCGCGTGCAACGAGCTGCTCCAGGCCGTAGCGCACCAGCAGCAGGCGAGCCAATGCGCCGTCGAGATGCGGGCCGCTCGCCTCCACGTCGCGGGTGGCGCCCTCCAGCGCCGCGAGGCTCAACTGCACAGCCATCGCCAGTTCGACGCGATCGCTGTCGCTCCAGCCGGCCCGCTCGACAACCTGCTCGACGAGCCCCGCGCAGGCGCCCAGATACGATGCGCTCACCAGCAACTCGAACCAGATGAACCCGACGACCTGCGCCGGCTCAAGCCGGTGCCTGCGCCCTGCCGAAAAAATCATCCGGTCTGGCACGAAGACATTGCTGAGCTGCAGCTCGTCGCTTTCCACGCCTGCCAGCACACGGTTCTGCCAATGCGGCTTGCGCACGATCCCGTCGGATTCGGCAGGAATCAACGCCACCATCAAAGCCTCGCCTTCATCGCTCCTGCTCACATAGCTGGTGACCAGCAGGTCCGTCGAGTGGACCAGGCTGCACGGCTTCTTGCAGCCGCTCAGCAGCACGCCCCCGCTCACGTCGGACGCCGTCATGCCCGAATCCAGGATGCCGCGCCCCGGCACCCCTTCGGCGAACCCCGACGAAAGCAACAGGCGGCGCTCGGCGATCGCACGCAGCCAATGCGCTTCCGCGCCGCCTCCCTGGTCGACGAGCGCCAGCATGCCGGCGATGGAAAACTGATGCATCGCGCTGGCTATCGCGAGGGATGGCGAGCGAGCGCCGAGCGCAACCTGGACATGCAACGCGTCGAACGCGCCAGCGCCGAGGCCGCCGAAGGCCGTCGGAACCAGCAGCCCGATCGGCCCGGATTCCTTGAAGCGCAGAACGCAACGGCTGGGTTTCGCTTCCCGTTCGGCAAACGGCATGCCTGCCAGCGCGGCATCGAAACCGGGTGCATGGCGATCCATCAGCTCGCGGGAGCGCTGCAATAGGGTGAAAGTCATAGGCGTCGGCTTACGTGGAAATTGTCGTTGTGGGCGACGTTGTCAACGATCATTCGAACTCCTTTATATCGTTTTGTTTTGGCGGTCATTTCACTCGCACGCTTTAAGCGCGCAAAGCCAATTAGCCTCAATCGCGATCAAGCCCCCGCCGCAAGCAGCGCGGAATCCGACTCGAAGAGATTAATTTCGGCAATCTACTTATCAATAAAATCTACAATTCGCGTATTACCTGGCGAACCGGGGAGGCACCTTGGTAAGTGACCGAACAGCCTCTCTTGGTTCCACTTCGACGGACGATTAATCGAGTCGCGGCGGCCCAAGACAGAGCGCTCATGCGCGCTAATCCAGTGCTTTTATCATACAAAACAAATGGCGATTCCTCTCATTTACTTAATTTATTAAGACATCATCACATAATACATTTTCATTTCGTTTTAATTTTTATTTTCTTTCTAATTTTTCACTGATGTAACTAAGAAATATCTCAATCAAACAGGATGTCGTAGGACATGAAAGAATTGCGAAGTGGCCGATGATCGACACCGGAAAAACGATTTCTGGAACATAGCCTGGATGCGGCGCGCCGCCATCCAGGCGATTTCCGTTGGAACGCCCGACGCGTTCGCGGCACCTACACAAGACACGTGCAACGTACCGCACCGTCCAACTGAAACCACCCGGCCCGATCATGTTCAATACGATTCTCGCGACACGCGCGATCGTCGACGCGCAGCAAAAGACGCTGCAGCGCACGACGGCGGCGACCCTCAACGCGTCGCGCACCAAGCTGTACGTCGATGCGTCGTCGTCCATGCACGTCGTCGCGCACAATTCCCATTCGAAGATGCTCGCCGCCATACGCAAAACGATGCAGGAAATTCGTTTCTGATAACCCCTGCGCCGGCACGGCGAGCGTCCCGCTCCCCCGTGCCGGCCGCCTGTCGCCGAGGCTGCACCATGACCGCCGTCCCCCCAGTCGTTCAAACTCCGTCTTCGCCGGCGCGCGCGGGGCAAGCCGGCGCTCCCGCGAGCGCCGTCCCCGGCACGGCCCCGGACTTTCTCGCCGCCCGGGTCGCCACCGCATCCCATCCCGCGGTACTCGCCGCGGCAGCGGCGGCGCAACAGCCCCGGACAAGCGGACTGCGCTGGCTCGACGCACTGTCGCAACAGCGCGCCGGGCTCGACCGCGCGATCGAACGCACAGTCCGCATCGACGCGCGCAATCCCGCCGGCACGCCGGCGCAGATGCTGCGGGCCGCGCGCCTGTTATCGAACTACACGGTCAGCACGGTGTTCGTCGCGAAGGTGATCGGCAAGGCCACGCAAACCGTCGACCAACTCGTGCGGGCGCAATGATCCGCCAGAGCCGAGCCGCGCTGCTCTGCGCCGCGCTCCTTTTGAGCGCGTGCGGGCAGCAGAGCGAACTGCGGCAAAACCTCGACGAGGAAGAGGCCAACGACGTGCTCGCCACGCTCGACCGCTACGGCATCGTGGCCCGCAAGGAGGTCCGCAGCGACAGCTTCACGATCCGCGTCGACGCGAGCGATTTCACGCGTGCGGTCGAGATCCTGCGCGAAGAGGGGCAGCCGGCCGGCAAGCGAGCCACGCTCGGCAGCGTGTTTCGCAAGGAAGGCATGGTGTCGACGCCGCTCGAGGAGCGCGCGCGTTATCTGTACGCGTTGTCGCAGGAGCTCGAGCGGACGCTGCAGCAAATGGACGGCGTGCTGGTCGCGCGCGTGCATGTCGTGCTGCCCGAGCGCGTCGCGCCCGGTGAGCCGTTGACGGTGGCGTCGGCGGCCGTGTTCATCAAGTATCGCCCCGACGCCGCATTGGATCTCGCCCTGCCGCGGATCAACCGGCTCGTCGCCCACAGCTTGCCGGGCCTCGCGAACGCGGGGCCGTCGGGCGTCTCGGTCGTGCTGTCGCCGGCGGCCATCACGCAAACGCCGATGCCCCCGCAGCAGGTGGACGCCGCGCGCCGGCAGCGCGAAGTCCGGCGCTGGTTCGCGACCGGGGCATTCGTCATCGGTCTCGTGCTAAGCAGCATCGCGGGCGCGTGGTACGTGATGCAACGCACGTCGTTCCGGCTGCGCGGGCGCAGCCCGGGCAAACACGACGCGCCGACTACCGATGCATGATCCCGCGTGGCTGCGATTCTGGTTCGAGCCGTGGCATTGGGCAAGCCGCGAATGGGGTGAACACATGCCCGTGCATTGGCCGTCGTCGCCATTCGAGCGACGGACCCTCTACCTGGCCTGGTGCCGCCGCTTCGCGCTGGCGCCGGGCTGGCGACAGCGCCCGGACGCGCCCGTCGGCGCATTGCTGTGCGCCGCCCCGGCGTTGCTGCGCGCTGCCGCGCCCGTGATCGGCCAGGCGGTGCGCAGGGCCATGCCGCCGCCAACGGGCGCGGCATGGCCGGATGAGCAGCCGGTATCGCCCGCGCTCGCCCGGCGCGCGCTCGGCTACCTGGCCGCTCGTCCGCTGTGCTTCGCCGCACCGGCTCCCAATGGAGCGCCGGCCAATGCCGATGCGGCCTCGCTTGGGCTCGCGGCACTGGCGGCGCTCGCCCAAGCCTACGCACCCGATGCGCTGACGCGAATCGCCATGATGCTGCCGCCGGCGGCCCCGCCCGCCCCGTGGTTCGCTTGCGCGACGGATTCCGATGCGGCGCATCTGCTGAGACTCTGGCGCACGTTGCTGCGACAGGTGGAAGCTCTCGCCGATGAGCGTAACGAAGCATGAGCTTCATCGCGCGCCGTTACTCATTCCCGCAAGGGCACAGCATCGTGGGCCCGATCGTCGGCGCTGCCGAACTGGGGTTGCTGACGCAGGCGGATAGCGTGCTCGCACGCGCGCGCGCCGATGCACTGCACATGCGCGCCACCCGTGCCGTGCGACGCGCCACGCTCGATCGGCGCGCCGCGCGTCTGCGCACCGCCGCGCTTGCCGCGGCGCGCGCCGAACTGGACGCCCGCTTCGCCGCCGATGCGATGAAGCTCGCGACCGGCTACCGCGACCTGCGCAACGATCTGATCGGAACACTCGCGCCGCTGCTCGACGACGCGCTCGCAACCGCGCTGCGTCACATCGGCGACGCGCTGCCTCGCGAAGCCCGTTTCGCGTTCGCGATCGAAGCGTTGCGCGAGGCAAGCGAACAGGCAGCGGGCCCCGCGAGCGGCGCGACGTTGCACGTCAACGCGAACGACATGGACCTGCTGCCGTCCAGCCGGACCCTGCCTTGGCCGGCCAGGGCGGACCGGTCCCTAGCGTGTGGCGAATGCCGGCTCGCCACCGCTGCCGGCGACTGGACGATCAGGGTCGACGCGCTGATCAGCGCGCTCGCCGGCGGCGCCGGCGCGCCGCACGCGCACGACGACCACGACGGCCCACCCGCGCGTGGCATCGACCATCCCGCCGCCCGCGACGCGGACCCGCTGGCCGCTGCCGACGGCGAACTCGGCACGTAGGCCGCCCGACTCGCGCGCCGAGCAAGGAAACGGCCGCGGGCCCTTGGCGTCCGTCGCCGGGTACACCGTTTCCACGTCCAGCCGCACCGCGCGCCCCGCGATCGTCGGCGTCACGCACAACGCGAGATCGGGCGGCAGGCGCGGCTGGCTTGCCCCGCCCGGCGCCGCCACCTGCGCGGACATCGCCGAGAGGTCGAGCAGCGCGGTGGATCGATCGATGACCGTCGAGCGCTGGCGCGAACGCACACGCACGACGCCTGCGTCGATCAGTTGCTCGAACGTCCATTGCGCCTTGTCCCCAGCGATGCCCTTCAGCCGATCGATCGATACGGCGTTGCGCACAGGTGCCGGCGTGACGCCGTCGATCGCGCGTTCGACGCGTGCCGCATCGGCGGGATCGAATTCCAGCAGCGCCGCCTCGACGTCGATGCGCGCCACCCACGCGTCGAGTTGCGCAACGAGGCGTTCATATTCGCTGCGCCGTTGCGCGACATCCCGAACGATCACGCTGTTCGTCTGAACATCGGCGACGATCGCCGGCTCCGCCTCGCCCGCCGGCGCGGGGGCCGCCGGTCCGCCGGCCTGCCATCCGTCCGGAAGCGGCGGCGGTTGCTGAGAGGCCGCATAGAGATTGGGAAACATCGCCCACCCGGACGACGGTTCAATGGGGGTTCGCCCGCCCTGCATCAGCGCGCGCAACTGCGTGGCGACGCCCGGCACCGTCACGCGCTGCCCGTTGATCACGGTGTCCCGGTCGTCGGCCCACGCGTTCTGCAGCCGGAACACCATCGTCTCGCGTGCCGCGCTCCGCGCCGCCGGCGCCCGCGGGTGTTCGCGCTTCAAACGGCCCAGCAGTTGCCGTACCAGCGCGACGTAGGCGGGCGGCCCCGACACCAGCACGACGCCTCGTCCCGGCGCTTGCCCCCAACCGAAACGGGCGTCGAACAAGCCCACGTCGACGAGCGCCTGTTTCGCGTCCTCGACGTCGAGCGAGCCGAGATCGATCGTCTCGACGCGGCGCGCGCCGGCGCCGATGTGCAATGCGCCGTTGAACACGAACCAGTCGACGCCCTGCGGCAGCACGAGGTCGAGGAATGCCGCCGCGCTCGGCGCGCGGATGCGCGCGTTCACGCGCGATGCCGGGAGTGCGCCGTCGAACTTCAGCGCGAGCCCGTGGCTGCTCGCGAACGCGCGCAGCACGTCCGCGAGCGGTGTCGACTCCGCGAGGTACGCGTAGGGTTCAGTCCAGTTCAAAGGCTCGCCCGATGCGGCGTGCGCGCCTGCCAGAAACGTTGCCGCGGCTGGGCCGACGCAGAGCGCCCGCCGCATGCGTGCGAGCCTTCGCGTAAAACCGTCAACGCATTTCATTGAGCACGGACCTCAGCAGGTTGAAGCGCATGGACAGATCGCTTGTCGCCTGCCAATTCGCGAGCGACGCGGCGCGCAATGCGGCCAGGTAGCGGCTCCATTCGCCGATCTCCCCGGGGCGCAGCGTGCGGCTGACGCGGGCGACATCGCGCACCGTATCGTCGACGCGCCGCTCCGCATCGGTCAGCTGCTGCCGGTTGGAACCGGCGAAAACACGTTCGATGGTCATGTCATGCCCCTTGTGCGCCGAACAAGCGCGTGAACAGACGCCGCCCGCGGGGCGTGTCGAGGTAGGTGTCGAGCGCCCAGCCGTAGAGATCGACGTCGATGAAGCGCCGGCCCGAGCGCACGAGTCCCGGCACGGTGCCCCAGCGGGTCGCGCCGAGCGCGGACACGACGCGCTTCGAAACACCGTTGGTCGCGAGCACCCATGCGACGAGATTCCGGTAACCGTGCGCGACGGCCAGGCAGAGGATGAAACGCGCAAGCGGCCCGGCGAGCCCCCGTCCACGCCAGCGCTGCGCAATGTGGAGCGCGACTTCGACCGTGTGCGCGCAGGCGGCGCTGGCCCAACTGAACGCCTGCAGCGAGCACCACGCCGCAATTTGGCCGTCGCGCTCGACAACCCACAGCGGCCAGCGCTCCCTCGCGAAGCGTTCGATGAAGGCGTGGGCGGTGTCCGTGGTCCAGGGGACGCCAGGCGAATGCAGGCCGTCCGTTGCGCGCTCGTTGTGGAGTGCCGCGAGCTGCGCGGCATCCGATTCGGCCGCCGGCCGCAGGCATCCGTCGCCAAGCACGGCCCGCAGGCTTTGCAATGCGATGCCGGCGCCGGTCATGTGTTGAATTCCCGAGGATCGATGCGGTCTCCAAGGTGCTCGCGCAGCTTGGCGCGCACGCGCGAGAGCCGCGAACGCACGGTGCCGACCGGCACGTCGAGGCGCTGTGCGGCGTCTTCGTACGACAACCCGTCGACGCAGACGAACTCGACCAATTGCCGCGTCGATTTCGGCAACGCGGCGAGGAATTCGAGCAGGCGCTGGTTCGTTTCGCGCAGGGCATGCATCTCGGCAGGATCGGCGCCGTCGGCCGGCAGATCCAGGCATTCGGCAACGTCGAGAAACTGGAAGCGGAAATTAGGCGAGCGCGATCGGTGATGGCGCACGACATTGACCGCGATGCCGAAGAGCCAGGTTTGCGGCATCGCTGTCCCACGGAACCGTTCGAGCGAGCGCAGGGCCTCCACGTAGGTCACCTGCACGAGATCCTCCACGTCCGACGGGCTATTCACGCGCCGCGCGATGAAGCGATACAGGCGCGTACCGAAGCGGTACGCGAGGTCGGCTATGTCGAGTTGACGTTCGCTCGTTTGCGGGCTGCCGCCGCCATGCGGCGACGCGTAGTCGTTCTTCATTATTCGTCTCTCCATTCGGTGGTTGCCGTATCACACAACGCGTATCGACGACTCGTCTAGGCAAGAAGGGTGCCATGCGGGATGAGCACGCGTGGCCGGCGTCGAGCCGGTGCAGACCGGCCGATTCGTTCTCGAAACCGGCAATCGGCGGCGCTTGCGCGCGCAACTATTGAGAAGCCGGCTCGTCTCGCGCCCGGCGCGGGAAATGGAACCGCCGACGCACGCGCCGGCACACACGACAAGCCATCCCGATCACGCTGTTCAGACGGAACCCTCGCCATGGACCGAATTTCCGAAGCGGCTCCTACGGAGTCCTATACTGTTGCCATCCCGATGCCCGCCCCGGCATCCGCCCATACCGTGATCGACGTGGACGTCGACATCGTCCGGCAGGAATTGATGGATCGGCTGAAGGAGACAGCCACGCACTTGACCGACGAAAATGCGGAAATGCTGCTCGCGATGCTGGGTGAGTTCGGCGTAATGAGCCGTGCCGACATCGACGAACTGATCGGCACGGCGAGAACACGCGATCAGTTGCGCGCCGTCGGCTCGGGCGTCATCGTGTTCCTGTCGAGTTTTGCGCTGGGCGGCGCCGTCAATACCGCGCTCGCCTCCGTCAGCACCACACTGGCCGGCAAAATGCTCGCCCCGCTCGCGGGCAATATCACGTCGGCCGTTCTGAACCCGACGGTGGCCCAGGCAGCCGAGGCAGGAAGACTGCGGCCGCGCTATCAACCGCTCCCGCCGCCGGGACCGGGCCCCGTCAGCTTCTCAGGAAAAAAAGGCGATGCGCACATCACGGACATGCCGTTCAGGAATTTTGTCGGCACGTACATGTTGGCCGACGCCATCTCGGCCCAGGCCGAGCTGACCCACTGGCCGCACTACCTGATGCGAACCGTTGCCGGCATGGCTGCAACGGCTTGGGCCGCCCGAGACATCCGTGCCGGCGTCGAAGCAAAAGCGGCGGCAAGAGGAGAGCCGGTTCGCCAGAGCTGGCTCGATGCGAGCGATATCCGGCAAACCAGGGCAAAGCTGCACGCCCTCAGACGACCCGCGCGAGAAGCGCTCGCCGGGTACGCACAGGATGTCCTGAACAGCGCGCGCCACCTGCCCCATGCGCTCCTGACGACCGCCGCGAGCCCCAGGCTGCCCGCGTCGCTCGCGGCCCTGGCGCCGACCACGCTTTTTTCGATGCTGCGCGAGGCGCTGCCCGACCAGCAGATCCTGTTGAAGGCGCTGGCGGATTTCACGATGGTCACGCCGGGCTGGGAAAACCGGCGCGTCCTCGAACACTACATCTCGGGAGGCCGGCCGGAATTCAGCCATGCGAGCGCCGCGCAATCCGCGACCGAGCGGATGGATCGGCTCACGCAAACGGTGAAGACGCTTGCCGGATTTCTTCCTGCGCGCAGCGCCCCTGCCGACATCGAACCCGGTTCGCCCGATCCGTCGCCCACCGAGTCCGACGCGCCTTGGGCGCCCTTGCTCAGGCTCGAACATGAACTCAGAAATAGCACCTTGAACGGCACCGCGACGCGTCGTTGACACGACCTCGTCAGCACGCCTCGACACGCAGCAGGAAACACCATGTCCAACTCGTCCATCACCCCGTATCAAACCCAAATCGTGCCGCCCGTGGTACCGGACACGCCCGCATCGCAGGAAGCCGCCGAGGAAGCCGGACTGCATTTCGGCGAGCGCATCGAGCGCGAACGGCACGCAACCGGCGAAGGCGTCCATCCGCACGTCGACCGGCAGCGCTTGACGGTCGCGAGAATCGAGCGCATCTGGCAACTGTTCTCCGGCGACGCGTCGGCACGCGCGCAACGCGAACGCGCGGCGGCGCTCGTCGCAACCGTGCGCGCGACCGGCGACCTGCCCGCCGGCCTGGCCGCCCAGACGCCCGAACCGTTCTACCGCTATCTGCTCGTCAAGGGCGCTCAGGCGCTTGCCGGGCGGCACGGCGACACGCAAGCGGAACACGTGCTCGCGCGCGCGGCCGGTGCGCTGCAAGACGCGCACGGGCCGCTCTTGCGCGCGTCGCTGAATGCGGTCGATTCGTTCGCGCGCAACCTGGAAACGAGCGACGCACGCGAACGCGCGCGCGCTGTATGCGAGCACCGTGCCGGGAGACGGGACGGCGCTCGACATGCTGATCGCACTCGTCGACCGGTTCGGCGACGCCGAGCTGCCGGGCGCGCTGCGCAGCTTCCGGCAGGCACTGGCGACCGAGATGACCTCGCTGCCGCGCTCGGCGCCGCTTGCGCGCCTGCACGGCCTGTTGCGCGGCATGGCCGACGCCGCGCAAGTGCGCGCGGCGCTCGACGCGGCGGACCGGATCCGCACGCAGTTCGCGCGGCTCGCCGATGCGCCGATGCCGCAGCGGCACATGCTCGCGCGCACGCTGTTCGACATGACGGCCCCCGGCTTCGACCCCGATGCGCTGCGCGAGCTGCCGGCGACGCTCGGCCTGCCGGCCGGCGCGCACGCCGCATGGTGGCGCACCGTCGAGCGCGAGCTGCGGCAGCTTGCGCCGTCGCACTGGGAGGATGACGGCGACCGTGCAGCGGTGCTCGCGCAGCTTCGCCCGCGCGCCGGCTCGGCGCTCGGCTGACGGCGTCCGCGATGTTGCCGCCCCCCGTCGCCCGGGCGCTTGCGCGCATCTCCACGCAGCGCTCGGAAATCGTCGTCGCGACGCTCGTGATGACGATCCTGTTCATGATGATCGTGCCGCTGCCGACCGCGCTGCTCGACGTATTGATCGCGCTCAACATCGGCGCGTCGGCCTTGCTCATCGTGATGTCGCTCTACCTCCCCGGCCCGCTCCATTTCTCCAGCTTTCCAGCGGTCCTCCTGCTGACGACGCTGTTTCGGCTCGGCATCGAGATCGGCACGACGCGGCTCATCTTGCTCCACGGCGACGCCGGCGAAATCGTCGAGACGTTCGGCCGCTTTCTCGCGGGCGACAACCTCACGGTCGGGCTGATCATTTTCCTGATCGTGACCGTCGTCCAGTTCCTCGTGATCACGAAGGGGGCCGAGCGCGTCGCCGAAGTGTCCGCGCGTTTTTCGCTCGATTCGGTGCCGGGCAAGCAAATGGCGATCGACAGCGACCTGCGCGCAGGGCTGATCGCCCCCGACGCCGCGCGCGCGCGGCGCGACATGCTGGCCAGCGAGAGCCAGATGCACGGCGCGCTCGACGGCGCGATGAAATTCGTCAAGGGCGACGCGATCGCCGGCCTCGTGATCGTCCTCGTGAACCTGGTGGGCGGCATCGCGATCGGCACGATGCAGCGCGGGATGTCGGTCGGCGAGGCGGTCGAGCACTACTCCGTGCTGACGATCGGCGACGGCCTGATCGCGCAGATCCCCGCACTCCTGATCTCGATGGCCGCCGGGATGATCATCACGCGCGTCGCGCGCAGCGACGCGGGCGGTGGCGGCGCGCACCACGCGCTGCCCGGCGACGGCGACGGCGACGACGCGCCGAACGTCGGCCGCGAAATCGCGGCGCAGCTGCTCGCCCTGCCGCAGGCGTGGCTGGTGGCGAGCTGCATCATGCTGCTGTTCGCGCTGGTGCCCGGCATGCCGTGGCCGGTCTTCATCGCGCTCGCGGCCGGCGGCTCGTTCATCGGCATGCGGCGGTTGAGAAAGGGCTGGGCGCTGCAGGAAGAAGCGGCGGCGTCCGCGCGCGGCGCCGACGATCCGATCCCGGACGATCAAGACCTGCGGCGCTTCGTGCCGGCGCGCCGCCTGGTGCTGAAACTGTCCGCCGCCATGCACGCGGACCCGGCGAGCGATGCGTTCGTGCGCGCGATGCGCCGCGTGCGCAACCGTATCGTGCTGAGCTACGGGCTCACGATACCGGAGATCGAAGTCGAGGCCGACGACGCGCTCGCGGGCGACGCTTACGTGATCGAGGTGCAGGAGGTGCCCGTCTTGCGCGCCCGGCTGCGGCCCGGCGAGCTGAGCGCGCTCGCGCCGGAGCTTGCGCTGCGGGAGGCGGGCATCGACGCGCGGCGCGACGACGTCCTCGCGCCGTTCGCGCCGCACTTCTGGCTGACGCAGGACGAGGCCGACGCGATCGACGTGCCCGCCGCGCACCGGTGCTCCGCGCACGACCATCTCGGCGCGTGCTTCGAGCGCGTGTCGTTCCGTTATGCGGCGAGTTTCGTGACGATCCAGGAAGCGCATGCGCTCAGCGCGTGGATCGAGCGCGAGATGCCGGAGGCCGCCGCCCAGTTGCAAAAGGCGCTGCCGTTGCCGCGCTTCGCCGACGTGCTGCGCCGGCTGGCGGCTGAACGCGTGTCGATCCGCAACCTGCGGCAAATCATCGAGACCCTCATCGAATGGGCGCCGCGCGAGCGCGATATCGCGCTGCTCACCGAATACGTGCGGGTTGCGCTCGGCCCGCAGATCTGCGCGGAATTCGCGCACGAGGGGACGCTGCGCGCCATCCTCATCGACCCCGAGCTCGAAGGCCTGTTGCGCGACGCGGTTCGGGAAACCGCGCACGGCGCGTTTCTCGTGCTCGACCCGGATACCCAGCGCAGCCTGCTGGACCAGATCGGCCGGCACCTCGCCGGCAAGCCGATCGCGCAGCCCGCCCCCGTCATCGTCACGACGCAGGATCTGCGGCGCCTCATCCGCATGCCGCTCGTCGACGAGTTCTTCGATGTTCACGTGCTGTCGTTCACCGAGTTGTCGGCCGCGCAACGTGTCGAGCCGATCTTCCATTTGCAGTTGGAAAACAGAATGGAGAACGTCGATTGATGCGGCGCGGCCACAGCTTCGCCTTCGCCTTCGCCTTCGCCTGCGCAGCGCACCCTGCCTCACGTGCCGACGGCCATGCTTGAGCTACGTGTCCTGAACGGCCTGCATCGCGGCGCCACGCTCCCGATCGACGCTTCGAGCGTGCGCATCGGCAGCGACGCGGACAACGATCTGGTGCTGCTCGACCCCGGCATCGAGCCGCACCACGCGACGCTGGTTTGCGACGAGCCGGGCGCATTGCGCTGGTCGCTTTGCAACGCCGGCGAGCCAGCCCCGCTGCCCGCAGGCGCGCCGGTCGATCTCGGCGGCGTCTACCTCGTCGTCGTCGCCGAAGACGCGCCGTGGTCCGCGCCGGCCGCTCGGCCGTCGGCGGCCGAGCCTGCGAATGGGGCCAGGGCGCCTTACGCGCTCGCCGCGTCAGCCGTCGCCGCCCTGTTGCTGGTCGCGGGGATCGGCGCCCTCGCGTACGCGAAGACGACACCTGCCTCGCGCACGCTGCTACCTGTTCCCGCCCCTCGGGCCGCCGAGGCTCGCACGGCCGGCGACGCGGCGTGCGCGCAAAAGTTGCGCGCGCAACTACGCGCGATAGACGAGCGGCTCACGCTCGTGGCCGCACCCGGCGATTGGCGCATCGAGGGAGAACTCGACGGGTCCGCCGAGACCCGTCTCGATGCCGCACTCGCGGCGTTTCGCGCACAGGCTTGCCGCCTGCCGCCGCTGCAATTCATGTACCGCATCGCGGCAGCACCCTCGCCTGCGTCGCTGCCGTTCGCGTTGGCGCAGATCCAGGCCGGCGCGGAGCCGTTCATCGTCACCGACAGCGGCGTGCGCCTCTACCCGGGCAGCTCGTTCATGGGCATGACCGTCGACAGGATCGACGAGCGCGCCGTCGTCTTCGCCGGCCATCCGCCGATCGTCGTGCCATGGTGATGCGCCTTCGCCCCGATCCCGCTACCCGCCGCGGCGTCGCGAGCGCAGGCGCTGCCGAAACCGCCGCGATCCGTGCCGCCGGCGAGGCCTGGCGCGACGCCTGCATTCGACGGCTGGCGACGCTGCCGCTCGCGACGCCGCGCGGCAGGTTGCTGCAGGTGCGCGGCACGCTGCTCGCCGCGCGCGTGCCGAATGTATGCATCGGCGAGTTGTGCCTGTTGTCCGATCCGTCGGGCGGCGTGCATGAGTTGATGGCCGAGGTCGTCGGCTTCAGCGAGCACGACGTCCTGCTGTCGCCGCTCGGCCCGATGGACGGGCTGTCGCCGGCGACCGAAGTCGTGGCGCTGCGCCGCGCGCACGCGGTCCAGTGCGGTGACTGGATGTTCGGGCGCCTCTTCGACGGCTTCGGCCGGCCGCTCGACGGCGGCCCGGCCGGCCCCGGCGAACCGCTGTCCGAGCCGCGCCCGGTTGTCGCCGATGCGCCATCGCCGTCGGCCCGGCCGCGCATCGTCGACCCGCTGCCGACCGGCGTGCGTGCGCTCGACGCGTTCGTCACGCTCGGCCGCGGCCAGCGCGTCGGGCTGTTCGCGGCGGCCGGCTGCGGCAAGACGACGCTGCTCGCGGCGCTTGCCCGCGGTGTCGCGGCCGATGCGATCGTGTTCGCGCTCGTCGGCGAGCGCGGCCGCGAGGTGCGCGAGTTCCTCGAACGCGAACTCGACCCGGCGCTTGCGGCTCGCGCGACCGTCGTCTGCGCGACCTCGGACCGGCCCGCGATCGAACGGGTGCGCGCCGCGCAGACCGCGACCGCGATCGCGGAGCACGTCGCCGCGCAGGGTGGCCATGCGCTGTTGCTGGTCGATTCGCTGACGCGCTTTGCGCGCGCGCAGCGGGAGATCGGGCTCGCGGCCGGCGAGCCGCCTGCGCGCCTCGGCTTCCCGCCGTCGGTCTATGCGATGTTGCCGCGCCTGATCGAGCGCGCGGGCAATCGTGAAACCGGCGCGATCACCGCCGTCTACACGGTGCTCACCGAGAGCGACGACGCGCCTGATCCGCTCGCCGAGGAGATCCGCTCGCTGCTCGACGGGCACATCGTGCTGTCGCGCAAGCTCGCCGAGGCCGGGCGCTTTCCGGCGGTCGACGTGCTCGCGAGCCTGAGCCGCGTCGCCCGCGCGCTGATCGACGATGCCCATGCGCAGTCGGCGTCGGCATTGCGCGCCTCGCTGGCGAAGCACGCCGAGCTCGAATTGCTGATCGAACTGGGCGAATACCGGCCGGGCGAGAACGCCGACGCCGACCGCGCGATCGCCCTTCACCCGCACATCGTCGAATTCCTGCGGCAGAACACCGAGCGCCCGTCCCCCTGGCGCGACACCCTGGAGGCATTACATGACGTCCTTTCCCTCGCTTGAATCGCCGTCGACACCCGCGTCGCACGAGCTCGACGAAGCGCCGCGCGGCCTGTCGTTGCGAGCGCAACGCGCATTGCAGCGCGTACTCGCCATCCGAGCGATGCGCGAGCGTCGCGCACAGAGCGCTTGCTCGCAGGCGCAAGCCGTCCTGGACCGGGCGCGGGAACAGGCCGCCGATGCCGAGCATGGGCTCATGCTGGCGCGGGAAGCGGTCGAGCAGCACCGGACCGTGGCGCTGTTCGGCTGCGAGGGGCGAGTCGTCGAACGCCTTGCGCTCGACGGCTTGCGCCATCGTCACGCACGATGCGGCGACGCGGTGGACGAGGCAGTGCGCTCGTTGGCGTCCTGCCGCGCCGGCGCCGCCGCCCACGATGCGCAGGTCGACCATTGCCGCCGCGTGCTGCATGCGGCGACGCGCGCGAGGATGCGGCTCGACGCGGCGCTCGAACGCATCGCGCGGCGCGCTGCATCGTGAAGCTGCCGCCTCGCTCCATTGCGCAGGTGACGGCGCACCGGCTCCAGCCGCTGGCGGACATGCGGCGCATGGCGGTGGCCCCTGTGCCGTCGCCGTGCGAGCGGCGCGTGCGATGCGAGCGTATCGCCGCGATCTTCGCGTGCCGGGTGGCCGACGCGACGGCCCCGCGCTTCGGTTGGCCGGCAGGCGCGCCGCGCTGCGCGATGCGGTTGCGCCTCGCGCCGCTCGGCGACGTGCGGTTGCGTATCGACGCCGCGCCGTCCGGGCTGCGTATCGAGATTCGCGCGGCGAGGCGGGAAGCCGCTCGCTGGCTCGCACGCGAACGCGTGGGACTCGAACGCCGGCTCGCGCGGCGGCTTGGCTTGCGCGTCGTGGTGGCGGTTTATCCGCGGGGATCGGCATGACCCCATCCCCCATGCTCCGGCGCATCGCCCAGGACGACGTCGACATATCGACGCGTATCGCACATCGCCATGTCGCCGAAGCGAGCGCTTTCGCGCTGACGCTCGACGGCATCGGCCACCTGCCCGCGCCGCATCCGTCGGTGCGGGTCGACACGGCATACGGGCCGCTCGCCATCGCCGGCGCAGCGCCGTTGTGCGCGCTCTTGACCGGCGTCGACCCGGCCTCGGCCGGAACTGACGCGGCGCTCGCCGCGGCCCTGCTCGACGCCGGATTCTCGCTGCTGCCCGAGCCCGTCGCGACCCTGCTCGGCCACCCGATGCCTAAGCCGCCCGGCCCCGGCAGCCATGTCGACACCGCCGCGCACTGGCTGCGGCTTCACTGCCGCGCCGACGACGCGAGCGTCGCCGTGCTGGTCGGCGCGACGCCGCCCACGTGGCTCTCGCTGCTGGAAGCCGGCCACTGGACCCGCCTGCCGCGCAGCCATGCAACGTCGTTCGATGCACTGCCCGCGCGCATCGCCGTCGTGGCCGGCAGCCTGACGCTCCCGGCCGGTCACCTGCGAACGCTGGGGCGCGGCGACGTGCTCCGCCCCGATACCGCCGCGTTCGATTCAGCCGGGCGCGGCCAGGTACGGATCGGGCCGCTGGCGCTGACGCTGCACTGGCACGACCCCGCCAACGCTTTCGCCATCCGGACCATCGAGATCAACGATATCGCCATGACACAGCAACACGACTCCGACCTCGATAACCCTGCCGGGCACTCGCCCGCGCCCCACGGAACGACCCTCGACGATGACGCGATTCCCGCCAACGCCGACCTCGGAACGGAGCCGGAGGTGCTCGATAGCGTGCCGGTCCGGTTGCGCTTCGTGATCGGCGAATTGGATGTGACGCTGGGCGGCCTGCGGGAGCTGGCCGCGGGCCAATATCTGAAACTGCACAAGGGACTGCCGCCCGCCGTGTCGATCGAAGCGAACGATGCGCCCGTGGGCCACGGCGAACTCGTCGACTGCGACGGCACGCTCGCCGTGCAGATCACCCGGTGGCTGCCCCGTCGCCAAGCCTGACCCGGACACGCCATGCTGCCCTCCGATCCGGTCGCCCTCGCGCTGCTGCTCGGCGCGCTGGCGCTGCTGCCGCTCGCTGTCGCGATGACGACGTCGTTTCTCAAGATCTCCGTCGTACTGGTCCTCGTGCGCAACGCACTCGGCGTCCAGCAGGCGCCGCCCACCATCGCGCTGAACGGCATCGCGCTCGCGATGACCCTGTTCATCATGGCGCCCGTCGCGCAGGACTGTTTCGCGCGCTATGAACGCATCGCCGCCGCCCCGGCCGGCATCGAGCTACGCGGCACCGTGGCCGAGGTACAGCGCCTCGCCCCGGTCCTCGACCCGTTGCGCGAATTCCTCTTTCGCAACAGCCGCGGCGACGAGCGACGCCTGTTCGTCGACGCCGCGAGCCGCGCCTGGCCGCCCGAGCGCGCGCGCGCCATAGGCGAACGCGACTGGCCGGTGCTGATTCCCGCATTCGTCGTCTCGGAGTTGCTGGCCGCCTTCGAGATCGGCTTCCTGCTCGCCGTGCCGTTCGTCGTGATCGACCTGCTGGTCTCCAACCTGCTGCTCGCGCTCGGCATGCAGATGGTGTCGCCGATGATGCTGTCGCTGCCGCTCAAGATCCTGCTGTTCGTGATCCTCGACGGCTGGGGACGGCTGCTCCACGCGCTCGTACTGTCGTATCAGAGCTGACCCTCATGGACCCGATCTTCTATTTGCAACAAGGGCTGCTGCTCGCCGCGCTGCTGTCGGCGCCGGCGCTGGCGGTCGCGACCGTGCTCGGGGTCGTCGTGTCGCTGGTGTTGACCGTGCTGCAGATCCAGGACCAGACGCTGCCCTTCGCGGTCAAGCTGATCTCGATCTCGGCCGTGCTGCTCGCCTGCGGGCGCTGGATGGGCGTCGAGATTCTCCAACT